>NZ_LMIH01000041.1:312369-347713 GCF_001428645.1 Acidovorax sp. Root217
GCTGGCTTCGGCGCGCCTGTTTCATGGGCTGCGGGTGGTGCAAGTGGTATGTATGGGTAGTTGACATGAGGAATGTGCACCTATGGCGTTGAACCTGCACTGGACCTGGGCCCGCTTCGATGACCTCGGCGTGCATGCGCTGCACGACGCGCTGGCTCTGCGCTGCAAGGTCTTCATCCTGGAGCAGGGCCCCTACCAGGACCCGGACGGGGCCGACAAGCAATCCTGGCACCTGCTGGGCTACGATGGTGCCGGTGCGCTGCTGGCCTGCCTGCGCGTGGTGGACCCGGGCGTGAACTACCCCGAGCCTTCCATCGGCCGTGTGGTGACCGCGAAGGAAGCCCGTGGCGACGGTACCGGGCGGCTGTTGATGCAGGAGGGCCTGGCCCGCTGTGCGCAGGCGTGGCCGGGCCACAGCGTGCGCATCAGTGCCCAGGCGCACCTGCAGCGTTTTTATGGCAGCCTGGGTTTCGTGGCGGTGTCGGACGAGTACCTTGAGGACGACATCCCCCATATCGAAATGCTGTGGAGTGCACCATGACCCCTCTGTCCGCCACGGTTTCCACCACGCACACGGTCTTCAACCAGAGTGCACCGCTCTCGGATGTGAACCTGTTCACCAGCAACCGGCCGCTGCAGGATGCCGTGGCCTTGCATGCCCCGGCGCTGGACCGCAGCGCGCTCACGGCCCTGGGCGCCGATATGGGCTCGGCCACGATGCAGGAGCACGCGCGCCTGGCCAACACCCACAAGCCCGAACTGCACACGCACGACCGCGTGGGCCGCCGCACCGATACGGTGGAGTTCCACCCCAGCTACCACGCGCTGATCGGTGCGGCGCTGCGCCACGGCCTGCACGCCACGCCCTGGTCGCGCACGGGTGCGGGCGCCGCGCACGCGCATGTGGAGCGCGCAGCGGGCTTCATGCTCTTCACCGAGACCGAGCCCTCGGTGCTGTGCCCCGTCTCGATGAGCTATGCCGTCACCCCGGCGCTGCGCGGCAACCCCGCGGTGTGGGCCGACTGGAATGCCGGCCTGGCCAGCACCCGCTACGACCCGCGCCTGGCGCTGTTCTCGCAGAAGTCCGCGCTCACCATGGGCATGGGTATGACCGAGAAGCAGGGCGGCTCGGACGTGCGCGCCAACACCACGCAGGCCGTGGCCGACGGCAGCGACGCCTGGGGCGCACGCTACCGGCTCACGGGCCACAAGTGGTTCTTCTCGGCCCCCATGTGCGATGCCTTCCTGGTGCTGGCCCAGGCGCCGGGCGGGCTCACCTGCTTTTTCCTGCCCAGGGTGCTTCCTGGCGATGGCGCAGAGGGCACGCTCAATGCCATCCGTATCCAGCGGCTCAAGGACAAGCTCGGAAACCATGCCAATGCCAGCTCCGAAGTGGAGTTCATCGACGCCACGGCCTGGCGCGTTGGCGAAGAAGGGCGCGGCGTGGCCCAGATCCTCGAGATGGGCACCATGACGCGCCTGGACTGCGCGCTGGGCACCAGCGGCCTCATGCGCCAGGCGCTGTCGCTGGCGCTGCACCACACGCGCCAGCGCATGGCGTTTGGCAAGAAGCTGATCGAGCAGCCGCTGATGCGCAATGTGCTGGCCGACCTGGCGCTGGAGAGCGAGGCCGCCACGGCCCTGTCCATCCGCCTGGCCAGTGCCTTCGACAAGAAAGACTCCGACCCGCACGAGGCCGTGATGGCGCGCCTGCTCACGCCCGTGGCCAAGTTCTGGGTCTGCAAGCGCGGCAGCGCCTTTGCGCAGGAGGCCATGGAATGCCTGGGCGGCAATGGCTACGTGGAGGAGGGCGGCGAAGGCACCATGGCCCGCATCTACCGCGAGATGCCGCTCAATTCCATATGGGAAGGCGCGGGCAACATCATGGCGCTGGACCTGCTGCGCGCCGTGCGCCGCGCTGATACGGCCGCCGCCCTGGCCGACGAACTGGCCCCCGCACGCGGCGCCCATCCGGCGCTGGACCGCATGGCCAGCGCGCTGCCGCTGCGCGTGGACGCCATGACCACCGAGGCCGAGGCCCGGCGTCTGGCGCAGGATGTGGCCCTGGCCGTGCAGGCGGCATTGCTGTACCGCAGTGCGCCCGCCAGCGTGTTCGGCGCCTTCTGCGCATCGCGCCTGGGCGGCGACTGGGGCTACAGCTTCGGCACCCTGGGCGCGGGCGTGGATTTCGATGCGCTGCTGGACCGCGCGCTGCCTGCCTGACCCTCACCAAACAACCCTTGCATTGCTGGAGAACCCCCGATGACCACGCCCCTTATCCTGCACCATTACCCATCGTCCCCCTTCTCGGAAAAGATCCGTCTGGCTCTGGGCTACAAGCAGCTGGCCTGGAAGTCCGTGATCATTCCCAGCATCGCGCCCAAGCCCGACGTGGTGGCCCTCACGGGCGGCTACCGCAAGACGCCGTTCCTGCAGATCGGCGCCGACATCTACTGCGACTCGGCCCTGATCTGCGACGTGCTCGAGCATGTGCAGCCCGAGCCGGTGCTCTACCCGCCGCACCTCAAGGGCGTGGCGCGCGTGTTCGCGCAGTGGGCCGACACCACGCTGTTCTGGGCCGCCATGGCCTACAACCTGCAGCCCAAGGGCGCGTCGGCCATGTTCGCCAACCTGCCCCCTGCCGCAGCCCAGGCCTTTGGCGAAGACCGCCGCGAGATGAGCGCGGGCATGCAGCGGCTGCGCCCGGCCGATGCCACGGGAGCCTACCGCTCGTACCTGCGGCGCATCGCGCACATGGCCGAAGAGCATGACTTTCTGTTCGGCGCCGAGCCCTGCCTGGCCGACTTTGCCGCCTACCACCCGCTGTGGTTCACGCGCCAGTGCGTGCCGGTGATGGCCGACATCTTCAGCGCCACGCCCGCCGTGCTCGAATGGATGGACCGCGTGGCGGCGCTGGGCCATGGCCGCATGGAAAAGCTCACGTCCGAAGACGCCATCACCGTGGCTGCGGGGCTGGACCCGCTGCCGCTGGCCGACGACCTGTTCCAGGACGACCACGGCATTGCCCTGGGCAGCCTGGTGACGATTGCCGCCGAAAGCTTCGGCACCGAACCCACGGAGGGCGAGCTGATCGCCGCCACCCGCACCCGCTACACCCTGCGCCGCACCGACCCGCGTGCCGGCACGCTGCACGTGCACTTCCCCCGGATTGGCTATACATTGCGAAAGGCCGAGAAACCCACATGATCGACGACTTCAAAGGCAAGACGGCCGTTCTCACCGGCGCGGGCTCGGGCTTCGGCCTCGAATGCGCGCGCATCGGCGCGCGCCTGGGCATGAATTTGGTGCTGGTGGACGTGCAGCAGGACGCCCTCGACGCAGCCTCTGCCGAGGCGCAAGATGCTGGAGCCCAGGTGCTGGCGCGCAAGGTGGACGTGTCCGACGCCGCGCAGATGGAGCAACTGGCGGTGGATGTGGAGCAGCGCTTCGGCGCGCCGCACCTGGTTTTCAACAACGCCGGCGTGGGCGCGGGCGGTCTGGTGTGGGAGAACTCCCTGAAGGACTGGGAATGGGTGCTGGGCGTGAACCTCTGGGGTGTGGTGCACGGTGTGCGCCTGTTCACCCCCATGATGCTCGCCGCCGCCAAGAAAGACCCGGCCTGGCGCGGCCACATCGTCAACACGGCCAGCATGGCCGGCCTGCTCGATGCGCCCAACATGGGCATCTACAACGTGAGCAAGCACGCGGTGGTGAGCCTGTCCGAAACCCTGTACCAGGACCTGGCCCTGGTGACCGACCAGGTCAGCGCCAGCGTGCTGTGCCCCTTCTTCGTGCCCACCGGCATCGCCCAGAGCCACCGCAACCGCCCCGGCGAACTGCCGGCCGGCAAGCCCACCCGCAGCCAGCTCATTGGCCAGGCCATGAGCGACAAGGCCGTGGGCAGCGGCAAGGTGACGGCGGCCGAAGTGGCGCAAAAGGTGTTCGACGCGGCTGCGGCCGGCCAGTTCTACATCTACAGCCACCCCAAGGCGATTGCCTCGGTGCAGACGCGCATGGAAGACATCATGCTGGGGCGCAACCCCACCGATCCCTTCGCGGGCAAGCCCGAGATCGGCGAGCAACTCAAGGCCGCCTTGCGTGCAGACTGAAAAACGCGGGCCTGCAGTGGCCCAGGGCTTCGCGCTGTTTGCCACGGCGGTGGGGCACTGCGGCCTGGCCTGGAATGGCCCCCTGCTGGTCGGTGTGCAACTGCCCGAGGACGCGGGCGAGGCGCACACCCGTGCGCGCATGCAGCGGCGCTTTCCGGGCGCGCCTGAGTCCGCGATGCCACCCGAAGTGGCCACCTGGGCGGCCCGCGTGGTGGCTTTGCTCGCAGGCGCGCACGACGATCTGCTCGACGTGCCCTTGGCCACCGAGGGCGTACCGCCCTTCAATGCGCGCGTGTACGAACTGGCCCGGCGCATACCGCCCGGCAAGACCAAGACCTATGGCGAAATGGCCGCCGCGCTGGGCGAACCCGGCGCCGCACGCGCCGTGGGCCAGGCGCTGGGCCACAACCCGTTTGCGCCGGTGGTGCCCTGCCACCGCATCCTCGCCGCAGGCGGCAAGACCGGCGGCTTCTCGGCTGGCGGGGGTGCCGCCACCAAGATGCGCATGCTGGAGATCGAGGGCGCGTTTGCCCACGACACGCTGGCTTTGTTCGCGCCGCGCCACTAACCCCGTTTCTTCAACAGAGCCGACCCGCCGCTCGCCATGGCCAGCTCGTGCGTGGTGTTCAAGAGGGCCGGGCCCAGGGCCTGCATGCGCTCAGGCGTCAGGCGCACCAGCGGGCCGGCAATCGTCACCACCCCGATCACCGTGCCGTTGCCCCGGCGGATGGGCGCGGCCATGGCCGTCATGGCCGGCGCAAACACCTCCACGATGGTGCTGAAACCCTGCTGGCGCGCCGTGCGCAGGTAGGCCAGCAGCGCCTTCACCGTGGTGGGCGCGTTCGGGCCATAGTCCTCGGGCTGGCCAAAGCCCTGGCGCGCAACCAGGGCCAGCGCCTCCTCGTCGCTCATGGTGGACAGCCAGGCATGGCCGGCCGAGCTGCATGAGAGGTTGACCGACAGGCCCATGTCCGGGTCGTAGCGCAGGCCGCGCATGGCCCCCTGCGCCTTGGCCACGAAGGTCAGTTCGTCCCCATCGACCACCGCCAGGCGCACCAGCTCCCCGGATTCGGCGGCCAGCCGGTCCAGCAGCGGCTGGGCGATGTCCACCACGCCCGTGGCGCTCAGAAAGCCCAGGCCCAGCGACACCAGCTTGATGGTCAGCATGTAGTTGCCCTGGCTGTGGTCCTGGCGCACGTAGCCACAGCGCACCAGCTCGGCCAGCAGGCGGTGGGTGGCGCTCAGCGGCATGTCGAGCTCCGAGGCCAGGCTCGACAGGGCCTTGCCCTCGGGGTGCGGGGCCAGGTGCTCCAGGACTTTGAAACTGCGCTCGAGGATGCTGCTCATGGCGGGTCTCTTTCGGTGATCGTCTTTGTACTGTCGTCAATGTACCAAAAATTGTTAAAGGGTTTCTACTATGGAAAGTGTTTCCACTTTTTAACTACCATCAATCCCCATGGCGCAACCGGTCTTCCGGCTGCATGTCCCTGGTTCGACTTTTGATGGAGATGTCCCGTGAAAAAAACTGCTTGCATACTGGCGGCCGCCGGCCTGTCCCTGTTGATGGCGCTGCCCGCCGCCGCTCAGCAGGAGCGCGTGATCCGCTTCGGCCACCTGAACAACGCCGACCATCCCGTGAGCTTTGGCGTCAAGCGCTTTGGCGAGCTGCTGGCCGCCAAGAGCGGCGGCAAGATGAAGGTCATGGAGTTCCCCGCTTCGCAACTGGGCAATGAGATGCAGCAGCAGTCGGCCCTGCAGGGCGGCGTGCAGCAGATGTCGGCACCGGCCACCACCTCGCTGGCCGGCATCGTCAAGGAATTCGGGCTGGTGGACTTTCCGTTCGCCGTGGCCAGCTTCGCCCAGGCCGATGCGCTGCTCGACGGCCCACTGGGCCAGGCGCTGATCGCCAAGCTGCCCGAAAAGGGCCTGGTCGCCCTGGGTTACTGGGACCTGGGCTTTCGCAACGTGACGAACAGCAAGCGTGCCATCACCAAGGCCGATGACTTCGACGGCCTCAAATTGCGCGTGATCCCAAACCCCGTGTTCCTGGAGACCTTCAAGGCCTTCAAGGCCAACCCCGTGCCCATGCCGTTTGCCGAGCTCTATGGCGCGCTGGAAGCCAAGGCGGTCGATGGCCAGGAGAACCCCTATGCGGTGATCCTGTCGAACAAGATGTTCGAGGTGCAGAAGTACGTGAGCGCCACCAACCACGTCTATGCCGCCAACATCGTGCTGGTGAGCAAGAAGTTCTGGGACCAGCTCACGCCCGCCGAACAGAAGATGATGAACGACGCCGCCAACGAGGCGCGCGGCTACCAGCGCCAGGTGAGCCGCGCCGCGGCCCAGAAGTCGGTGGGCGACCTGCAGGCCAAGGGCATGGCCTACAACGAGATCGCACCCGCTGAACTGGCGCGCATGCAGCAGATCGCCAAGCCGGTGATCGAGAAGTTCGCGGCCACCTACGACCCGGCCATCGTGAAGCTCTACAACGACGAACTGGCCCGCATCCGCAAGTAAGACATTCGGCGCGAACACCCATGAAAATCCTCGTCCTCCACGGCCCCAACCTGAACCTGTTCGGGCGCCGCGAACCCCACATCTACGGCACCACCACGCTGGCGCAGATCAACGAGCGCCTGCAGACGCTCGCAACCGAGCTCGGCGTGGAACTCGACATCCTGCAGTCCAACCACGAAGGCGCGTTGATCGACTTCCTGCACGAGCACATCGACGCGGCGCAGGGCGCGCTCGTGAACCCTGCGGGCCTCACACAGCATGGTGTGCCGCTGCACGACGCGATCAAGGCCATGCCCTTCCCGGTGATCGAGGTGCACATGTCCAACATCGCCGCGCGCGAGGCCTGGCGCGCGCATTCGATCATCTCGCCAGCGGTCAAGGCCACGGTGCAGGGCTTTGGCCCGCATTCCTACCTGGCAGCGCTGCGCTCGCTGGTGGAAAGCCTGCGCGAAGCCGCCCAGACGGCCTGAGTCCCGTTCCGCCATCACAGGAAATACAACATGAATCGATGGATGGACCGCGCCTGCCGCGTGCTGGAGGCGGTGATTGCCGCCATGCTGGCGCTGATGGTGGTGCTGGTGTTCGGCAACGTGGTGCTGCGCTATGGCTTCAACTCCGGCATCACCGTGTCGGAAGAAGTGTCGCGCTGGCTTTTCATCTGGATGACCTTCCTCGGGGCCATCGTCGCACTGCGCGAGCATGGCCACCTGGGGGTGGACATGGTGGTGCAGCGCCTGCCCGCGCTGGGCAAGAAGATCTGCCTGGCGCTGGGCCACATGGTGATGCTCTACATCGTCTGGCTGCTGTTCCAGGGCAGCCTGGCGCAGGCGCGCATCAACTGGGACGTGACGGCTCCGACCACGGGCGCGTCCATGGCGATCGTCTACAGCGCGGGCCTGGTGTTCGCGGTGTGCGCGGCGCTGATCCTGGCCATCGACCTGTACAAGCTGCTCAGCGGCCAGATCGCCGACGAGGACCTGGTGATGGTGCAGGAATCGGAAGAAGCCGTGCAACTGCAGCAGATCCTCGGCTCTTCTGCCCAGGCGCCAGCCGGCAGTGCGCCCTCGGGCCACGGAGGTGCGAAGCCATGACCATCGTCGTCTTTGTCGGCGCGCTGCTGCTGGCCATGGCCATGGGCATTCCGATCGCGTTCTCGCTGCTGGCCAGCGGCGTCGCGCTGATGTGGCACCTGGACCTGTTCGACGCGCAGATCCTCGCGCAGAACCTGATCGGCGGGGCCGACAGCTTTCCGCTGCTGGCCGTGCCCTTCTTCATGTTGGCGGGCGAGATCATGAACGTCGGCGGGCTGTCGCGCCGCATCGTGGACTTCGCCCTGGCCCTGGTGGGCCACGTCAAGGGCGGCCTGGGCTACGTGACCATCATGGCCGGCTGCCTGCTGTCGGCCCTGTCGGCCCTGTCGGGGTCGGCCGTGGCCGATGCGGCGGCACTCACGGCGCTTCTCCTGCCCATGATGGTCAAGGCCGGGCACGACAAGTCGCGCGCCGGCGGGCTGATCGCGGCCACCGGCGTCGTCGGCCCGGTGATCCCGCCGAGCATCGGCCTGGTGATCTTCGGGGTTGCGGCCAACGTGTCCATCTCCAAGCTGTTCCTGGCGGCCATCGTGCCGGGCATCCTGATCGGTGCCGCGCTGTGGCTGACCTGGGCCTTCCTGGTGCGGCGCGAGAAGATCGTGCCGCCGCCGCGCAAGTCGGCCGCAGAGATCCTCACGGCCCTGCGCAAGGCCCTCTGGGCGTTGATGCTGCCGGTGATCATTCTGGTGGGCCTGCGCATGGGGGTGTTCACGCCCACCGAGGCGGCCGTGGTGGCGGCGGTGTACGCGCTCTTCGTCTCGGCGGTGATCTACCGCGAGATAAGCTGGCGCGACCTGTACGGCATCTTCGTCGCTGCGGCCAAGACCAGCGCCATCGTGATGTTCCTGATCGCGGCCGCCATGGTGAGCGCCTGGCTCATCACCGTGGCCGACCTGCCGTCCAAGGTGGTGGGGCTGCTGCAGCCCTTCATGGACAACAAGATTTTGCTGATGGCGGCCATCATGGTGCTGGTGATGGCGGTGGGGACCGCGATGGACATGACGCCCACCATCCTGATCCTCACCCCGGTGCTGATGCCGGTGGTGAATGCGGCGGGGATCGACCCGGTCTACTTCGGCGTGATGTTCATCATCAACAACTCCATCGGGCTCGTGACGCCGCCCGTGGGCACGGTGCTCAACGTGGTCGCGGGGGTGGGCAGGATGTCGATGGACGACGTGACCAAGGGCGTGGTGCCCTTCATGATCGCCGAGTTCGCCGTCATGTTCCTCATGGTGATCTTCCCGTGGCTGGTGACCTGGCCTGCCAAGTTCTTCCACGGGTGATCTTCAAGTCATCAATCGGTAGCCCACGGCTGTTTCGGTCAGCAGGTGGCGCGGCTGGGCCGGGTCGGGTTCGAGCTTCTGGCGCAGGTGGCCCATGTAGATGCGCAGGTAGTGGCTCTGCTCGGTGTGCGAAGGGCCCCACACCTCGCGCAGCAACTGGCGGTGGGTGAGCACGCGCCCGGCGTTGGCCACCAGCACCGACAGCAGCCGGTACTCGATGGGCGTGAGGTGTACCTCCTGCCCGGCACGCCGTACCAGGCGCGCCTTGCGGTCCACGGCCACCTCGCCGAAGCTGAAGGTGGTGTCCTCCTCTTCGGACGTCCCCGTGGCGCGTGGCCGGCGCAGGTTGGCGCGCACGCGCGCCATGAGCTCGCCCACGCCGAAGGGCTTGGTCAGGTAGTCGTCGGCACCGGCGTCCAGCGCGGCGATCTTGTCGGCCTCGTCGATGCGCGCCGACAGCACGATCACCGCCACGGTGGACCACTGGCGCACGTCGCGGATCAGCGTGAGGCCGTCGCCGTCCGGCAGGCCCAGGTCCAGCACCAGCAGGTCGGGCTTGCGCGTGCCGGCCTCGGTCAGGCCGCGCTGCAGGGTGTCGGCCTCGTGCACCTGCCAGCCCTCGGCTTCGAGCGCACCGCGCACGAAGCGGCGGATCTGGGGCTCGTCTTCGATCACGACGGCAACGGGGGCTAGGCTGGCCATGCGGGGGCTTCTTTCAGGGGTGGAGGAGGCCTGCGGGGCAGGCGCAGCATGAATTCTGCCCCACCGCCATCGGCATTGCGGGCTTCGATCTGGCCCTGGTGGGCATCCACGATGGCCTTGCAGATGGCCAGGCCCAGGCCCACGCCTGGCGTGGCCGATTCGGCCTGCCCGCGCGTGAACTTCTCGAACAGCAGGGCGGCATCGCCCTGCATGCCCTGCGGCAGGCCGGGGCCGTGGTCGCGCACGCTCAGCACCAGGGCCTCGGGTTGCGCATGGGCCTGTACGCTGATGGGTGGGGCACCGTATTTGGCCGCGTTCTCCAGCAGGTTCACGAGCACGCGCTCGATCAGCACGGCGTCGAACTCCACCAGGGGCAGGTCGGCCGGGATGCGTGCCTGCACCTCGCGCCCTGCGAGGGCCGGGCCGGAGGCACGGATGGCGCTGCCCACCACTTCTTCCGTGGACTGCCAGTCCATGCGCAGGTGCACGGCACCGCTTTGCAGGCGTGCCATCTCCAGGAGGTTGTTGACCAGGGTGTTGAGCTCGCGCGACTGCGCCACCATGGCGGCGGCGGCGCTGGCCTGGTGCGCGGGCAGGGGCGGCATGGCGTCGCGCAGCGACTCGGCCAGGCCGATCAGGCTGGTCAACGGCGTGCGCACGTCGTGCGATATCGCCGCGAGCAGGGCATTGCGCAGCCGCTCGGACTCCATCTCCACCACGGCGCCCTGCGCCACCTCCACGTAGTGCACGCGCTCCAGCGCAATCGCGATCTGGCGCGCCAGGGTATCGAGCTGCTTGGCCTGTTCGGGGATCAGCAGCCAGCGCGGCTGGGCGGGTTGGAGCGCCAGCACGCCGCGCACGCGCATCGGTGCCTGCAGCGGAACGTAGTGCCAGCTGTGCGCGGCCAGCGTGGTCGTGGCCAGGCCCGCGGGCTGGGCATTGCGCATGCACCAGTCCGCGACGGAGGCATCGAAGCCTTCGGGCGCGGGGTCGGGCAGCACCAACTGGTCGCGTGCATCGGTGGGCAGCACCACGGCCTGACCGCCGAAGTTGCGTTCGGTGGCGGTGCGGCCCAGCTCCACCACCTGCGAGGCCATGAGCGCGGCCGACAGGTCGCGCGTGAGCTCGAACAGCGATTGCGCACGCTGCTCGCGGCTGGCCGCGATGCGCGCCTGGAAGCGCAGCCCCGCCGTGAGCTGCCCGATGAGCAGGCCCACGGCCAGCATGACGGCGAAGGTGAAGAAATACTGCACATCGCTCACGGCGAACGAAAACCGCGGCGGCACGAAGAACAGGTCGAACGCCGCCACGTTGAGCACGGCCGAGAGTGCGGCCGGCCCGCGCCCCTGGCGCACGGCGACCAGCACCACCCCCATGAGGAACAGCATGACGATGTTGGCCAGCTCGAAATAGCCATGCAAAGGCGCTGCCAGTGCCGTGGCCATCACACTGGCGGCCACGGCCCAGGCATAGCGTCGCCAGCCTGGCTGCAGGCCGGCATCAGGCTCTTCGCCGTCTGCCTGGCGCAGGGTCTGGGCAAGGCGCCGGGTGCTCGGGGTGTGGCCCACCTCCATCACGTCCAGGGCCGGCGCCAGGGTGGCCAGCTTCTGGGTCATGCCCACCTGCCACGGCCAGCGGCGGCGCGCTTCGGCGCGGCGGCCCACGATCAGGGTCGCGCAGTTGAGCGCCTGGGCATGCGCCACCAGGGCTGCGGGCAGGTCATGCCCGGTGAGCACGGCGGTCTGCGCGCCCAGGTCGCCTGCGAGCTGCAGCACGGCCAGGATGCGGTCGCGCTCGGCCGCAGCCAAGCGCTGCAGGCGCGGCGTTTCCACATAGGCCGCATGCCAGCGCACGTTGAGCTGGCCCGCCAGCCGCGCGGCCGTGCGCACCGTCTGCTCGGCGCCCGCCTGCGGACCGATGCAGGCGAGGATGGCGCCATCGGTGTTCCATGCCGGGGTGATGGACTGCTCGATGCGGTAGCTGCGCACATCGTCCTCGACATGCTCGGCCGTGCGCCGCAGCGCCATCTCGCGCAGCGCGATCAGGTTGCCCTTGCGAAAGAAGTTCTGCGCCGCGCGCTCGGCCTGGGGCGCCAGGTAGACCTTGCCGGCCTTCAGGCGCAGCAGCAGCTCGTCGGGCGTCACGTCCACCAGCACCACCTCGTCGGCGCTGTCGAGCACGGTGTCGGGCACGGTCTCGTGCACGCGGATGCCGGTGATGGCGCCCACCACGCCGTTCAGGCTTTCGAGGTGCTGCACGTTGAGCGTGGTCCAGACGTCGATGCCGGCGTCCAGCAGCTCGCGCACGTCCTGCCAGCGCTTGGGGTGGCGTGAGCCTTCCACATTGGAGTGGGCGAGTTCGTCCACCAGCAGCACCGCAGGCTTTGCTGCCAGCGCGGCATCCAGGTCGAACTCGGGCAGGGTGCGGTCCCGGTACGGCACTTCGCGCGGTGGCAGGCGCGGCAGGCCCTGGAGCAGCTCGGCTGTCTCGCTGCGGCCATGCGTTTCCACCACACCGGCGAGCACCTGGGTGCCTGCGCGGTGGGCGCGCTGGGCGGCGCTGAGCATGGCGTAGGTCTTGCCCACGCCGGCATTGGCGCCAAAGTACACGCGCAGCCGGCCGCTCGCCGCCTGCTGGGCGTCGCGCTGGATACTTTCCAGGAGTTCGTCGGGGTCGGGTCGGCTGTCGCTGTGCAAGGCCATCAAGGTTCCTGGGATGTGTTTGTGGGCGGCCGCCTGCCGCGTGGCCGGCGTGCCACCAGCAGCCAGGCCAGCGCCAGCGGGACCAGCAGCACGGCCACTGCGCACAGCGCAGCGAGCACATCATTGCCTGCCATGGCTCAGCGCAATGCGTCCAGCGCCAGGTTCAACTGCAGCACGTTGATGCGCGCTTCGCCCACGAAACCCAGCCATGGTAGCTCTACCTGTGATTCCACGAGGGCCGCCACCTTGTCGGCGCTCACGCCCTTGGCCGTAGCCACGCGTGCCACCTGGTAGCGTGCGGCGGCGGGGCTGATGTGAGGATCGAGCCCGCTGGCCGAGGCGGTGACCAGGTCCACGGGCACCGGCGCGGTGTTGCCGGGGTCGGCTTCGCGCAGGGCGGCGATGCGGGCGCTGACGGCGTCCTTGAGCGCCGGGTTCAGCGGCCCCTGGTTGGAGCCACCCGAGGCACTGGCGTTGTAGGGCATGGGCGCGGTGGCCGAGGGCCGGCCCCAGAAATGCCCGGGTGCGGTGAAGTTCTGGCCGATGAGCTCGGAACCCACGGCCGCGCCATTTTTCACTACCAGGCTGCCATTGGCCTGGTGCGGGAAGGCGGCTTGCGCAATGCCGGTGACGACCATCGGGTAGATCACGCCCGTCGCCAGCGTGAGCGCGGCGAACAGGACCAGAGTGGGGCGAAGAATATTGTTCATGGAGAAATGTCCTTGGGTGTTCAGACCAGGCCCATGGCCGAGAGCAGCAGGTCGATGGCCTTGATGCCGATGAAGGGCACGATGAGCCCGCCCAGCCCGTAGATGGCCAGGTTGCGGCGCAGCAAGGCAGCGGCCCCCACGGCGCGGTAGCGCACACCCTTGAGCGCCAGCGGAATCAGAAACACGATGACCAGGGCGTTGAAGATCACGGCGGCCAGGATGGCCGACTGCGGGCTGGTCAGCTGCATCACGTTGAGCGCCGCCAGTTGTGGGTAGGTGCTCACGAAGATCGCCGGGATGATGGCGAAGTACTTGGCCACGTCGTTGGCGATGGAGAAGGTGGTGAGCGAGCCGCGCGTCATGAGCAGTGCCTTGCCGGTCTCCACCACTTCCAAGAGCTTGGTGGGGTTGGAGTCCAGGTCCACCATGTTGCCGGCCTCCTTCGCGGCCTGCGTGCCCGAGCCCATGGCCACGGCCACGTCGGCCTGGGCCAGGGCGGGTGCGTCGTTGGTGCCGTCGCCGGTCATGGCCACCAGCCGGCCTTCGGCCTGGTACTGGCGGATCAGCGCCAGCTTGGCCTCGGGCGTGGCCTCGGCGAGGAAGTCGTCCACGCCGGCCTCGGCGGCAATGGCGGCGGCCGTGAGCTTGTTGTCGCCGGTCACCATCACGGTCTTGATGCCCATGCGGCGCAGCTGCGCAAAGCGCTCGCGGATGCCGGTCTTGACGATGTCCTTGAGTTCCACCACGCCCAGCACCCGGCTGCCGTCGGCCACGGCCAGCGGCGTGCTGCCGCGGCGTGCCACCTCGTCGGCGGCGCGCAGCACCTCGGCGGGCATGTGGGCGCCCAGGGCCTCCACATGGCGGCGCACGGCGTCCACCGCGCCCTTGCGCAGCTGGCGCACGCTGCCGTCCACCTGGGCGATGTCCACCCCGCTCATGCGCGTCTGGGCCGTGAAGGCAACCGGGGTGACACTGCCGGCCGGCGCATCCACCGTGCCGCTGGCCTGCACCAGCGCCACGATGCTGCGGCCCTCGGGCGTTTCGTCAGCGGCGGATGCCTGGGCCGCGCAGGTGCCCAGCTGGGCCTGCGTGACGCCCGGTGCGGGCAGCAGGGCGCTGGCCTGGCGGTTGCCGTGGGTGATGGTGCCGGTCTTGTCCAGCAGCAGCACGTCCACGTCGCCCGCGGCCTCCACGGCGCGGCCCGAAGTGGCGATCACGTTGGCCTGCATCATGCGGCTCATGCCGGCCACGCCCACGGCCGACAGCAGGCCGCCGATGGTGGTCGGGATCAGGCACACCAGCAGCGACACCAGGGCCGTGAGGCTCACCACGGTGCCGGCCTGGGCGGCCTTCACGCTGTAGAGCGAGTAGGGCAGCAGGGTGACCGTGACCACCAGGAAAACGATGGTCAGCGCCACCAGCAGGATGTTGAGCGCAATCTCGTTGGGCGTCTTCTGGCGCTTGGCGCCCTCGACCATGCTGATCATGCGGTCCAGGAACGAATCCCCGGGGTTCACGGCCACGCGCACCACCAGCCAGTCCGACAGCACGCGCGTGCCGCCGGTGACCGAGGAGAAGTCGCCGCCCGATTCGCGCACCACGGGAGCCGACTCGCCGGTGATGGCCGATTCGTCCACCGAGGCCACGCCTTCGATGACCTCGCCGTCCATGGGCACCATGTCGCCGGCCTCGACCAGCACCACGTCGCCCTTGCGCAGGTTCTCGGCCTGCTCGGGCAGCCAGGTGCCGCCGTGGCGGGGCTCCTTGAGCTTCTTGGCCCAGTTGCTCTTCTTCAAGGTGCGCAGCGATGCGGCCTGGGCCTTGCTGCGGCCTTCGGCCAGGGCCTCGGCGAAGTTGGCGAAGAGCACGGTGAACCACAGCCACACGGCCACCGCGAGCACGAAGCCGGCGCCCTGGTCACCCTGGCCACCCAGGGCGTTGAGCCACAGCAGCGTGGTCAGGATGCTGCCGATGTAGACCACGAACATCACCGGGTTGCGCCATTGCACGCGTGGGTTGAGCTTGGTGAAGGCGGCACGCAGGGCGGGCAGCATGAGGGCCTTGTCCATCAAGGCCAGGGCAGGGGTTGCTTGCATGGCAGGGGTACCAATGGGGGTGGAAGGGGCAGGGTTGCGCGGGGCGTTCATGGGGCCACTCCCAGCATCAGGTGCTCGACCACGGGCCCCAGGGCCAATGCCGGCACGTAGTTGAGCAGGCCGACCAGCAGCACAGTGCCGATCAGCAGCACCACGAACAGCGGGCCGTGGGTAGGCATGGTGCCGGCCGTCACCGGCAGGCGCTTCTTGCGCGCCAGGGCGCCAGCAATCGCCAGCACCGGCACGATCACCGCGAACCGGCCCAGCCACATGGCCACGCCCAGCAGCATGTTGTAGAACGGCGTGTTGGCCGACAGGCCCGCGAAGGCGCTGCCGTTGTTGTTGGCCGCCGAGCTCAGCGCATACAGCACCTCGCTGAAGCCGTGCGGGCCGGCCTGCACCATGCCGGCGGTGCCGGAGGTGGTGGACACCGCGATGGCCGTGCCCAGCAGCACCAGCAGCGGAGTCGCCAGGATGGCCAGCGAGGCCAGCTTCATCTCGTGCGCCTCGATCTTCTTGCCCAGGTACTCGGGCGTGCGGCCGATCATCAACCCGGCGATGAACACCGCCAGGATGGCGAAGACCAGCATACCGTACAGGCCGGAGCCGACGCCGCCAAACACCACTTCGCCCAATTGCATGAGCACCATGGGCACCATGCCGCCCAGCGGCGTGAGGGAGTCATGCATCGCGACCACGGCACCGCACGAAGCGGCTGTCGTGACCACGGCGAACAGGCCCGAGGCGGTGATGCCAAAGCGTGTCTCCTTGCCTTCCATGTTGCCGCCGGCCTGCGCCACGCTGGCCGCCTGGTCCACGCCCAGCTGCGCGAACATCGGGTTGCCCGCCTGCTCTGCCGGCATGATGGCCAGCACCGCAGCCACGAACAGCGCGGTCATGGCCGCCAGCACCGCCAGGCCCTGGCGCTGGTCGCCCACGCTGCGTCCAAAGGCGAAGCACAGCGCGGCCGGGATCAGAAAGATGGCCAGCATCTGCGCCAGGTTGGTCCAGGCCGTGGGGTTCTCGAACGGGTGGGCCGAGTTGGCGTTGAAGAAGCCGCCACCATTGGTACCCAGCATCTTGATCGCCTCTTGCGAGGCCACCGGGCCCATGGCCAGGGTCTGCGTGGGTGTGGTCAGCGCCTGCAGCACGGGCTGGCCCTGGGCATTGAGCAGCGGCGCACCCTGGCCGTCCAAGGCCGGCTGCTGGTAGCTGGTGGATTCGAGGGTGGCCACGTCGGTGTAGGCATTGAAATTCTGCACCACGCCGCTGCCGGCGAGGAACAGGGCCAGCACCAGTGACAGCGGCAGCAGCAGCCACACGGTGATGCGCGTGATGTCCACCCAGAAGTTGCCCAACACGGCGCTGGAGCGGGCGGTAAAGCCCCGGATCAGCGCGAACGCCACGGCGATGCCGGTGGCGGCCGAGAAGAAGTTCTGGCCGGCCAGCGCCACCATCTGCGTGAGGTAGCTCATGGTGGCTTCACCCCCGTAGCCCTGCCAGTTGGTGTTGGACACGAAGCTGATCGCGGTGTTGAACGACGAATCGGCCGACACGGCGGGCATGGCCTGCGGGTTCAGGGGCAGCAGGCCCTGCAGGCGCTGCACGGCGTAAACGAAGAGCAGGCCGGTACCATTGAACACCAGCAGGCACAGGGCATAGCGCGACCAGCCCATACCTTGTTGCGGGTCCACACCTGCCAGGCGGTACAGGCCGGATTCGGCCTTTTGCATCCAGGCCGGGGGCGTGCCGGTGGCGAGCACGGCCACCCAGCGGCCCAGCGGCCAGGCCATGAGCACCAGCAGTACGAGAAAAGAGCCCAGCAGGGCCCAGGCAGCGGCGGTCATCAGAATTGCTCCGCGCAGATCAGGGCGTACACCAGGTACGCGAGCAGCAGCACCGCGATCAGGCCGCTGAGCCCATACAGCAGTTCAACGGCGATCATGCGCGCTCTCCTGCGGGTTTTTGTTCCAGGCGGCTGCAGCCGCGCACGAGCAGCAGGACCAGGCCCCACAGGCCGGCGGCTGCCGCGATATAGACGAAATCCATGGTTTGCTTCTCCATTTGGGCAATGGGAGAAGTCTCGGGATCCGCGCGTAAAAACAGGGCACAGACTGCGGGCCGTGCCGTAAAAAAAGCGTAAAGAGAAGGCTCGGCGTGGCGCCGGGCGGTGCCCGCCGTGCCGTCAGTCGGTGTGCGTGCGCACCAGGCGGATGTGGAGTTTGCTGAACTTGGCCGCGTCGCTGCGGATGTCGCCGGTCGCCAGGTCCACGGCAAAGCGCTGGTTCACGCGCGTGGTGTCCAGGCTCTCGCCGCCCTGGCCCTGGCGCTGGGCCTTTTCCACATTGCCGTAGTTGTACTGGTTGCCCGCCAGGCCCCCCTTGACGTTGGCGTTGACCGCCCAGTACCAGCCCGAGGGCGCGGCCGGGAACAGCCGCGCATCGAGCCCCGGCGTGGGGCCCGACTTGTCCACCAGCCGGCGCAGTTCGGCGGCGCGCGGCAGCCGCCAGGGCAGGCCCTCGGCCTTCCAGCGGGCATTGGCATGGGCCAGGGCCTGGGCATGGTCGATCTCCAGCGGCGTGCCGGTGCAGGTGGTGCCGGTCCACTGCATGCCCTCGACGCAGCGCGGCCAGGCCAGCCTGGCGCGCGTGTCGATCACGAGGCTGCCATCAGCCGAGAGCACCAGGGCAGCGGCAGGCTCGGTGTTCGGTGCCTGCGCCAGGCTGGGCAGGGGGGCGATCAGGCAGGCCAGCACCAGCGATGCGGTGCGGCCCGTCCGTGTGTTGGGGATGTGCGTCATACCGGCAATGTTCGCATGGGAGTGCGTGCAGTATGCATGGCTGCCCTGGGTGCGGGGTGCTAAAGTGCGTCGCGCGCCACCCGGAACATGGACTGGGGGCCGTGCGGACCCGCATGGCGGTGCACCGCATGTTTTTTCAGGATGCCCTGACGAGGAACCCGCACGCATGCGACCGGATCGCCAGCCCCTCATCCGCCAACTGTTCGACGACTACATCGCGCTGTACTCCACGCGCGACGAGCGCCTGATCGGGCGCCTGAGCACCCAGTTCAGCGGCTACGCCAGCCGCAGCGACCACCTCGTGCACACCCGCAGCGAGTGGGTGGCCGCCATCCTGCAGGACTTTGCCCTGGTGCCGCAGCACATGCGCATCGAGGTGCTCGACCTGTGCCTGCAGGACCTGGCCGAGGACGTGGTCTCGGCCACGGCGCTGGTGCACGTGCGTGGCCCCGATGCGGGCGAGACCCCGGCCGGCCAGGTGCCTGTGGCGCGCCTGGTGCTGGTGTTCCGCCTGGAAGGCGCGGAGTGGAAGATCGTGCACAGCGGCACCTCGGTGCCCTCGGGCCCCTTGCCGCAGGGGAGCTCTGCCGCCATGGTGCGCCTGCAGAACGACCACCGCGTGCTGCAGGCCCAGTTGCAGGAGAGTTCCCGGGCCCTGGCCGAGGCGCAGCAGCGCATCGACGCCATGGACCGCACCGACAGCCTCACCGGCCTGGGCAACCGGCGCCAGTTCGACCACGTGCTGCAGCAGGCCTGGGAGCGCGCGCAGCGCGCCGCCACCCCGCTGGCGCTGGTGCTGCTGGAGGTGGATGCGCTGCGCCACTTCATGGACCGCCATGGCCACCTGGCGGGCGATGCCTGCCTGCAGACCCTGGCCGTCACGCTCACCCAGATCGTGCAGGAGCGCCCAGGCGGCCTGGTGGCGCGGTTCGCGGGCGATGCCTTTGCCCTGCTGCTGCCGGGCGCGACTTTCGATGAGGCCCACAGCCTGGCGCAGGGCGCCGTGGTCGCCGTGCGCTCGCTGGCACTGCCCCACGAGGGCTCGGCCCTGGGCCGGCTCAGCCTGGGTGGTGGGGTGGCCGCGCTGGTGCCTGTGCGCGACCAGCGCGCCGACGAACTGGTGCGCGCCGCCAGCAGCGCCCTGGCCCGGGCACGGCAGGCCGGCGGCAACCAGGTCGAGCCACAGGTCGACTGATCAGTTCTCTTACCTCGAAACGGTCCAGTCTGCCGATAAGGGATTTTCCGGGTGCCCGCGACAATGGCAGGCTATGCATTTTTCCCGCTTCTTCAAGATGGCCCTGATCCTGGGCCTGCTCTCGGCCATCGGCCCGTTTGCCATCGACATGTATTTGCCCGCGCTGCCCGAGATCGGGGCCAGCCTGGGGGCGTCCGTGGGGGCCGTTCAGTGGAGCCTCACGGCGTTCTTTCTGTCGCTGGGCGCGGGCCAGTTGTTCTACGGCCCGGTATCGGACATGGTGGGGCGCAAGCCGCCGCTGTACTTCGGCCTGGCCTTGTTCACCCTGGCCAGCGTGGGCTGCGCGCTGGCCACCGACATCGAGACCCTGATCGCCCTGCGCTTCGTGCAGGGCCTGGGCGCGGCGGCGGGCATGGCCATTCCGCGCGCCGTGGTGCGCGACCTGCACACGGGCACCGATGCGGCGCGGCTCATGTCACTGTTGATGCTGGTGTTCAGCGTCTCGCCCATCCTGGCACCCCTGGCGGGCAGCGGCGTGATCGCCCTGGCCGGCTGGCGTGGCGTGTTCTGGGTGGTGGCGGTGGCGGCCGTGGCCGGCCTGGCGCTGGTGTACGGCAGCCTGGGCGAAACACGTCCTGCATCGGACCGCGTGGAGAGCAGCCTGGGCGGGGCCCTGGGTGCCTACGGATTACTGCTGCGCGACTGGCACTACCTGGGCCTGGTGTTCATCGGCGGTTGCGCCATGGCGGGCTTCTTCGTGTACCTGGCAGGCTCGCCCTTCGTGCTCATCAACCACTATGGCCTGACGCCTACGCAGTACAGCCTGGCGTTCTCGGTGAATGCGGCAGCCTTCATCGGCACCTCGCAGTTCACGGCCACGCTGGGCGAGCGCTTTGGCCTGGTGCGCCTGGTCAAGGCCGCCGCCACGGGCTCGGGCGTGGTCATGGTGGCGATGCTCAGCTACTACCTGCTCGGCGGTGATGAACTCGCTGTGCTGATCGGCCTGTACTTCGTGGCCAGCGCGCTGATGGGGCTGGTGATTCCCACCACCTCGGTGCTGGCGCTGGAAAAGCACGGCGCCATTGCGGGCACGGCCTCGGCCCTGCTCGGCACGCTGCAGATGCTCACGGGCGCTGCCGCCATGGGCATCGTGGGCCTGTTCGCCAACGGCAAGCCGCTGCCCATGGTGATCGGCATGGCCACGGGCGCGCTGGTGGGCGTGGCGCTGGCCTGGATCACGCTTGCGGGCCACAGCGACCAGTCGGTGGCCGCAGCCAGCGCCTGATCTCCGTCAGGCCTTCTTGCGGGCCGGGGGCTGTGCGGCCACCCGGTCTGCCAGTGCGTGGATTGTGATGGGGGCAGAGCCCTCGGCGTGGTTGCTGATGCAGACGTAGGCGTTCTGCCCGGCACCGGTCACGCCGGCGATCAGCCGCGCCAGCTCCTCGCGGTTCTGTTGGTCGGGGTGGTGCAGCCTGTCGAAGGGCTCGTAGAGCTTTTCGGCCTCTTCATACCCATAGGGGCCGTGCACCGGGTTCAGCATCCAGCGGCAGACCAGCGGGCCGGGCCACAGCGCGCGCAGCATGTGCAATTGGTCGGCCAGCGGCGGCATCTTGGGGTGCAGGTCGATGCAGTAGGTGGCGTCCGCCTCGCGCAGCACGGCCGCGAAGTCGAGGGCCATCCAGTGCGAGCTGATCCATTCGGGGTCGCGTACCTCCACCGCCAGGATGCCGTCGGGCGCGATGGGCGCCAGCTTGGGCTGCGCCAGCAGCATGGCGCGCAGGCGCTGCAGCACCTCGGGCAGGCGGTCGAGCTGGTCCATGGGCAGGGGGCTGAGCTGGAACACCAGCGCCCCGATCTTGTGGCCCAGGCCCTGCAGCGCGGGCTCCACGAACTCGGTGCGTGCCAGGTCGGCATTCAGAAAGGCGGGGTTGGGCTCGCGGCCCCGGCCATCTTCGCTGCGCACCAGCGCATCGGTCACCAGGCTCGGGGCCTTGACCACGAAGCGGAAGTCGTCGGGCACCTGGCTGGCGTAGCGCTCGTACTGGCTCACCGTGAGAGGGCGGTAGAAACTGCGGTCGATGCTCACCGTGCGCAGCAGCGGGTGTTGGGCATAGATGGGCAGGCCGTTCTTGGAGAGCTGCGCCGGTGAATGCTCGCCCTCCCAGACCAGGCCCTTCCAGCCCGGGTAGGTCCAGGTGGAGGTACCCAGGCGCAGGTGGGGCGACAGGCTGGCGGCCAGGGCGTGCGTGGCGTCGTCCTGCGGCTGCGCGCTGACGCCCAGGCCTTTCTTGCGTGCGGGCGGGGCAGGGGACTTCTCATCCTGCACGGCGGCGGGCGCTGCGGGTGGTGGCGGCGGTGGCTCAGGCGGGCCACCGAACAGATCGTCCTGCATGCCCATGGCGCCTCTCGCGTTCAGGCCTGTGGAGCCACTGCGGGCTGCGGCTGCTGCTCCAGTGCATCGGCCGCTTCTTCGTTGAGTGCCCTGGCTTCGCGCTGGGGTTGCGTGAGCGGGGTGGCAATCCACTTGTTGCCCTGGAAGAAGTTGCGCGCGCCGTCCTTGTCCCCGGCCAGCTCCCGCTGCAGGCGCTCGGCATCGCGGTGGCGAATGCTTTCAGCCACTTCGGCCACCTCTTCGGCGTCCACACCCAGGGTCTGCAGCGCCTGCATGCCAAAGCCCATGGCCGACTCGAAGGTCTCGCGCATCTGGTAGTCCACGCCCAGCTGCAGCAGCTCGATGGCATGCTGGCGGTCGTAGGCGCGCGCCAGCACCGGGATCAGCGGGCATTCGTGCTTGAGCAGCTCGACGATGCGCGTGGTGGTCTTGGCATCGTCCACGCAGACCAGAATGGATTTGGCGTGGTGTGCGCCGCTGGCGTGCAGCACATCAAGGCGCGTGCCGTCGCCGTAGTAGACCTTGAAGCCGAATTTCGCGGCCGCGCGGATCATGTCGGTGTCGTTCTCGATGATGGCGATGTCGACACCCCGCGCCAGCAGCAGTTGGCTCGCGATCTGAGCAAAGCGGCCGAAGCCGATGATCAGCACCGTGCCCTTGAGGCCATCGGCCGCGTCGATGCCCGCCATGTCCTGCGCGGGCTCGGGCGGCATCAGCCAGCGCAGCGAGAGCACGGCCAGCGGCGTGAGCGCCATGGAAATGATCACGGCAGCCGTGAGCACCGCGTTCATGCGGGCCTCCACGATGCCCGCAGCAGCCGCAGCCGAATAGAGCACGAAGGCGAATTCACCGCCCTGGGCCATGAGCATGGTGCGCTGCAGAGCCTCGCCGTGCGCAGCCTTGGTGAAGCGTGCCACGGCGTACACGCCGATGCCCTTGACGGCCATGCAGGCCACCACGCCCCCCACCAGCAGAGGCCAATTCTGCAGCACCAGCGGAATGTCGAGCGCCATGCCCACGCCCATGAAGAACAGGCCCAGCAGGATGCCCCTGAAGGGCTCCACGTCGGCCTCGAGTTGGTGGCGGAAAGTGGATTCGGAGAGCATTACGCCCGCAGCGAAGGCGCCCATGGCCATCGACAGCCCGCCCCATTGCATGGCCAATGCGGCGCCCAGCACCACCAGCAGGGCGGCGGCGGTCATCACCTCGCGCGCCTTGGCCCGTGCCAGCACACTGAACAACGGGTTCAGCAGCCAGCGGCTGACTGCGACCAGGCCCACCACGGCCGCCAGCGCCACGCCCACCGTGACCCAGCGCGAGACGGCCTCCCCGGTCGGGGCGGGCGAGAGAAAGGCCACGATGGCCAGCAAGGGCACGATGGCCAGGTCTTCGAGCAGCAGGATGGAGACGATGCGCTGGCCGCGCGGCGTGGAGGTGTCGCCGCTTTCGTCGAGCAACTGCATCACGATGGCCGTGGACGAGAGCACGAAGCCCGAGGCCGCGATGAAGGCCACGGCCGATGAGAGCCCTGCCAGCACGCCCGTGGCGGTGAGCAGTGCGATGCAGACCAGCACCTGGGCCAGGCCCAGGCCGAAGATCTGGCGCCGCAGGTTCCACAGCCGGGTGGGCTGCATCTCCAGGCCGATCACGAAGAGGAACATCACCACCCCGAGCTCGGCCACGTGCAGGATGGTCTGCGCATCGCTGAAGAAGCCCAGGCCGAACGGCCCGATGGCCAGGCCTGCGGCCAGGTAGCCGAGCACCGAGCCCAGGCCCAGGCGCTTGAACAGGGGCACGGCGATGACGCCAGCGGCCAGCAGCACGACGACTTTGACGAGTTCGGTGCCTGATTCAGCAGCGGCCATGGGGACTCCGGGACAACAACAAGAGGGAACGAAACGCGGGGTAAGGAGATGGTAGCGTCATCCTGCGCCCTGCAAGGCCTGGGGAAGGCCCCTCACGGGCTGGAGAACAGGCCGCCCTCGTCCAGCAACTCGTAGGCAATCTCGGGGCGCTGGTCCATCCCCTTCTTGATCGCGGCCGGAATGGACTGGCGCGTCTTGCGGCACAGTCCAGGCTGCTCCTGCACCAGGATGGCGATGCCGCGCAGGGTGCGCACTTCGTTGGGGCTCGGTGTGACGGTGATGCGGATGCCAAGCTGCTGCTCCATGCGCTCCTGCATGCGGCGCAGGTCAGACAGGCTGGTGATGTTTTCCAGCCGGGTGAGCAGCTTCTTTTCCTCGGTCTGGGTCAGCTGCAGGATGCGCGTGTCGCCATCGGGGGCCTGGAGAAGGGCGTCCCGGTCACAGACACAGGCGCCAGGCGGGCACTCCGTGCGGACGGAGAAGGGGACAGGCTTCATGGAGGGAGAGGGGGGCGGATCTGGCGAGCGGCGTGGTCCCTGCATTCTAAGAGCGGCTAACAAAACTCTTCTGGCGTCGTTGCAGCGTCTTGTCGTACTGCTCGTACTGCCTGCGAAGCAGCGCCTAGCCAGAACCGCTTCGCTGAGTTTTGTTAGCCGCTCTAAGAAGCTCCGGCATTTCCGAGGGTAAGCCAGGGCGTTGCCCGGGCTGTTACCAAAAGTGGCTGTGGCAAACTCCCGCGCTTCGCGTATTTTTTCGAGTTTCAGAGAGTTTGCCCACCCATGCAGCAGATCGTTCGGCAGTTGGCCGCAGAAATCAAAGTCAGTGAATCCCAGGTGCGTGCAGCGGTGGAGCTGCTCGACGGGGGGGCCACGGTGCCCTTCATCGCCCGCTACCGCAAGGAAGTGACCGGCGGGCTCGACGACATCCAGCTGCGTGAGCTGGAAGCGCGCCTGTCCTACCTGCGCGAGCTCGAAGACCGCCGCGCCACCGTGCTCAAGAGCATCGACGAGCAGGGCAAGCTGACCGACGCCCTGCGCGTGGCCATTGCCAGCGCCCCTACCAAGCAGGAGCTGGAGGACATCTACCTGCCCTTCAAGCAAAAGCGCCGCACCAAGGGCCAGATGGCGCGCGAGTTCGGCATCGAGCCGCTGGCCGACAAGCTGTTTGCCGACCCCACGCTGGACCCCGCAGCCGAGGCCGCCGCCTTCACCAAACCGCCCGAGGTGCTGGACGACGGCAAGACCGGCGCCGACTTCTCCACCGTGCCGGCCGTGCTTGATGGCGTGCGCGACATCCTCTCGGAGCGCTGGGCCGAGGATGCGGTGCTGGTGCAGTCGCTGCGCGAGTGGCTCTGGTCCGAAGGCCTCTTGCGCAGCAAGAAGGTGGACGGCAAGAACGAGAACGACCCCGAGGTCTCCAAGTTCCGCGACTATTTCGAATACGACGAGCCCATCGGCCGCGTGCCCTCGCACCGGGCGCTGGCGGTGTTCCGCGGCCGGGCGCTTGAGATCCTCGAAGGCAAGCTGGTGCTGCCGGTCGAGCCCGAGCCGGGCAAGCCCAGCCTGGCCGAAGGCAAGATCGCCCTGCACCTGGGCTGGAGCCATGCCGGCCGCCCGGCAGACGACCTGCTGCGCAAGTGCGTGAGCTGGACCTGGCGCGTGAAGCTGAGCCTGTCGACCGAGCGCGACCTGTTCGCCCGCCTGCGCGACGATGCCGAGAAGGTCGCGATCAAGGTGTTTGCCGACAACCTGCGCGATCTGCTGCTGGCGGCGCCTGCCGGCCCGCGCGTGGTGATGGGGCTGGATCCAGGCATCCGCACGGGTGTGAAGGTGGCCGTGGTGGACGCCACGGGCAAGCTGGTGGAGACCGCCACGGTGTTCCCGCACGAGCCGCGCCGCGACTGGGAAGGCTCGCTGCACACCCTGGCCAAGCTGGCGGAAAAGCACGGCGTGAACCTGATCGCCATCGGCAACGGCACGGCCAGCCGCGAGACCGACAAGCTGGCGGCCGACCTGATCAAGCTGGCCGCCAAGGCCGAGCGCGCCATCGAGAAGGTGGTGGTGAGCGAGGCCGGCGCCTCGGTCTACTCCGCCAGCGAGTACGCCTCGCAGGAGATGCCCGACGTGGACGTGAGCCTGCGCGGCGCCGCCAGCATTGCGCGCCGCCTGCAGGACCCGCTGGCCGAGCTGGTCAAGATCGACCCCAAGAGCATCGGCGTGGGCCAGTACCAGCACGACGTGAACCAGAGCGAGCTGGCCCGCACCCTGGGCACGGTGGTGGAAGACTGCGTGAACTCCGTGGGCGTGGACCTGAACACGGCCAGCGTGCCGCTGCTCAGCCGCGTCTCGGGCCTGTCGCCCAGCGTGGCCAAGGCGGTGGTTCGCTGGCGCGAGGCCAATGGCGCCTTCAAGAGCCGCAAGCAGCTCATGGACGTGTCGGGCCTGGGCGCCAAGACCTTCGAGCAGAGCGCGGGCTTCCTGCGCATCCGCGGCGGCGACAACCCGCTGGACATGACCGGCGTGCACCCCGAGACCTACCCCGTGGTCGAGCAGATCATGGAAAAGACGGGCAAGCCCGTGGTCGAGATCATGGGCCGCAGCGACATGCTCAAGACGCTGAAGCCGGAGCTGTTCGCCAACGAGAAGTTCGGTGTGATCACCGTCAAGGACATCCTGGGCGAGCTCGAAAAGCCCGGCCGCGACCCGCGACCGGACTTCAAGGTGGCGCGCTTCAACGATGGCGTGGAAGACATCAAGGACCTCAAGGAAGGCATGATCCTGGAGGGCACGGTGAGCAACGTGGCGCAGTTCGGCGCCTTCATCGACCTCGGGGTGCACCAGGACGGCCTGGTGCACGTGAGCCAGCTGGCGCACAAGTTCGTGAACGATGCGCGCGAAGTGGTCAAGACGGGCGACATCGTCAAGGTCAAGGTCATGGAGGTGGACGTGGAGCGCAAGCGCATCGGCCTGTCGATGAAGCTCGGCGATGCGCCCCCGCGCCAGGGCGGCGACCGGGGCGGTGCGCGCGACAACCGCTTCGAAGGGGCCGGGCGCGGCTACCAGCAGCAGCCCCAGCGCCGGGGTCCCGAACCGGCGCAGCAGTCGGCCATGGCCTCGGCCTTTGCCAAGCTGCAGCAGGCCAAGGGCCGCTGACCGTTGATGCGGCCACCGCAACCGCCCGTGCAGGTAAGACTGCATGGACAAAATGGGTGATGGGCTGTTGGTACGGGCAGCGCCATAATCGCCGCTTGTCCCACCAGACGCCCGATCACCCATGGAGTTGAATGCCCTGCTGGCCCAGCCGGCGGCCCTGCCCAGCCTGCCGCGCACCGTTGCGCTGCTGATGAGCGAGCTGGCCCAGCCCGAGCCCAGCCTGCGGCGCATGAACCAGCTCTTCGGCACCGACCCGGCCCTGGCCGCGCGCCTGCTGGAGCTGGCCAACTCCCCCGCCTTCCAGATGCCGCGCCAGATCGCGGGCATCCCCCAGGCCCTGGCCTTGCTGGGCACCGGCCAGTTGCGCACGCTGGTCACCTCGGCGCCCCTGGGCACCACCTCGCGCTCCGTGCCCGGGATCAACATGCAGCAGTTCTGGCGCTACAGCCTGAACACCGCCAAGCTCTCGCGCTCGCTCGCGGGCCTGGTGCACCATGACCAGATCGCGGCCTACACAGCCGGCCTGCTGCACGGCCTGGGCGAGCTCGTGATCCACCTGGCCGACCCTGAGAAGGCCCATTCGGTCAACACCCTGGTGCCGCCGCTCGACATGCGCCGCAGCAAGGTGGAGCAGCGCATCTTCGGTTACTGCTACGCCAATGTGTCCGCGGGGCTGGCCCGGCGCTGGCAATTGCCCGAGGTGGTGGTGGACGCCCTGCAGTACCAGGACGCGCCTTTCGAGAACAAGGCCTACGAGCCGCTGGCGGGCGTGATCCATCTGGCCTCTTGGCGCGCCCGCGCGCGCGAGGCGGGGCTCAACGAGAACGAACTGGCTGTCTCCTTCCCGGGCGAAGTGGGGCTGGTGCTGGGCCTCGATATCGACATGGTGCTGCAACAGGACCCCATCGACTGGAACGTGCGCCCCGAGGCCGCCGCAGATTACGTGGTCTGAGCCTTCGCTCTGGGACAATGCCGGGCATGAAAGCACTGCGCATCCATGCGGGCCCGCGCGCCCGCCAGCACCTCGAACAACATGGCCTGCAACCGGGCGACGTGCGCGTGATCCCGGCTGCGGCCGGCGGCCCCAAGGGGCTGATCCTGGGGCCGCTGGACCGCTTCCTTTTCGGCGATTGGCTGACCGGTTCCAGCCAGCCGGTGCACCTGGTGGGCGCCTCCATCGGCGCATGGCGCATGGCCACGGCCTGCCTGGGGTCGTCGGTGGCCGCCTTCGAGCGGCTGGAGCACGACTACATCCACCAGAGCTATGAGCTGCCCCCGGGCAAGAAGCGCCCCCCGGCGTCCCATGTGAGCGAACGCTTTGGCCAGAACCTGCAGGCCTTTTATGGTGGGCGGGTGGCCGAGGTGCTGAGCCACCCGCGCTACCACCTGCACATCGTCACCTCGCGCGGCCGGCATGTGCTGGCACGCGAGCACAGGGTGGGCACGCCGCTGGGTTACCTGGGCGCCTTTCTGACCAATACGGTGCATCGCAAGGCCCTGGGCGCGTGGCTGGAGCGTGTGGTGTTCTCGTCCCCTGATGCCGCGGCCCCCGCCCCGGGTGGCGCGGCGCTGCCATTCGGCACGGCAGATTTCCGCACACGCCAGGTACAGCTCACGGCGCAGAACTTCATGCCCGCGCTGCAGGCCAGTTGTTCGATCCCCTTCGTGCTGCAGGCCGTGCACGACATTCCTGGCGCCCCGCGCGGCGCCTATTGGGATGGCGGCATCACCGACTACCACCTGCATATGGGCTACCACCTGGCACCCGCAGGGGCCGGGGGCCTGGTGCTGTACCCCCATTTCCAGCACCAGGTGGTGCCCGGCTGGCTGGACAAGGGGCTCAAGTGGCGGCACGGCTCCACTGCGGCGCTCGACTCCATGGTGGTGCTGTCGCCGCACCCCGAATGGGTGCGAACGCTGCCACACGGCAAGCTGCCTGACCGCAACGACTTCACGCACTACGGCACCGACAGCGCGGGCCGCGCCAAAGCCTGGCTGGCCGCCACGGGGGCCAGCCAGCAACTGGCCGATGAGCTGGCCGAGTGGTTGCACCGGCCCGATATGGGTGCCGTGCAGGCACTGTAGCCAGCCCTGCCTCGGGTCTGCTCAGCGGGCAGGTGTGGGGGTAGAAGGCGTGACCATGCTGGCCGGCCGGGCCGCTGCGGTCTGCTGGAGGTGGCGTTGCTCGTAGGCCCGGGTCCAGGCCAGCACCTCTTGCGCGGGCATGGGGGGCGCAATGCCGAAGCCCTGGGCCCGCTCGCAGCCCAGCGCCAGCAGTTTCTCGCCATGGGCCTGCGTTTCCACGCCTTCGGCGATCACGTGGCGGTTGAAGGCCCGGGCCAGGGTGATGATGGCGTTGACCAGGGTCAGGTCGTCCTCGTCGTGCAGGATGCCGTGCACGAAAGACTGGTCGATCTTGATGGTTTCCGCCGGCAGGCGTTTGAGGTAGGACAGCGACGAGAAACCCGTGCCGAAGTCGTCGAGCGCGAAGCGCACGCCCAGTGCCTGGCAGCTGTGCATCATGCTGCGCATGTACTGCATGTCCTGCAGCGCGGCGGATTCCAGGATCTCGAGTTCCAGCCGGGCGGAGGACACTTCCGGGCAGGTCAGCAGCAGGTCCTTGAGCCGGTCCACGAAGTCGGGGCGGTGAAAGTGCTGTGCAGCGATGTTCACGCTGACCTCCCACTGCACACCCGCCAGGCTCCACTGCCGCATCTGAGCCAGCGCTTCCTTGAGCACCCATTCGCCGAGTTCGGCCACCACCTCCACATCTTCCAGCAGGGGGAGCACATGCTGGGGTCCGAGCAGGCCCTGCTCCGGGTGCTGCCAGCGCAGCAGTGCTTCCATGCCCAGCACCTCGCCGGTGCGCAGGTTCACCTTGGGCTGGTAGTACAGGCGCATCTCGCCGGCCTGCAGCCCCTGGGCCACCCGGGTCTGCTGCGAATGCTGGGTCTGCACCGCGTGGTCGAGCTGCACGTCGAACAGGTGCATGCGGTTGCGGCCCGAGCGCTTGGCCTGGCACATGGCCTGGTCGGCCTGGCGCAGCAGGGTGTCGGGGTTCACGTCGTCCTGCGGGAACACAGCCACGCCCACGCTGGCGGTGGTGTGCAGCAGGCGGTCGTCGATGGCATAGGGCGCGGCAAGCTGTTGCATGAGCTGGTGCACATGCTCTTCGATGGCGGGCACGTCGGTCTGGTGGTTGAGCAGCAGCACGAACTCGTCACCCCCCAGGCGCGCCGCGGCATTGCTGCCGGTGGCAAAGGCGTTCAGGCGTTGGGCCACTTCCTTGAGCAGGCGGTCGCCCATGCGGTGGCCGTGGGCGTCGTTGATGGCCTGGAAATGGTCCAGGTCCAGCATGCACACGGCCAGCAGGGTGGGGCTGCGGCTCGTCACGAACAGGGCGTGCGTGAGCCGCTCGGCCAGGGCGGCGCGGTTGAGCAGGCCGGTCAGGCCATCGTGCCGCGCATGCCAGGAGATCTGGTGGCGCAGGTGGCTGGCTTCGGTCACGTCGCGGAACACCAGCACGCAGCCCGATGCGCGCCCGCTGCCCTGGCGGATGGCCGATGCCGTGTACTCGATGGCGTAGCGCTCGCCCGAGCGGTGCAGCAGCACTTCCTGCATGGCCGGGCGATGGGCGTTGGCATGGACCTGTTCCCCGGTGGCACGGCCGGCCGCCTGGCTCGCGGGCTCCTCGTACAGCCGGAAAACGTCGTCCAGCAGTTCACCCACAGCCTGATCGGCGGTGTAGCCGGTCATGAGCTGGGCCGCCTCGTTGATGGTCTCGATGCAACCGGCCAGGTCGGTGGTGATCACGCCATCGCCGATGGAGGCCAGCGTGACTTCGGCGCGGTCCTTCTCGTTGCGCAGTGCCTGCTCGGCGCGTTTGCGCTCGGTGATGTCCACCAGCGTGCTCACGGTGCCGGCCACCGCGCCGTTCGTGCTGGTGAAGGGCGCTTCATAGTAGGCCATGGTGCGTGCCAGTTGGCCGGGGGGCTGCACCAGCACCTCGTTGTCCTGCGACATGGCCAGTTGCCGGGACTGTGCGGGTGAGAGCAGGTGCGGCGCCGTGAGGCCCGGGAACATGCCCTGGCCGGGCAGGCCGGGGTCGCCGTTCTGGAACAGCCGTTGCCAGGCGCGGTTGGCATCGACGAAGGTGCCGTCCGCCTCGCGCACGAACACCGGCAGGGGCAGGGCGTCGATGAGCTGGCGCGTGAAGTGCAGTTGCTCGCTCTGCAGTTGCTGCGTCTCGCGCAGCGAGTGCACCAGCGACTGCACCTTGCCCGCCATGTCGTTGAAAGTGTTGGCCACCGCCCGCGATTCCAGGGTGCCCTTGATGTCCATGCGCGTGTCCAGGTGCCCTTGGCGGAAGCGGTCCGTGGCCTCGGTCAGGCGGCGCAGCATGCGGGCGTTGGCGCGCAGGATCAGGGTCAGCAGGAACAGGATGGTGAAGATGTTCAGCGCCGAGATGCGGGCCTGCACCACCACCGTCTTCCAGACCCGGTCCACCAGGATGCCGGGATCGGCGGTGACCGTGAGCACGCCGGTGCGACCGTCCGCAAACGCCTGGCCGAAGCGCTGCGTGGGCGGGGTGATGTCCAGGACCTGGGCAAACCAGGCAGGGGCCTGCATGGCCACGGGGGGCGCGGTCCATTGCAGGGGCGCCTGGCCTGGGACCTGCCACAGCAGCGACTGCACGGCCGGGCCGAAGCGCGTGGGTGTGGTCTGCAGCACGCGGGCGGCCGACTCGCGGTTCGCTGGGTCCAGGGCCACCAGGGTGGGCAGCAGGCTGTCGCCCACACGCGCCAGTTCGGCCACGGCACGGTCGTTGGCTTCCTCCTCCTCCAACGACACCAGTTGCTGGTAGCGCACGGCCACGACCGCCACGATGATCACCAGGATCGCGAGATACAGCCGGGGAATGGTTCCCTGTGTCAGCCAGGCCCTGAATTTTTCTGCGCGCATGGATGGATCAGCCGGTCATTTCATGGATTGGATGAAAGAGCGCGCGGGATCGCCAGCGGCGAGCGCCCGCCCGTTTCCGGTGGCACAGCCGACAGCCCGGCCCGCGTGCCGGCCATGCACTCCACCATGCATGCCGCCTCGCTCAGCAGTGGCACCGGCCCACGGCGCCCTGCGGCGCCGGTCCGTTAATTACTTTGTTAATTATTGTTTGACAGCTCGCAGTTTAGCTGCACGGGCGCTGTCTGTGCCCCGCCCGTATGGGGGAGGCCGCCGTGGGGCTGGCAGGCGGCTGCGGACCTGGTTTGCCGGCCGCCGGGCGGGCTGCTGAAGGCGTCAGAGCGACTGCGTGAGCATGTCCCGGTATTCCTCGGGCGTGGCGATGCGCGGGTTGGTCTTGTGGCAGTGGTCGGCCATCGCACCCTTGATGATGTCGTCGAACATGCTTTCGGTCACGCCCATGGCCGCCAGGCCCGTGGGCAGGCCCAGGCGGGCGTTCATGTCGCGGATGGCTTCGGGGATGTCGCCTGCGCTGGCCAGGCCCATGGCATGGGCCATGCGTTCCAGGCGCTTGTCCTTCTGCACGGATTCGGCCCCGGCATTGAAGCGCACCACGGCGGGCAGGAACATGGCGTTGAGCGTGCCATGGTGAAGGCGCGGGTTCACGCCGCCCAGGCTGTGGCTCAGCGAATGCACGGCACCCAGGCCCTTCTGGAAGGCCATGGCGCCCTGCATGCTGGCGCTCATCATGTGCAGGCGCGCATCGCGGTCGCTGCCGTTGCGCGTAGCCGGCTCGATGTTCGCCCAGCCGCGCGTGAGGCCGTCCAGGGCAATGCCGTCGGCCGGCGGGTTGAAGGCGGCCGACATGAAAGTCTCCATGCAGTGCGCGATGGCATCCATGCCGGTGGCCGCAGTGAGCGCGGGCGGCAGGCCCAGGGTGAGTTCGGGGTCGCAGATGGCCGTCCTGGGCACCAGGTTCCAGGAGTGGAAACCGAGCTTGCGGTGGTCGTCGACGATGATGATGGCGCCGCGCGCCACCTCGCTGCCGGTGCCGCTGGTGGTGGGCACGGCGATCAGCGGCGCGGCGCGCTCGGTGATGCGCGGCGAGCCGCCTTCGATGGTGGCGTAGTGCGTGAGCGGGCCTTCGTGCGTGGCAGCGATCGCGATGCCCTTGGCGCAGTCGATGGCCGAGCCGCCGCCCACGGCGATCAGGCCATCGCAGCCCTCGCGTTTGTACACCTCCACTGCGGCGCGCACGGCGGCCTCGGTAGGGTTGGCCGGAGTCTGGTCGAACACCGCCACGGGCAGGCCCGCGAGCGCATCGAGCGCCTTTTGCAGCACGCCGGCGGCCTTGACCCCAGGGTCCGTCACGACCAGCGGGCGGGTGATGCCCACGCGCTCGCATTCCTGCTGGAGCAGCTTCACGGCGCCGAACTCGAACTGGATCTGGGTGACGTAGTAGATGAAAGCCATGGCGTTGCGGGAAATTGCGTGGAGGATAGCTATCGACTTTACAACCCAGGGGGCGGCATGGCCCTGAAGCAAACCCTCATGGATGCCGCTTTTTTCGTCACCTCCGTGACAACGGCGTGGCCGGCTTTTCAGGGCGCTGCGGCACGGTGCAGGGCGTTCGGGTAGATTCGTCCCTGCCTTTTTTGAAAATGAGCGAGTTTGCCCTTTGACCGATCTGCACATCCACGCCGACCGCCTGACCCCCCAGATGCGCAGCGTGCTCGAACGCATGGCGCGTGCGGGCCACCCGCCGCTGTACACCCGCACCCCGCAGGACGCGCGCACCGCCTATGCGGCCGGTGCCGATGTGCTGGAGATACCCAAGCCCGTTCTGCCCCGCGTGGAGGACTTCTCCATCCCTGCAGGCGACGGCCATCCGCTGCCTGCGCGCCTGTACGCCCCCTCGCCGCAGGACGCGGGCCCGCTGCCCGTGCTGCTGTACACCCATGGCGGCGGTTTCACCATCGGCAGCATCGCCACGCACGACATCCTGTGCCGCGAACTGGCGCGGCTTGCGGGCTGCATGGTGGTGTCGCTTGATTACCGGCTGGCGCCCGAGCACCGCTTTCCGACGGCCACCAACGACGCCTGGGACGCGCTGGCCTGGCTGCACGCGAATGCGGCTGGCCTGGGTGCCGACCCGGCGCGCATCGCCGTGGGTGGTGACAGCGCCGGCGGCACGCTGGCCACGGTGAGCGCCATCCTGGCGCGCGATGCGGGCCTGCCGCTGGTGCTGCAGTTGCTGATCTACCCGGGCTGCGCGGCGCACCAGGACACACCCTCGCACACCCGCTTTGCGAGTGGCCTGGTGCTGGACGAGCCGGCCATCACCTGGTTCTTCGGCCAGTACGTCACCACCCGCGGGCAGCGCGAGGACTGGCGTTTTGCGCCCTTGCATGCCGATGATGTGGACGGCGTGGCCCCGGTGTGGATGGGCCTGGCCGAGTGCGATCCGCTGGTGGACGAGGGCGTGGACTATGCCGACAAGCTGCGCGCCGCCGGCGTGGCGGTGGAGCTGGAGATCTACCGCGGCGTGACGCACGAATTCATCAAGATGGGCCGCGCCATACCCGAGGCGCGCCAGGCCCACGCCGACGCGGCGCGCGCGCTGCGCAACGCTTTTCAATTGAAGTGAGACACAAGCTATGCAACGCCGTGATTTCCGTTGTTTCCATCGCCTTCGGGTGCGCTGGGCCGAGGTGGACATGCAGAAGATCGTGTTCAACGGCCACTACCTGATGTACATCGACAACGCCATGTCCGAATACTGGCGCGCCCTGGCCTTGCCCTACGAGGCCAGCATGCACGCGCTCGACGGCGAGATGTTCGTGAAGAAGGCGAGCCTTGAATACCACGCCTCGGCGCGCATGGACGACACGCTGGACGTGGGCATGCGCTGCGCGCGCGTGGGCAATTCCTCGTGCCTCTTCGAGGCGGGCATCTTCAGTGGTGACCGGCTGCTGGTCTCGGGCGAGCTTGTCTATGTGTTCGCCGACCCGGTGGCGCAGAAGTCGCGGCCTGTGCCCCAGGCGCTGCGCGACATCGTCACCGCCTTCGAAGCCGGGGAGGACACGGCCGAGGTCAGGACCGGCGACTGGAATGCGCTGGGCCGTGATGCGGGCCGCTTGCGCACTGCCGTGTTCGTCACGGAGCAGGGCATTCCCGCCGAGATCGAGGCCGATGCGCTCGATGCCACTGCGCGCCATGCGGTGGTCTACAACCGGCTGGGGCAGCCGATTGCGGCGGGGCGGTTGCTGCAGGAGGCACCGGGTGTGGGGCGCATCGGGCGCCTGGCGGTGGACCGGTCGGTGCGGGGGACGCGGTGGGGGCGCAAGTTATTGGATGCGTTGGTGGATGCTTCGCGGGCTCGTGGGGACCGGGAGGTGCAGTTGCATGCGCAGGGCAATGCGGAGGGGTTTTACCGGAGGGCGGGGTTTGTTGTGGTGGGGGAGCCTTATGAGGAGGCGGGGATTGCGCATGTTCTGATGGCACGTCGGTTCTGATTTTTTTGGGTGTCGCTTCGCTCTGATGGCGTGTGCCTGGTGTGAGGGCGGAGGCCGGGATGTGCGCCCGGCGGCGCACCTACTTGTCTTTTGCCTCGCCAAAAGAAAGTAGGCAAAGAAAAGGCGACCCCCAGTCTGCGTCCCCGGTTCGCCCTGTCGGGCGAACCGGGGCAACCTGCGATGCTCGGATCTGGGGTGGTGCCGCAGAACTCGCTGCGTTCTTCGAACTCCGCTCAAACAGCTGCGGCAAGTC
>NZ_LMIH01000041.1:347734-349659 GCF_001428645.1 Acidovorax sp. Root217
CGAAGTAATCGGCCCGTCCGCGCCGCAAACCGTACCGAAGAAACACGTAGCGTAGGCCCGCGGAGTGTGGCAAGGTGGAACGCAGCGCCGACGAAGACCGATGTAGCAATGGTGCACATTGCCCGCGAGTCAGCGTGGTCATGGGCTGCGTCATCGACATTGGTGAGCCTGTGCCAGGCCTTTTGGCTTGGCCCAGACATCCCGTTTGAGAGAGTGATCAAGACGACGTACCCGAGTCGGTGCCACGTTCCACTTCTAATGATGGAGGATGCCATGGCACAACGCAAGCGGCCCACCACACAGTCGGCCATCACCCTAACACACCCCAACGCAGCGGGTATCGACATCGGCAGTGCTTCGCACTTCGTGGCCGTGCCGCCTGACCGCGACGACGAACCCGTGCGCGAGTTCGCCAGCTTCACGGGCGAGCTCAACCGCCTGGTCGATTGGCTTGACGCCTGCCGCGTGGATACCGTGGCCATGGAGTCCACGGGTGTTTACTGGATACCGCTTTACGAGCTGCTGGAATCTCGCGGCTTTACCGTGCTGCTGGTCAATGCCCGCCACGTCAAGAACGTCTCGGGGCGTAAAAGCGATGTGCTGGACTGCCAGTGGCTGCAGCAGCTCATGAGCTTTGGGCTGCTGCATGGCGCCTTCCGCCCGGCCGAACAGGTCTGTGTGCTGCGCTGCCTGAACCGCCAACGCATGATGCTGCTGCGCAACCAGGGGCGCTTGGTGCAGCACATGCAAAAGGCGCTGGCCCAGATGAACATCCAGTTGGCCAACGTCATCTCCGACGTGGTGGGCCAGACTGGACAAAGAATCCTGCGCGCCATCCTCGCCGGTGAACGCAATGGGATGGCCCTGGCCAAGCTCAAGAGCGCGCGCATCCATGCCAGCGAAGACGAGATCGCCAAGAGCTTGCAGGGGAGCTGGCGGGCCGAGCACCTGTTTGCCCTCAAGCAGGCGCTGGACGCGTTTGACTTCTGCGCCACCCAACTGGCCGAGTGCGATGCGCAGATCCAGGCGCAGTTGCAAGCGCTGCATGTTCGTGAGGACGAGCCAGCAGCAGGCAGCAAGCGCGCCCGTGGGCGTGCCCGCAATGCGCCGAAGTTTGATCTGCGCACGCAGCTGTTTCAGATGTGCGGCGTGGATCTCACGCGCATTAACGGCATCGACGTGACCACAGCGCTGGTGGTGGTTTCTGAGGTGGGTGCGGATATGAGCAAATTCCCCAGCGACAAGCACTTTGCCTCTTGGCTGGGTTTGTGTCCCGGTACCAGGATCACAGGGGGCAAGGTCATGAGTGGAAAGACCAAACGCTGCGCCAACCGTGCAGCCCAAGCGCTGCGTCTTGCGGCAGCATCCTTGCGGTCGAGCCAATCGGCGCTGGGAGCGTACTACCGACGCATGTGTGCACGTATGGACAAGCCCAAGGCCGTCACTGCTGCAGCGCACAAGCTAGCGCGGCTGATCTACGCCATGCTCACCCGTGGCCAGGAGTACACCGATCAGGGGCAGGAATACTTTGAGGAGCGCTATCGCCAAAGGGTCTTGCACAACCTCACCCAAAAGGCCAAGGTCATGGGGATGCAACTCGTCCCGTGCGACAACGCTGCCTAAAAACCCCATGAAAATCAATTGGTTATCTGTTGTTTCTTGAGAGTTCACGAAGCGTGTGTGTCCTGCGGCACACACGCCCACCCCAGCTCCTGCGCTTCTCGGCGCAGCCAGCAGGGGTGGGGAGCGGGGACAAACACGGCTGCTGCTGCGCAGCGGCGCCTGGGGTCGGGGACGCGCGCGGTGCGCGCTGCCGACGGGCGGCGCTGTCGCCCTGGCGAGCCGAGCGCAGCGAAGGACCGCAGGCCGAGCGAAGCAATGGCCCGTATGGAGCCCGCTCCCACCCCCTTCTGACCGTGCCGAGA
>NZ_LMIH01000041.1:349736-374723 GCF_001428645.1 Acidovorax sp. Root217
CAAACTGATCAGATATCGTCAAGCAAAGCGTAAGGCAACGGCTGCAGTGTGAGCGCCACCCCTTCCGGAGCACCCACCTGCAGTGGACTGTCAGCCGCAGAAATCTGCATCGAGAGAATCAGGTCAAAACCCCCACCAGGTGCAGCAGCCACCTGCACCACCGTCCCGCAAGGTTGCTCCAGATCACTAGCCGCAAACACCTCCGCCCCCACCGCCACCGCACTGCCGGCATGCGCGATGTACCCCCGCCGCTTGAGCGTGCCGCGGAACTGGCTGCGCGCCACCACCTCCTGGCCGGGGTAGCAGCCCTTCTTGAAGTTCACGCCACCGACCGACTCGTAATTGAGCATCTGCGGCACGAACGCCTCGAACAACGGCTGGGTCAAGGTAGGTACGCCGCTTTGCACCTCGCTCCACTGCCACAGGGCAGGGTCGAGCGCAGGACCTGCCGGAGCGGGTTCGGAGGAGGGCGCCACCCACAGGGCGCGCGGCTGACCGGCAGCAGGGTAGAGGTGGATCACGCTGGCGGAGCCAAAGTCTGCCTTGGTCCAGGCCGGGGCCGTGCTGCCGGCCACGGCGACGACGGTGTCGCCCGCCAGGCCATACAGGGCGAAGTCCGCGGACGCATCGGTCAGTTTGGCCTTGGCGCGCATCACGAACATCGACAGGCGCTTGAGCGTGGTGGCCAGCAGGTCCTGGCTGATCAGTAGCAGCACCTCGGTCGGGCTGCGCTTGAAGCCGATCATGCTGGCCTGCATGCGGCCCTTGGCCGAGAGAAAAGCCGACAGCCGCGCCTCGCCCAAGCCCAGCAGGGCATAGTCCTGCGTGAGCTGGCCGTGGAGGAACTTGGCGGCGTCTTCGCCTTCCACGCGGATCACGCCAAGGTGCGACAGAGGGGCAATGCCATTCAGGGGAAGCTGGGTCATGGCTGAATTATGATGCCCGCTCCCTTTATCTACAGGCAGCAGGGTTGTGCGACGCTTACTGGTTTTTCTCTTGGTGATCGTGATCGCCGCAGGTGGAGCCGCCTTCTGGTGGCTGCACCAGCCCCTGCCCATGGTTGGCAACGAGCCGCTGGAGCTGGCCATCGAGCCCGGCACCACGCCTCGCGGCGTGGCCCGCGACGTGGTGGCCGCCGGTGTGCGCACCGATGCGCAACTGCTCTATGCCTGGTTCCGATTTTCGGGGCAGGACCGCATGATCAAGGCCGGCAACTACGAGATCCCGCTCGGTACCACGCCGCGCAGCCTGCTGGCCAAGCTGGTGCGTGGCGAGGAGGCGCTGCGCGCGCTGACGCTGGTGGAGGGCTGGAACTTCCGCCAGGTGCGCCAGGCCCTGGCCAATGACGACCAGATCAAGCCCGACTCCAAGGGCCTGACCGACGAGGCGCTGATGGCGCAGCTGGGCCGCCCCGGCGTGGCGCCCGAGGGCCGCTTCTTCCCGGACACCTACACCTACGCCAAGGGATCGAGCGACCTGGCGGTGCTGCGCCGCGCCCTGCACGCCATGGACCGCAAGCTTGAAGCCGCCTGGAGCCAGCGCTCGGCCGACACACCGCTCAAGTCCGCCGATGAGGCGCTGGTCCTGGCCAGCATCGTCGAGAAGGAAACCGGCCGCGCCAGCGACCGCGCACAGATCGCCGGCGTGTTCGTGAATCGCCTGCGCACCGGCATGCTGCTGCAGACCGACCCCACGGTGATCTACGGCCTGGGCGAGAAGTTCGATGGCAACCTGCGCCGGCGCGACCTGCTGGCCGATACGCCCTGGAACACCTACACCCGAGGCGGCCTGCCCCCGACCCCGATTGCCATGCCCGGCAAGGCCTCGCTGCTGGCCGCCGTGCAGCCCGAGCGCACCAAGGCGCTGTACTTCGTGGCCAAGGGCGACGGCACCAGCCACTTCAGCGCCTCGCTGGACGAGCACAACCGTGCCGTCAACCGCTACCAGCGCGGGCAGCAGTAGGCTGCCTCAGCGCGCCATGCTCTCCCGCCTGCATACTCTGGACAAAGGTTTTCATGTCACGACCCGGCCTCTTCATCACCTTTGAAGGCATCGACGGTGCCGGCAAGTCCTCGCACATCGAAGGGCTGGCCTCGGCATTCCGCTCGCAAGGCCGCACGGTGACGGTGAGCCGCGAGCCCGGCGGCACGCCGCTGGCCGAAAAGCTGCGCGAGATGGTGCTGAACGACGCCATGGACCCGCTGACCGAGTCGCTGCTGATCTTTGCCGCCCGCCGCGACCACCTGTGCAATGTGATCGAACCGGCCCTTGCCCGGGGCGATGTGGTGCTGTGCGACCGCTTCACCGATGCCACCTTTGCCTACCAGGGGGCGGGGCGGGGCTTCGACCTCATGACCCTGTCCACGCTGGAGCGCATGGCCCAGGGCGGTCTCGTGCCAGGGGCCGGCGCTGGCACCTTGCGCAACCCGGACCTGACCGTCTGGTTTGATCTGGCGCCCGAGGTGGCGGCCGAGCGCCTGGCCGGCGCCCGCGTGCCCGACCGCTTCGAGGCGCAGCCCGTGGAGTTCTTTCGCCGCGTGGCACAGGGCTATGCCGACCGGGCCGTCGTGGAGCCCGCGCGCTTTGCCCGGCTTGATGCCGCGCTGGACCGCCACCGTGTCTGGCAGCAGCTGACCAGCGTGTTCGTGCGCAAGGGCTGGCTGTCCATCATGGTGCCCACGCCGAAGGACCTGGCATGAGCGACGCCACCACCACCCCGCTGGCACCCTGGATCGCCGCGCAGCGCAGCACCTTGCTCGGCCAGCGCGGCCATGCCTGGCTGCTGCAGGGCCCCTCGGGCCTGGGCCAGTACGCCCTGGGCCTGGAGATGGTGCGTGCCTGGCTGTGCGACCGGCCCACGGCCGATGGCGCCTGCGGCCAGTGCGGCAGCTGCCATGCCATCGAGGTGCGCACGCATGCCGACCTGTGCGTGCTGATGCCCGAGGTGCAGATGATGGCCCTGGGCTGGCCGCTGTCGGAGAAGGCGCAGGCCGACATCGACGACAAGAAGCGCAAGGCCAGCCGCGAGATCCGCGTGGAGGCCATGCGCGATGCGGTGGAGTTCTCGCAGCGCACCTCGGCGCGCGGGCGTGGCAAGGCGGTGCTGGTGTACCCCGCCGAGCAGATGAACCACATCACGGCCAACGCCCTGCTCAAGACGCTGGAGGAGCCGCCGGGCGACGTGCGTTTCGTGCTGGCCAGCGAGGCCGCGCACCAGTTGCTGCCCACCATCCGCAGCCGCTGCCTGGGCCACACCATGGTCTGGCCGGCCGAGGCCGAGATGCTGGCCTGGCTCAAGGGGCAGGGCATTGCCGCCGATGCGGCGCCGGCCTTTCTGCGTGCCGCAGGCGGGCGGCCCGACGATGCGCTGGCCCTGGCCCGCTCGGGCCGCAGCCCGCAGGCCTGGGCTTTGCTGCCGCAGGCCGTGGCGCGTGGCGACGCCACGGCGCTGGGCGACTGGTCACCCGCGCAGGTGATCGATGCACTGCAAAAGCTCTGCCATGACCTGCTGGCCGCCAGCGTGGGCGCCGCGCCGCGCTACTTTGCCCCGGCCGACCTGCCCAAGCCACCGCCGCTGGGCCCGTTGACGCGCTGGTCCAAGGCGCTGGCCAAGGCCGCGCGCACCGCTGACCACCCCTTCAATGCCGGCCTCATGCTGGAGGCGCTTGTCGCCCAGGCGCGAAACACCCTACACTCCAGGCACTGAAGCCGTCCCACCCACCATGAGCAGTCCATCCACCGCCCCCCGTCCCAGCGTCATGCAGCTGGCCATCAAGGAAAAGGCGGCTCTGTATGCGGCCTATATTCCCTTTTTCGTCGAAGGGGGCATTTTTGTGCCCACCCAGCGTGACTACAAACTCGGCGACGATGTGTATGTGCTGCTGACCTTGCCCGACGACACCCAGCGCTACCCCGTGGCTGGCCGCGTGGCCTGGGTCACCCCCGCCCGCGCCGCCGGCAACCGCACGCAGGGTGTGGGCATCCAGTTCCCCAAGGACGAGAAGTCGCGCCAGCTCAAGCTCAAGATCGAGGAACTGCTGGGAACTTCGCTGGGTTCGGACCGTCCCACCCAGACGATCTGAGAGCTTGTCGCACCCCATGCCGACCCGCGCAGGCTGGTCGGCTTTTTCCATTTTGAAACCACATGTTCGTTGATTCGCATTGCCACCTTACCTATCCCGGGCTGGTCGACCAGCTCCCGGCCATCCGCCAGGCCATGGCCGAGGCCTCGGTGGACCGGGCCCTGTGCATCTGCACCACCATGGAGGAGTTCGGCGATGTGCATGCCCTGGCGCTGGCGCACGGCAACTTCTGGAGCACGGTGGGCGTGCACCCCGACAATGAGGGCGTGACCGAGCCCTCGGTGAAGGACCTGCTCGACCGCGCCGCCCTGCCGCGCGTGGTGGCCATCGGCGAGACGGGCCTCGACTACTACGGCATGGAAGACCGCAAGGGCGGGCGCAGCATTGCCGACCTGGAGTGGCAGCGCGAGCGCTTTCGCACCCACATCCGCGCCGCGCGCGGCTGCGCCAAGCCGCTGGTGATCCACACGCGCAGCGCGTCGGACGACACGCTGGCCATCCTCAAGGAAGAGGGCGAGGACGGCGCGGGCAACCTGGCGGGCGGCGTGTTCCACTGCTTCACCGAGTCCATGCAGGTGGCGCGGGCGGCGCTGGACCTCGGGTACTACATTTCCTTCTCGGGCATCATCACCTTCAAGACGGCGCAGGAGCTGCGCGACGTGGTGGCCTTCGTGCCGCTGGACCGCATGCTGATCGAGACCGACAGCCCCTACCTGGCCCCCGTGCCCTACCGGGGCAAGACCAACAGCCCTGCCTACGTGCCCCATGTGGCCAGGCAGGTGGCTCTGACCCGCGGCATCGCCGTGGAGGAGGTGGCCGAGGCCACCAGCCGCAATTTCGAGACCTTGTTCAAGGGAGTGAACGCATGACGAGCCACACGCTGCGCCGCCGCACGGCGCTGTTGGGCGCCCTGGCACTGGCCACCGGTGCCGCTACCGCCTGGGCGGGTGCCTACGAGGACTTCTTTTCTGCCGTGGAGCGCGACGACGCCGACACCGTCAACAACCTGCTGCGCCGCGGGTTCGACCCCAACATCCGCGACCCGAAGGGGCAGGTGGGGCTGACACTGGCGATCCAGGCCGAGTCGCTCAAGGTGTTTGCCGCCCTCATCGCCAACCGGCGCCTGAAGGTGGAGACCCGCAACCAGCAGGACGAAAGCCCGTTGATGATGGCCGCGCTCAAGGGCAACGTCGACGCCGTCAAGGCCCTCATGGCGCGCGATGCCGATGTGAACAAGGAAGGCTGGGCGCCGCTGCACTATGCCGCCTCGGGCATCAAGCAGGAGCACGTGCGCATCATCGGCATGCTGCTGGAGAATCATGCCTACATCGACGCGACGTCGCCCAACGGCACCACGCCGCTGATGATGGCCGCGCAGTACGGCTCCAACGATGCCGTGCAACTGCTGCTCAACGAGGGGGCCGACCCCACGCTCAAGAACCAGCTGGGCCTGACGGCCGTGGACTTCGCGATGCGCGTGAGCCGCACCGAAGCGGCCGAGAAGATCGCCACGGCCATCCGCCGCCGCCAGCCCAACGCGGGCAAGTGGTGATGCGCAGGACACGGCCTCTGGCCTGAAGCCAGGGCCGGCCGTCGGTCGTCAGTCCGCCGCTGGCGCTTCGGCTAAGGTGGGCCTTGCGGCCGTGGCAGGCCGGCTCTGCAAGCGCGCATACAGGCCGCCTGCGGCCACGAGTTGGGCGTGCGTGCCTTGCTCGGCGATGCGGCCCTGCTCCATCACCACCACGCGGTCCGCATGCTCGATGGTGGACAGGCGGTGGGCGATCACCAGCGTGGTGCGCCCCTGCATCAGCCGGTTCAGCGCGTCCTGAACCAGGCGTTCGGATTCCGTGTCCAGCGCCGAGGTGGCCTCGTCCAGGATGAGGATGGGCGCGTCCTTGTAGAGCGCGCGTGCAATCGCCAGGCGCTGGCGTTGCCCGCCCGAGAGCTGGGTGGCGTTGTGCCCCACCACGGTGTGGATGCCCTGCGCGAGCGATGCCACGTGGTCCGCCAGGTTGGCGGCGGCCAGGCAGGCCAGCACCTTGCCATCGTCCACCGCATGGCCCAGCGCCACGTTGGCGGCAATGGTGTCGTTGAACATCACCACGTCTTGGCTGACCATGGCGATCTGGGTGCGAAGCGCGGCGAGGTCCCATTCCTGCACGGGGTGGCCATCGAGCAGCACGGCGCCCGACGAGGTGGCGATAAAGCGCGGCAGCAGGTTCACCAGCGTGGTCTTGCCCGCACCCGAGGGGCCGACCAGCGCCACGATCTCGCCGGGTGCCACGCTGAGGCTTACGCCGTCCAGGGCCGGCGCGTTGTCGGGGCCGAACGATACGGACACATCGCGCAGCTCCAGCGCGCCCTGGGCCCGCTCCGTGCGGTAGCTGCCCCCTTGCTCTGCCCCTGTGTCGCCCAGCAGGGCCAGGCCGCGCTCCAGCGCCGCCACGCCGCGCGTAATGGGGTTGGCCACGTCCGCCAGGCGGCGGATGGGGGCGATCAGCATCAGCATGGCGGTGATGAACGAGACGAAGCCGCCCACGGTCACGTCCTTGGCGTTCAGCGTGCCGCGGCTTTGCCACAGCGCAATGCAGATCACCACCGACAGCGCGGCGGCGGCCAGCAGCTGCGTGAGTGGCGTCATCGCGGCCGAGGCGATGGTGGACTTGATGGCCAGGCCGCGCAGGCTCTGGCTCAGGCCTGCGAAGCGCTTCGATTGGCCCTCTTGCGCGCCGTGCAGGCGCACCATGCGGTGGGCCAGCACGTTCTCTTCGACCACATAGGCCAGCTCATCGGTGGCCTGCTGGCTGCTCTTGGTCAGGGTGTACAGGCGCTTGGACAGGGTCTTCATGATCCAGGCCACGCCCGGCACCACCACCGCCACGATCAGCGTGAGCTGCCAGTTCAGGTACAGCAGGTAGCCCAGCAGCGCGAGCAGCGTGAAGCCGTCGCGCGACAGGCCCAGCAGGGCCTGCACCAGCAGCGTGGCCCCTGTCTGCACCTCGTAGACCACGGTGTTCGACAGTGCGCTGGCCGACTGGCGCGAGAACAGCCCCATCTCGGCCGCCAGCACGCGGTCGAACAGCGCACGGCGCAGCAGCAGCATGCCCTCGTTGGCGATGCGCGCCAGCGCGTACTGCCCCACGAACTGCGCCAGACCGCGCACCAGGAACACCCCCATGATGGCCAGGGGCACTGCCCACAGCGGCAGGTTGCCCTGGGTGAAGCCGCGGTCCAGCAGGGGCTGCAGCAGCGCGGGGATCAGGGGCTCCGTGGCGGCACCCACCAGGGTCGCCGCGATGGCCAGGCCCCAGGCCAGCCGCTGGTTGCCGAAATACACGGAAAGCCGCGCCAGGCGGGCGGTGAGGGTGGGGGCAGGGGGGGCGGGCGGCGCAGCGGGGCCCGTGGCGCTCGGATCGGTGGCTTGCATGTGCAGCGGATTCTAAGGCGCCCCTGCGGGATGTCCCCTGGCACGCGAGAGGGCATCTCTCGCGCATGTTCGTGCTGCAGTGCGGCGATTGACCATGAGCCCCTGCACAGTTTGTCACAGCGCATCTTCTCCAGTGTGTAACATTGGCGCTGCCAACCGGCATTTGTTCGGCTACTGCGGCTGCCAATGACCACAGATCACAACACCAACTCCAACACCTCCCTCCAAGCGGCCCTGCCGCGTCCCATGCGCCGCCAGGTTCTGGCCGCGCTTGCCTCCACTGCCTCCTTGCCCGCCCTCGCGCAGTTCCGCGTGGAAGTCACGGGCGTGGGCCTGACCCAACTGCCGATTGCCATCGCCCCCTTCCGTGGCGAAGCGCAGGCCCCGCAGAAGATCGGCGCCATCGTGCAGGCCGATCTGGAGCGCAGCGGCCAGTTCCGCGCGGTAGACACTGCGGGCGTGGTGCTCGACGAGACCTCGCGCCCCGATGTGGCCCTGTGGCGCCAGAAGACGGCCGATTCGCTGGTGACCGGCAGCGTGACGCGCACACCCGACGGCCGCTACGAGGTGCGCTTTCGGCTGTGGGACGTGGTCAAGGGCCAGGACCTGGGCGGCCAGAGCTTCGCCGTGTCACAGGCCGACCTGCGGCTGGTGGCGCACCGCATTGCCGACTTCGTCTACGAAAAGCTCACGGGCGAGCGCGGGGTCTTCTCCACCCGCATCGTCTACGTCACCAAGACCGGTAGCCGCTACAGCCTGTGGGTGGCCGATGCCGATGGCGAAAATGCGCAATCGGCCCTGTCGAGCCCCGAGCCCATCATCTCCCCGGCCTGGTCGCCCTCGGGCGGGCAGATCGCCTACGTGTCGTTCGAGTCGCGCAAGCCCGTGGTGTATGTCCACCAGGTCGCCTCGGCCCAGCGCCGGCTGGTGGCCAACTTTCGCGGCTCCAACAGCGCGCCGGCATGGTCACCCGACGGCCGCAATCTGGCCGTGACGCTGAGCCGCGATGGCGGCTCGCAGCTGTACCTGATCGACGCCAATGGCGGCGAGCCCAAGCGCCTGATGCAAAGCCCCGGCATCGACACCGAACCCATGTTCTCTGCCGACGGCCGCAGCATCTACTTCGTGAGCGACCGGGGCGGTGCCCCCCAGGTCTACCGCGTGCCCGCGGGCGGCGGCAGTGCCGAACGAGTGACCTTCACGGGGTCCTACAACATCTCGCCCAGCATCAGCCCCGATGGCAAGTGGTTGGCCTACATTTCCCGGGTGGGCGGGGCCTTCAAACTGCACGTGATGGACTTGGCCTCAGGCACCGTCACCGCCATCACCGACACCTCGGCCGACGAGAACCCCAGCTTTGCGCCCAACAGCCGCCTCATCGTGTATGCCACGCAGCAGCAGGGCCGCGAGGCGCTCATGACCACCACGTTGGACGGAAAAATCAAGGCACGCCTGGCTGGCCAGCCTGGAGACATCCGCGAGCCCGATTGGGGCCCGTTCCAGAAGCAATGAACTTTTCAGCACTTTTCACAATCTAGTTTCCAGGAGAATTTTGGATGATCAGCAGCAAACTCAAGCGTTTTACCCTTGCCCTTACCGTCACCGCCCTCGTGGCCGGCTGCAGCTCTGGCGTCAAGCTCGACGATGTGCCGGTGGAAGACAAGGGCGCCAGCTCGACCATGGGTACCAACCCAGGCGGTGCCAACACGGGCAACACCGGCCAGAGCACCGTCGCCCCCCTGGACCTGACCGGCTCTGGCGCCAATGCGCAAGGCCCTGTGGGCGTGGCACGCATCGTCTACTTCGACTACGACAGCTACGTCATCAAGTCCGAGTTCCAGTCGCTGCTCGAAGCCCATTCGCGCTTCATCAAGGCCAACTCCGGCCGCAAGGTCATGATCGAAGGCCACACCGATGACCGCGGTGGCCGCGAGTACAACCTGGCCCTGGGCCAGAAGCGCGCCGAAGCCGTGCGCCGTTCGCTGGGCCTGCTGGGCGTGCCGGATTCCCAGGTCGAAGCCGTGAGCTTCGGCAAGGAAAAGCCTGCCGCCCCTGGCAACAGTGAAGACGCGCACGCGCAGAACCGCCGCGCCGAGCTGTCGTACCGTTGATGCCCGGATTCAGCCTTTCCCAACCCCTGCGGTCCGTGGCCGCAGGCTTTGCGCTGGCCTGTGTGGCGCTGCCAGGTGCGCACGCAGCCATCTTCGAGGACGGGGAGGCGCGCCGCGCCATCCTCGAAGTGCGCCAGCGCGTGGACGCCATGCAGCAAGCCCAGCAGCGCACAGCCGACGAACTGCGCCGTGCCAACGAGGACACCGCCCAGTTGCGCCGAGGCCTGCTGGAGCTGCAGACCCAGATCGAGACCCTGCGCAGCGAGAACGCCCGCCTGCAGGGTCAGAACGAGCAGTTGACACGCGAAGTGTCCGAGCTGCAGCGTCGCCAGAAGGACATTGCCCAAGGGGTGGACGAGCGCCTGCGCCAGTTCGAGCCCATCAAGGTCACGGTGGATGGCCTGGAGTTCCAGGCCGACGCCGCCGAGAAGAAGGACTTCGAAGCTGCGCTGGCCATCTTTCGCGCGGGCAAGTTCCCCGAGTCCAACCAGGCCTTCGGCAACCTGATCCGCCAGTACCCGCGCAGCGGCTATGTGCCGTCGGCCCGCTTCTGGCTGGGCAATGGCCAGTACGCCGCGCGCGACTACAAGGAGGCCATCAACAACTTCAAGGCCCTGCTGGCCGAGGCGCCCACGCACGCGCGTGCGCCGGAGGCTGCCCTGTCGATCGCCAACTGCCAGGTGGAATTGAAGGACGCCAAGGCCGCGCGCAAGACGCTGGAAGATCTGGCCCGGGCCTATCCCCAGTCCGAAGCGGCCATGGCCGCCAAGGAACGCCTGGCGCGGATGAAGTGAGCACCGCGGACCCAACGCCCGAGGTCAAGGAACTGCTGGTCGGGAGCGAAACCGCTCCCGTGCCCATGGTTCCTTTTGCCGATGATGCGACCGACGAGGTTACGCAGCGGCGCTTTGGCGGCCTTGAGCGCCTGTATGGGGTGGAGGGTGCCAGGCGCATTCGCGCCTCGCATGTGGTGGTGGTGGGCATCGGCGGCGTGGGCTCCTGGTCTGCTGAAGCGCTGGCCCGCAGCGGGGTCTCGCGCCTCACGCTGGTGGACCTGGACCATGTCTCCGAGTCCAACATCAATCGCCAGATCCACGCCCTGTCCACCACGGTGGGGCAGGCCAAGATCGAAGCCATGCGCGACCGCATCGCGCTGATCAACCCTGAATGCGATGTGCGCTGCATTGACGAGTTCGTGGAGCCTGGCAACTGGCCCCAGTTGCTGGGCAGCGACCCGGTGGACGCGGTGATCGACGCCTGCGACCAGATCAAGGCCAAGACCGCCATGGCCGTGTGGGCCCGCGCCACGGGCCAGGCGTTCATCAGTGTGGGCGCGGCCGGCGGCAAGCGCCAGGCGCACAAGGTGGACATCGACGACCTGTCGGCCACCACGCACGACCCCTTGCTGGCCCAGCTGCGCTACCAGTTGCGCAAGCACCATGGCGCCCCGCGCGAGGGCCGCAAGATCGGCATTACCTGCGTCTTCAGCCGCGAAGCCGTGGCGCAGCCCGACGCCTCGTGCGCCATCGAGGGCGGCGACGGCTCGCTCAACTGCCACGGCTACGGCTCGGTGGTGGCTGTGACGGCGACCTTCGGCCAGTGCGCGGCGGGCTGGGTGATCGACCGTCTGGCCCAAGGTCCGCTGAAACCCCTGAAAACCAAGCTATAATCTTAGGCTTTGCAGCAGCCAAGGTTCAGCGATGGGCGTGCGGCAGTTGCAATGATGGGACGTTAGCTCAGTTGGTAGAGCAGCGGACTTTTAATCCGTTTGTCGTGGGTTCGACCCCCGCACGTCCCACCAGGATACGCAAGGCGCTACAGCTCTCAAGGCTGTAGCGCTTTTTGCTTTTTGTTCCCACATTGGGAATTCAGCCCAGCCCCTACCCACAGGCTTGCTGGCCTGCGTTGCCCTGCTGCAGCGCTGCCGGGGCTGACTCCGTGGGCCAGCCACTGCCTTGCGCTGACAGCCATCTCATCAATTCTCCCCGGTCCTGCAGGCCCAGGCTGTTGTAGAGCTGGCGGCGGTGGTAGACCACGGTGTTGGCGCTGATGTGCATGCGCACGGCGATCTGCGACTCCGGCAGGTCGAGCGCGAGCCAGTACGCGAGTTCCTGCTGGCGCTGCGAAAGACTCTGGGTCTGCAGAAACGCTTGCAGGCGCGCCTCGCGCGGGACGCGCTGCATGATGTGAATCCCGACGGCCTGGCCCATGCCGGTGGCCGCCTTCATGGGAGTGGCGCGCACCGAAAAATCGCCATGCACGGTGCGCACCTCCCTGGTGGGCAGCCCTATGGGTTGCTGTGCGCGCATGTGTTGCAGCAGTTCCTGCAATTCCTGGGGCAGCCCCGCACCACGCCGCCAGCGCCAGCCGAAGGCCAGGGGCAGCAGGGCCTCGGCCTCGGGCGACAGCCACAGCAACCGCCCCTGGGGTGTGGTGATGAGCATGCCCTGGCTGTGCGCCTCGCTGTCGTTGGCGCTGGCTTGGGCATCATCCTGCAGGATGTGCGCCAGGCAGGGCTCCAGCCGCGAGAGCGCCGCAACCTCATCGGGCCCGAAAGCTGGCGACCCCGCTTCGCGGTAGAACTTGAGCGCACCTATTCCTTGCCCTCGCGGCGTGCGCAGCACCAGGCTCATGCAGTCTGTGGCCCCCATGGGCCGCATCACCACGTTGTAGAAATCGCTGCGCTCCAACTCGGGCATGGGCACCCGCACCAATTGCCCGAGCAACTGGGGCCCTTGCTCGTACCGCACTGCCTCGTCAAAGTCGCGCGAACTGCGCACCAGTACCTGGCGCTCGCTGCGCAGGATGCGCGGATCAAAGTAGTCGGCCACCACTGCCTGGACGGTCGGCACTTCCATGTGCACCGCCAGGTCGCCCGTGTCTGCGGGGTGCATGTACGCGCTGGAGTCAAAGCCGATCACCCCGTGCAGCGCCTGCAGCAGCGGCCCGATCATGGATGGCCCGCTCACCTCCATGCGGGTCATGTGCTGCAAGCGTGCAATGGCTTGCCCGGTGGAGCTGGGCGAGGGCATGTTGTGCGATCCGGTGGAGCGGTGGTGGGGATGAGAACCCGAATCTAGGAGCCGTGCCGCGCTGGGTCAATACCCCGGTGCACCGCCCTGCAACACCCTATCTGCCGGGGGTGGGGTGCGCAGGGCCACAGGCCGCTAGCCTGCGCAACCCACGAGGAACGCCCCGGCCATCAAGCGGATGGGGTTTTCCTGCGCACTGCCTGCAATACAAAAGCCCCTGTTGCTGCCTGGCACCGGGGAGCTTTTTTTGTGGGCGGAGCGATTTGGCACGCATTCGTGAATGAATTCACGTTTTCCTGCCAATCTGCGCCAGAAGCTCGTCTCGCCCCATCACACCCAGACGGTTGTAGAGCTGGCGGCGGTGGTACACGGCGGTGTTGAGGCTGATGCCCATGCGCTGGGCGATCTGTGATTCGGGCAGGCCGCGCGCCAGCCACCAGGCCAGCTCGTGCTGGCGCTGCGGCAGGCCCAGCGTCTGCAGTGCCGACAGCAGCCGCACCCCGCGCGCCACGCGCCGCGTGATGTGCAGGGCCACCGCCTGGCGGTCCTGCCGCTCCTGCGGCGCTGGGGTCAGGTGTGTGGCGCGCAGCGAGAACCAGCCCTGCGCCGTGAACAGTTCCATCGCGGGCAGGGACATCTCGCCGGGTTGCTGTGCGTTGAGCCGCCGCAGCAGCTCCTGCAGCGCGGGAGGCAGTTGGGCGCCACGGCGCCAGTGCCAGCCAAAAGCCAGGGGCATCAGCGCCTCGGCCTCGGGCGAGATCCACATCAGCCGCCCCTGCGGCGTGGCGACCAGCACCCCCTGGCTGTGCACCTCGCTGCCCTGTGCATCGCGCTCGCCCTGCTGCTGCGCACGTGCCAGATGGGCCTCCAGTCGGGCCAGCAGGGCCGCGTCCTGCGGCGTAAAGTCCGGGGCCGAGGCATCGCGGAAAAGGTGGATCACAGCCAGGCCCACACCCTGCGCGGTGCGCAGCACCAGGCTCATGTAGTCCTTGGCGCCGGTGGGCCGCATCACCGCGTCGTAATAGTCACTGCGCAGCAGCTCTGTGAGAGGCACCGCCATCTGCTCGCGCATCAGCCTGGGGCCATGCTCGTGGCGCACTACCTCGCCGAAATCGCGTGGACTGCGCACCAGCACCTGGCGCTCGCTGCGCAGGATGCGTGCATCGAAGTAATCCCGCGCCACCGACTGCATGGGCTCCTGCGCATAGTTCATCAGCTCGCCATCGCTGCCGGGGTACAGCATGCAGCCGAAGTCAAAGCCCACCACCCGGCGCAGCTCCTGCAGCAATGGCTCGATGAGCTGCATGCCACCCGCCTCCAGGCTGGCCATGCGGTGCAGGCGCGCAAGGGCGTGGCGGTCGGGTCGGAAGGGGGTGGGCATGGCGATGAAAACAAAAACGGAAGGCCGCCAATCTAGAACCCGCCCGGCACCCGGTCAACGCAGCCTGCGGGCTGCCTGCAACACCCCATCCCATCGGGGTGGGGCGCGCCGAAAGGTTCGCGGGTAATTTGCATGGCCATGAATACTTGTGCCCACGCTTCGAGCGTCAACACGTTCTCATACCGGGCGCTTCCATCGATTCCCACTCACAAGGAACCAACGTGACACGGACCCTGTTTTCCCGCAATTCTCTGGCTGCTCTGGGCGCGATCTGCCTGGCGTGCCTGCCGGCCCATGCCCAGGTGGAGATCATCGAACCCGTGGGGGACTTCCAGTTTGGCAAGGTTGCTGTGCATTCATCCGCCACGCAAACCCTGCGGGTGGCCAACCGCGGCCCATCTCCCGTGCAATTGGGCAAGGTGATCTCAAGCATCGCAGCCGTGTCACCGCTCTGTACCGGGATCGGTTGCGCAATGGTCATTGCAAGCGACTTCACCATCCCCCCGGAATCGGATGGCTGCAGCAACACCTTGCTCCAGCCGGGGGCGGTTTGCTCGGCGCTGGTGCGCTTTGTGCCGTCGGGCCCAGGGTCGCGCGGATCCCAACTGAACGTTTTCATGCCGAATGCAGCTTATGTTCTGCGCGGGTTGGGTGGCACAGGCGTCTCGCAGCCGCTGGACTGTGTGCTCGACTGGGCGGAAAAAACCTTTCCACAGCTGCTGACCGCCCCGACCATGACGTCCACCGCCTCGGCTTTCCATGTGCGCTGCTATGCCCAGGGGGCGATCTGCGTTGGTGCCGACACCGCCGTGCCCACGCCTGACCAGCCCAGCGTCTATGCCTACCAGGCCCAGGCCAACCCGCCGCTGCAGCGTCTGGACCATCTGTCCTCGCTGTCGCGCCTGGCGCAGTGCCAATGACGGGGTGGCCCGTCGGTCACGGCCCGGTTCTGCCTGAACCGGGCCGGGCCGAGGTGCTTCAGATGTATTCCAGCCCCTGGCTGCTGAGCCCGACCAGATTGATGTGCGCGGCATTCAGGTCCAGGTTGGCCGCAGCCACTGCGAATGATGCATTGGTGTAGGCGCCCGACTTGATGACGGCCGCCAGCGACTGGACCGTATTGGCATCGGCCGCGACGCCCACCAGATTGGCGTACAGCAGGCTCACCACCTGCTCTGGCGTGGCCGAGGCCCCCAGCAGTGTATTGATGCCAAATTGCGCGACCTGCAAGGGGGTCGAGCCGGCGTCCACCGCCTTGAGCACGATGCCGACCACGCTGCGGTTGTTCAGGCCGGCAGGGCCGAGCAGCGCACCGACCATGCGTGCGGCCGTGCCTGCAGCGCCGTCCAGGTCCAGCGCCACAAAACCATCCGTGAACTTGACCCGCTCGATCTGCAGCAGGGTATCCACCCCGTCGCGGCTGGGGACCCCGTCGCCCAGCGTCCAGCCGCCACCGTTCTTGGGCTGCAGCGAGTAGTCGCCGCGGTTGCCCCGGGCAACCAGGGTGTCCAGGCCGCCCAGGCCGTTGAACGTCTCATTGGCATTGGTGCTGGTGAACGTGTCTGCACCGGCTGTGCCCGTTGGCGTCGTGGGTGTGGTCGGGGTCGTTGGGGTGGTGGGTGTCGTGGGCGTGGTCGGCGTCGTGGGGAAGGTCAGCGTCGGGCCACTGGTCGAGTTGAACCCGTACGTGCCGCCCAGGCCGTCCCGGCCGTAGATCCAGTCCAGCGCCAACAGGTCATAGGCCTGGAAGGTGGTCTTGTACTGGCCAGCATCGGTGTACGACATCACCGTGTTGTTGGTATTGTCCTCGGCCGTGGGCAGGGGGCGGGGGGAGTCGAATGGGTGCGCCAGACCCAATGCATGGCCCACCTCGTGCAGCAGCACCTCATAGCCCAGGCCGCCGGCCGTGGGGGTGTTGTTGATGCTCGCGAACTCCACGTTATCCAGGTAGACCACCGATTCGGCATTGAGCGACGTCAGCGTCTGTTCGGGCCCCGTGAAGCTGTAGTTGTAGAACGAGGAGTTCAGCCCCGCCGTCGTGCGGCCCTGCAGGTTGGTCGCCGCGAAGTGGATGTCTGCCTGGGACGAACTGCCCACTTCGGTGAAGGTGATGCCCGTGACCTGGCTGGAATACGCCATGATCTGGCGCGCTGCCTGCATCTGCGAGGAATTGAATGAGGTCAGGGTGGTGCTCGAATCCCGATCAGCCACGCTGCCCGTGCTCACGTCGAAGGTGTAGTACAGCACCTTGCGGCCATCGGGGATGAAATTCCACGGGGCTGGGTTTTCCAGCAGGGAATCGGCCTTGTAGTTGCCCGAGAAGCGGATGTTCTGGAGGTCGGAAACGGTGGCCATGGTGGTGTCGAATGTCTCGGCGGTTGGATGGTGGCAACTGGCTGCCCAGTGCCCTTGGACAATGCCTCGCCGAAGTGGCACACCGCCCCGGCGGGGTTGCCTTCGGGCCGCGGTTGCAGGTGCAAGGGCATATCCCGTGCATTTGCAAGCACGAAACAGAATTTATCACCGAGGCGACCGCTGCGCTGTGACGAAAAACACAATGTCACGATATCTGTTCGGGCCATTGAAGGAATGCCGGCCTAGCTCGGCAGCATTTCCCTTGCGCCGCCGCGTCAGCGCATGGAGTGGCTTCGGCAAGGGAAATGGTCGACGGCGCCGTCACCTGCGCGACCCCGCCTAAGTGGCATCCCCAATGCCACGGATGGGGCTGGCCCCTAGGCTCTGGCGTTGAAGGAAAGAAACCATTCTCCCCATTCCATCCATGTCCACACGCCCCCACTACGCTTTCTGGCCCCGCCGGCTGCCCCATTCGATCACCTTGCCCGCCACGTCGCTGTGGGACAACCTGGCCATCAGCGCACAGCGCTACCCCGACAAGACGGCGCTGGTGTTCTTTGGCCGCCAGCTCAGCTATCGGGCCCTGGTGGAGGGCGCCGAGCGGCTGGCCGCACGGCTGGCGCAACTGGGTGTGCAGCGCGGCGACCGCGTGGTGCTGTGCATGCAGAACTGCCCGCAACTGGTGATGGCGCATTTTGCCATCCTGCGCGCCAATGCCGTGGTGGTGCCGGTCAACCCCATGAACCGGGCCGAGGAGCTCAAGCACTACATCACCGACCCCGATACCAAGGTGGCGTTCACTACGGCCGACCTGGCGCCCGAGCTGGCCAAGGCCAGCAACGCCCTGGCACCGAATGAGCGCTTGGCGCACCTGGTGGTGACGCACTTCACCGATGCCTTCGATGCCGACGTGCAGGGGGCCGACGCCCCGCCCGACGCATGGAAGGAGTGGCTGTGCACGCAGCATGCGCTGCCTGCGCTCGACGGTGGCACAGTGCACGCCTTTGCCGAGGCGCTGGCCTGCAGCGATGCGCCACCTGCGCTGGTGGTGGGCCCCGCTGACTTGGCGCTGCTGCCCTACACCAGCGGCACCACGGGCCTGCCCAAGGGCTGCATGCACCTGCACAAGAGCATCATGCACAACGCCGTGGCCAGCGCGCTGTGGGGTTCTGGCTCGGCGGACAACGTCACCCTGTCGGTGGTGCCCATGTTCCACATTACCGGCATGGTGAGCGTGCTGCACACCTCCATCTACTGCGCCGCCACCATCGTGGTCATGCCCCGCTGGGACCGGGACCTGGCCGGGCGCCTGATCTCGCGCTACAAGGTGACCAACTGGACCAACATCCCGACCATGGTCATCGACCTGCTCAACAGCCCCAACTTCGCCAGCTATGACCTCTCCAGCCTGGTCTACATCGGCGGCGGCGGGGCGGCCATGCCGCAGGCCGTGGCCCAGCGCCTGCTTGAGCAATATGGCCTGCGCTATACCGAAGGCTATGGCCTGACGGAGACGGCCGCGCCATCGCATTCGAACCCGCCCGACCACCCCAAGCAACAGTGCCTGGGCATCCCCTTCATGGGCACCGATGCGCGCGTGGTAGACCCCGACACGCTGCAGGAGGTGGCCGTGGGCGAGCAGGGCGAGATCATCATGCATGGCCCCGAGGTGTTCGAGGGCTACTGGAAGCGGCCCGACGCCACGGCCAGCGCCTTCGTCGAGTTCGAGGGCAAGCGCTTCTTCCGCTCGGGCGACCTGGGGCGCATGGACGAGGAGGGCTACTTCTTCCTCACCGACCGCCTCAAACGCATGATCAATGCCAGCGGCTTCAAGGTCTGGCCGGCCGAGGTGGAGGCGCTGATGTTCCGCCACCCGGCCATCCAGGAGGCCTGCATCATCTCGGCACGCGACGCCTACCGGGGCGAGACCGTCAAGGCCGTGGTGGTGCTGCGCCCCTCGCACCAGGACACGACCGAGCAGCAGATCATCGACTGGTGCCGCGAGAACATGGCGGTGTACAAGGTGCCGCGCATCGTGCAGTTCGTGAATGCCTTGCCCAAGAGCGGCAGCGGCAAGGTGATGTGGCGGCATCTGCAGGAGGCGGAGGCGGCCTGAGGCCTGCACGGCGCTGGCAACTTGACCATTGCTCACTGAACATTGGGCATTGGCAGGCCTTGGCACTTGCCAATTTGTCCAGTGCCGTCCAGAGACCGCAATCGCGGCACAAAGCGCTGGTAGGCTTGGTGCACCGCCTTCCTGGCGCCATCGTGCGCCCGCCGTTCCATGTCTGCCAACACCTATAGCTTCACCTGCACCGGCTCCGACGCCGCTGCGCTGGCCCAGCTGCATGCCCTGCTGAAAGCTGCCATGCAAGCCCCTGGTTGCGCCTTGCACGAGCCTTTGGAGCGCATTTTCCAGTACTGGGACGGTCCCGTGGTGATGAGTGCGTCCCTGCTGGGCACCACGCTGCGCTGCACGGTCGACACATCCGCGCACGATCCGCTCGAGAAACCGCAGATACTGGCCTGGCATGCCGCAGGCGCCGACTACCTTCGGGTGCATGTGTTCAACAGCCAGGTCGGGGAATCGTCCACCACGTACTACCACGCCGGCAAGCGCATCCCGGCCAAGGCGTTTCCCAAGCCGGTGCTGTCCGAAGGCGAGCGCCTGTACGAGCTGGTACTGGAGGCCAAGGACAGCGCACTCGCCAAGGAGGTCAAGGCCGGTGCATCGCCCAACGCCACGGCCGATGGCGTGCCCATCATGGTGCTTGCCCTGCGCGCGGGCCTGGTGAAATCGGTGCGCGCCCTGCACGACGCCAAGGTCGACTGGTCTGCCTGCCTGCCCTGGGCGGCCGAGGTCGCCGATCTGATCGGTGCCTGCGGCGGCAATCAGCGCGAAGCCATGCTCTCGGGCCTGTTACATGCATCTGGCGCGGATCTGCCCAAGCTGTCGCGCCTGGAGCGCGTGGTGCGGCCGGTGAGCACGCATGCCAAACTACTCCAATGGCTATTGGCGCAACCCGGTGTGGACGTGAATGCCCTGCTGGTCGACGACCACTCCGGGCAGGAAACCGGCAGCCTGCTGTTCCACAGCGTGGAGTTCTTTGAAGACCGGGCCGATGTTCTCAAGGTGCTGACCACCAGTGGCGCGCGCTCGGTTCCGCCTGCTCAGATGAGCGACGTGGAGCGGCTCACCCGCATGTGCAGGGGATACCGGGATGCGCAGACCCCGGCGCAGTTGGCTGCGGCCGGGGTGGATCTGGAAACACCGCTCTGGCGGGAATATCCTGCGCTGCGCATGGTGATGCGCAACTACACGGGAGCGCTGGTGGATTTGCGCCTGGCGAATGACCTGCTTGATGCTGGCGCTGGGGTGGACTACTGGAAAAATCCCGAGGCCTTCCAGGAGGAAGTAGTGGAGCCGCTGCTGACCGTGTACTGGTATGAGCCCAGCAATGCCAGTGGCAAGCTCGCCTCGCGCCTGGATGCGAATGCCTGCCAGATTGTGATCGACACGCTGCGCCGGGTGCTGGATCGTGGGGTGAGTGCGGCCATGGAGGTGTCGCTGCAGGTGGACGACCTGGAGACTCGGCACGAGGGTGAATCACCGCCCTCGGCCTGCTACGTGGGGAGCCTGCTCGGGGCAGTGGCAGGCCTGCTGTGCGTACGCGGCAGCATGCTGCGGCCGTTGTGCCTGCCGCTGGTAACGCTACTGCTGGAGAACGGTGCAGACCCCCATGCGCCCTGCAGACGTGGCATCCACCTATGGGCGCGCGGGCGGATCTGGGGGTGGGGCAACTGGCCGGAGCTGCATGACCCCTGGCCGGAGGGGATGTCCGTGCTGGCCTACCTACAGCAAAGGCAGGCCGAGATGCCCGATGCCATCGATGCGGCGGTGATTGTCGCGATGCAGGCGCGGTCTTGAATATGGTGTGAGAAAAGAAGAATCTTTGAAGATCCCTCAATGCGCAGTGTGCGTCAGCTCTGCCAGATCGCGCTCCAGCAGCGCCGGGTCGCCCAGCTGCAGCTCGATCAGGCGCCGCAGGTGGGTCACGCTGTCGAGGTCGATGGAGCGGCACAGCAGGCCGGTGTGCAGCCCCTCCAGGTGCGCCACCTCGCAGGACATGCCGATGTGGTTGCCCGTGTCGTGCAGCGGGATGGTGAGCTGGCACAGCATGCCGGCGCGCACGTCTGCCTGCGCAGGCAGTGAAATCAGCGCTCCCTTGAGCGACAGGTCCTGCACATGCACACTGAAGGCGTTGCTTGCCAGGGTGAGCAGCGCAGGGGCATCGAATTGGACACGGACGTAGTGGCGGCGTTCGTGGGGCATGGCTGTCTCCGAAGAGTTTGACGCATGCTAACCCAAGGTCTGCAGGCCTGTGCAAAAAAAGATCTCGGGCAGGCTTTCGGCGGCACGCTTTGTTTTGGTTACGTTTTGATAAACAAGCAACCTTTGGTTAACATGGTGCTTTTGGCCAATGTGGGGATTCCCGATCGTGAGTTCACGCATTTTCCGGTGGCATTGCCGATGGGCGGGCTGGCTGGTGGGTGCCTTTTGGTGCCTGCTGCCGGTGAGCGCCAGCACTGCTGCGACTGCGCGCGAGGTGCGGGTGGGGGTGTATGCCAACGAGCCCACCGTGTTCATGAACCAGCATGGCCGGCCCGCGGGCATCTTTGTGGACCTGCTCAACCTGGTGGCCGAGCGCGAGCGCTGGTCCGTGCGCTATGTGCCGTGCGAGTTGCGTGCATGCCTGGATGACCTGCACAACGGCCGCCTGGACCTGGTGCCCGACGTGCCGCGCACGCCGGCGCGCGAGGCGCAGTTCGATTTCACCGCGCAACCCATCGTGGACACCTGGTCCGAGGTGTACCGCCAGTCGTCCTCGCCGATCCAGTCGGTGCTGGACCTGGATGGCAAGCGCGTGGCCGTGCAGCGCGACACGGTGCAGAAGGACCATTTCATGGCCCTCACGCGCCGCTATGGGCTGCAGGTCATGGTGGTGGAGGTGGACTCGCCCGACCAGGCCTTCAGCGCCGTAGGCAGCAAGAACGCCGAGGCGGCCATCACCAGCCACCTGTTCGGCAGTGCCCGTGCGCCGGGCCACGGTCTGGTCGATTCAGGCATCGTGCTGCAGCCAGGGGGGCTGTACATCGCCAGCGGCAAGGACCGCAACCCCGACCTGCTGGCCGCCATCGACAAGCGGGCCGCGCAGTGGCGCGATGGGTCCGACGCAGCGTATGGGCAGGTGATGCGCCGCTGGGTCAGCCGGCCATCCGCCAACACCGTGGGGCGTCCGGTGCTGTGGGCCGTTGGCGCATTGCTGCTGGCGGTTGCGCTGGGGCTGCTGGTGGTCTTCCTGCGCCGCCGCCGCCGTGTGCGCGAGCGCAGCCGGCACCCGTGGACCAGCGGGCACAAGCTGCGCACCATCCTCGACAGCGTGGGCGCCTTCATCTATATCAAGGACGCCGAGCACCGCTACCAGTACGCCAACCAGCACATGCTGGCGTTGCTTCCCGATGCCGCAGGCGGCCTGATCGGGCAGGACGACAGCGCGATCTTCGACGAGGCGACTGTGCGCCAATTGACGGCCAATGACCGCCTGGTGCTGGAGCGCGGCGAGCGCATCGAGGTGGAGGAAACCAATACCTTCCACGGTGGTTCGGTGCGCACCTACCTGTCGTTGAAGATGCCGCTGCGCGACAGCGACGGCCGCATCCATGCGCTGTGCGGCATTTCCACCGACATCACCGACCACCGGGGGGTCGAAGAATCGCTGCAGATCGCGGCCATCGTGTTCGAGTCGTTCGAGGGCATGGTGGTCACCGGGCCCGACCAGCGCATCATCCAGGCCAACACTTCCTACGCGCGGCTCACGGGCTACCCGGTGGAGGAACTGGTGGGCAAGACCCCGGCGCTGCTGCAGTCCGGCCGGCACGACCAGACCTTTTACCGGACGATGCAGGAGACGCTGCAGTCGGTGGGCTCCTGGCAGGGCGAGGTCTGGAACCGGCGCAAGGATGGCGAGGTGTACCCGGCCTGGATCACCGTCACCGTGGTGCGTTCGGCGCAGGGCGCCATCACGCACTACGTGGGCACGCAGACCGACATCTCCAGCCGCAAGGCGGCCGAGGAGGAGATCCGCCTGCTGGCCTTCTACGACCCGCTCACCGGCCTGCCCAACCGGCGGCTGATGGCCGACCGGCTGCAGCACAGCCTGGCGGCCAGCGCCCGCACGGGCACCGGTGGCGCCCTGCTGTTCGTGGACATGGACAACTTCAAGGACCTGAACGACACCCAGGGCCATGAGATCGGCGACCAGCTGCTGTGCCAGGTGGCGGCGCGCCTGGGTGGCTGCGTGCGCAACGGCGACACGGTGGCGCGCCTGGGTGGCGACGAGTTCGTGCTGCTGCTGGAGGGCCTGAGCGCGCTGCCGCACGAGGCGGCCTCGCAGGCCGAGATGGTGGGCCGCAAGGTGCTGCATGCGCTGGGTCAAAGCTACCAGTTGGGCGGCCATGCGCACCACAGCTCGTGCAGCATCGGCGTGACCTTGTATGCCGACCCGCACACCACGGTGGACGAGTTGCTCAAGCGCGGCGACATGGCCATGTACCAGGCCAAGGGGGCGGGGCGCAACACCCTGCGCTTCTTCGACCCCCGCACCCAGGCCGCCGTCACGGCGCGCACCGCGCTCGAGGCGGGCTTGCGCGAGGCGCTGCGCGAGGGCCAGTTCCTGCTGCACTACCAGCCGCAGATCGGCCAGTTGGAGGGCCTGGTGGGGGCCGAGGCCCTGCTGCGCTGGGAGCACCCGCAGCGCGGGCTGGTGTCGCCGGCCGAGTTCATCCCCGTGGCCGAGGCCTGCGGCCTCATCGTGCCCCTGGGCGCCTGGATCCTGCGCGCAGCCTGCCTGCAGTTGGTGGAATGGGCGCGCAACCCGGCCTCGGCCCACTGGACGCTGGCCGTGAACGTGAGCGCGCTGCAGTTCAGGCACCCGCACTTCGTGGAAGACGTGGTGGAGGTCCTCAAGAGCACAGGCGCCAACCCGGTGCGCCTGAAGCTGGAGCTGACCGAGTCGCTGCTGCTCGATGATGTGGAAGACATCATCCGCCGCATGACCACGTTGCGCGCCCTGGGCGTGCGCTTTTCGCTCGACGACTTCGGCACGGGCTATTCGTCGCTCAGCTACCTCAAGCGCCTGCCGCTGGACCAGCTCAAGATCGACCAGAGCTTTGTGCGCGACCTGCTCACCGACCCCAACGACGCCGCCATCGCCCGCACCATCGTCAACCTGGCCCACAGCCTGGACCTGGGCGTGATTGCCGAAGGGGTGGAAACCCCCGAGCAGCGCGACATGCTGGCCAGCGTGGGCTGCCTGCACTGGCAGGGCTACCTGTTCGGTCGGCCGGCGCCGGCCAGTGCCTTGCTGCGCATCGCGGAGCAGGTGGCCTTGCAGCCGTGAAAGCGCCTGGGGAGTCAGGGCAGGCCTTCAGCCGGGGCTGGCGCCGTTTGACCTGCATCACCCCTTGGTTGCACGGCACTGCGGCGCGTGGCCTGGGCTCGGCAGCCCCTTGCGTTAAGCCTTATGCTCGGCGGCCATGGCACAAGTCACTTTCTCACCTCCTTTTACCGCGCCCTCCGAGACTGCGAATCAACTGCGCAGCGCCGGCTTTGCCGTGCTGTCGCCCGCCGATGTGGCGGCCTGGATGGGTTGCCCGCTCTCTGACCTGCTGGCACTCAACGCCGATTGGGCGGCCCTGCCGCCCGACGACTTCCTGAAGGACGGCGGGCGCTACCGCCGCCGGCGCCACGCCTGCTTCATGGTGCAGGATGGGCAGGCGCAGCAGGTGCCGCACCGCGCGCACTGGCAGCCGGTGGAATACAACGCCCTGCACGGCGGCATGGAGCGCTGGTTTGCGCCCATGGAGCCGGCCACGGTGGCGCTGCCCGTGTGGTCGCAGCTGCTGGCTGCGCTGGCCCGCGTCTCCGACGCCGTGTTTGCCGTACAGGGCAAGGCGCCACAGCCCTGGTTCGTGGAGGCGCACCAGTTCCGCATCGACACCGAAGGCGGCATCGGCCGGCCCACGCCCGAAGGCGCGCACCGCGACGGCGTGGACCTGGTGGCGGTGTTTCTGGTGGGGCGCGAGGGCATCAAGGGCGGCGAGACCCGGGTGTTCGAGGCCAACGGCCCGGGCGGCCAGCGCTTCACGCTCACCGAGCCCTGGTCTCTGCTGCTGCTGGACGATGCGCGCATGATCCACGAATCCACCCCCATCCAGCCCGTGGCCCCCGGCGGCTACCGCGACACGCTGGTGGTCACCTGCCGGCGCGGCGCGTTCCAGGGGGCGGACGTGGTGGGATAGGGGTCACCATCCTTGTCGTTGGGGGCACGGGCGTAGGACAAGACGTCGTCTTGCTGCAGAAATCGCTGGATCGACCGCCCCCCGTTTGATACGCATCAAGATGCGATGTATGGTGTGGGTTCACACTGTCCTTCATCGCATCGCAGGCGGCACCCGGGACCGGGGGATTGGTGGTTCATACGGATTTGCATTCAATCGTATAACTAGGCGGGAAGCCGCAGACAGTGCTGTAGCACGG
>NZ_LMIH01000041.1:374743-387735 GCF_001428645.1 Acidovorax sp. Root217
AAAATCCGTATCAGGGCCTCGCCGAAGGTGCATTCAACACAAGGAGAAGACACCATGTTCAAGCACATTCTGGTTCCCATCGATGGCTCCGACATCGCCGCGCTGGCGGTGTCCAAGGCGGCAGAGCTGGCCAAGACCTTCGGCAGCGCCGTAACCGCCCTGTACGTGGTGGACCCGTATCCGTTCACCGGCGTCGGTGCCGATTTCGCCTATGGCCAGGCCCAGTACCTGAGCGCTGCCACAGCCGAGGCGAATACGGCACTGGACGCCGCTCGCACTGCCCTCGCGGCGGCTGGCGTGCAAGTAACCACGGTCGTGGGCGAGGGCCACACCGTGCACGACGGGATCGTGAGCGCCGTGCTGAGCACCGGTGCCGACCTCATCGTCATGGGCTCCCACGGCCGCCGCGGCCTTGAAAAACTGGTGCTGGGCAGCGTCACGCAGCGCGTGCTGGGCGCGGTGCACGTGCCGGTGCTGGTCGTGCGGACCTGAATCCCGGTTTTGAATTTGTGCTGCGCCCCTGGCACTGCGCTGGAACAAAAAAAATGGCTCCAAGAAGGAGCCATTTTTTCTTTGATACAGAGCTTCGGGAGTCGCTACAAGCTCAGCGCAGCGGTCCTGGCTAGGCGTTTCGTCGCAGACAGTACTGAAAGTACGGCAAGACGGAACAACGACGCCAGGAGAGCTTTTAGCGGCTCCTACCCCGTTACTCGATCTTGGCGCCGGAGGCTTCCACTATGCCCTTCCATTTGGCGTAATCGTTTTTCATCAAGGTACCGAACTGCGCGGCGGACATGGCTTCGGGCTCGGCGCCCTGGGCCTGGATGGCGGCCTTCATGTCGGCAGTGGCCAGCAGCTTGTTGATCTCGGCGTTCAGGGCCGTGACCACGCTGGCCGGCGTGCCGGCGGGTGCGAACACGCCGTACCAGGTGCTCACGTCAAAGCCCTTGAAGCCCGATTCGGCCACGGTGGGCACGTCGGGCAGGGACGAGCTGCGCTTGGCCGAGGTCACGGCCAGAGCACGCAACTTGCCCGACTTGAGCTGGCCCATGGCCGAGGGCACGGAGGACATCAGCAAATCCACGTTGCCGGCCATTGCATCCATGAGGGCCGGGTTCGATCCCTTGTAGGGGATGTGGCTGAGCTTCACGCCCGCGGCCTTCTCGAACAGGTCGCCCGCCAGGTGGATGGAGGTGCCGTTGCCGGGCGAGCCATAGGTGACGGTGCCGGGCGCTGCCTTGGCGGCGGCGATCACGTCGGCCAGGGTCTTGTACTTGGAGTTGGCGCTGGTGGCGATGACCACGGGCGTGTAGGCCACGTGGGCCACGGCGGTCAGGTCCTTGGTAGGGTCCCAGGGCAGGTTCTTGTACAGCCAGGGGCCGATGACCAGGTTGTCCTTCTGGCCCATCACGATGTCATAGCCCGTGGGCGCGGCCTTCACGGCCTCGCCGATGCCGATGGTGCCGCCGGCGCCGGCCTTGTTGTCAGCCACCACCGTCCACTTGGCGCTTTCGGTGAGCTTGGTGGCCACCAGGCGCGAGAGGATGTCGGTGCCGCCACCGGGCGGGAAGGGCACGATCAGGCGGATGGGCTTGTTGGGGTAGGCGGCGGCAGGGGCCGGTGCCTGCGCATGCGCGGTGGTACCCAGGGCAAGGGCCAGCGCGCTGAAGGAAATCAGGGTGCGAATCATGGTGAAAGATGTCTCCGTCGGTTCAATGGTTGGGGCGGCCGCTTCAGGCGCGCTCCACTCTGCTGATCTGGGCCAGCACCTGTGGATGATCGCTGATCCTCCACAGGGCCGGCCTTGCCAATACGGGGTGGCAGCATCGCCACCGGCGATGGCAGGTGTCAGAGGCGTTCGAAAATCGCCGCAATGCCCTGGCCGCCGCCGATGCACATCGTCACCAGCGCATAGCGCCCCTGCACGCGCTGCAGTTCGTGCAGCGCCTTCACGGTGATCAGCGCGCCCGTGGCACCGATCGGGTGGCCCAGCGAGATGCCCGAGCCATTGGGGTTGACCTTGGCCGGGTCCAGCCCCAGGTCCTTGGTCACGGCGCAGGCCTGGGCGGCAAAGGCCTCGTTGGCCTCGATCACGTCCAGGTCGTTCACCGTGAGGCCGGCTTTCTTGAGCGCCAACTGCGTGGCCGGCACCGGGCCGATGCCCATGTACTTGGGGTCCACGCCGGCATGGGCGTACGCCACCAGGCGCGCCAGCGGCTTGGCGCCGCGCGCCTTGGCGGCGCCGGCTTCCATCAGCACCAGGGCGGCCGCGGCGTCGTTGATGCCCGAGGCGTTGCCGGCCGTCACCGTGCCGTTCTCCTTGAGGAACACGGGCTTGAGCTTGGCCATGTCCGCGAGGGTTGCGCCGGGGCGAAAGTGCTCGTCGGTGGCGTACTGCACGTCACCCTTCTTGGTCTTCAAGGTCACGGGCACGATCTGGTCCTTGAACAGGCCTGCCTCGGTCGCGCGCTCGGCGCGGTTGTGGCTTTCCACGGCGAGCTGGTCCTGGTCTTCGCGGCTGATGCCCCACTTGGCGGCGATGTTCTCGGCCGTCACACCCATGTGGATGTTGTGGAACGGGTCGTGCAGTGCGCCCATCATCATGTCCACCATCTTGGTGTCGCCCATGCGCGCGCCCCAGCGCATGTTCAGGCTGGCAAAGGGGGCACGGCTCATGTTCTCGGCACCGGCGCCGATGGCCACGTCCGTGTCGCCCAGCAGGATGGACTGGCTGGCGTTCACGATGGCCTGCAGGCCCGAGCCGCACAGGCGGTTGACGTTGTAGGCGGGCGTGCCTTCACCGCAGCCGCCGTTGATGGCGGCCACGCGCGAGAGGTACATGTCCTTGGGTTCGGTGTTCACCACGTGGCCGAACACCACGTGGCCCACGTCCTTGCCTTCCACATTGGCGCGCGCGAGCGATTCGCGCACCACGAGGGCGCCGAGTTCGGTGGGCGGAATGTCCTTGAGGCTGCCGCCAAAGGTGCCAATGGCGGTGCGCACTGCGCTGACGACGACGACTTCACGGGTCATGGGAGTCTCCTTGGAAAAATGGAATGCTATGGGCTTGCAACGCCTGGATGGCAGACGCTGGCAGCTATGAAAACAAGGGCGGCTGAAACTGGCGCGCGACAGGCCAGTGCCGCCGTGGAACTGGCTTTGCCAGGCCACTGGCGGCGTCCCTCTGGGGGGAAGACGCGAAGCGGCTCAGGGGGGTCATGCTTCTCTTACATCGGCCACCGGGTTGGTGCCGAAGTCTGCGCGCTCCAGCCAGGCGAGCACGCGGGTAGCGGCATCGGCAGGTGATGCGAGCTGGCCACCGGCCTTGAGGTTGGCGAAATTCTCGCGGTCCGGGAACGCCTCGGGGGCGGCACCACGCAGTTGCACCTGCATGTCGGTGTCGATCACACCGGGTGCCAGTGAGCAGACCTTGGCGCCATGGGGCTTGTGGGCCTCGTCCAGCGCCACGCAGCGCGTGAAATGGTCCATGCCGGCCTTGGCCGCGCAGTAGGCCGCCTGCGAGGCCATGGCGCGCCGGCCCAGGCCCGAGGAAATATTGAGTACCTTGCGTGCCGTGTCGGTCCAGCCCTCGGTGGCGTGGAGGAAGGCGGCTGTGAGCTGCATGGGCGACTCCAGGCCCACGCGCAGCGCGTTGGCCAGGTCGGCGGGGTCGCTTTCCGACAGCGGGGCGATGCGCGGGATGGTGCCGGCGTTGTTGATCAGCGTGGCGCTGGCAAAGCGGCCCGGAGTCTGCGCCGCCAGCCAGTCTTTCAGGCGGGCGGCGGCCTGCTCGCCCTGTGACAGGTCTTGCTGCCACTGTTCGAGCGTGGCGCCCGAGGCCTGGGCGGCGGCGGTCAGCGTGTCCTGGGTGTTGCGGGCCAGGCAGACGAGGGTGTTGGCCGGGCCTTGCAGCAATTGCTCGGCCATGGCCAGGCCCATGCCGCGCGAGGCGCCAGTGAGGATGAAGAGGTGTTGGGGTTGGGACATCCCGCCATCGTACTGCGCCCGCTTGGTTCTATGGCGCAGTCGGGGATTCCAGGGCCGCCAACAGCAGGGTCAGCTTGCCATCCAGCGCCGCCAGGTCGGCGGCCTTGAGCGGCGCCAGGATGCGGTGTTCGTTGGCCACATGGGCCTCCACCGCTCGGTCGATCAGGGCCAGCCCTGCGGGCGTGAGCTGCACCAGCATGCTGCGCGCATCGTCGGGGTTGGGCAGGCGCACCACGAAGCCGCTGGCCTCGAGCTTGTGCATGCGGTGCGTCATGGTGCCAGAGGTGACCATGAGCGTGGAGAACAGGGTGGTCGGCGCCAGGCAATAGGGCGCGCCCGAGCGGCGCAGCGTGGCCAGCATGTCGAACTCCCAATAGCTCAGGCCGAACTCGGCAAAGGTCTCGTCCAGCCGGCGCTGCAAAAGGGCCGCGCAGCGCTTGATGCGGCCGATGGGGCCCATGGGTGCCACATCCAGGTCGGGGCGCTCGCGGTGCCACTGCGCCAGGATGGTGTCCACGGCATCGGGTGTGCGTTGGGGTGCGGGCATGGCAGCTTGAGTTGTCTTGATTTCAAGATTTTATGTTAGAGTTATTTATCTTGATTTGAAGATAAAAAATGCCTGAGACAACCCACCGCATAGCCTGGGGCGATGTGCTCCTGACCGCGCTGGCGCCCACCATCTGGGGCTCCACCTACATCGTCACCACCGAGCTGCTGCCGCCCGACCGGCCCTTCACGGCCGCGCTGCTGCGCACTTTGCCCGCCGGCCTGTTGCTGGTGCTCTGGTGCCGCCAGGCACCCGCCCTGCAGGATCTGCGTGGCTGGGCGCGCCTGCTGCTGCTGGCCGCGCTCAACATCGGCTTTTTCCAGGCGCTGCTGTTCGTGGCGGCCTACCGGTTGCCCGGTGGCGTGGCCGCTGTGGTGGGCGCCATCGGGCCGCTGCTCATGATGGGGCTCACCTGGGCGGTCGACCATCGGCGCCCGCCCGCGCTGGCCATGGCGGCCGGGGCACTCGGGGTGGCGGGCATGGCGGCGCTGCTGCTGTCACCCGGCGCCGCGTGGGACATGTTGGGTGTGGTGGCCGCGCTGGCGGGCACGGTGTGCATGGCCTTCGGTACCTTTCTCGCGCGGCGCTGGCAGTCGGGTGGCCTGCCGGTGCTGGCCTTCACGGGTTGGCAATTGCTGGCCGGCGGCGCCATGCTGCTGCCCGTGGCCTGGGCCGTGGACCCGCCGCTGCCCGCACTCACGGCCATGCAGGTGGCGGGCTACGCCTACCTGAGCATCGCCGGCGCGCTGCTGGCCTATGCACTGTGGTTCCGCGGCGTGGCGCGGCTGCCGTCGGTGGCGGTGTCGTCGCTGGGTTTGCTGAGCCCGGTGGCGGCCGTGCTGCTGGGTTGGGCGCTGCTCGGGCAGGCCCTGCGCGGTACGTCTCTGGTGGGCGTGGTGGTGGTGCTGGCCAGCATTCTGGCCGTGCAGTGGGCCATGGCGCGGCAGGCCCCGGTCGCCCCGGCGGCTTAGAAATCGGGCGCCAGATGGAATTGCAGCGGTTCGCCGGTGGCCGGGTGCGCCAGTGCCAGGTCGCTCGCATGCAGCAGCAGGCGCGGCGCCAGGGCCTGCGTGGCGGCATCGGCGTACAGCGCATCGCCCAGGATGGCATGGCCCACGGCGGCCAGGTGCACGCGCAGCTGGTGGGTGCGGCCGGTCACGGGCTCGAGCAGAACACGCGTGGTGCTGGCCGATTCATCATGCGACTCGGCACGCCAGCGCGTGAGGCTGGGCTTGCCCAGAGCGGCATCGATCACCCGCAAGGGGCGGCGCTCCCAGTCGGCAGCGATCGGCAGGTCGATCTCGGCCCAGGTGCCGCCATCGGCTTGCCCCATGTGCCCTTGCACCACCGCCACGTAACGTTTGTGCACCTGGCGCTGCTCGAAGGCCAGGCCCAGCCGGCGTTGCGCGTCGATGTGCCGTGCCATGAGCACCAGGCCCGAGGTGGCCTGGTCCAGCCGGTGCACGATGAGCGCGCCGGGCCAGCGCTGCTGCGCGCGGGCGCTCAGGCAGTCCTGCTTGTCCGGCCCGCGGCCGGGCACGCACAGCAGGCCTGCGGGCTTGCGCAGCACCAGGATGTCCGCGTCCTCGTGCACTGCCTGCACGGGCAGTGCGCTGTCATCAGCCGGTGCCATGGCCATGGATGAGCCGGTGCACGGTGGCCACCAGCTCTTCCACATCGTTGGGCTTGTGGATCAGCGCGTTGGCGCCTTCGGCCATGGCGGCCTGCTCGATCTCGGTGGTCACGTAGCCCGAGGCCAGGGCCACCGGCAGGTCGGGGCGTATCCGGCGTGCCTCGCGCACCAGGTCGGTACCGACAAAGCCGGGCATGTTGTAGTCGGTCACCAGCAGGTCGTAGCGCTGTGGGTCGGCCCGCAGTGCGGCGCTGGCTTCGTGCGGGTCGGTGTAGCCGCTCACCTCGTAGCCGCGGCGGCGCAGCAGGCGCTGCACCAGGAAGACCAGGGCCTGGTCGTCGTCCACGTACATCACGTGGGGCTTGCGCTGGTCGATCTGCGCCGTGGCCTGTGGCGCGGGCGCAGGCGGCGGTACCAGTGCTGGCGCCGCCTCGGCGCTGCCGGGTGCTACGGGGAAGTACAGCGTAAAGCGGCTGCCATGGCCCGGGATGCTGCTCACGTCCACCGCGCCTTCGTGCGTGCGCATCACCCCATGCACTACGGCCAGGCCCAGGCCCGTGCCCTGGCCGACAGGCTTGGTGGTGAAGAAGGGCTCGAAGATGCGCTGCAGCGTGGCCGCCTCGATGCCGGGCCCGTTGTCGCGCACTGCGAGGGCCACGTAGTGGCCTTCCGCCAGGCCCAGGCGCTCGCTCAGGCGCTTGTCGGGCTGCACGGCGGCGGCTTCCACGTGGATGCTGCCGCGCGCATTGCCGATGGCGTGGACGGCATTGGTGCACAGGTTGAGCAGGGCCTGCTCGACCTGGGTGGCGTCGGCCAGCACCGGGGGCAGGTCCAGCGGCAGCTGCATGTGCAGCTCGATCGCCGGGGGCAGGGTCACGCGCAGCAGGCGCTCGGTGTCGTGCACCACCTCGCCCAGCGGCACGGCGGTGCGCTGCGGCGGCTCGTTGCGGCTGAAGGTCAGGATCTGGCGCACCAGGTCGCGCGCGCGGCGCCCGGCCTTGTCGATCTCGCGCAGGCTCTCCAGCGCGGGCGAGCCCGGTGCGCTGTCGGCCTTGGCCAGCTCCACATTGCCCAGGATGGCGCCCAGGATGTTGTTGAAATCGTGTGCGATGCCTCCGGCCATGGTGCCCACGGCCTGCATCTTGTGCGATTCGCGCAGCTGCGCCTCCAGCTCGGTGCGGTGCGCCTCGGCCTTCTTGCGGCCCGTGAGGTCGCGGGCGAACACGGTGGTGGTCTCGCCCTCTGCATGGCGCTCGAACGATACGCTCACCTCCACCGCGAGCTCCTTGCCGCTGGCCGTGAGCGCCGTCATTTCGCCCAGCATGGCCTGCGTGGTGAGCTGCGCAAACGACAGGCCCTGGGCCGCGCCGGGCAGAAAGCGTTCGAGCGGGCTGCCCAGCGCATCGCTGGCGCTGCACTGGAACAGCGCCGCCGCCGTGGGGTTGAATACGGTGATGTGCTGGTGCTGGTCCACGCAGATGATGGCGTCGAGCGCCGAGTTGATCACCGCCTCCAGCCGCTTCTCGCTGGCGTACAGCTGCTCGTTGCGCTGCTGCAGGGCCTGCGCGCTGTGCTGCAGCGCCCGGCGCTCGGTGAGCAGCGGGCCCTGGTCGATCACCGCGCACAGGTACTGCGACACCGGCGGGCCGCCGCCGGCCTGCGGTGCCTCGATGTGGGCGATGTGCAGGTCGCCCTTGATGCGCAGCTCCTCCCCGATGTCGAAGACCACCTCGTTCACCTCGCTGCGCCCCAGGTTCTCGGCCTGCGCGAAGGCGTTGTGCACGCGGTCCACGTCGCCCGCGCTCACAAAGGGCATCAGTGCGCTGAGAGGGCGGTCGCGCTCCGTGGGTTGGAACGAGCGGTGCGCCATGGAATTGGCCTGCACCACCATGTCGTGCTCGTCGATCACCATCAGCGCCAGCGGCATGCTGGCGAACAGGGTCTCGAAGCGCTCCGAGGCGCTTTCGGCAACGGCCTGGCTGTAGCGCAGCACCTTGTTCTGGCTCTCCAGCTCGGCCTGGTAGGCGCGCAGGTCGGCCACCAGGCCCCCGGCGGGGCTGTCGGGGGACGCCAGCGCATCGTCCGCGGCCACACCAGGTGCGGGCGAACGCCGGGAGGGGTCCAGGAAAGACAGGTCCGGTTCACTCATGGACAAAAAGCGATCAACAAGGCCGGCGCACGCAAGGGGCGTGTGCCATGCCGGGCAGAGGGTGGAGCAAACAAGTGTAAGCCTCCCCGGAACCCCCATGCCGCGCATGGATGGGGGCGATTGTTGACCGAATAGGAACAATCCTTTTCCCGCGCAGGGCTTACTGAACAAGCGGTCAGTACCTACAGTTCATCCACTGGCATTTCGTTGCCGCCAATCCACCTATGACACCAAGGAGCCTTTGTCATGACCACAGCCACCCACACCCCCGCAGCCAACGAACTGCTCGACAAACTGCAATGGCGCTATGCGGCCAAGAAGATGAACGCCGACAAGAAGGTGCCTGAGGACAAGGTCGAGCGCATCCTCGAAGCCGCCCGCCTGGCGCCCACCTCCAGCGGCCTGCAGCCGTTCGAGATCATCGTGGTGACCGACCCCGCAGTGCGCGCCCGCATCCAGCCCATCGCCTGGAACCAGGCCCAGATCACCGACGGCTCGCACCTGCTGGTGTTCGCTGCCTGGGACAACTACACGGCTGATCGCATCAACATGATGTTCGACCTGACCAACGAGCAGCGCGGCTTCAAGAACGAAGGCTGGGAAAATTACCGCCAGATGCTGCTGGGCATGTACCCCCAGCGGGATGCCGAAGTGAACTTCCAGCACGCCGCCCGCCAGGCCTACATCGGCCTGAGCGCTGCCCTGATCGCCGCCGCCTTCGAGGGCGTGGACTCCACGCCCATGGAAGGTTTCGACCCCAAGGCCCTGGACGAAATCCTGGACCTGGGTGCGCGCAACCTGCGCAGCGTGGCCATCTTGCCGCTGGGCTACCGTGCCGACGAAGGCGACTGGCTGGTGAACCTCAAGAAGGTGCGCCGTCCCCGCGAACAGTTCATCACCGAGGTGTAAGTCCCGCGCCTGCCCACCATGGGCCGGCCTCTCCCCGGTTGCATTTCTCTCCTCCGCCGTCTCCTTGACGTTGATCCGCCCGCCGCATACCGTGGTGGGCGGTTTTTTTTGCGGTGGATCAACGTGCCGCAGCGGGCGCATCGGTCACCTGGCGCAGCGGCGTTAGCACGAAGGCCAGCGCCACCAGCACCACCAGCGTGCCGCCGCTGGCCGCAAACAGCTGGGTGAGCGTGATGCTCTTCATCAGCCAGCCGGTCACCGCCGCCGAGATGGGCGCCAGGCCCATGAAGATGAACATGAACAGGCTCATGGCCCGGCCGATCAGCATGGGCGGCACGCGCTGCTGGATCCAGGTGAACACGCGCACCTGCATGAAGCCGCCCAGCAGGCCGATGGCCAGCATCAGCGCAGCGCCCTGCCACACCGCGTTGATCATGCCCATGGGGATGAACAAGAGGCCGATGATGGCGTCGAACACCAGGATGGTCAGCCCCAGGCTGCCCACGCGCAGGCGCGGGAACATGCCCGAGGCCACCATGCCCGCCAGCGTGCCCGCGCCGTGGGCGCCGAGCATGGTGCCAAAGGCGGCGGCGCCCAGCGTGGGCGTGCTGCTGGCCAGCACCGGCACGGCGATGTGGATGGGCCCCATGATGAACAGCGCAATGGCGCTCCAGTAGAGGAAGCAGGTGCGCAGCTCGGCATCGCGCCAGAAGTGCGCCAGGCCCTGCGCCACCGAGGCCAGCACAGCCTGCGGCGCGGCGCTGCTGGCAGCCGCTGGTGCGGCGGCCGCGAGCGTTCGCACCTTGGCCAGTGTCCAGGCCGAGACGCCGAAGCTCAGCGCGTCGAGCGCGAAGGCAATGCCAATGCCCGTGGCGCTGGCGGTGCCTGCGCTGCCGTCACCGAACAAGACGATCAGCAGGCCGGCGAGCAGCGGCCCGAGGAACATGGTGAGCTGGCGCAGGCCCAGGCTGATGCCGTTGGCCGCCTGCAGTTGTGCGCGCGGCACCACGTGCGGCATCAGCGATGTGCCCGCCGGGATGCTGAAGGCCGTGGCCAGGCCAATCGCCAGCGACAGCGCGTAGACCATCCACAGCGTGAGCGTACCCGTGAGCACCAGGCCGCTGAGCAGCGCCAGCAATACCAGGTTGATGTACTTGGTGAGCATCAACACCTCTTTGGGGGAGTAGCGGTCCACCAGCGCGCCGCCGATCAGGATGAACAGCGCGCGCGGCACGCTCATGAGCGCCAGCACGGTGCCCAGCACCAGCGTGTCGCCGGTCATCTGCAGCACCAGCCAGGGCAGGGCGATCAGCGTGAACTGGTCGCCCAGCATGGTGAGCGCGGAGCCGCTGGTCAGCCAGCGGAAGTTGGGGTCGCGCAACAGCGCTGCGCGCGGGTCGGCCCTCGGCGGGGCCGGGTTGTCGTGGGTGGATGGCATGGTCTTCCTTCGAGAAAAAATGGAACGGCTGAAATCGGTCGCAGGCAGGCGCTGGCTGGACCTGCTCCCGTGCGTGGATGGGGAATGCCTGTTCATACGGATTTGCCTTTAACCGCATAGCGTCGTTGGTTCGCCTTGCCGTGCTACAGCACTGTCTGCGGCTCCCGCCTAGCTATACGATCAAATGCAAATCCGCATCAGGCAGTGCGCGCTGGCGGTGCCTGGGGTCGCAGCGGCTGAGCCTGCAGTGCATGCCGGGGCGTCAGCAGCCGCAGCAGGCTGCTGGCCAGCGCCAGGCTCCACAGCAGCGCCGCCGCGTGCCCAGCGAGCGCCAGGGCCGTGGGCAGCCAGCGGCCAGGGCCCCCAGGGGCCAGCAAGGCGTCGACCACCACGCCAGTGAACAGGAAAATGGCGAGCGCGAGCGCTTCAGGGTGCGTGAGTGCTTCGGCCAGGACGCAGGCCACCAGCAGGCAGGCCGTGCCCGCCAGCGCGTACAGCGGCCAGTGGCTTGCCGGGTGAAGAAGCAGTGCCCGCCAGGGGGTGGGAGTGTGGGGCGATAGGTGTGGCAGGGGGCTCATGTGTCGGTCCGTTGGCTGCTGTTGGCAGCGTGTCGGGTCCGACTGTGAGGCCTCACGTTGCGTGAGGGTCAAGCCTTCTGGAACACTTTTTTCGGCGATTTTTCAGCGGCGTGCGTGGCAGGGGAGGCTGCCGCGGCAGGTAGCAGCAGCGCCGCCCTCAGGTAAGCGCGCACAGGCGCACTCAGGGGCGAGCCCGCCTGCAGCAGGGGTTCCTGTTCGGACGCTGCGATCAGTTTCTCGCGCAGCGCGGGGCTGCCGTACGTCAGTTGGCCGAACAGCTGGTCCCAGCGCCGGGCTGCGGCGATGGCATCCGGGTGCTGCGTGGGTACGCCCTGGGCCAGCAGTTGCTGCACCTGTGCCTCCAGTTCGGCCCACTGCGCATGGGGCACGTGACCCAAGCCGCGCAGATCATCACGGGTCACGTACTTTTCGAGCAGCACCATGCGCAGCTTGATCGCCGTTTCGACGAACTCGATCATGTCGCCGGGCGGCGCATGGTTGCGCCCCTGGGTGCTGGGCTCGGTGCGGAACATGTGGCCCCAGCGGTCCAGCAGGTCGATGTCGCCACCCATCCAGTGCAGCATGAGCGCCATCCAGCGGTAGGCCAGTGCCTGGACTTCGGGGCTGTCGGGTGGCAGCTGGCGGTCCATGGCGCTGCGCACCAGGTCCTTGACCACCAGCCAGTCTGCCTCGATCAGGCTCCAGTTGGTGAAGATCTGCTTGAGCTCTGCCGCGCTGAAGTACTTGCCGTAGGTGGTCATCAGCGCCAGCGCTTCGAGCCAGTTGCCCATGTCGGGCTCGGCCCCTGCCATCAGACCGTCGCGCAGCATGGCCAGCCGCCCGCGCAGTTCGGTGGCCTGCGTGATCTGCTGGTCGAGCGCGCGGATCTGTTGGCCGATGATGCGCTCGGGCGCCATCCCTTCGCCGGCCAGCAGCTCGCCAATGTCGCTGAGCGCCAGCCCCATCTGGCGCATGGTCTGTATGCCATGCAGCCGTTGCACGTCGGCCTGGCTGTACAGGCGGTAGCCGGCCTCGGAGCGGCCCGAGGGCGCCAGCAGCCCGATCTCGTCGTAGTGGTGCAGCGTGCGCACCGTGAGGCCGGTGCGCCGGGCCAGCTCACCGACCTTCAGCAGCATGTGGCAGGTGCCCGTGCGCCGGTCACTTACTTGCCGACGGAGATCAGTTCGATCTCGAAGTTCAGCGTGGCGTTGGGCGGTATCAAGCCGCCGGCACCGTTGGCACCGTAGGCGATGGCGGGCGGGCAGGTCAGCTTGGCCTTGCCGCCGGGTTTCATGCGCTGCACGCCTTCGGTCCAGCAGGGAATCACGCGGTTCAGCGGGAACGAGGTGGGCTCGCCTCGCTTGTAGGAGCTGTCGAATTCCTTGCCGTCGAGGAAGGTGCCCTTGTAATGCACCTTGACGGTGTCGGTGGCCTTGGGCGACTCGCCCGTGCCGTCCTTGAGCGATTCATAGACCAGGCCGCTGGCCGTGGTGACGGGCTTGGCCTGTTGTGCCATGGCGGCGGGAGCGATCACGAGGCTGGCGAGCAGCAGGCACAGGGTATTGCGCAAAGGGTTCTCCTTGTGAGGATGGAATATTTTGGACAGGCGCGATCTTAGTCGTGTTCTTGTGGGTGCTGGTTTGCTTCTGTTGCGGTGGCTGCTTCTGTTATTGCGCGAAGGGCGGAGGCCGGGATGTGCGCCCGGCGGCGCAGTAACTTTCTCTTGAGTCGTCAAGAGAAAGTCACCAAAG
>NZ_LMIH01000041.1:387832-387901 GCF_001428645.1 Acidovorax sp. Root217
GCGGGTGAACTCCGTTCAAACAGCTGCGGCAAGCCAGATGACGAAGTGCGTGTGTCCTTCGGCACACGC
>NZ_LMIH01000041.1:388013-388179 GCF_001428645.1 Acidovorax sp. Root217
AACGGCTGCTGCTTCGCAGCTGCGCCTGGGGTCGGGTCGCGCTGTGCGCTGCCGACGTTTCGGGCACGATCACTCTGGCGAGCCGAGCGCAGCGAAGGGCCACGGGGCCGAGCGAAGCAATGGCCCGTGTGGAGCCCGCTCCCACCCCCTTCTGACCGTGCCGAGA
>NZ_LMIH01000041.1:388286-409287 GCF_001428645.1 Acidovorax sp. Root217
TCCTCAACACAGGCCGGACGCAACCACAGCCCTGCCGCGAAAGATCAAGCGTAATCGCTGACCGGAATGCAACTGCAAGACAGATTGCGATCCCCCCACACATTGTCCACCCGCCCCACAGGCGACCAGTATTTGGCACTGCGCAGAGCAGCCACAGGATAGGCCGCCGTCTCACGCGAGTACGGACGTGTCCACTCGCCGGTGAGCAGGCTCTCCGCCGTGTGCGGTGCGTTCTTCAATGGATTGTTGTCCTGCGGCCAGGCACCCGCCTCGATCTGGCGGATCTCTTCGCGGATGGCGATCATCGCGTCGATGAAGCGGTCGATCTCGAACAGCGTCTCGCTCTCGGTGGGCTCCACCATCAGCGTGTTGGGCACCGGGAAGCTCAGCGTGGGCGCGTGAAAGCCGTAGTCGATCAGGCGCTTGGCGACGTCCTCGGCCATCACGCCGCTGGTGTCCTTCAACTGGCGCAGGTCCAGGATGCACTCGTGCGCCACATGGCCATTGGCGCTCGCGTACAGCGTGGGGTAGTGGTCCTTCAGGCGCGCGCTGATGTAGTTGGCCGAGAGGATGGCGGTTTCGGTCGCGGCCTGCAGTCCCTCGGCGCCCATCATGCGGCAGTACATCCAGCTGATGGGCAGCACGGCGGCATTGCCCAGGGGCGCGGCCGATACGGCGCCCACGCCGCCGGGTACGCCGGCCGTGGCATGGCCGGGCAGGTAGGGCACGAGGTCGGCCACCACGCACACGGGGCCCACGCCAGGGCCGCCACCGCCGTGGGGGATGCAGAAGGTCTTGTGCAGGTTCAGGTGGCTCACGTCGCCGCCGAACTCGCCGGGGGCGGCCACGCCCACCAGGGCGTTCATGTTGGCACCGTCCACGTAGACCCGGCCGCCATGCTGGTGCACCAGGGCGCACAGCTCCTTGACCTGGGTCTCGAACACGCCGTGCGTGCTGGGGTAGGTGATCATCACGGCGGCCAGGTTGCCGCTGTGCTGCTCGCACTTGGCCTGCAGGTCCGCCATGTCCACGTTGCCGTTGGCGTCACAGGCGGTCACCACCACCTGCATGCCCACCATCTGCGCGCTGGCGGGGTTGGTGCCGTGCGCGCTGCTGGGGATCAGGCAGATGTTGCGGTGGCCATGGCCCTGGGCCTCATGGTAGGCCTTGATGGCCAGCAGGCCCGCGTACTCGCCCTGCGAGCCGGCATTGGGCTGCAGGCTGATGCCGGCGTAGCCCGTGGCCTGGCACAGCCAGGCGCGCAGTTGCTCGTCGAGCTCGCGGTAGCCTTCGAGCTGATTGGCGGGGGCGAAGGGGTGTACCTGGGCGAACTCGGGCCAGGTGATGGGGATCATCTCGCTCGTGGCATTGAGCTTCATGGTGCAACTGCCCAGCGGGATCATGCTGCGGTCCAGCGCCAGGTCCTTGTCCGACAGCTGGCGGATGTAGCGCAGCATGCCGGTCTCACTGTGGTGGGTGTTGAACACCGGGTGCGTGAGGTAGCTGCTGGTACGGCGCAGCTCGGCGGGGATCAGCGGCTCCACGCCCTTCTCGAACGCATCGAAGGTGGGCAGGGCCTGGCCGTCCTTGGCGAAGACCTTCCACAACAGGGCGATGTCGGCACGGGTGGTGGTCTCGTCGAGCGAGATGCACAGGTAGTGCTCGAAGTACACGCGCAGGTTGGCACCCAGTTGCACGGCGCGCGCTGCGATGGCGGCGGTGGCGCCATCGGTCTTGAGGCTCAGGGTGTCGAACGTGGCCTGCGGGCGCACGGGGGCGCCCAGTTGCTCCAGGCCCTTGGCCAGGATGGCGGTATAGCTGGCCACGCGCTGGGCAATGCGCTTCAAGCCCTCGGGGCCGTGGTACACGGCGTACATGCTGGCCACCACGGCCGGCAGCACCTGGGCGGTGCAGATGTTGGAGGTGGCCTTCTCGCGGCGGATGTGCTGCTCGCGCGTCTGCAGTGCCAGGCGGTAGGCGGGCTTGCCGTGCACGTCCACGCTCACGCCGACCAGGCGGCCGGGCAGGGAGCGCTTGAACTCGTCGCGGCAGGCCATGTAGGCGGCGTGCGGGCCGCCCGCGCCCATGGGCATGCCAAAGCGCTGCGTGGTACCCACGACGATGTCGGCGCCCCATTCGCCGGGCGGGGTGATGAGGGTCAGCGCCAGCAGGTCGGCTGCGGCGATGAATGCGGCCTGCTTGGCGTGGGCCTTCTCCACGTCGGCACGCAGGTCGTCGATGCGGCCGCTGGTGGCGGGGTACTGGGCCAGCACGGCGAAGTAGTCGCCGTCCAGAGCGGCGTGCCACTCGGGCGCGGAATTGGCCAGCACCACCTCGATGTTCAGCGGCCTGGCGCGGGTCTGGATGACCTCGATGGTCTGCGGGTGCGCGTCACCGGCCACGATGAAGCGGTTGCTCTTGCTCTTGACAGAGCGCTTGGCCAGCGTCATGGCCTCGGCCGCGGCCGTGGCCTCGTCGAGCATGGAGGCGTTGGCGATCGGCATGCCGGTCAGGTCGCAGACCATGGTCTGGAAGTTGACCAGCGCCTCCATGCGGCCCTGCGAGATCTCGGCCTGGTAGGGCGTGTAGGCCGTGTACCAGGCCGGGTTCTCGAGGACGTTGCGCAAGATCACGCCCGGCGTGTGCGTGCCGTAGTAGCCCTGCCCGATGAAGCTCCTCAGGACCTGGTTCTTGCCTGCCATGGCCTTGAGCTCTGCCAGGGCCGCCGCTTCCGTCACAGGCAGCGGCAGGTCCATGGCCGTGCTGCGCGCAATCGAGCGCGGCACGATGCTCTCGATGAGGGCGCGGCGCGAGGCCTCGCCGATCACCGACAGCATGTGCGCCTCGTCGGCCGCATCGATGCCGATATGGCGGGGCAGGAATTCGGTGGTGTTTTCGAGCGCGCCGAGCGGCAGGGCGGATTGCATCAACATGGGGCAGGTCTCAGGCAGGGGCGGTTGCAGTTATGCGTTTTTCGCGAACTCGGTGTAGTCGGTCTCGCTCAGGAGGGCGTCGAGCTGGCCGGCATCACTGAGCTTGACCTTGAAGAACCAGCCGGCGTTCAGGGGATCGGAGTTGGCCAGCGAGGGGTCGGCGCGCAGGGCTTCGTTGACCTCGACGATCTCGCCCGAGACGGGCATGTACACGTCAGCTGCGGCCTTGACAGACTCGACCACGCCGGCCACTTCGCCCTGTGCGAAGCTCTTGCCGACCTCGGGCAGGTCCACGAACACCACGTCACCCAGGGCGTCCTGGGCGTGCACGGTGATGCCCACCACGGCAGCAGCGGCGTCGGCGGCGTTGATCCATTCGTGGTCTTTGGAGAATTTGACGGTCATGGGGAAAGCTCCTGTGGCTTTTGAAAAATGAAGGAATCTGCAATGTAGCGGGCCCAGCCCGCTGGCGGCGTGAATTAATTCAGCCGCGGAAATAGTTGGCGGGCGCGAACGGCATGGCACGCACCTCCATGGGCACGGCCTTGCCGCGCACGATGGCGTTCACGCGGGTGCCGATGGCGGCAAACGCAGGCGTGACATAGCCCATGGCCACGGGCTCGTTCACCGTGGGCCCGAGCAGGCCGCTGGTGACCTCGCCGATGGCCTGGCCGTCGGTGCTCTGCAGGGGCGTGTGCTCGCGCACGGGCACACGCTCCAGCGCCACCAGGCCCACGCGCTTGCGCGCCAGGCTGGCGGGGTTGTCGATCTGCGCCAGCACCTTGTCGGCACCAGGAAAGCCACCCGCGCGCGCACCGCCGGTGCGGCGCACCTTCTGGATCGCCCAGTTCAGCGCCGCCTCGGGCGGGGTGGTGGTGGTGTCGATGTCGTTGCCGTACAGGCACAGGCCGGCTTCCAGGCGCAGCGAGTTGCGTGCGCCCAGGCCGATGGGCTTGACCTCGGGCTGGGCCAGCAGCGCGCGGGCCAGCGTGTCGGCTTGGGCCGCAGGCACCGAGATCTCGAAGCCATCCTCGCCCGTGTAGCCGCTGCGCGTCACGAAGCAGTCACAGCCGGCAATGGTGTAGCTGCCGCCGGTCATGAAGACCAGTTTTTCGATGCCCGGTGCCAGGCGGGCCAGGGCGGTCACGGCCTGCGGGCCCTGCAGCGCCAGCAGGGCGTGGTCGGGCATGGGTGCAACTTCGCAGCGCTGGCCGATGCGCGCCTGGATATGGGCGATGTCCTCCACCTTGCAGGCACCGTTGACGATCACGAACAGCGTGTCGTTGCCCTGGTTGAAGAACATCAGGTCATCGATGATGGTGCCTTCGTCGGTCAGCAGCAGGCCGTAGCGCTGCTTGCCCACGGGCAGGTCGATCACGTCCGCGGGCACAAGGGTCTCGAAGGCGGCGGCGGCATCGGCGCCCACCAGGCGCAACTGGCCCATGTGAGACACGTCGAACAGGCCGGCGGCCTGGCGCGTGTGCAGATGCTCAGCCATCAGGCCGGCGGGGTACTGCACGGGCATGGAATAGCCCGCGAACGGCACCATGCGGGCGCCCAGCTCCAGGTGCAGGGCGTTCAGGGGCGTGGTGAGCAGGGGGGCAGCGTTGGCGGCAGGGGCAGACATGGGGCGGACTCCGGGCAAATGGGGGCCGCGACCCTCAATGAGGTCGCGGGATTTGCCCTGCTGTCCGCTTTACCTGAGAGATTCACCGCACCGCCCTGGCTGGCGGCTGCGGCTTGCTCCTTCGGTGGATGGCCTGCGCGCTGTGCTGCGCGGCCACCTCTCTCCAGCAAGGGAACGCCTGCATCCCTGCAGGCGGTTGCCAGTCCTTTTGCCTGAGCGTTCGGGGTGTCCCTGCGCCTTCGGCGGCCTTCTCGAAGGAAGGCTCTCTCCTGACCGTGTGAATTCTAACTACTTTGAATACACCAGATCGCGCAGCGCGAGCGAAATGCCTGGGATATAGGTGATGAGCATCAGGCACACCAGGATCACGCCGACGAAGGGCAGCAGGTGCTTGATGATCCGGTCCAGCGAGATGCGCGCCACCGTGCAGGCCGCAAACAGGTTCACGCCGAAGGGCGGGGTGATCATGCCCAGCGCCAGGTTCACCACCATGATGAGACCGAAGTGCACGGGATCCACCCCGAAGTGCATGGCCACCGGCGCGAGGATGGGGGCCAGCACGATGATGGCGGCACTGGTTTCGATGAACATGCCGATCACGAACAGGGCAGCATTCACACCCAGCAGGAACAGGGCAGGCGACTGCAGCACCGACTCCAGCCAGCGGCCGATCGCATCGGGCACGCCGGCGCGGGTGATCAGGAAGGCGAACAGCCCCGCGTTGGCGATGATGAACATGATCACCGCCGAGGAGATGGCCGATTTGCGCAGGATGGCGAACAGGTTCTGGATCTTGATTTCGCGGTAGATCACCACGCCCACGACGAGGGCGTAGAACACGGCTACAGCCGATGCCTCGGTGGGGGTGAACACGCCGCCGTAGATGCCGCCCAGGATGATCACCGGCATCAGCAGCGCCCAGCCGGCCTGCAGCGTGGCCTTGCCGAAGGGCATGCGGCCTTCGCCATCGGTCTTGCCCCAGCCCTTCCACTTGCAGTACGCCCAGACGAAGAGCATCAGCGCACAGCTGATCAGCAGCCCGGGGCCGAAACCGGCGATGAACAGCTCGCCGATCGACACCTCGGCGCTCACGCCGTAGAGGATCATCGGGATGGAGGGCGGAATGATCACGCCCAGTTCGGCGCTGGTGGCCTGCAGCGCCGCGGCGTAGCTCGTGGGGTAGCCATGCTTGATGAGCGCCGGGATCAGGATGGCGCCGATGGCGAAGGTGGTGGCCACCGACGAGCCCGACACGGCGGCAAAGATCATGCAGGTGAGCACGCAGGTCATGGGCAGGCCGCCCTGCACGCCGCCCACGATGCTCTTGGCAAACTCGACCAGGCGGCGCGAGATGCCGCCGGTTTCCATCAGGTTGCCGGCCAGGATGAAGAAGGGGATGGCGGCCAGCGGAAACTTGTTGATCGAGGCGAACATCTCCTTGACGGAAATGAGCATGTTGGCATTGGAGGCCTGGATGCCCAGGATGGACGCCAGGCCGATGGAAACCGCTACCGAGATGGTCAGTGCAAAGCACAGCACCATCGTTGAAATCATGACCAGGCTCATTGGGCCGTCTCCAGTTCCATGCGCAGGGGATCGATCAGGTTGCCGATGATGCCGACCACGCAGAACAGGCCACCGACAGGCATGGCCAGGTAGGCCCAGAACATCGACACCGACTCGAGCCCGGCCATGCTCTGCACGCCGCCGCGCACCGAATAGTCCCAACCCCACCAGATGATCACGCCGATGAGCGCGAGGGCTGCGAGCGACACGACCCAGTCGAGCACACGCCGCATCCTCGGCGGGCTCCAGCGGTACAGCACGTCCACACTCACCATCGCCCCCTGGCGAAAGGCGGCAGGGATGGCCAGAAACACCATCCAGATCAGGCTGAAGCGGATCAGTACCTCGGTCCATTCGGCAGGCTGCTCCAGCACGAACCGCGTGATGATCTGGAACATGCCGAGCGACGAGGCCACGGCCAGCATGGCGCAGGCGGCCAGCATCGCGATGGAGGTCGTCCAGCGCTCAAAAGTCAGAAAAGCATTTTTCATGGGGCAGGGCCAACCACAGGAAATAGTGGGTCGGTAAAAGGCAAGAACCAAACGCCCGGTAGCAAGGGTGCTACGGGCGTTTGGTTCCGGGGTGCGCAGCGCGCAGGATTACTTCACGTCGCGGATCTTGTCGAGCGTGGCCTTGCCAAACTGCTTTTCGAACTCGGCATTCACCGGGGCCAGTGCGGCGACGAACTTGGCCTTGTCCACGTTGTCGATCACCGTCATGCCCTTGGCACGCAGGTCTGCCACACCCTTGGCATCGTCTTCATCGACGCGGGCGCGGTTGGCCTTGGTGCCTTCCTTGGCGGCGTCGAGGAAGGCCTGCTTGTCCGCCGCGCTGAGCTTGTCGAACGAGGCCTTGTTCATCACGAAGATGCAGGGCGAGTAGACGTGGCCCGTCAGCGTCAGGTGCTTTTGCACCTGGTCGAACTTGGCCGAGATGATGACCGGCAGCGGGTTCTCCTGGCCATCCACGGTGCCCTGTTGCAGGGCCGTGAAGACTTCCGGGAAGGCCATGGGCGTGGTGATGATGCCAAAGCCCTTGTAGGCCGCGATGTGCACGGGGTTCTCCATGGTGCGCATCTTCAGGCCCTTGAGGTCGCCTGGCTCCTTCACATCGCGCTTGCTGTTGGTCATGTGGCGAAAGCCGTTCTCTGCCCAGGCCAGGGCCTTGAAGCCCTTGCTGTCGAACTTGGTCAGCATCTCCTGGCCGATGGGACCATCGAGCACGGCGCGGGCATGGGCCTTGTCGCGGAACAGGAAGGGCACGTCCAGGATCTTGGTTTCGGGCACGAAATTCGGGATGGGGCCGGTGGAGCTGAAAGCCAGCTCCTGCGTGCCCAATTGCACCGCCTCGATCGACTCGCGCTCGCCGCCCAGTGCACCGTTGTAGAAGGTCTGCACCTTGTAGCGGCCGCCCGTGCGCTTTTCGACTTCCTTGGCAAACGTATCGATGGCCACGCCCTGGTGGGAGTTCTGCGCCGTCGAAATGCTGATGCGCATGGTGGTCTGCGCAGCAGCGGTGGCCACAAAGCCGAGCGCGAGGCTCAGGCCGACGACGAGTCTGGTCAATTGCATGGTGTCTCCTGTTGATTTTTGGGCTGACTGCGAGGGTGCCATGTCCCCTCGCAAGCAATGGAGCATCCACTCCACGCCAGTGCCAAATTATGGCGTTGCAGCATGGCTGGGGGCATCGGGGTTTGTGCTGGTAAGTGTGCGTACGAACAGACAATGCCCGTGCCTGGTCGCCAGGGCGACAGGGAGTGACAAAGGATGCGCAAAAGGGTAGGGGTGCAGGGGGTGCGGGGCTGGTTGTGCCCCTGCTTGCCAAGTGCCCCGGTCTGGCGGTAACCAGTCCGGGGCCCTGTCAGTTTGTGCGCTCCGGTAAGAGCGCCTTGATGTCCAAAGTATGCGCTGCGGGGCGCAGCAGTTCTTTCTGAATTTTGCGGTGAATTGATGGATTGAAGAAAAATTTTCTGCAAATGGCGTATTGCATGAATAATTGCAGCCATGGATCGCCTCGACAGAAAAATTCTCGCTGTGCTGCAGTGTGACGCGCGCGCCAGCCTGCAGGAAATCGGCCAGGCCGTGGGCCTGAGCCCCTCGCCCTGCTGGGGCCGCATCAAGAAGATGGAGGAGGCCGGCGTCATCCAGGGCTACACCGTGCGGCTCAATCCACAGGCGCTGGGCCTGTCCGACACGGTGCTGGTGCAGGTCACGCTGGACAGCCACTCGGACAACACGCTCGAAAAATTCGGCGAGACGCTGGCCAGCATTCCCGAGGTGATCGAGGCGCACCTGGTCTCGGGCGACTACGACTACCTGCTGCGCGTGGTGGTCAAGGACACGCGCGACTACGAGCGCCTGCTGCGCGAGAAGCTCTACAAGATCAAGGGCATACGCCACAGCCGTTCGAGCTTCGTGCTGCGCACGCTCAAGAAGGCCGACCTGCCGTTGTTCGCTGAATAGGGCCGGCCGGCTGCGTCGCTGGCACGTCTGGTGCTCCGCAGCCCGCTGGCAGGCGCACAATCCTGGCGGCGCCGCCCCACGGAAAAACCATGAACCTGCGTTTCGTCGAAGCCTTCTACTGGGTAGCCTCCCTGCGCAGCGTGACGCGCGCGGCCGAAAAGCTGTTCCTCACCCAGTCGGCCATGTCCAGCCGCGTGGCCGCGTTGGAGGAGGAGCTCGGCGTGCTGCTGCTCGACCGCAGCGACAAGCGCTTCAAGCTCACGGTGGCGGGCACGCGCTTTCTGACCTACGCCAAGCGCATGCTGGAACTGCAGCGCCAGCTCAAGGCCGAGATGGGGTCGGGCGGGCCCATGGAGGTGTCGATCCGCCTGGGTGCCATCGAATCGGTGCTGCACTCCTGGCTGATCCCGTGGATCGAGCAACTGCGCAAGGACAACCCCCTGCTGGAGCTTGAACTCACGGTGGAGACCACCCCCGTGCTGCTCGACCAGATCCGCCGCGGCGCGCTGGACACGGTGTTCGCCGCGCTGCCCGCTTCGGCCGAGGGCATACGCACCCAGGCGCTCACGCCCATGGAAATGGTCTTCGTGGGCAACAGCACCCTGCACCGCAAGCGGCGCTATGCGCTCGCGGATTTCGCCGAGACCGACATCCTGACCTTCCAGCGTGGCTCGCAGCCGCACGTGACCCTGCTCGATGTGCTGCGCCAGGCGCAGGTGGAGCCGCGCTGCGTGCACACCATCTCCTCCATCTCGGCCATGGTGCAGCTGGTGCAGGGCGGCTTTGGCGTGGCCACGCTGCCGCGCCAGGCCGTGCAGCGGCTGCTGGCCTTTCCCGACCTGCGCCCGCTGGCCTGCGAGGCCGAGCTGCGGCCGCTGCCCATCCACCTGAGCTACCGCGAAGATCCGTCCTCGCCGGCCGTGGACGGCGTCGTGCGCTCGGCGCTGGCCTTCGTCGAACTGCAGGCCGAGCGCACCAAGGGCCGCGCCAAAAGCTGAAATCTGGCTGACGGAGTGTGCCGGGCGCTGCGCCTTTGCAGGCCTGCCTGGCTGCTGCGTGGCAGTTGGCCCCCCATTTGCGGGCGTCAGACAGGCCCCGGGCTGCCGCTGCGGTCCGGCCATGCCTGTTGTTGGTGCAGTCCGGCCACCGCATGCAAGCCTGCTTACCTGTGCCATGGAGGCGCGAAAGCGCATCCGCCCGCCAGTCGCTGTTCCCCTCCATCCCCGCTGAGGAGCGCTGTTTGCAGCGTGCTGTCCCGCTTGCCGGCGTGGCCGAACGGCTGGTCTTCTCAATCCCTAGGGTTTCCACTTAGCACCAAGTTGGGTGAATTGTGCTCCAGCGTAGTGCATCGAAAAAATCGATGAGCTAAGAGAAATTTTTTGAATTTGCCAGTGGCAGTGGACCGCCAACACAATCCATCCATCGTCACGCATCTGACATTTCGCAACGCAAGGAAGCCACGGTGGACTCCACACACAACAACACTCCCGAGGTCTTTGGTTCAGCAGGCAGCAGCAACGCCGCGCATGTACGCAGCGTGATCCGCCAGGGCCTGTGGACCTCGCACACCAGCGGCCTGGCCGATGGCCATGTGCAGGGCAATCTGGTCATCCTGCCCGAGGTGCAGGCCGGCGACTTCCTGCGCTTTTGCCAGCGCAACCCCAAGCCCTGCCCGGTGCTGGCGGTCAGCGAGCCCGGCCAGTTCACGCTGCCCTCGCTGGGCGAGGGCATCGACATCCGCAGCGACGTGCCGCTGTACCGCGTCTGGCGCCATGGCGAACTGGCCGAGGAGGTGACGGACATTGCGGCGTTCTGGCGCCCCGACCTCGTGACCTTCATCCTGGGCTGCTCGTTCTCGTTTGAATCCGCACTGATCGAGGCCGGCATCCGCCTGCGCCACATCGATGAAGGCAAGAACGTCGCCATGTTCCGCACCAGCCTGCAGACCGAACCCGCCGGCCCCTTCGGGGGTGCCATGGTGGTGACCATGCGGCCCATGCCGGCGGCCGACGTGATACGTGCCGTGCAGGTGACCTCGCGCTTTCCCAATGTGCACGGCGCGCCGGTGCACATCGGCGATCCGTCTCTGATCGGCATTGCCGACCTCGCCAAGCCCGACTACGGCGACGCCGTGGCGCTGATGCCCGGCGAGATCCCCGTCTTCTGGGCCTGCGGTGTCACGCCCCAGTCCGCCATCCTGCACGCCCAGCCGGCGTTCTGCATCACGCATGCCCCGGGCTGCATGCTGATTTCCGACCTCTTGAACCACCAACTCGCCAGCTTTTAACCTCAAGGAGCCTCCGCCATGAAACGCATCGCCATCGCCCTCGCCGCCATCACCGTCTGTGCTGCAGGTGCCCATGCGCAAGTCAAATGGGACCTGCCAACCGGCTACAGTGCCAACACCTTCCAGACGGTCAACGTCCAGCAGTTTGCCAAGGAGGTCGATGAGCTGACCGCTGGCAAGCTGAAGATCACGCTGCACCCCGGCGGATCGCTCTACAAGGCCAACGAACTCAAGCGCGCCGTGCAAACCGGGCAGGTGCCTTCAGCGGAGTTCATCCTTTCGGGTGCGGCCAACGAAAACCCCTTGTACGGGGTCGACTCGATCCCCTTCCTCACCAAGTCGTACGCCGAGTCCCTGAAGCTGTACCAGGTGGCCAAGCCCGCGCAGGAAAAGCTGCTGGCTTCGCAGGGCATGAAGCTGCTGTTCAGCGTGCCATGGCCTGGGCAGTCGCTGTACTCCACCAAGCCGGTGCAGAGCCCTGCCGATCTGGCTGGTACGAAGATGCGTTCCTTCAGCCCGGCAACAACGCGCATCGCGCAATTGCTCAAGGCCCAGCCGGTCACCATCCAGCTCACGGAACTCGGCCAGGCGCTGGCCACCAACACGGTAAACAACTTCCTAACCTCCACGGCCAGCGGGGTCGAGAGCAAGCTGTATGAGCAGGTCAAGTACTTCTACCCCGTGGCCGCATGGCAGCCGCGCAATGCCACGGTGGTCAACCAAAAGGCCTTTGACAGCCTGGACAAGGCCACCCAGGACGCCGTGCTCAAGGCCGCTGCCGCGGCAGAAAAGCGCGGCTGGGAAACCAGCGAGCGCCTGGACAAGGAGTTCCTCAAGGAACTGGGCGCCAAGGGCATGACGATTGCCGAGCCATCGGATGCGCTCAAGAAGGAGTTCGCCTCGATCGGGAACACGATGACGGAAGAATGGATCAAGTCCGCCGGGCCTGAAGGCAAGGCCATCATCGACGCCTACCGCAAGTAAGGCGCGCTCGCGCAACTGCCCGCAAGGCCACTCGCGGGCGGTTACCAGGGTGCCGACCCCTGCGGCCCGGCCACCACCCTGCCATCCCCTTCTTTTTTGTCAGCGACCTCCGGGAGATCGCCATGGACCAACTCGTCCGAAATTTTTACCGCTTGCTTACCGGCCTTTCCTGCGTATCGATGGTGGCTGCATTCCTCATCGTGATGCTGGGCGTTCTGTCCCGCCAGGTGTCGTTCATCGAGATCCAGGGGCTGGACGCCTACGCGGGCTACGCGATTGCCGCAGCCTTGTTCTTCGCACTGCCCGGTACCTTGCAAAACGGCGACCACATCCGTGTCACCTTGCTGCTCGACCGCCTGCCAGCGCGCTGGCGTTCGGCCTTTGAATGGCTCTGTCTGCTTGCCGCGCTCGTGCTGACGGTCTATGTGGCCTGGTATGCAGCCCGTTCTGTCTGGATTTCCTACGCTACGCACGATATTTCCCCCGCAGCTGATGCCTCGCCGCTGTGGATTCCCCAGATCAGCATGGCCGTGGGCAGCATCGGCTTTGCCGTCGCATTCGCCCATGCCCTCATCCTTCGGGCCCGCGGCGAGAACCTCATCGCAGTGAGCGAGACCGCTCGGTCCGAATAACCATCAAAGTAGAAAATCATGGATGTCATCATTGCATTCGGACTGATCGTGGTGCTGTTCGCAGTACTTGGCTCAGGGCTGTGGATCGGGCTGTCACTGCTGGCGGTGGCGCTGATCGGCATGGAGCTTTTTACCAACCGCCCCGTGGGCGACAGCATGATGCTGACCATCTGGGGGTCCACCTCCAGCTGGACGCTGACTGCGCTGCCGCTGTTTCTCTGGATGGGCGAAATCCTGTTTCGCAGCAAACTGTCCAGCGACATGTTCAAGGGACTCGCCCCATGGCTGGAGCGCCTGCCGGGCCGGCTGCTGCACGTTAACGTGGTGGGCTGCACCATCTTCGCCGCCATCTCCGGGTCGTCCGCAGCCACTTGCGCCACCATCGGCAAGATGACCCTGCCCGAGCTCAAGAAGCGGGGCTACCCGGAGGACATTTCCGTGGGCACCCTGGCCGGGGCTGGCACCCTGGGCCTGCTGATTCCGCCCTCGATCATCATGATCGTCTACGGTGTGGCGGCCAACGTGTCCATCTCCAAGCTGTTCCTTGCAGGCGTGATCCCCGGCCTGCTGCTGGCGGCCCTTTTCATGGGCTACATCATCGTCTGGGGGCTGCTGAACAAGGACAAGGTCCCCGCACCCGACACCAAGATGGGCTTCCTTCAGATGGTGTATGCCTCGCGCCACCTGATTCCGGTGGTTTCGCTGATCGTCCTGGTGCTGGGCGCGATCTACAGCGGTATTGCCACGGCGACGGAGGCCGCAGCGCTGGGCGTCGGCGGAGCCTTGGTACTGGCCAAGATCGAGGGCTCCCTGAACTGGACGCTGTTCAAGGAAGGTCTGGTCGCGGCCTGCCGGGTGTACTGCATGATCGGTCTGATCCTGGCCGGCGCCGCGTTCCTCACGCTGGCGATGGGCTTCATCGGCCTGCCACGGCACCTGGCGGAGTTCATCGGGTCGCTGCACCTGGCACCGTTCTCGCTGATGCTGCTGCTCATCGTGTTCTTCATCGCGCTGGGCTGCTTCCTGGATGGCATCTCGATGGTGGTGCTGACCATCGCCGTGCTGCTGCCCACGGTGGAGGCTGCGGGCTTTGATCTGGTGTGGTTCGGCATCTTTATCGTGCTGGTGGTGGAGATGGCGCAGATCACGCCGCCGGTCGGCTTCAACCTGTTCGTCATACAGGGTCTCACACGGCGGGAAATCATGTGGATCGCCCGCACGGCCTTGCCGCTGTTCATGCTGATGATCGCGGCGGTCATTGCCACGTATTTCGTGCCTGACATCGTCCTTTGGCTGCCCAACCGAATGCAGGGTTGAAGCGCACGAGCCTGCAACGCCTGTCTTCCATTTCCCTTGCTGGAGCAGATCATGATCAGAGCTTTCTTGCTGGCTGCGTTCGCCGTGGCCCCGATGGTGCACGCCCAGGCACAGTGGAAACTGGCCACCGGCTACCGCGCCGAGTCGTTCCACACACGCAACGTGGTGCAGTTTGCGCAGGATGTGGAGCGTGCCTCTGCGGGCGCCCTGCGCATCGAGGTGCACGCCAACAACGCCCTGTTCAAGCTCGGCGACATTCCCCAGGCGGTGCAGGAGGGCAAGGCCCAGGCGGGCGAGACCATCATGACCAGCCTGGTGAAGGACATGCCGATTGCCGGTGCCGACGCGGTTCCCTTCGTGGTGCGCAGCTATGCGGACGCACGGCGCATGTGGGACCTGCAGCGCCCGCTGATCGAAGGGCACTTCGCGCGCAAGGGGCTCAAGGCCCTGTATGCCGTGCCCTGGCCGCCGCAGGGGCTGTTCTCGATTGCGCCCGTGCGCTCGTCGGCCGATTTCAAGGGCACGCGCATGCGCACCTACAACCCGGCCACCGTGCGCATTGCCGAGATGCTGGGCGCCGCCACGGTGGACGTGCCCATGGTCGAGGTCAACAAGGCCCTGTCTGCGGGCCAGCTCGACTCCATGATCACCTCGGCCCTCACGGGGGTCGAGAACCAGGTCTGGGGCCAGATCCGGTACTACTACGGCATCAACGCCTGGTTCCCGAAGAACATCGTGTTCGTGAACCTGCAGGCTTTCGAGGCGCTGCCGCCGGCGGTGCGCCAGGCAGTGACGAATGCTGCTGGCGAGGCCGAAGTGCGCGGCTGGGCCATGAGCCAGGCCGTGGCCGACGAGTCGGTGGGCGAGCTGCAGCGCAAGGGCATCAAGGTGGACCGCGCCTCCGCCGAGCTGGACACCGAGCTCAAGCGCCTGGGTGAGCGCTTCTCGCGCGAGTGGGTGCGCTCCGTGGGGGGCGAGGCCAACCAGATCTTCATCCCTTACTACACACAGCGCTGAGCTTTCCCAACCCCATTCCAGGAGAAGCACCATGCATACCCCCACCGACACCATCGAGATGTACCTGCGCGCCAAGGACGGTAACCGCCCGCACCTGATCGCCCAGGCCTTTGCCGGCGGCGCGCTGCTGCAGATGGAGATGCGCCAAGGCGGCATGGTCTTCCCGCCCTCGGCCCAGGGGCGCGAGGCGATTGCCGAGACCCTGGTGCGCAACTTCGCACGCAGCTACGAAAACGTCTACACCTTCTGCCTGGCCGATCCACCCCCGCCGGACTGTGCCGACTTCCATTGCGACTGGCTCGTGCTCATGACCGAGAAGGACAGCCGCGCCGTGCGCGTGGGCTGCGGCCAGTACCACTGGCGCTTTGCGCCCGGCAACCGGCTGGCGCAGGAGCTGCGCATCGTGATCGAGGCGATGCAGACCCTGCCGCCTGCCGACATCCTGCCCGTGATGGCCTGGGCCACGGCGCTCGGCGGGCCCTGGTGCCCCCTGGACCAGGCCTTGGCAACCGTACCCCCCATTCCGGCCCTGCGCCAGGTGATGCAGCGCCTGGCCCCTGCCAGCGCAGCGTTGGCCTGACGCGGATTTCACCCCATTTCTATCCCATCGAAACCACCATGACCTCAATGACACCCCAAGTACAGATTCCCCGCTGGCAGTTCTGGATCGACCGGGGCGGCACCTTCACCGACATCGTCGGCAAGCGCCCCGACGGCACGCTGGTCACGCACAAGCTCCTTTCCGAGAACCCCGAGCAGTACAAGGATGCGGCCGTGGCCGGCATCCGCCACCTGCTGGGCCTGGCACCCGGTGAAGCGGTGACGCCGGCCCTGGTGGAATGCGTGAAGATGGGCACCACAGTGGCCACCAATGCGCTGCTCGAACGCAAGGGCGAGCCCACGCTGCTGGTCACCACGCGCGGCTTTCGCGATGCGCTGCGCATCGCCTACCAAAACCGTCCACGCTTGTTCGACCGCCACATCGTGCTGCCCGAGCTGCTGTACACCGAGGTGATCGAAGCCCGCGAGCGTACCGGTGCGCACGGCAACGTGATGCAGCCGCTGGACGAAGCCACCCTGCGCGGCGACTTGCTGGCGGCTTGGGGGCGCGGCCTGCGCAGCGTGGCCATCGTCTTCATGCACGGTTACCGCTACACGGAGCACGAGCAGGCGGCCCAGCGCATCGCGAAGGAGGTGGGCTTCACGCAGATCAGCACCTCGTACGAGACCAGCCCCATGATGAAGTTCGTGAGCCGGGGCGACACCACGGTGGTGGACGCCTACCTCTCGCCCATCCTGCGCCGCTATGTGGAGCAGGTGGCCAGCGAGATGCCCGGGGTCAAGCTGTTCTTCATGCAGTCCTCGGGCGGCCTCACCGATGCCAACACCTTCCAGGGCAAGGACGCCATCCTGTCCGGGCCAGCCGGCGGCATTGTGGGCATGGCGCGCACGGCCGGCCTGGCCGGGCAGGAGCGCGTGATCGGCTTCGACATGGGTGGCACGTCCACCGACGTGAGCCACTACGCCGGTGCATTCGAGCGCGAGTTCGAGACCCACGTGGCCGGCGTGCGCATGCGCGCCCCGATGATGAGCATCCACACCGTGGCCGCTGGCGGCGGCTCGGTGCTGAGCTATGACGGTGCGCGCTTTCGCGTGGGGCCGGAGAGCGCTGGCGCCAACCCGGGCCCGGTGAGCTACCGCCGCGGCGGCCCGCTGGCCGTGACCGATGCCAACGTGATGGTCGGCAAGGTGCAGCCGGGCTACTTCCCCAGCGTGTTCGGCCCTGCGGCCAACGAGACGCTGGACGCGCAGGCCGTGCGTGCGAGCTTTGGGGAACTGGCGTTGCAGACGAATCGCCAGCCCGAGGAGGTGGCCGAGGGCTTCATCCAGATCGCCGTGCAGCAGATGGCCAATGCCATCAAGAAGATCTCGGTGGCGCGCGGCTACGACGTGACGCGCTACACCCTGCAGTGCTTTGGCGGCGCAGGCGGCCAGCATGCCTGCCTGGTGGCCGATGCCCTGGGCATGACGCGCGTGTTCGTGCACCCGCTGGCCGGTGTGCTCAGCGCCTACGGCATGGGCCTGGCCGACCAGACCGTGATCCGAGAGCAGGCGGTGGAGCTGCCGCTGGCCGAGGCCTCGCTGCCCCTGATCGCCGAGCGCCTGGACGCGCTGGGTGCCGCAGCCCAGGCCGAACTGGAGCGCCAGCAGGTCAGCCAGCACCCGGTGCAGGTGCGCTACAACGTGCACGTTCGCTACGAGGGCACGGACTCGGCCCTGGTCGTGCCGTTTGGCGACATGGCGGCCGTGCAGACGGCCTTCGAGGCCGCCTATCGCCAGCGCTTCGCCTTCCTGATGGTGGGCAAATCGCTGGTGGTCGAGGCGGTATCGGTCGAGGCCGTGATCGCCGGTGACGCACCGGACGAGCCGCGTCTGCCGCTGCATGCCGAGCGCGTGCATCCACGGCGCGACACCGTGCGCATGTACTCGGGCAGCCAGTGGCACGATGCCGCCCTGGTGGTGCGCGAAGACCTGCAACCCGGCGACGTGATCCCCGGCCCTGCCATCATCGCCGAGAAGAACACCACCACCGTGGTCGAACCCGGCTGGCTGGCCCGCCTGACCGACCTGGACCACCTGGTGCTCGACCGTGTCACGGCGCGCAGCGTGCAGTACGCCGCCGGCACCACGGTGGACCCGGTGCTGCTGGAGGTTTTCAACAACCTGTTCATGAACATCGCCGAGCAGATGGGCCTGCAGCTGCAGAACACGGCCTACTCGGTCAACATCAAGGAGCGCCTGGATTTCAGCTGCGCGCTGTTCGATGCCACCGGCAACCTGATCGCCAATGCGCCGCACATGCCGGTGCACCTCGGGTCCATGGGCGAGAGCATCAAGACCGTGATCCGCGAAAACACCGGCAGCATGCAGCCGGGCGACGTGTACATGCTCAACGACCCCTACCACGGTGGCACCCACCTGCCGGACGTCACCGTGATCACACCGGTGTACGTGGCGGGCGGCAAGGAGCCCACCTTCTACGTGGGTTCGCGCGGCCACCATGCCGACATCGGCGGCACCACGCCAGGGTCGATGCCCCCGTTCTCGACGCGCATCGAGGAAGAGGGTGTGCAGATCAACAACGTCAAGCTGGTGGACCGCGGTGTGTTGCAGGAGGAGTCCGTGCGCCACCTGCTGGCCACCGGTGGCGGCACCACGCCGTACCCGAGCCGCAACCCGCACCAGAACCTGGCCGACCTGCGCGCGCAGATCGCCGCCAACGAGAAGGGCGTGCAGGAGCTCTCGAAGATGGTGGAGCAGTTCGGGCTCGATGTCGTACAGGCCTACATGCGTCACGTGCAGGACAACGCCGAGGAATCGGTGCGCCGCGTGATCACGCACCTCAAGGACGGCCAGTTCACGCTGCCGCTGGACAACGGCGCGCAGATCAGCGTCGCAGTCAAGGTCAACGTGGCCGAGCGCAGCGCGGTGATCGACTTTGCCGGCACCAGCGCGCAGCAGGTCAACAACTTCAACGCCCCGCGTGCGGTGTGCATGGCGGCGGTGCTCTACGTGTTCCGCACTCTGGTGGACGACGACATCCCGCTCAATGCCGGGTGCTTGAAGCCCCTGCAGGTCATCATCCCGCAGGGCTCCATGCTCAACCCCAACCCGCCGGCCTCGGTGGTGGCGGGCAATGTGGAGACCTCCACCTGCATCACCAATGCGCTGTTCGGTGCGCTCGGCGTCATGGCAGGCAGCCAGCCCACCATGAACAACTTCACCTTCGGCAACGCGCAGTACCAGTACTACGAGACTATCGCAGGCGGCAGTGGTGCAGGCGCGGTGCTCGATGGGGAGGGCCAGGTGGTGCGGGGCTTCAACGGCACGAGCGTGGTGCAGACGCACATGACCAACTCGCGCCTGACGGACCCCGAGATCCTGGAGTTCCGCTTCCCCGTGGTGCTCGACAGCTACGAGATCCGCGAGGGATCGGGCGGTAGCGGCCGCTGGGCCGGGGGCAATGGCGGCGTGCGCCGCGTGCGCTTTCTGGAGCAGATGACGGCGAGCATTCTGTCCAACGGGCGCGTCAAGCCCGCCTTCGGCATGGCCGGCGGGCAGGCCGGGCGCACCGGGCTCAACCGCGTGCTGCGTGCCAACGGCCAGGTGGAAGACCTGGCACACATCGGCGCGGCGCTCATGGAGCCGGGCGACGTGTTCGAGATTTCCACGCCCGGCGGCGGGGGTTTCGGCGAATGCGTGGCTGCAGGCTGAGCCACACCTGACGTTTGCGGTGCAACCCCTGCGTTTTGGCACAGGGCTTGCATCGCAAGGGTATGCCGCCCCCTCGTGTGACGGGGCGGATGACACGCAACACCACGGAGAAAGCCATGAACTACCTTCCCGCCACGGCCGGTGCCACCCGCACCCCTGCCGTCACGGCCTTCCCTGCTGCTGCACCCATGGCTGCGCCCCGCCCGTCGTCTTCGCCGTCCCCGCGCGGCAAGCGCACCCTGACCGTGGGCCAGAAGCTGGCAGCGGCCTTTGGCCTGCTGGGCGTGGCGGTGGCGCTGCTGGGCTCCACCACCTGGCTCACCGGCCAGGGCACGACGCGCCAGGCCACGCTGCTCACTTCGGAACAGTTGCCCATCGAGCGCTCGGTGCGCGAGTGGAAGACCCAATCGGTGCACATCGGCCAGATCGCCCTGCGCGCCACCAGCTCGACCGACGTGTTCCCCCTGGTGGCCGAGATGCGCACCCAACTGGCGGCCGAGGAGGGCATGCGCAAGCGCATCGACACGGCGCTGGCCGCCTCGGCTGCGGCCGCGAGCACCGTGCCCGTGTGGAAGCAGACCCAGGCGCAGCGCCAGCAGTACGCGGCCCTGCGCGACACGCTGGTGCAGAACGCGCTCGAATCCAAGGTCATCAGCCAGAAGGAACTGCAGGAGCATGCCGCAGCGCTGGCCCAGTACCTGAAAACCATCGACCAGCTGCTGGCCGAATCCGAAAAGTCCTCGGTGGCAGCCGCCGATGCGATGATTGCCGATGCCTCGCGTGCCCAGTGGGTCAGCGCGCTGGCCGTAGCCTTCGTGGTGGGCCTGTCGGCATTGTTCGGTTGGCTGCTGCGCCGCTCCATCGTGCTGCCGCTGCGCCAGGCGTCGGACGCGGCGGCCCTGGTGGCGCAGGGCGACCTCACGGTGCGCATGGCCACGGACCGCACTGACGAGATCGGTGAGCTGCTCACCGCGCTCAACAGCATGGTGGAATCGCTGCACTATGTGGTGACCGAGGTGCGCGATTCGGGTGAGTCCATCCACGTCGCCAGCTCCGAGGTCGCGGCCGGCAACACCGACCTGAGCGCTCGCACCGAGCACACGGCCAGCAGCCTGCAGCAGACAGCTGCCAGCATTGCCCAACTGGCGCAGACCGTGGCCGCCAATGCTGACAGCACCCGCCAGGCCAACACCCTGGCCCACAGTGCCGCCCAGGTGGCGAAAAAGGGGGGCGAGGTGGTCGGCCAGGTGGTCAAGACCATGGACGAGATCAACGCCAGCAGCAAGAAGATCGCCGATATCGTGGGCATCATCGACGGCATCGCCTTCCAGACCAACATCCTGGCACTCAACGCCGCAGTGGAAGCCGCCCGTGCGGGCGAGCAGGGCCGGGGCTTCGCCGTGGTCGCCAGCGAGGTGCGCAACCTCGCGGGCCGCAGCGCCAATGCCGCCAAGGAGATCAAGGCCCTGATCGCCACCAGCGTGGACAAGGTCAGCGACGGTGCGCGCCTGGTGGTCACCGCCGGCTCGACCATGCAGGACATCGTCACCAGCGTGCAGCAGGTGACCACGCTGATGTCCGAGATCAACGCCGCCAGCAGCGAGCAGAGCAGCCAGATCGGCCAGGTGAGCCAGGCCGTGGACCAGCTCGACCACATGACCCAGCAGAACGCCGCGCTGGTGGAAGAAGGCGCCGCTGCGGCCCAGAGCCTCAAGGACCAGGCCAACCGCCTGGCGGGTGCGATGGGGCAGTTCCAGTTGACGGCAGGCGCCGCGATGGCGTGACTACGATCCGCTGCGCCATGAAAAAGGGCCTGCAATGCAGGCCCCCCGTGCTTGGAGCGGATAACAAAACTCAGCGAAGCGGTTCTGGCTAGGCGCTGCGTCGCAGGCAGTACGAGT
>NZ_LMIH01000041.1:409325-447968 GCF_001428645.1 Acidovorax sp. Root217
GGCCGCTCTTACATGCCCGAGTAGTTCGGGCCGCCGCCGCCTTCTGGCGTCACCCAGACGATGTTCTGCGTGGGGTCCTTGATGTCGCAGGTCTTGCAGTGCACGCAGTTCTGCGCGTTGATCTGCAGCTTGTCCTCGCCCGCATCGGTCTTGATGAACTCGTACACGGCGGCCGGGCAGTAGCGCGCCTCGGGCCCGGCGTACTTGGCCAGGTTGATGTTCACGGGCACGCTCGCGTCCTTGAGCGTCAGGTGGGCCGGCTGGTTTTCGGCGTGGTTGGTGTTGCTGATGAACACGCTGGAGAGCCGGTCAAACGTCAGCTTGCCATCGGGCTTGGGGTAGATGATGGGCTTGCACTCGGACGCGGGTTTCAGGTGCACATGGTCGGGCTTGTCGCGGTGCAGCGTCCAGGGGATGTTGCCCTTGAGCACGAACTGCTCCAGGCCGTTCATGATGGTGGCGGTGACCAGGCCCTTCTTGAACCAGTTCTTGAAGTTGCGGTCCTTGTTGAGCTCGGTGTGCAGCCAGCTCTTCTCGAAGGCCTCGGGGTAGGCGCTCAGCTCATCGTGCTGGCGCCCGGTCACCACGGCATCGTAGGCGGCCTCGGCGGCCAGCATGCCGGACTTGATGGCGGCGTGGCTGCCCTTGATGCGGCCTACATTGAGATAGCCCGCATCGCAGCCGATCAGCGCGCCGCCGGGGAAGATGGTCTTGGGCAGGCTCAGCAGGCCGCCGGCCGTGATGGCGCGCGCGCCGTAGCTGATGCGCTTGGCCGGCTTGATGCCCTTGGACTCGTCGCCCTCCAGGTACCAGCGGATGTTGGCATGCGTCTTCCAGCGCTGGAATTCCTCGAACGGGCTGAGGTAGGGGTTGGAATAGCCCAGGCCGGTGATGAAGCCCAGCGTGACCTTGTTGTCGTCCAGGTGGTACAGGAAGGCGCCACCGTAGGTGTCGTTCTCCATGGGCCAGCCGGCGGTGTGCATGACGAAGCCGGGCTGGTGGCGCGCCGGGTCGATTTCCCACAGCTCCTTGATGCCGATGGCGTAGCTTTGCGGGTCGGAATGCGCGTCGAGCTTGAAGCGCGAGATCAGCTGCTTGCCCAGGTGGCCGCGCGAGCCCTCGGCGAAGATGGTGTACTTGGCATGCAGTTCCATGCCCAGCTGGAAGTCGGCCGTGGGCTCGCCTTCCTTGCCGATGCCCATGTTGCCGGTGGCCACGCCCTTGACGGAGCCGTTCTCGTTGTAGAGCACTTCGGCGGCCGGAAATCCCGGGAAGATCTCCACGCCCAGGGCCTCGGCCTGCTCGCCCATCCACTTGACCACATTGCCCAGGCGCACCACGTAGTTGCCGTGGTTCTGGAAGTTGTGCGGCAAAAATACATTGGGTACGCGAAAGGCCGAGTTCTCGCCCAGGAACATCATCGCGTCGTCGGTCACGGGCTGGTTCAGGGGCGCGCCCTTGGCCTTCCAGTCGGGGATCAGCTCGGTCAGGGCCTTGGGGTCCATGATGGCGCCCGAGAGGATGTGCGCGCCGGGTTCGGAGCCTTTTTCGAGCACCACGACGGAGATGTCCTTGCCATGGATGGCTGCCATCTGCTTGAGCCGGATGGCGGTGGCCAGGCCGCCGGGGCCGCCGCCCACGACGACCACGTCGTATTCCATTGCTTCACGGGGACCATACTGGGCGAGGATTTCTTCGTTCGTCATGGGTTTCTCGTCGGGCGTTTGATATCGTGTGGATTGTCTTCGGACAGGACCCTGGTTCCTGTCTGCCTGGAGACTGATTGTATTCATGGATTTCGGACAAACGAACGACCGTTCTTTTTTCTGCAGTGGAGGCTCTCTAAATGGCATACAGCATCGATCTATCCGGCCGCGTGGCGTTCATCACCGGAGCGTCCAGCGGGCTGGGCGCCCAGTTCGCGCGGACCCTCGCGCGCGCAGGAGCCGGGGTGGTGCTGGCCAGCCGCCGCGTCGAAAAGCTCAAGGAGCTGCGTGCCCGCATCGAGGGGGAGGGCGGTGACGCCCATGTGATCGAACTGGACGTGACCGACCACATGTCGATCAAGGCGGCGGTGGCCCATGCCGAGACCGAGATGGGCTCCATCGACATCCTGGTGAACAACTCGGGCGTGAGCACCACCCAGCGTCTGCAGGATGTGACGCCCCAGGACTACGACTTCATCTTCGACACCAACGTCAAGGGCGCCTTCTTCGTCGCGCAGGAGGTCGGCAAGCGCATGCTGGCGCGCTCGCGCGGGGCGGCGCCGGGCAGCTTCACGGGCGGGCGCATCATCAACATCGCCTCGATGGCGGGCTTGAAGGTGCTGCCGCAGATCGGCGCCTACTGCATGAGCAAGGCCGCCGTGGTGCAGATGACGAAGGCCATGGCCATGGAATGGGGGCGCTTCGGCATCAACACCAATGCCATCTGCCCGGGCTACATCGACACCGAGATCAACCACCGCCACTGGCAGACCGAACAGGGCCGCAAGCTCATCGACATGCTGCCGCGCAAGCGCGTGGGCAGCCCCGAGGACCTCGATGCGCTGATCATCATGCTGGCCAGCGACCAGAGCCACTTCATCAACGGCGCCGTGATTGCGGCGGACGATGGCTTTGCGGTATAGGCCGCGCCGTGTGAGCCGATGCTGACCGGAATCCTGGCCGGGCTCGCTGCTGGCGCGCTCTGGGGGCTGGTGTTCGTGGCGCCACACATGGCGGGCACGTTTGCTTCGGTGGACCTGACCGCGGGCCGCTTCGTGGCCTACGGTGCGGTGGCTGCGGGCATGCTGCTGTGGGGCCTCCGGGGCAACCCGCGCTGGCCTACCTGGGCCCAGGCCTGGGCGGCACTGTGGCTGTCCGTGCTCGGCTTCACGGGCTACTACCTGCTGCTGGTCTGGGCGATCCGCGATGCGGGGGCCGAGATGCCGGCGCTGATCATCGGCACCATTCCGGTCTGGGTCATGCTGCTGGGCAAGCCCCAGGGCCTGCGCTGGGCCGCACTGGTGCCCGGGCTGGTGCTCACCGTGGCCGGCCTCGCGCTGATGGCCGAGGTTCCGCACGGCGATGCAGCGGCATCCGGCGCCGGCAGCTACTGGCGCGGCATCGCCATCGCGCTGGTGGCGCTGGTGTTCTGGACGGCCTTCGCCATCCTCAATTCCGCATGGCTCAAGCGCCACCCCGAGGTGCGCGCCACCGACTGGGCCAACTGGCTGGGCGTGGCCACGGGGCTGGGCGGCCTGCTGCTGTGGCTGGTGGGCGGCTCCAGCCTGCCCGCCCTGGCGGCGCAACCGGCGTTCGGCGTCTTCGTGGCCGTGTGCCTGGCGCTCGGTTTTGGTTCGAGCTGGCTGGCCACCATTTTGTGGAACATCGCCAGCCAGCGCCTGTCTGCCAGCCTGTGCGGGCAGCTCATCGTGAGCGAGACTTTGTTCGCTCTCGTATATTCGTTCGCGTGGGATGGGCGCTGGCCCTCGCCCGCGCAGTGGGCGGCCGTGGTGCTGTTCACTCTGGGCATCCTCGCTTCCATCAAGGCACACCGATGAAGATTGAAATCCCCGAAAAGAAGAAGCTGGTGCACGAGATGCGGTTTCCCGTGCGCTGGGGCGACATGGACGCCATGGGCCATGTGAACAACACCGTGTATTTTCGCTACCTGGAAACAGCGCGGATCGACTGGCTGGTGTCGGTGGGCTGCAACCCCGACCCCACAGGGCAGGGGCCGGTCATCGTCAACGCCTTTTGCAACTTCTACCAGCAGCTCGAGTACCCGGCCGACGTGCTGCTCAAGCTCTACGTGAGCGACCCGGGCCGCACCACCTTCGAGACCTGGGGCACCATGGAGCGGGTGGACCGGCCGGGCGTGGTTTATGCCGCTGGCGGTGCCACCACGATGTGGGTCGATTTTCCGCAGAAGAAGGCGGTGGCCCTGCCGGAATGGATGCTGGCCATCGTTCAGGACTGATTTTGCGGCGCTTGACACCTCTGGGTGAATCGGACTAAATGGGCCGATCACAGGGCTCGGGCGGCTGATGGGGGTCGCACGGGTTCATTGAAGAAATGGGGGAAGGCTGGCGACGTCCTGGCCACGCCGCTTTTCCCGGTCACGAGGGTTTTCGGCCATGGCCACAGAGAGCAGTCCCGCGCGCGATGGTGCGCAACCTGGCGCCTGGCTGCCTGGCTGGGCGGTGCCATTGGCCTTTGCGGCCTTTGTGGCTGGCGTCATTGCGCTGGGGATTGCCCTGCATTTGCAGGGTCAGCGGGCTGCCGAACAGATTGCATCCGAGACCCTGCGGGTCACCTCCGAACTGTCGGCCCATTCACTGGACACCTGGCTCACGGAGCGCTCTGGCGATGCCGAGGCCATCGGCTCCAATCCCCTGCTGGTCAAGGCGCTCGACCACTGGTGGCAGGGCGAGGCAGAGCGCGCCGAGTACACCCCCTTCATCCAGCAGCATCTCGAAGGCATCCGGCGCGTCTACGGCTACCGGAGCATTGCGGTCGTCGATGTCGGCACGGACAAGGCGGTGTTCAGCAGCGGAGCCCCTCTGGACGCGCAGCAACGCAGCCGCGTGGCGCAGGCTGGAACGGGTGCCTACCCGCGATGGATCGAACTGCCTGCGGAGAATGGCGCAGGGCTGCGCCTGGCCCTGGCGCGCAGCATTGCCGACACCACCCGGGGAACGGGCCATGTCCTTTACATGGAAATGGACCTCCAGTGGCTGGTGGATACGCTGGCCAAGGCCAAGCTGCCGAACTGGGGTGGCGAGACCATTCTGGTGCACCGCGATGCACGGGGCCTGCAGATCCTTGCACCGGCCAGCGGGTCCGGGCTGCAGCCCCTTCTTGGGCCTGGGCCTGTGGTCGAGTACCTGCTGACAGAGCCCGGTGTTTCCGTGGTGCAGGGGCCCAACCGCCATGGCGTGGCGGTGATGGCTCGGCGCGAGAACGTCCTGCTGCCGTCGTGGATGGTGCTCAGCCTGATGCCCGAGAAGGCGGTGTATGCAGCGGTGCAAGCGCGCAGCAGTCTCCTGGTCCTCGGGGTGGCGGTTCTACTCCTCTTCGGCTCGCTGCTCTACGCAGCCTGGCGCCGCAGCGAACACCACCGCCACGCCGCGCGCGAGGCCGGGCTGCGCCGGCACTATGAGCAGGTGATGCGTGACTCGACCGATATCTTTTTCCTGACCGACAACGACGGTACCATCCTCGACGTGAGCCAGGCGACGGTCAACGTGTATGGCTATCCGCGCGAGCAGCTCATCGGCATGAACGCCCAGCGTCTTCGGCCGCCCGATCAGGCCGCGCAGCAGGCAGCCATCCTGGAGGCCATGCAGCCTGGCGAGTCGCGCCACGTTCGCATCCCCCGGCTGCGCGCCGATGGCAGCACCTTCCTGCTGGAAGGCACTGTCGGCTGCTTCGAGTCGGAGGGTCGGCGCTACTATGTGGGCATAGGCCGTGACGTTACGCGCCAGACCGAGGTGGAAACTCAGCTGCGCGTCGCCGCGAGCTTCTTCAACCGCTCCGCTGCTGCCATCGTGGTCGGCGACCGTGACAAGCGCGTCGTCTCGATCAATCCCCACCTCACGAAGATCACGGGCTATACGCTCGAAGACCTGCGGGGGCAGCCCACGGTGATTCTCAATGCGGGGCTCGATCCTGCAGGGGTCGAGCGTGCGCGCGCCATCCTCAAGGCCGAGGATTTCTGGGAGGGCGAGATGAACATCCGCCGAAAGGACGGTACGGTCTTCCCGGCGCGCCTGCTGGTCTGTGCGCACCGCGGTGCCGATGGCCAGGTGGAGCAGCATGTGGATCTGTTCACGGACCTGACCCGCCTCAAACAGGCCGAAAGCCAGGCCGAGTACCTGGCGGTGCACGACCCCGTGACCAGGCTGCCCAATCGCGCCAGGCTTGAGCAGGACCTGCCGCAGTACATCGCTGCGCTGAATGTCCAGAGTGCAGCGCCCCACAACAGTCTGTCGCTGGCCCTGGTCAATCTGGACCGGTTCAAGAGCGTCAACGAATCGTTTGGCTACGCGCAGGGCGATGTTTTCCTGGTCGAGGTGGCCGAGCGCCTGCGGGGGCTCAGCGCGGACCTCAAGGGCCTGTACCGCTATGGGGGCGATGAATTCATGCTGGTGCTGGCGGGCAACCCCGTCACCCATGCACTGCTGATCAGCCAGGTGCGTGCGCTGCTGGCACCGCCCATCCGCCTTGGCGCGCAGGAGCACCCGGTGTCCCCCACCGCCAGCATTGGCATTGCGAGCAGCCCCGAGCATGCGCGCACTGCGGAGGAGCTGCTGCACAACGTCGAAGCCGCCATGCGCATCGCCAAGGCCCAGGGGCGCAACACCTGGCGCCTGTATGCGCCCGAGATGAACGCCTCGGCCTACGATGACATGCTGCTCGCGGTGGACCTGCGCCAGGCCATCGATGTCGGTGACCTCGAGCTGCACCTGCAGCCCCAGTTCACGCTGGCGCATGGCCAGCCCGTGGGCATGGAGGCCTTGCTGCGCTGGACGCACCGGACGCGGGGCCCGGTGTCCCCGGCGCGCTTCATCCCGATTGCCGAATCCTCGGGGATGATCGCGGAAATCGGCGCCTGGGTGCTGCGCGAGGCTGCGCACATCTGGTCACGCTGGCGCGGCGAGGGGCTGGTGCCCCTGCCCATTGCCGTGAACCTCTCAGCGGTGCAGTTCCAGGCGCCTGACTTCCTGCACGAGGTGGGCCGTGTCCTTTCGGAGTTCGACCTGCCCGCCGGTGCGCTGGAGATGGAACTGACGGAAGGCACGCTGATGGCCAACATGGACGCAGCGGTGGATATCCTGCGCCAACTGGTGGACATGGGCATCCAGATCGCCATCGACGACTTCGGCACGGGCTACTCCAGCCTGAGCTACCTGCGCCGCTTTCCGGTGAGCAAGCTCAAGATCGACCGCTCCTTCATCCTGGACCTGGGCAGGCACGGCAACGAGGAAGCCGAGGCCATCGCCTCGGCCGTCATCGCCATGGCCAAGAGCCTGAAGCTGCGCGTGATCGCCGAAGGCGTGGAAACCCCCGAGCAGCGCGATTTCCTCAAGGACCATGGCTGCGATGAGGTGCAGGGCTATCTGTATGCCCGGCCGATGCCCGTGGAGGCTGCGACGGCGCTGCTCGTGCAGCGCACAAGCCCCACCGAAACGCAAGGCAACTTCGCCTGAGCGCTGCCGCGGCTTGGTTCAGCCCGGTGGCAGGGCGATGCAGCGACCCTGCGGGCCTTCCGGGCCATTGCCCAGCCCAAGCAACAGCACCCGCTGCAACTGCGGCAGGTAGCGGATAGCCGTCTGCGGCGCGCTGTACCCGGCCGAGTCCTGCAGTGCCTCGTCCATGCGCCAGTAGCGGCCGGAGGGCAGGTGCTCGATGGTGAGTGTGCGCACGCCGGTGTAGAAGGTGCTGGTGATCTGCCCTTCGGTACCGAAGAAGCCGCCGCCCGTGCGCGCCGTGCGCCGGGTTCCCAGGAACGCGGTGCCCACGCGCAAGCGCTGGTCACGGCTGGTGCAGCTGCCCTCGAACGCTGCGGCGCAGTGCAGGGGCAGGGCGTTCTGCTGCACGGTGACGGGCTGCACGGCCGGCTGCTTGACCTCGTCGAGTGCCACGGGCACCAGGCGGGCGCAGTCGGCATCGGGCTCCACGCGCCAGGCGCCGGCACCGGGCAGGTCGGCAATGCCGTAGCGCGGCACACCCAGGCCCACCGCCAGGTAGTACGTCGGTCCGGTGACATCCTGGCGCAGCAGCAACAGGGGCGGCTGGGTGCTCGACAGGGGCGAGAGCGTGCCCGGTGGGACTTGCACTGCCAGGGGTTGTGCATCCAGCGTGCCGTTGCCCGGTGCAAAGCCGCTGGCAACAGCATGGGTGCCAGCCAGGCAAACCAATGCCGCACACCACCATACTGCCATCGAACGACTGGACATGCCCGTGTGCATGGCGTGCTTCAAGCCGAAGGTTTTGCCTTGGGCACGCGGCCCATCAGGTAGAACTCGGGGTTGGGCTGCATGCCGGCAAAGCTGGCCATGCGGTTGCTGAGCCCGAAGAAGGCGGTGATGGCCGCGATGTCCCAGATGTCCTCATCGTCGAAGCCGTGCGCATGCAGCGCGATGAAGTCGGCATCTTCGATCTCGTGCGAGTGCTCGCAGACCTTCATCGCAAAGTCGAGCATGGCGCGCTGGCGCGGGCTGATCTCGGCCTTGCGGTAGTTCACCGCCACCTGGTCGGCCACGAGCGGCTTTTTCTCGTAGATGCGCAGGATGGCGCCGTGCGCCACCACGCAGTACAGACACTGGTTGGCCGCGCTGGTGGTGGTGACGATCATCTCGCGCTCGCCCTTGGTCAGGCTGCCTTCCTCCTTGAGCATCAGGGCGTCGTGGTAGGCGAAGAATGCGCGCCATTCGGCCGGGCGGCGGGCAAAGCCCAGGAACACATTGGGCACGAAGCCGGCCTTTTCCTGCACTTCGAGGATGCGGGCGCGGATGTCATCGGGCAGGCTGTCGAGCGATGGGGCGGGGTAGCGGGTCACGTCGGTCTCCTTGTTTTTTCTGATGGGCACCAGTATCGGGGATTCAAGGATGCCAATGGGTGGCGCGTACCGGACTGTGCGAGGGCGCTGCGGTGTTGCCCGCTAGCGCATAGGACAGCTGTGTGGCGGCGGCCATCACGGTCTGCGCGAGGGCTTCGAGCTTTTCTGCCGGCAGGCGCGAAGCCGGGCCCGAGATGCACACCGAGCCCATCAGCCGCCAGTGCATGCCGAACACCGGCGCCGACACTGTCGCCACGCCCTGTTCACGCTCGCCGATGGACCAGTGGTAGCCCTTCTGGCGGATGGCTTCGTAGGCCTTGCCCGGCTCGCCCGAGAAGGCCAGGATCACGCGGCCGGGCGAGCCCTTGTCCAGCGGCAGGCCTTCGCCCATGCGCGCATGGTGGCGCAGTGCCTGCGGCCCCTCCACGCGCACGAGGCAGGTGCGCACCTGGCCTTCGCGCACGTAGAAGGCGGCGCTCTCGCCCGTGGCATGGGTGAGCTCGCGCAGCGCGGGCTCCAGCACGTTCTGCACGTCAAAGCCCGCCTGGTAACGTGCGCCCAGCCAGCCGGCAGCAGGGCCCAGGCGCCAGTCGCCATCTTCGCGCTGCACCATGAAGCCCGACTGCGCCAGCGTGCGCGCCAGGCGCAGCACCGTCGTTTTGTGCAGGCCGCAGCGCCGGCTCAGCTCGGCCAGGGGCAGGCTCGATTCGCCCAGCGCAAACGCCTCCAGCACCTGCAGCGCGCGGGTGACGGCGATGACACCGCCGGGGGTATCGGCGGCGGGCGGTACAGCAGGGGCCGGGGGCATTTCAGGGGTGTTGCTCATGGCGCAATTCGTTTCATACGGTGCAACTGCATTGTATGGGTTGAAACGTCTGCGTAAAGTTGCATCCACGGCGCCGGGCTTGCAGGCCGGCGTGACGAACCACCACAACGGAGACAAATCCATGCCAGTGCTTTCATCGCTTTCGCGTTCTGCCGGTGCACACCTGTGCGCTGCCTTCCTCGGGCTCGCCGCCGCTGCCATGCCGGCCGGCACGGTTTTCGCGCAGGCAGCCTATCCCAGCAAGCCGATCCGCCTGATCGTGCCCTTCCCGCCCGGCGGCGGCACAGACATGATCGCCCGCACCGTGGCCCAGAAGCTCACCGACCAGAACAAGTGGAACGTGATCGTGGACAACCGCCCCGGTGCGGGCGGCAACCTGGGCGTGGACGCCGCAGCCAAATCCGCACCCGACGGCTACACGCTGGTCATGGGCCAGACCAGCAACCTGGCCATCAACCCCACGCTCTACCCCAAGCTGCCCTACGACCCGCTCAAGGACCTGGTGCCCGTGGCGCTGGTGTCGTCCTCGCCCATCGTGATGGCCGCGCCCGTCAACTCGCCCTACAAGAGCTTTGCCGACGTGGTGGCTGCCGCCAAGGGCAAGCCCGATGCGCTCACCCTGGGTTACTCAGGCAACGGCACCGTAGCCCACCTGGCCGGCGAGTTGGCCGAGAACGCTGCCGGCATCCAGCTGCGCCACATCCCCTACAAGGGCGCGGCCCAGGCCATGACCGACCTGGTGGGCGGGCAGATCGACCTGTACATGTCCTCCGTGCCCACGCTGCTGGGCCAGGTGCGCAACGGCAAGCTCAAGGTCATCGCCATCACCTCGGCCAAGCGTGCCAGCCAACTGCCCGACGTGCCCACGCTGGCCGAGTCGGGCTACAAGGGCTTCGACGCCGTGACCTGGTTCGGCATCCTGGCACCGGCCGGCACGCCCGCACCCATCGTGGCCCAGCTCAACAAGGCCATCAACCAGGCCCTGCAGCAGCCCGACGTGGCCGACAAGCTGCGCAGCGAAGGCGGCGATGTGATGGGCGGCACGTCCGAGCAGTTCGGCCAGTTGCTGCGCACCGAGGTGCCGCGCTGGGGAAAGATCGTCAAGGACTCCGGCGCAAGCCTCGACTGAGCCTGCAGACCCCCAGCTGAGCCCACGCCCACCGGACCATCGCCATGACCCGCGATTGCCTTGTCACGCCCGTACCTTTCTCGGCCGGCACCGAAAAGCCCGCAGTGGCCGTACCCGCCGGGGCCTGCGACTGCCACGTGCATGTGTACGACAGCCGCTTTGCCCCGGCCCCCGGTGCCCGGCTGCTGCCGCCCGACGCCTTGGCCAGCGACTATGGGCCATTGCAGCGGCGTATCGGCACCACGCGCACTGTGCTGGTCACGCCATCGACCTATGGCACTGACAACCGCTGCATGCTCGAAGGGCTTGCCGCACTGGGTGAGCAGGCGCGTGGGGTCGCGGTGATCGACGGCAGCGAGAGCGACGAAGCCTTGCAGCAACTCAGTATCCAGGGTGTGCGCGGTGTGCGCCTGAACCTCTCGCTGGGTGTGTCGGGCAGCGCCGATCTGCTGGAGCCGCTGGCCGCGCGCATCGCGCCGCTGGGCTGGCACCTGCAACTGCTGATGGCGCCCGACCTGCTGGCGTCGCTGGCCCCTGTGCTGCGGTGCCTGCCGGTGCCACTGGTGTTCGACCACTTCGGGCGCATCGCACCTGCGCAAGCCGGCACGCATGCCGCCCACGCATTGCTGCTGCAGCTGCTGGCAGATGGCAAGGCCTGGATCAAGCTCTCCGGCGGCTACATCGTCAGCCCGCTGCACACGGTGGAGGACCCCGCCCTCGACGCGCTGGCCCAGGGCTACCTGCGCTGTGCGCCCGACCGCGTGCTCTGGGGCAGCGACTGGCCCCATGCCACCGCCACGGCCGGCGTGCAGCCCCTGCCCGACGACGCGCGCCAGATGGACCGCCTGGCGCAATGGATCGACAAGGTGCCGAACAGCGGCGCGACCCTGCGCGGCGTGCTGGTGGACAACCCGCAGGCGCTCTACGGCTTCGCAGCGCCCGCAGCCACTCCTGCATCCCCCTTTTTTGACGACGACCTGAAGAGGCCCATGCCATGACCATTTCCACTTCCCGCCGCAGCGTTCTTGCGGCCCTGGCTGCCACGCTGGCCACAGGCTCTGCGTTCGCGCAGGGCGACTGGCCCGCCGGCAAGCTCATCACCTGGGTCGTGCCGTACCCGCCCGGCGGCAGCACCGACGTGCTGGGCCGCAACCTGGCGTTGCGCGTGGCGTCCTCTCTGGGCACCAACGTCATCGTCGACAACAAGGCCGGCGCCACGGGCACCATCGGCGCCGCCTTCGTGGCCAAGGCCGCGCCCGATGGCTATACCCTGCTGGGCACGTCCATCGGCCCGCAGGCGATTGCGCCTCACCTCATGGGCAAGCTGCCCTACGACCCCATCGCGGGCTTCGAGCCCGTGATCACCATCGGCACCATTCCGCACATCCTGGTGGTGGGGGCCAAACAGCCGTTCCAGTCGGTCGCCGATCTGCTGGCCGCGGCCCGGGCCCAGCCGGGCAAGCTCGCCTTCGCCTCGGGCGGCAACGGCACCATCCTGCAGATGCAGGGCGAGCTCCTGCAGCAGCAAAGCGGCACGCGCTTCATTCACGTGCCCTACAAGGGCGACACCCCGGCACTGCAGGACACGCTGGCCGAACAGGTGCAGTTCATGTTTGCGCCGGCCGCCGCCGCGCTGCCCCATGTGCAGTCCGGCAAGCTGCGCGCGCTGGCGGTCACGTCGGCCCAGCGCCTGAAGGCCCTGCCCAGCGTGCCCACCATGGGAGAGGCCGGGCTCAAGGACTTCGTCGTCGAGCAGTGGCAGGCCGTGTTCGCGCCCGCCAAAACCCCCGCACCCGTTGTGCAGCGCCTGAACGATGAGATCGGCAAGGCCCTCAAGGACCCTGCCGTCGTGGCCCTGGCCGACAAGCTCGGCGTGACCCTGGTGGGCGGCACGCCGCGCCAGCTCGGCGACCTGCAGAAGGCCGACTCCGCCAAGTGGGCCAAGGTCATCAAGGACGGGAACATCACCGCCGAGTAGTTCCTTGGTCGCAGACAGGCGCCGCACTTTTCTCCGCACTACCAACCCAACAAGGACCGCACCATGAGCCAGCTTCCCGAAATCATCCGTGACATCGAACGCGTCAGCGCCGAGGTCGTCCAAAAAGCCGCCACCTTCCAGGCTGCCATCCTCGCCGACGTGGCGGGCCGCCGCGGCACGATGCACGCCCGCGTGGCGCCCGTGCACCAGGACATGCGGGTCGCAGGCCCGGCCTTCACCGTCGAGGTGCGCCCCGGCGACAACCTCATGATCCACGCCGCGATTGCCCTGGCCCAGCCCGGCGACGTGCTGGTAATCGACGGCAAGGGCGACCAGACCGCCGCGCTGATGGGTACGCTGATGCTCAGCGCCTGCAAGAAGCTGGGGTTGGCCGGCGTGGTCGTCGACGGCGCGATCCGTGACAAGCTCGAACTGCTGGACCTGGGCTTCCCCGTCTTCAGCGCCGGCTTCAACCCCGCCGGCCCCACCAAGTACGTGCCTGGCCGCATCAACCACCCGATCTCGGCCGGCGGCGCCACAGTCCACCCGGGCGACCTGGTCGTGGGCGATGCCGACGGCGTGGTGGTGATCGAGCGCGCCAAGGCCCCCGCCATGATGGCCCTGGCCGACAAGAAGGTGGCCGACGAGGCCGCCCGCATCGAGGCCATCGCCCGCGGCGACACGGCATCGAAGTGGCTGCCCGCCGCCTTGCGCGCAGCCGGCGTTCTCAAGGAAGGGGAATCGCTGTGAGCCGCCCGACCCTCATCGTGACGGGCGCCGACCTGGCCGCGCAGGCCCTGGCCCTGCTGGAAGACTTCCACATCGTCTACGCCGGCAAGGCGCCCACCGAGGACGACCTGGTGGCCCTGTGCCGCACGCACGACCCCGTGGCCATCATCGTGCGCTACGGCAAGGTCAGTGCGGCGGTGATGGATGCCGCGCCCTCGCTCAAGGTCATCTCCAAGCATGGCAGCGGCACCGACACCATCGACAAGGTGGCCGCAAAGGCGCGCGGCATCGAGGTGGTGGCCGCCGTCGGCGCCAATGCCGCGGCCGTGGCCGAGCAGGCGCTGGCATTGCTGCTGGCCTGCGCCAAGTCGGTGGTGGCGCTCGATGCCCGCATGCATGCCGGTCACTGGGACAAGGCCACGCACAAGAGCCTGGAACTCGGCGGCCGCACCGTGGGCGTGGTCGGCCTGGGCGCCATCGGCCTGCGCTTTGCGAAGATGGCCGATGCGCTGGGCATGCGCGTGCTCGGCTTCGACCCCTTCGCCAAGAACCTGCCAGCGTATATCGAGAGCGTGAACCTGGCGACCCTCTGGCGCGAGTCCGACGCCATCTCGCTGCACTGCCCGCTGACTGACGAGAACCGGGGCATGCTCAGCGCGGCGACGTTGGCGCAGTGCAGGCGCGGCGTGATCGTGGTGAATACCGCGCGCGGCGGCCTCATCGACGAGCCGGCCTTGCTTTCGGCTGTGCGCAGCGGTCAGGTGATGGCTGCGGGGCTGGACAGCTTTGCGGTCGAGCCCATGGTCGCCGGCCACCCCTTCCAGGGCGAGGCGAATTTCATCCTCTCCCCGCACATCGGCGGCGTGACCAGCGATGCCTACGTGAACATGGGCGTGGGCGCGGCGAAGAACCTGCTGCAGGTCCTGGCGCGCACCCCTGCCCCAGCGGCCGCGTGAGGGAGCAGGGGCGGTACATCCACAGGATCACGATGAGGAGACACAAGCAATGAACAGGCACATACGACTTCCAGCGCTCGCGAGAAAGGCGATGCTGGCCACTTTGACCCTGGCATCCGCCACCTGCTTCGCACAGGCCGCCGGCTATCCGTCCAAGCCGGTGAAGCTGGTGGTGGGCTTTGCGGCGGGGGGCCCTACCGACGTGGTGGCGCGGGCCTTTGCCGACCACGCCAGCCGTGCGCTGGGCCAGCCCTTCGTCATCGACAACAAACCGGGCGCCAACACCATCTTGGCCGCGCAGGCGGTGGCCAGCGCACCGGCCGATGGCTACACGCTGCTGTTCGGTGCCACCAACCACACGATGATCCCGGGGCTGTACAGCAACCGGGTGAAGTTCGATGCGGTGAAGTCGTTCAAGCCACTGTGCACGTTAGCCACCAGCCCCACCGTGCTGGTGGTGGGGCCGGGCCTGCCGGTGAAATCGCTGGCCGACTATCTGGCGCGTGTGCGCAGGGAGCCGGGCCGCACTACGGCTGGCACAGCGGGCGTGGGCAGTTCAGGCCACTTCGCCACCGAGATGTTCGCCCGGGCCAATGGCCTGCAGCTCAACCACGTTCCCTACAAGGGCGCTGCGCCGGTGGTGACGGACCTGATGGGCGGCCAGCTCGACAGCTCGTTCGCTACCCTGGGCTCGGTGCTGCCGCAGATCCGCAGCGGCAAGCTCGCGGCCCTGGCCGTGGCATCGGCCAAGCGCTCTCCGCTGCTGCCCGATGTCGCCACCTTTGCCGAAGCCGGTGGCGGCAACTACTCGGCCGATGCCTGGTACGGCGTGCTGGCTCCTGCAGGTGTGCCCGAGGCCGTGGCCCGGCAACTGGAGCGCGTGGCGGCAGATTTCGCGAAAAGCGCCGCGGCGGTGGAGAAGCTGCGCGGCATGGGGCTGGATGCGGATTCCACCTGCGGCAAGGCATTTGCCACGCAGGTCGAGCGCGAGGTCGCCACCTACACGCAGATAGCCAAGGACCTGGACCTCAAAGCTGAGTGAATGATCGGAGACATGACATGTTGCGTTTTCTCAAACCCCTGATCGCTGCCTGCGCCTTGGCCGTCGGCATGGCCCATGCTGCGTTCCCTGATCGTCCCATCACCATCGTCGTGCCCTATGCGCCGGGAGGTGCGGCCGATGCCGTGGCGCGCGTGCTGGCCACGCGCCTGGGCGCCAGGCTGAGCGCCAGCGTGATCGTGGACAACAAGGCCGGTGCCAGCGGCACCATCGGCGCCAGCTACGTGGCCAAGGCCAATGCCGACGGCTATACCCTGCTGTACGACGCCACGCCGTACTCCATCAACCCGCACCTGTTCCCCAAGATGCCGTATGCGGCCAACGCGCTGCAGCCGCTGTCGCTGGTGCTGCTGGCACCTAACGTGCTGATCGTGAAGGCGGACTCGCCGCTTAAGAACATCAACGACCTGGTCGCCAAGGCCAAGGCCGCTCCGGGCAAGCTCAACTTCGCCTCGGGCGGCAGCGGCACGGTGCAGCGCCTGGCTGCGGAGCTGATGCGCCAGCAGCTCGACCTGGTCATGGTGCATGTGCCCTACAAGAGCGGCGGCCCGGCCATCACCGACGTGATGGCCGGCCAAGTGGACTTCATGTTCGGCACCGTGGCCGCGACCTATCCCCACATAGCGGGCGGCAAGTTGCGCGCACTGGCCGTGTCGGCGCCCGAGCGCTCCAGGCGCCTGCCCGATGTGCCCACGGTGGCCGAGACGGTGATCCCCGGCTACGAGGCCTTTGAATGGAACGGCATGTTCCTGCCCGCCGGGACGCCCGAGCCCATTGCCGCCAGGCTGCGCCAGGCAGTGCAGGACGTGATGAAGGAGGACGAGGTGAAACAGCGCCTGGCCGATATGGGCGCCCAGGCCGTCGGCTCCACACCCGCCGAGTTCGCCACCTTCCTCAAGAAGGAAGACACCAAGTGGGGCGAGGTGGTGCGCAAGGGCAGCATCAAGCTGGATTGACCGGCCATGGGCCTGCCACCCCTTCTGTATCCCGTGCCGCATTCGCTGGGCCTGAACCGCCCGTTGCGCGCGCTGCCCGCCCTGGCGTGCGACAGCCACATGCACATCTTCGACACGCGCTTTGCGCCGTCGCCGCACTGGCCGCGCACACCGCCCGAGGCACCCGTGGCAGCCTACCGGCAGCTGCAGCAGCGCCTGGGCACCGCGCGCACGGTCGTGGTCACGCCCTCCACCTACGGCATCGACAACGCTTGCACGCTGGATGCACTGGACCAACTGGGCGACAGCGCACGCGGCGTGGCCGTGGTGGACCAGCAGGTCAGCGATGTGGAGCTGGGCCGCCTGGCCGCACGGCGCGTGCGCGGGCTGCGTGTGAACTTCGTCTCGCCCCAATCCTGGGGCATGACAACAGAAGAGATGCTGACCACCCTGGCGGGCAAGCTGGCGCGCCATGCGGACTGCGGCGGCTGGCACATCCAGGTGTTCGCGCACCCGGAGCAGATCGTGGCGCTCGAAGCGGTACTGCAGGCCTTGCCGGTGCCGCTGGTGATCGACCACCTGGGCCGCATCGACCCGGCCGAGGGGCCATCGGCCCCGGCCTGGGCTACGCTGCAACGCCTGCTTGACGGGGGCAACACCTGGGTCAAACTCTCCGGCGCCTACATGCGCTCCATGGTGCAGGCTCCGGGTTACGCCGATACGCTGCCCCTGGGCCGCGCGCTGGTGCATGCTGCGCCCGAGCGCCTGGTCTGGGGCAGCGACTGGCCGCACACCACCGAGCCGCCCGGCACCGTGAACGATGCCGATCTGGTGGACCTGCTGCAGGCCTGGGCCGTGACGGATGCTGCGATGGACCGCATCCTGGTGGACAACCCTGCGCGGCTGTACGGATTTCCTGCCGCGTGAAGATCTGAGCCAACGAAAGCCATCCCATGTTTCTGCTGCAAGCCCCCCAAGTGCGCGACCTCGAACTCTTCACCGCCATGCCCGAGTCGCTGCGCCGGCGCGAGCGCAGCGCCTGGGCCGATGCCAACCGGGCAGGTGCCATCACCGACTCGTTTCTCGAAGGCCCGGTGTTCGACGCTGCCGGCAACCTCTACGTGACCGACATCCCCTGGGGCCGCATCCTGCGCATCGACCCCGCAGGCGCCTGGACCCTGGTGGCGGAGTACGACGGCGAGCCCAACGGCATGAAGTTCCTCGATGCCGGCACTTTGTTGATCACCGACTACAAGAATGGCCTCATGCGCCTGGACGTGGCGAGCGGGCGGGTCACCCCCTATCTGGAGCGGCGCAACAGCGAGCGCTTCAAGGGCGTGAACGACCTGGTGTTCGATGCCGAGGGCAACCTGTACTTCACCGACCAGGGGCAGAGCGGCCTGCACGACCCGAGCGGCCGCCTGTACCGCCTGCGCCCCAATGGCCAACTCGATCTGCTGCTGGCCAATGTGCCCAGCCCCAATGGCGTGGCCTTGTCGCCCGACGGGCGCGTGCTCTACCTGGCCGCCACGCGCGGCAACTGCGTCTGGCGCGTACCGCTGCTGCCCGATGGCAGCGTGGCCAAGGTGGGACAGTTCTTCACCTCCTACGGCCCGAGCGGCCCGGACGGGCTGGCCGTGGACGCCCAAGGCCGGCTGCTCGTGGCCAATCCTGGCCTGGGCTATGTGTGGGTGCTCAACCACCGGGCCGAGCCCGAGCTGGTGCTGCGCGGGCCAGCGGGCGCGTCGACGACCAACCTGGCCTTTGGCGGGGAGTGCGGGCAGACGGTGTTTGTCACCGATTCGACCCACGGGCACATCCTGCGGGCGCAGCTCGACGCGCCAGGCCTGCCGCTGGCGCGCGGTCTCTGAGTTAGCACGCTGTTTGACAATGGCTGTGGCATTTCGATAAATATTGACTATCGGGGAAATTCAATCGATTCAATTTACGCGCCATGGATTGTTTCCTACCATGGGTCTTGCCAAGTGCCTGAACCACTTACAAGGAGAGACCCATGACAACAGAAGCCAAGTGCCCCTTCGACCACAGCAAGGCTGCCGCGCCCAAGGGCCGCGGCAACGCCGACTGGTGGCCCAACCAGCTCAACCTGCGCCCCCTCAACCAAAGCTCGCCACTGGTCGACCCCATGGGCGACGGGTTCAACTACGCCGAGGAGTTCAAGAGCCTCGATCTCGCCGCCGTGAAGGCCGACCTGCATGCGTTGATGACCGACTCGCAGGACTGGTGGCCGGCCGACTTCGGCCATTACGGCCCGCTGTTCATCCGCATGGCCTGGCACAGCGCCGGCACCTACCGCCTGGCCGATGGCCGGGGCGGTGCGGGGGCCGGGCAGCAGCGCTTTGCGCCCCTGAACAGCTGGCCCGACAACGCCAACCTGGACAAGGCGCGCCGCCTGCTGTGGCCCATCAAGCAGAAGTACGGCCGCAAGATTTCCTGGGCCGACCTGATGATCCTCACCGGCAACGTGGCGCTCGAATCCATGGGCTTCAAGACCTTCGGCTTTGCCGGTGGCCGCCCCGACGTGTGGGAACCCGATGAAAACGTGTACTGGGGCGCAGAGACCACCTGGCTGGGTGGCGACAAGCGCTACAGCGGCGAGCGCGACCTGGCCAAGCCCCTGGCCGCCGTGCAGATGGGCCTGATCTACGTGAACCCCGAAGGCCCCAACGGCAACCCCGACCCCATCGCTGCAGCGCGCGACATCCGCGACACCTTTGCGCGCATGGCCATGGACGACGAGGAAACCGTGGCGCTGATCGCCGGCGGCCACACCTTCGGCAAGACCCACGGCGCGGGCGACGCCGCCCTGGTGGGCAAGGAGCCCGAAGGCGGCGGCATCGAGGACCAGGGCTTTGGCTGGATCAGCAAGCACGGCAGCGGCTTTGGCGGCGACGCCATCACCAGCGGCCTGGAAGTCACCTGGACCACCACCCCCACGCAGTGGAGCAACAACTTCTTCGAGAACCTGTTCGGCTTTGAATGGGAGCTGACCAAAAGCCCGGCCGGCGCCCACCAGTGGACCGCCAAGGGCGCCGAGGCGACCATCCCCGATGCGCACGACCCCTCCAAGAAGCGTGTGCCCACCATGCTCACCACCGACCTCTCGCTGCGCCAGGACCCGGCCTACGAGAAGATCTCGCGCCGCTTTTTGGAGCACCCTGAACAGTTCGCCGATGCCTTTGCGCGCGCCTGGTTCAAGCTCACGCACCGCGACATGGGTCCGCGCGTGCGCTACCTGGGCCCTGAGGTGCCGGCCGAAGTACTGATCTGGCAGGACCCGATCCCCGAGGTGGACCACGCCCTGGTGGATGCGCAGGACGTGACGGTGCTCAAGGCAAAGATCCTGGCCTCGGGCCTGTCGGTTGCGGAACTGGTGTCCACCGCCTGGGCGTCGGCCTCCACCTACCGCGGTGGCGACAAGCGCGGTGGGGCCAACGGTGCCCGCGTCCGCCTGGCGCCGCAAAAGGACTGGGAGGTGAACCAGCCGGCGCAACTGGCCAAGGTGCTGGGCAAGCTCGAAGCGATCCAGCAGGACTTCAATGCCGCGCAGCCCGGCGGCAAGAAGATCTCCATCGCCGACCTCATCGTGCTGGGCGGCGCTGCGGCCGTCGAGTCCGCTGCCCGCAGCGCCGGCCAGGAGGTCAGCGTACCCTTCGCCCCGGGCCGCATGGACGCCTCGCAAGAGCAGACCGACGTGCCCTCGTTCGAGGTCATGGAGCCGCTGGCCGATGGCTTTCGCAACTATGTGCGCCCCGGCCTGGAGGAAGCCGTGGCCGAGCTGCTGATCGATCGCGCCAACCAGCTCACCCTGACGGGCCCCGAGATGACGGTGCTGGTGGGCGGCTTGCGCGTCCTGGGCGCCAATGCGGGCCAGGGCTCGCATGGCGTGTTCACCCAGCAGCCCGGCGCGCTCACGAATGACTTTTTCGTGAACCTGCTGGACATGCGCACGCGGTGGCAGAAATCCGGCTCGGCTGCCGGTGTCATCGAAGGGGTGGACCGCACCACTGGTGCAGCGAAGTGGACGGGCACCGTGGCCGACCTGGTATTCGGCTCCAACTCGCAGCTGCGGGCGCTGGCCGAGGTGTATGGCAGCAGCGATGCGCAGGCGGTGTTCGTGCAGGACTTCGTGAAGGCCTGGACCAAGGTCATGAACCTGGACCGTTTTGACCTTGCTGGCGCAACCGCCGGCGCCTGAGTGAGCTGACAACGCCACCGTCCTTTCCCTTCACGGGGCAGGGCCGGTGGCGTTCTGCTTTTCGCAGGGGCGGGCCGGCTAACATGGCGGCCCCAACCGTACTGGAGAGCCCCGCATGACGCAACCCCCATCCACCAAGGACTTCGACAAAGGCCTGGCCACGCGCAAGCAGGTCATGGGCGAGGACTTCGTGGCCAATGCCTTCGGCAACGCCACCGAGTTCACCCAGCCCATCCAGGAGTTCATCACCCGCAATGCCTGGGGCGATGTCTGGCAGCGCCCGGGGCTGGACCTGAAGACGCGCAGCCTGGTCACCGTGGCCTTTCTCACCGCGCTTGGCAAGCAGCACGAGCTCAAGGGCCATGTGCGCGGCGCGCTCAACAACGGCGCCACGGCGGCCGAGATCCAGGAAGTGCTGCTGCACGCCAGCATCTACTGCGGCCTTCCCGCAGCAGTCGATGCCTTTCGCACGGCCGCCGAGGTGATCGACGGGCCGAAAAAATAGGGCTGTCAGCCCGCCAGCAGCTTGTGCACCAGGTCGGCGGCTGTGGACGCGTTGTACTTGCGCATGAGCCGCGCGCGGTAGATCTCCACCGTGCGGTGGCTGATGTCCAGGGTGCGCCCGATCTCCTTGGAGGTCAGGCCCTCCAGCAGCCGCGCGGCCACTTCGCGTTCGCGGCCGGTCAGCTCGGCCTTCACGGGGCGCTGCGAGCTCAGGTCCTCGAAGCTCCAGATGCCCGAGGCGTGGGGGTCTTCGCGGTTCAGGGCGCGGCCTGACACATGGCACCAGAACACCTCGCCGTTGGCACGCTTCATGATGCGGTTGTCGGCGTAGTGGCCCTTGGCGTTGAGGATGGGCTCCATGTGCGCGCCCAGGCGCTCGTACTCGTCGGCGCTCGGATAGAGTACCTGGAACGACTGGCCGATCAGCAGCTCGCGCGAGGCGCCGAACATCTCGCAGACCTGCCGGTTGCAGTCCACCATGGTGCGGTTGCGCGAGAGCACCAATCCCACGGGGGCCATGTCAAACGCGAGTTTGTAATCAACGTCCATCGGTGGCGTCCATAGTGCAAATCTTTACGGGGTACTACTTATGTCTGTACGTAGTATCGTAGCGCATCCAACATTCGCAAGGAGATCGTGGTGAACAAGATATTTCCCTCCGCAGCCAAAGCGCTGGAAGGCGTGGTTGCAGATGGCCAGTTGATGGCTGTCGGCGGTTTCGGGCTGTGCGGTATCCCTGAGGCCCTGATCGACGCGCTGCGTGATTCGGCCGTGAAGAACCTCACCGTGATCTCCAACAATGCGGGCGTCGATGGCTTCGGCCTGGGCAAGCTGCTCGAGACGCGCCAGATCAAGAAGATGATCTCGTCCTACGTGGGCGAGAACAAGGAGTTCGAGCGCCAGTACCTGGCGGGCGAGCTGGAGCTCGAATTCACGCCCCAGGGCACGTTGGCCGAGAAGCTGCGTGCCGGCGGCGCGGGCATCCCGGCCTTCTTCACCAAGACCGGTGTGGGCACCATCGTGGCCGATGGCAAGGAGCTGCGCGAGTTCGACGGCGAAACCTATGTGATGGAGCGCTCTCTGGTGCCCGACGTGTCGCTGGTCAAGGCCTGGCGTGCCGACAAGTCCGGCAACCTGCAGTTCCGCCTCACGGCGCGCAACTTCAACCCTGCTGCCGCGACCGCCGGCAAGGTCTGCATCGTCGAAGTGGAAGAGATCGTGGAAACCGGTGCCATGGAGCCCGACCAGGTCCACCTGCCCGGCATCTACGTGCACCGCATCGTGCACAACGCCAACCCCGAGAAACGCATCGAAAAACGCACCATCACAGAGAAAGCAGGAGCCTGACCATGCCGTGGACCCAAGACCAGATGGCCGCACGTGCGGCGCAAGAACTCGAAGATGGTTTCTATGTGAACCTGGGCATCGGCATCCCCACGCTGGTGGCCAATTTCACGGGTGACAAGGAAGTGTGGCTGCAGTCCGAAAATGGCATGCTGGGCATCGGCCCCTTCCCGACCGAAGACGCGGTGGACGCCGATCTGATCAATGCCGGCAAGCAGACCGTGACCACCATCAAAGGCTCGTCCATCTTCGGCAGCGACCAGTCGTTCGCCATGATCCGCGGCGGCAAGATCAACCTGTCCATCCTGGGCGCCATGCAGGTCAGCGAAAAGGGCGACCTGGCCAACTGGATGATCCCGGGCAAGATGGTCAAGGGCATGGGCGGCGCGATGGACCTGGTGGCCGGCGTCAAGCGCGTGATCGTGCTCATGGAGCATGTGGCGAAGAAGAAGGACGGCATCGAAGACTTGAAGATCCTGCCCCAGTGCACGCTGCCCCTCACGGGAGTGGGCGTGGTCGACCGCATCATCACCGACCTGGCCGTGCTGGACGTGACGCCCGAGGGCCTGAAGCTGATCGAGCTGGCCCCTGGCGTGAGCTTCGAGACCCTGCAGGCCAAGACCGGCGTGACCGTGCTGAAATAAGGCAAGGCACATGCCGTGGCCCCATGGGCCACACGAAAAAGGCCGGGGCCCCGCGAGGGGCACCGGCCTTTTTTGCATGCTGGCCGCAGTTGCGGTCTGCAGCCTTGCACTGGTGCGGATTACAGAACGCCGATCTCGCCCGAAGGGATCTGGCCGGTGCGCACGGCTTCGGCAGCAGCGGCGCGCACGGCGGCGCGGTCAGCCTTCGACTGGTAGGTCACCACGCGGGAACCGGCAGGCTCCATGCTGTGCGTGCGGGCCTCCACGGCAGCTTCGGCAGCCACTTCGGCGCGGGTGCGGTTGGTTTCGAACTTCAGGGCGAACTGCGAGCTGTCGGCTTCATCGGCGTAGGCACCGAACGATGCGAAAGCGGCAACGGCGGCGATGGACAGAAAACGTGCGGTGTTGTTCATGGTGATTCTCCGATCAAATGGGGGTAGGGGGCTTGCTGCAGGGCGGTGCGGATTACAGGTAACCTGCTTCGCCCGACGAGATCTGGCCGGTGCGCAGGGCTTGTGCAGCTTCGGCGCGCACGGCGGCACGGTCGGCCGTCGATTGGTAGGTCACCACGCGGGAACCAGCGGGTTCCATGCTGTGCGTGCGGGCCGTCACGGCCGCTTCGGCAGCGACTTCGGCGCGGGTGCGGTTGGTTTCGAACTTGAGGGCGAATTGCGAGCCATCGGCTTCGTCGGCATAGGCGCCGAACGATGCAAAAGCGGCAACAGCGGCGATGGAGAGAAAGCGTGCAGTAATGTTCATGATGAAAATCCTTGAAAGATAAAAAGCGTCTCGAAAACCGGTACGAAACTGTTTCGGACCGGGTTCGGTGAGTCGCCTTGCGGGTTCGGCTCATCGATGGGTTGAACTGTACGCCTGGCGTGTTCAAAGAAAAACCATCCAGTCGCGAACTGACTGTTCCAGTTTTGAAAACAGTTGCACGAGCGGCAGGTATAAAAAAAGCCCGCAGCTGCATTGCAGCCGCGGGCCGAAGAAGAACCTCTCGGGGGCTCAGGGCAACTGGCTCCAGTTCTGGTTGTTGCCGCCGTTGCAGGTCCAGGTGAGCAGGGGCGTGTCCTGCACCGTCGAGTTGTTGGGTACGTCGATGCAGGCGCCCGATGCCCGGTTGCGGATGGTCGAGCCCACAAGGCTCCACTGTGCCGTGTTGCCGATGCTGCAGGCCAGTTGCACCACACCGGCGCCGCTGGCTGCAGCGCTGTCCTGCGCCAGGCACAGGTTACTGTGTTTGGCGACCAGTTGCACATAGCCCCCGGTGATGTTGCGCAAGGTGAAGGTCTCGTTGTCCGCGTTGCCGCAGGGCCACTGGATGGCCACGGCCCCGCTGGCCGCCGAGACCCCCCGGATGTTGATGCACATCGTGCTCTGGTTCGACCGCAGGCGTGCCGTGATGTCCGAGCCCGTGTCCAGCGAGCGCACGTAGTCGGCCAGCGCCAGCCGGTCGGCCGCAGGCAGACCTGCCACGTTGCCGTGGCCGCCGGTGATCACGTCCAGCACGCTGGCCTTCTGGCCGTTGTGCAGGTAGGTCTTGGCGGCCCAGCTGCCGATCAGCGTGGGCGTGTCGAAGCCCACGCCGGCCAGCGGCTGGTTGGCGCCCTTGCCAGAGGATGCCTGGATGCTGCCCACGTCGTGCCGCAGGCCGTCCTGGAAGGTGCCGCCCGCATGGCAACTGGCGCAGTTGGCGTTGGCGAACAGGGTCTGCCCGCGCGCGGCCTCCACCGTCAGGCTGCCGTCGGCGGCGCGCGCCGGGCTGCGCATGTACTTGTTGAGCGAGGCGAGGTAGGCCGCCAGGTCGTCGAGTTGGGCATTGCGGCCGGCCTTGGGCGCGCCCAGCGGATCGCTGGTTGCGGCAAAGTCCGCGTCGCTCAGGAAGCCCGTGCCGCCGAAAGCGCTGCGCATGTCGTTCTCGAAGTCCTGCACCTCGTCGAAGTTGGCGCTCCAGTGCAGCTTGCCGTGGCCGGTGCCGCGCCGGCCCTGCAGGCTGATGGTGCGGCGCAGGCCCTCGCCGCGCTGGGTGAAGTCCCAGACCATGCCGTCGTCGCCGCCATCGGCGTGGCAGCTGGCGCAGGACATGTAGTTGTCCTTGCTCATGCGCCTATCGGCCGCGTTGTAGAACACCAGCTTGCCGCGCAGCGCCGCAGCCGCCATGGGCTCCTGCGCCACCGTGGCCACGTTCTGCAGGAAGACCGCCGCCGCGCTGCGCGAGGCCAGCACGTCGGCCACATCGTGCACGGTGACCGAGCGCGCCAGGAAGTTGTTCACGTACAGCCGCTTGCGCGCAGCGTCCAGGTACAGGCCGTGGGGCGCGCTGCTGGCGTTGATCTCGCCGCGCACGGCGCGGGTGTAGGCATCGACGATGGCGATGTTGTTGCCCTCCATCTGCGCCACGAACAGATAGTCGCCCGCAGGGGAGAAGAGGGCGGCGCGCGCCGGTGCCCGGTCGTCGAAGTCGATCTGCTCGGGCAGCAGGTGCGTGGCCTGCGCCAGGTCCACCTGCGAGAGGATGGAGCGCACCGTCTGGTCGTGCAGCAGGTCGCCACCGTCGCGAAAGCGCCCGCGCACGATATTGTCCTTCTTGCCTGGCAGCACGGCGCGGCTGCCATCGGGTGAGATCACCACCTGGCTCAGGTAGTTGGCCACGCCGCGCGCGCTGTTCTCGGTGTCCACCGTGGTCGTGTCCACCGGCAGGGCGATGGTGGACAACAGGCCCATGGAACTGAGGCCCACCTTGTGCAACTGCCCGCCCGTCATCTTCGACTTGAAGCGCGTGACGTAGACGGTCTGCGAATCGGCCGCCACCGCGATGCCGCGCAGGTCGCCCTCCAGCGCCAGCGTGCCCGTGGTGCTGCCATTGGCCGGGTCGAACGCGATCAGCGTGGACTTGCTTTCCAGTGTCAGCAGGCCCTTGCTGCCGTTGGGCGTGAAGGCCACGCCGTAGGGGCCGCTGCCGTAGGGCAGGGCCACCGTGGCCGCGATGCTGCCATCGGCCGGATTCAGCGCCACGAGCTTGTCCTCGCCCTGCACGGTGACCCAGATGCGGCCATCGGGGGCACGCGCCAGGGTCTTGGGCTCGTCGCCCACGCGCGTCTCCCAGCGCTTGGTCAGGGCCAGCGCATCGATGGCGGCCACCGTGCCGCTGTCCGGGTTCACGGCATAGACGCTGTTGGCGTCGCCGACGATGTTGCTCGAATGCGTGGGCGCCGTGGCCGTTGTCGGGAAGATCACGGTCACGTTGTAGGTGTAGAAGGTCTCCTGGCCCGCCGCGTTGCGCACCGTCAGGGTCACCGTGTAGTGGCCGGGGCGGTTGTAGCTGTAGGTGGTGTTGGCCTGGGCCGAGAAGGCGGTCTGCGTGCCGTTGCCGAAATTCCAGCGGTAGGTGACGCCGCTGCCACCACCCAGGCGGGTGGGGTCGAAGCTCAACTGCCCGTTCACCAGCTGCGGCCCGCCGCTCACGCCGGCATCGCCGATGATGGCCTGCGACCTCAGCTGCGTGACGTCTGAATCGCTGAGCACGCGCCCGTAGACGCGCACATCGGCCAGGCTGCCGCGAAAGAAGTCGGTGTTGCCCTGGATCTGCCCCAGCAGCGCGAACTTGTTCGACAGGCCCTTGGTGCCCGTGAGCCCGGTGGAGCTGGTCTTGGTGCCGTCGATGTACAGCGTCTGTGCGCCCGAGGCCGCGTCGCGCGTCATCACCACGTGGTGCCAGTTGCCGTCGTTCACGGCCGCAGTGGAGCGGGTGCCCGGGTTGTTGGCCGCCACATTGCCCACCGAGAGGTTGAGCCGCCCGGTGTTGTCGATCCAGCCCCAGAACACGTCGTCCGCACCGCCCGACTGGTCGCGTCCGAAGAGGCCGGGCGCCGTCCAGGCGTTGGCCGAGCCGGCCTGCGTGGTCTTCATGTAGAAGGCCAGCGAGGCCGTGCCGCCCAGCGCGGTGGCCACGCTGTCGTTCTTGAGCGGCACGCCGCCCGTGCGCTGCGCGAAGTTCAGGCCGATGCTGCTGAACTGGTCGGCCGCCGAGGCCGTGCCGTTGTTGGCTCCGATCTCGTCGGTCAGGGTGCTCGACAGCGGCCAGTGGTTCATGAGGCTGATGTCGGTGGCATTGCCGGTGTGGAACACGGCCTTGTACTCCGCCGCGATGCCGTTGCCCGCATAGTCCTTCACGCCGCCGGCCGTGAGCACGATCTCATAGCTGGTGCCGGCCGCCAATGGCTGCGTGGGGTGGAAGTTGATGATGCCTAGCTGCACGCTGTAGGTGCCGGCCAGCGCATTGCCGTTGACCGGGCGCACGATGAAGGTGCTGGCGCTCACGCTCTCGGGCCGGATGCTGTCGGTCAGGCCCACGCCGATGCGCGAGGTCAGCGCCTGCTGCCTGGCGCCATTGGTGGGCGAGGTCTGCTTGACGGCTGGTGGCGTGGTGTCGGGCGCGGTCTGGTGCACGATGAAGCCGCTGCCCGAGCCGTGGTCGTTGCCGATGAACAGCAGGTTGCCCATGGGCGCCACCTGGCCGTGGTCGGAGTGTGTGTACTCGGGGTCGCCGGTGGCGAACAGGCTGCCCTGGCCCACCTCCACATGGTTGAGCGGGTTGCTCACGTCCACCTTGTGCACCTTGAACTGCGCGCCCTGGAACACGTAGTGGTCCTGCGTGCCGCAGTACAGTTGCTCATCGATGACCAGCCGGTTGTCTTCCGCAACGAACTGGGTGCGGTCCGCGAGGTCGTAGCTGTACATGCGGGCACCGCCGCCGCGTGCCGAGGCGTGCAGGTTCCTGCCGTCGAAGCAGGTGGCATAGTAGTTGGGGTTGGAGCCCACGGTGTCCAGCACCTTGGGGTTGAGCGGGTCGGAGATATCGAGGCTGGCAAAGCCATCGGTGTTGTCCATCGAGGAGAGCACCATGTGGTTGCCCATGGTGAAGATGGGCCCGACGCGAAAGCCCCCGAGCTCGCCGGTGGGCACGGGGTTGGGCTTGCCCACACCGCGGTTGGCGATCACGGCATTGGCCGGGTCGCTCGCATCCACGATGTAGACACCGTCGTTGGCCGAAGCCACGTAGACATAAGGGGCCTGCCACCACAGCTGCCAGGCCACGTTGGCATAGTCGCCGCCATTGACGGTGGGCAGCGCCAGCTTCTTGACCTGCTGGATGTTGTTGATGTCGGTGAAGTCCCAGAACTCGATGCCCTTGATGCTGGGCACCACCACATACTGCTTGCCGCCGATCTTCGCGGTACCGAAGGCGTGGGCCTCGCGGAACTCCCTGGTGCGCCCCTCGGGCTCGTAGATCTTCTTGGCGAGCACGATGGCGCGCGGGTTGGACACGTCGTACAGCAAAAAGCCGCCGGGGCCCAGGCCGCTGTCCGGCGCGAACGAGGTCAGGAAATAGCCGTTGAGCATGATGCCCACGTTCAGCCCGTAGTCCTTGCGGCCGGGGTAGGTGGCCGGCACGTCGCCCGAGGCGCGGGTGATCATGGAGACCGGCTTGAACAGCTCGGCCGAGGTGTAGGTGAGGTTGCCCAGGCCCGGCCCCTGCAGCGGGAGCGGGACCTCGGCGGCCTGCGTGACTGCGGCCGCCATGGTGGTAAGGGTGGTCATCGGGTTGACCCCCGTGATCGCTGCATGCGTCAGCAGTGTGACGAACGGCAGCAGGAGCGCCATCAGGTAATACCGGATTTTCATCGTCGCCTCCAGGTTGTTTGAAGTTCTCGGAAAACTCTCTTCTTCGATCCATCCGACGGCGCTGCCACAGGCGCGCGCAGGCACGCCGGCCGGTGGCACAGTTGCCACCGGCCGCAGGGCTCGTTTTCTCCGTCTCCCCTCTCTCTTCTTGTCGTCTGCAGCGTCGGCGGGATCAGGCCTGCGCTTGCGCGGTCGCGTAGATGTCCCAGGCCGCCGCAGCGCTGGCGCCGCGGTGGATCATGGCCATCAGCGCATCGACCACCGCCGAAGGGTTGGCGTGCTGGTACACGTTGCGCCCGTAGACCATGCCCACGGCCCCCTGGTCGAGCAGAACGCGCGAGCGCGCGAACACCTGCTGCAGGTCCTCGCGGCCTCCGCCGCGCACCAGCACCGGGCAGCGCGCGGCCTGCACCACACGATGGAAGTCGGTGGGGTCGGTGGTTGGGTCGGCCTTCACGATGTCGGCCCCCATCTCGCGCGCCAGGCGCACCAGGGTGACGATCTTCTCTGCGTCGCCGTCGACCATGTAGCCGCCCTGGTCGCTGTGCGGGCGCATCACCAGCGGCTCGATCATCAGCGGCATGCCGTAGCGGTCGCAGTCGGCGCGCACGCGTGCGATGTTCTGCACGCACTGGCGGAACAGGTCGGGTTCATTGGGCAGCATGAACAGGTTGACCACCACACAGGCCGCATCGCGCTGCACGGCCGGCAGCACCGGGTCGTGCTCGTTCTGCAGCAGGGCCCACATCACGCGGTGGGCGGTGGCGTTGTAGGGGTTGCCCATGTCGATGCGCATCACCAGCGCCGGCTTGCTGCGGCCCGCACGGTCCTGCAGCAGGTCGGCCTGGCCGTAGTTGAGCTGGATGGCATCGGGCGCGGCGGCCACGAGCCTGTCCATCACCTGGGGCATATCCTCCAGGCCGTTGAGGAAGCTGGGCTCGTTGCAAACACCATGGTCGAGCGCGATGTCCAGGCAGCGCCCGTTGGTCAGCAGGCGGTTCAGGCGCGCGGTCTTGTCTTTCGACATACGAAGAAATCCTTGTGTTGGGGGTTGTGTGTGGAAAACGGGGTCAGGCCAGTGCCTTCAGGTGCCGGGCGGCGGCCTCGTCAATGCGCTGCACGGCCTCCTCGGGCAGGTCCAGCGCGCCGGCCGTGGCGTTCTCGATGGCTTGCACGCGCACGCGCGCGCCGCACAGCGCCACCGACACATTGCCGCTGGCCAGCGTCCAGGCAATCATCAGTTGGCCGAAGGAGCAGCCGAGCTGCCGGCGCACCGGTTCGAGCTCGTCGAAGAAGGCCTTGAGCCTGGCGCGGTTGGCGGTGCTAAAGCGCGGGTTGCTGGCACGCTGGTCGTCGCCCGTGAACTCGCGCGCCGGGTCGATGGGGCCGGCCAGCAGGCCCAGCGCCAACGAGGAGTAGCCGAGCATGGCCACGTTGTGGCGGGTGCACAGGGGTACCAGCGTCTGCTCGATCTCGCGGTCGATCAGGCTGTAGCGCTCCTGCGCCGCGTCCACGGGGCCGTACTGCAGGTACTCGGCCAGCGTCTCGGGGCTCGCGTTGCTCACACCGATGGCGCGGATCTTGCCCTGCTGCTTGAGCGTGAGCAGGGCATCCATGGTCTCCTCGACCGGCGTGGTGCTGTCCTGCCAGTGGGTGATGTACAGGTCGATGTAGTCGGTCTGCAGGCGCTTGAGGCTTTCCTCCGCTTCATGGAAGATCGATTCGCGGCCCAGGTAGCGGTACACCGGGTGGCCGTCTTCGTCGAAGAAGTGCGTGCCCTTCTGCGTGTGCCACACCAGCCCGCACTTGGTGGCGACCACCGCCTCGTGGCGGCGGCCCTTGAGGGCGGCGCCGACGATGCTCTCGGAGGCGCCCAGGCCATAGGCCGGCGCGGTGTCGATCAGCGTCACCCCGGCGTCGAGCGAGGCGGCAATGGCGTCGGTGGCGGCGGCGCTATCCTGGCCGCCCCACATCCAGCCGCCCATGGCCCAGGTACCGAGGCCAATGGCCGAGCACTCGATGCCCGAGGGGCCGAGGGTGGTGGTCTTCATGGCTGCATTCATCACGGCATTCATCGCTTGGTCTTTCGGGTGTTCATGAGGTGGTCGATGGTCACGGCCGCGAGCAGGATCAGGCCCTTGATCACGTCTTGCCAGTAAGGCGATACGTCCAGCAGGATCAGCGAGCTGGTCACCACCGAGAGCAGGGCCAGGCCCAGTACGGCGCCGAGCACCGTGCCCGAGCCGCCCTTGAGGCTGGCGCCGCCGATCACGGCGGCGGCAATGACGTTGAGCTCCATGCCCACGCCGAAGGTCGGCGTGGCCGCACCGAAGCGCGCGGTGTAGATCACGCCCGCCAGGCCGGCCGAGGCCGCGCACAGCACCGTCACCCAGAACTTCACGTGGCCCACGCGGATGCCCGAGTACAGCGCCGCCTTCTCGTTGCTTCCGGTGTAGAACACGCGGCGCAGCAGGCTGGCGCGGCGCAGCACGAAGTCGCTGACCACCACGATGGTCAGGAAGATCAGGATCACCGCCGGGATGCCGAGCACCGTGCCCTGGCCGATGAACTTGAACGAGGCGGGCAACGAGAACAGCGACTGCGGCGTGCCCTGCGTGAGCGCCAGGCACAGCCCGCGCACGATGACCATGAAGGCCAGCGAGGCGATGAAGTGGTTCAGCCCGATGCGCACCACGCAGCCGCCGATCATGGCCCCAATGAGCGCGCTGGCGGCAATCGCGATGAGCCCGGCGGTCCAGGGATCAAACCCCATCAAAAAGAGCTTGCCCGTGACCACCATCGCAAAGCACACCACGGAGCCCACCGACAGGTCGATGCCGCCCACGATCAGCAAGATGGTCATGCCCACGACCACGATGCCCTCGATGGAGAACGACAGCAGCATGGCGCGGATGTTGTCCCAGGTCAGGAAGTAGGGCGAGGCAAAGCTCATGCCGATGCACAGCACCAGGATGATGGCCAGCAGCCCCATCTCGCGCATGCTGGTGAGCTTGATACCACCGGGTTTGCCGGGCCCTCCCGGCGCCTGGCGCGGCGGATGCAGGCCGGCCACGCTGCCGGCGTTCAGTTGTGCGGGGTGATTCATGCCGTCTCCTCTTGTCGTCGTTCCAGTCCCGAGGCCAGCCGCAGCAGGGCCTCTTCCGTCATGTCCTTGCCTTGCACCTCGCCCGCGACACGGCCGTCGCGAATGACGAGGGCCCTATCGCACAGCCCGATGATCTCGGGCAGCTCCGAGGAGATGACCACCACGCCCACGCCCTGGCAGGCCAGGTCGCGCAGGATGTGGTGGATCTCCGACTTGGCGCCCACGTCCACGCCGCGCGTAGGCTCATCCATCAGCAGCACCGCCGGGTTGGTGGCCAGCAGCTTGGCGATGGCCACCTTCTGCTGGTTGCCGCCCGACAGGCTGGCCACCTCGATCTGCACGCCGTCGGACTTGAGCTTCAGGCGCGCGCCCAGCTCCTGCGCCAGCCGGTGCTCGGCTGCACGCTGCAGCAGGCCGAAGCGCGAACTCACGCGTGCCAGCGCCATGGAGGCGATGTTCTGCGCAATGGGCAGGTCCAGGTACACGCCTGCGGCCTTGCGGTCTTCGCTGAGGTAGGCGATGCCTTCGCGCAGCGCGTCGCTGTACTTGCGGATCGAGAGCGCCTTGCCGTTGAGGCGCACGCTGCCGCCGATGGCGGGGCGCAGGCCGCACAGTGTCTGCGCCAGTTCGCTGCGCCCCGCGCCCATGAGTCCGGCAATGCCCAGGATCTCGCCGCGCTGCACGGTGAACGAGACACCATGTACGCGCTCGCCGTCGGCCAGGCCCTCCACTTCGAGCACGTGTTCGCCGCAGTCTGCATCCTGCTGCTTGGGTGGGTAGTAGTTGCCCAGGTCGCGCCCGACCATGCGCCGCACCAGGCCATCGGCATCGAGTTCGGCCAGCGGGCCCGAATGCACGTTGCGCCCGTCGCGCAGCACGGTCACGCGCGTGCAGTGCGCAAAGATCTCGGCCATGCGGTGGCTGATGTAGATGATGCCGATGCCCTGGTCCTTGAGGTCGTGCAGCACCTGAAAGAGGGCGGCCGACTCGTTGTCGGTGAGGGCGGCGGTCGGCTCGTCGAGGATCAGCACCTTGCAGTCGAGCGTGAGCGCCTTGGCGATTTCGATCAGCTGCTGGCTGGAGATGGGGAGCTCGCCCACGCGCACGGCGGGGTCGATGTCCTGGCCCAGCCGCTGGAGCACCTTGGCGGCGCGTGCGTTGATGTCGGCGTAGTCCATAAAGGTCTGCCGGCCCGCGTTGATCTCCGGCATGAAGATGTTCTCGGCCACGGTGGCGTCGGCGCACAGGGCGATCTCCTGGTGCACCAGGCCGATACCCAGGCGCATGGCATGGGCCGGACCATCGATGGCCACCGGGCGGCCGTCGAGCACGATCTCGCCCGCGTCCGGCTGGTGGATGCCATCGATGATGTTCATCAGCGTGGACTTGCCCGCGCCGTTCTCGCCGCACAGGGCGTGGATCTCGCCCGCCTGCAGCGAGAAGTCCACGCCCGAGAGCGCATGCGAAGCGCCAAAGCGCTTGCTGATGCCGCGCAGCGCGAGCAAGGTGGGACCCATGGCGCTGCTGCTCACTCGCTGATGCCCTTGGTACCGCGGCGCGCGAGGTACTTGTCCCAGTAGAAGTCGTCGGCATTGGCCTTGCTGACCACGGCCAGGCCGTTGTCCAGGAAGGGCACGGCCATGGGGTTGGTGCCGTTGCGCTTGGCGTCGTTCATCGGGTCGATGAGGCCGGGGTTCTTGGCCAGGAACAGCATCATCATGCCCATGTAGCCTTGCATGCCCTGGTTGGGGTTGATGGCGCCGAACACATCGCCGGACTTGATCATGTCCAGGATCTTGGCGTTCACGTCGCAGCACATCACCTTGATGTTCTTCTTGGTCTCCACCTTGGCCTGTGCCGCGCCCAGGGCCGAGTTGGCCTCGGGCATGAACAGGGCGCCCAGGTTGGGGTTCGCCTGCGCCAGGCTCTGCACCGCCTGGTAGGCCTTGTTCGGGTCCTGGTTGCTGGCGGCGCGGCCCACCAGCTTCATGCCGGGGTGCTTGGTCTTCATGCGGTTGATGAAGGCGGCGATGCGGCGGTCGTGGTTGTCCTGGCCGGGGTTCTCCAGCACGGCGAATTCGCCCTTGCCGTTCAGCGATGCGGCAATGGCGTCGGCGGCCTGCGCGCCTTCACGCTCGTTGTCCGAGGTGATGAACGAAGTGCGCTTGGAGTTGGGCGAATCCGCCGCGAAGGTGACCACCGGGATCCCCATGGCCGCTGCGCGGTTGATGGGCTCGATGAACGGATCGGGGTTCATGGGGTGCAGCAGGATGCCGGCGGGCTTGCGTGCCAGCTCCTGCTCGAACGAGGCCAGCTGCTTGTTCACGTCGTACTCCGGCGTGCCGGTGTAGCGGGTGCGCACGCCCAGGGTGCGGCCCAACTGCTTCATCATCTCGTAGACCGGAAACCAGTATTCCACGCCCGACACCATCACGTTCATCACGTAGACGTCGTTCTGGTTGCCGCGCAGGCCGCCTGCGGCGGCGGGGGCTGCTGCGGGTTGCTGCGCGAATGCGCTGGTGCCGGCCAGGCCGATACCGGCGGCTGCTGCGGACTTCAGGAAATTACGCCTCATTTTTTGTCTCCTCTTGTTGAACGGTGCAGCATGGGGTGCTGCTTTCTCCAGGGCTGCGATGGGGTGCTTTTTGTCACGACAGTTGTTATGACAGGTAGAATGTAATCTTGGATCGAATCGCCAGATAGTTAGGGGAAACACTACTGGATATGCCGTCTGGTTCGGCGGAAGCTGTTATGACATGAAGACCCAACTACTGATCGGCATCGACCTCGGGTCGAGCAGCCTCAAAGCCCTGGCCCTGGAGGCCGCGAGCGGCCGCACCGTGGCCCTGTCCCGCCTGCCCCTGCAGCACGACCGCTTGCCCGGTGGCGGCTGCGAGGTGGGCGCATCCATGATCCGCTTGGCCCTGTCCACCGTGCTGCGCGACGTGGCGCACCAGCTTGGCAACCGGGTGGCCGATGTCCGTGCCATCGGCTGCACCGGGCACGGTGCGGGCCTGTATGCGCTGGATGCCCGCAATGAACTGGCCGGAGGCCGCGCCGTGGCCTCGACCGACCAGCGCGCTGGCGCGCGGGCAGAGTCCCTGGCAAAGAGCCATGGCCCGCAATTGCGCGCCGACGTCGGCTGCCAGCCCTGGCCGGGCCAGCCCACCGTGATCGCGGCCGAACTGCTGGGCAGCGGTGCGGTGCACAGCGGTGCCTTGCAGCGCCTGATGTTCGCCAAGGACTACGTGGGCTTTCTGCTCACGGGGGAGATCGCCACCGACCCCAGCGATGCCAGCACGGCGGGCCTGCTCTCGGTGGCTACGGGCATCTGGTCGCCGCTGGCCTTTGCGGCCTCGGGCATCGCCGGCCTGTCGCCGCAGGCCTTTGGGCCGCTGGTGCCCAGTGGCGAGGTGATCGGCAGGCTGCAGCCCTCGGCTGCCGAGGCGCACGGCCTGCCCGCAGGCATCCCGGTGGCCATGGGCGCCATCGACCTGCTGGCGTCGATGACGGCCATCCGCGCCGAAGAGCGTGGCCGCGCGGTGTCGGTGCTGGGCACCTGGTGCGTGAATGCCGTCATCGGCCCGGCGGTGGAGCCCCGGCCCGACGTGGTGGCGGTCGTCAATTTCGGCCCGCGCGAGCGGCGCCTGTACATGGAGAACAGCCCCTCGTCGATGGCCAACATCGCCTGGCTGGCCGGGGTGCTCGGCCTGCCCGACGCGCGGGCCGTGGTCGATCTGGCGATGTCGGTGCCGTTCGGGGCCGGGGGGCTGCGCTTTTTGCCTTTCGTGAATGGCGGCGCCGGCGTGTCGGCCGGCTTTGTCGGCCTGCAAAGCCACCATACGCGCGGCGACATGGCGCGTGCCGTGGTCGATGCGGTCGCGGCGCTGCATGCGCGCCATACGGCCCGCCTGGCGGCAGGGGGGCTGCCGGTGTCGGCCTCCACCGTGCTGGGCGGCGGTGCCAGCGACTCGCGCCTGGTGCGCCTGCTCGCGGGCCTGCTCGGGCATCCGGTGGAGCGCTGCGCCGATGACGAGACCGGTGCGCGCGGTGCGGCGATCTACGCCGCGATGTCGCAGGGCATCGATACCCACCCCCTGCGCGCGCCCTGCGACACGGTCGAACCCGATGCCGGCCAGGCGCGCGCCCATGCGGATTTCAATGCCGACTTCAACGAACTGATAGCCACCATGTCCCCTGTCTTCGGCCATCTGGCGGGCACATCGCCAGACACTGCCCCGCCACTGCCAGCGCTTGCCTGCACTCCTGCCACCACACCCGCGCAGAGCGTGGAGGCCTTGCCATGAGCCCGCTTTCCCCATTGCCTTTCGTGCGCCCGGCCGCCGTGGCAGGCCGCCATTTCTCGACCGTGATCGTGGGCGCCGGCATCAACGGCGTGGGCGTCTTCCGCGACCTTGCGCTGCAGGGCGTGGACTGCCTCATCGTCGACAAGGGCGACTTCAGCGCTGGTGCCAGCAGCGCGCCCTCGCGCATGATCCACGGGGGACTGCGCTACCTGGAGAGCGGCAGCTTCTCGCTGGTGGCCGAGGCCACGCGCGAGCGCAACCTGCTGTTGCGCAACGCGCCGCACCTGGTGCAGCCGCTCAAGACCGTGGTGCCGCTGTCGAGCTTCTTCGGCGGGCTGATGAGCAGCGCGCTCAAGTTCCTGGGCCGCACGCCGCCCCAGCGCACGCGCGGCCTGCTGGCCGTGGCCGCGGGGCTGCGACTGTACGACCTGCTGGGCCGGCGCCAGCGTGTGATGCCCAACCACCACATCAGCCGCGTGCAGCCCGCCGACCGCCTGCTGTTCCGTGCGGCCGTACGCTGGACGGCGACCTTCTTCGACGCCTGGATCAGCCATCCCGAGTGGCTGGTGCTGGAGCTGGTGCGCGATGCCTGCCGCGACCAGCCGCGCTCGGCGGCCGCCAACCACTGCCGCGTGATGGGCTGTGCGGGCAAGACCCTCACGCTGCGCGACGAAGTCACGGGCGAGGTGGTGCAGGTGACGGCCGATGCCGTGGTCAATGCCAGCGGCGCCTGGCTGGACCGCAGCACCGAGCTGCTGGGCGGCGCGGGGCCGCGCGTGATGGGCACCAAGGGCTCGCACCTGGTGCTCGACCACCCCCTGCTGCGCGATGCGCTGGGCGGGCGCATGGCTTACTTCGAGGCGCTGGACGGGCGCGTGTGCATTGTCTACCCGTTCCTGGACCGGGTGCTGGTGGGCTCCACCGACATCCCTGTGGACGACCCCGACCAGATCGCCACCGAGCCGGCCGAGGTGGACTACCTGCTGGATGTGCTGGGCGAGGTGTTCCCCAACCTGGCCTTCGACCGGCGTGACGTGGTCTACACCTACGTGGGGGTGCGGCCGCTGGCTCGCTCGGACGCCGACAAGCCGGGGCAGATCTCGCGCGACCATTCGGTGGTGGTCGATGCGCCCTCGCCATCGCGCGATATCCCGGTGGTGGGGCTGGTGGGCGGCAAATGGACCACCTTCCGCGCCCTGGCCGAAGAGGCCACCGACGAGGTGCTGCGCCTGTTGGGGCGAGCGCGCACCGCCTCGACCCGGCAATTGCCCATTGGCGGCGGCACCGACATGCCGCAGGGCGCGCAGGCGACCGAACGCTTCATCGACCGCATCGCCCAGGACGCCGGCCTGGCACGCACGCGCGCCCAGGCGCTGCTGCGCCGCTACGGCTCCCAGGCCTTGCGCATGGCCCAGCATTTCAAGGTGGCGGGTGACGAGCCGCTGCAGCATGCGCCCGATTACTCGGTGGCTGAGGTGGCCTGGCTGTGCACCGAAACCGGCGTGATCCACCTCGACGACCTGGTGATCCGCCGCACGCTGCTGGCCATCCGTGGCCTCATCACGGACGCGGCGCTGGTCGAAATGGCCGGCATAGCCGGGCAGGCATTGGGCTGGGATGCAGGGCGCGAACGGCAGGAGTTGCACAATTGCGCCAGCGCGCTGCGCGAACGCCATGGTGTGCGCCTGGCCACTGCAGCGCCCGATACCGATGCGGCAGCGCCGGCCTTCCATGCACCATTGACCATCCATCCGGCCCTGAGCCCGTCCTGACGTGAATTCACCGACCGAACTCCAGCCCCTGCTCGACCGCAACTCCGAATCGCCCCTGTGGGCGCAGTTCCGCGATGCCCTGCGCCTGCAGATACTGCAGGGCGAACTGGCCATTGGCGCCAAGCTGCCTTCCGAGGCCGAGCTCGGCGAGCAGTTCGGCATCTCGCGCATCGTGGTGCGCGAGGCGCTGGCCGACCTGGTGCGCAACAACCTGATCTACAAGATCAAGGGCCGTGGTGCCTTCGTCGCGGCGCGCGAGCGCGACGAGGATTTTGTCTCCACCGTGCTCGGCTTCTCCGACGAGATGGAGCGCAAGGGCCGCTCGGTGCGAACCCAGGTCCTTGTGCAGCAGCTGCGTGACCCCACGCCGCAGGAGATCAGTGCGCTGGGGCTCACGGACGACACCCAGGTGGTGGCCTTGAAGCGGCTGCGCAGCGTGGACGGCGAGCTGCGCCTGCTGGTGGAAACCGTGGTGCCCGCAGACCTGGCGCCCGGCCTGCACCGCATGCGCCTCGATGACCGTTCGCTGTACGACGTGCTGCGCCGCCAGTACGGCGTGCGCCTGGTGCGCGCCGAGCGCTGGATCGACGCCGTGCTGCCCGACGCCGAGACCTGCGAACTGCTGCAACTGGCAACGCCCGAGCCGCTCTTGCGCATCGAGTCCATCGCTTACGGTGCCAATGGCCGGCGCCTGGAGTACTACAGCGCCTTGCACCGCTGCAAGTCGAGCCGCCTGCACGTGCAAACCACGACGTGAAGCCCTCGGGGCCGACTCCAAAGGAAAAAGGGCTCCTGCACAGGAGCCCTTTTCAATGTCGCCCGTTTCCGGGCAGAGAGGGGAAACACTTCCACATGGTGGCGGCACCCACGACCGTGAGATACCACCACCATGGGAAGGC
>NZ_LMIH01000041.1:448009-448182 GCF_001428645.1 Acidovorax sp. Root217
ACTTTTACATCGAGCTGATTTCGCCCGAAGGGATCTGGCCCAGGCGCACAGCTTCTGCGGCTGCTGCACGCACGGCAGCACGGTCAGCCGTCGACTTGTAGGTCACCACACGCGAACCAGCGGGTTCGGTGCTGCGGGTCTGTGCCACGGTGGCGGCTTCAGCAGCCACTTCG
>NZ_LMIH01000041.1:448284-448397 GCF_001428645.1 Acidovorax sp. Root217
AGTCTTGTTCATGGTGATCTCGATTCTTTGTTGGGTTGGATAGGAGGTCAGGTCAGTTCAATCCGGGGCGGCTTACAGAGCGCCGATTTCGCCGGAAGAGATCTGGCCGGTGC
>NZ_LMIH01000041.1:448560-448630 GCF_001428645.1 Acidovorax sp. Root217
GTCGAATTTGGTGGCGAATTGCGAAGCATCGGCTTCGTCGGCTTGGGCACCGAAAGAAGCGAAAGCGGCA
>NZ_LMIH01000041.1:448785-448880 GCF_001428645.1 Acidovorax sp. Root217
AATAAAAGAAGCGGCTCATAAAAACCGGGACAAAAACAACTTCGAACCGGGTTCGGTGAGTCGCCTTGCGGGTTCGGCTCATCGATGGGTTGAAC
>NZ_LMIH01000041.1:448935-453832 GCF_001428645.1 Acidovorax sp. Root217
TCCAGTCGCGAACTAACTGTTCCAGTTTTAGAAATAATAAATGGGGTAAGAGGACTGGGTTTACCCGTATTCCATATGGCTGCAATTGTTCAAAAAAGATAGCAAAAAAGTCTTTACTGTTATAGAAATAATTGCAATTTTCAATGCCGTGAAGCCGGGATGAGGCTACCTGCCAATCAGGCTCCATCATTGCAACGATTGAAACGACTGGTCACAAAGCAGGTGACTGGCCGAGCGGCATGCCCCGCCTGCCAGCGGGGCATCACCCCTGGGAGACAATCCGTGCATGAACATGTCTTCCGACAGCGAGGCGGTCGCCGCATCCAGACTGGCCTGGCAGCAGGGCTTTGCCGCCCTGGGTCCGGCTTTCTTCACCGAACTGCAGCCCACGCCGTTGCCTGACCCCCATTGGGTGGGTACGAGCGCCAGCGTGGCGCGCCTGGTGGGGGTCGAGGAGGCCTGGCTGCGCAGCGATGCGGCGTTGCAGGCCTTCACGGGCAATGCCGTGCTCCCTGGCTCGCACCCTTTGGCCAGCGTGTACAGCGGGCACCAGTTCGGTATCTGGGCGGGCCAATTGGGCGATGGCCGGGCCATTCTGCTTGGCGAGACCGCTGCAGGGCTCGAGATCCAGCTCAAGGGCGCAGGCCGCACGCCGTATTCGCGCATGGGCGACGGTCGGGCGGTGCTGCGTTCCAGCATCCGCGAATTCCTGTGCAGCGAGGCCATGCAGGGCCTGGGCGTACCGACCACGCGTGCGCTGTGCATCACCGGGTCGCCCGCATCGGTGCGCCGCGAAGAGATCGAAACGGCGGCCGTGGTGACCCGCGTGGCGCCGAGCTTCCTGCGCTTCGGCCATTTCGAGCATTTCTCGGCCAACGACATGGACGAGGAACTCAAGGCGCTGGCCGACTACGTGATCGACCGCTACTACCCGGAGTGCAGGGGATCGACCCAATTCGGCGGCAACCCCTATGCCGCGCTGCTGCAGGCGGTGAGCGAGCGCACCGCGAGGCTCATGGCGCATTGGCAGGCCGTGGGCTTTTGCCACGGCGTGATGAACACCGACAACATGAGCATCCTGGGTCTGACCATCGATTACGGGCCGTTCCAGTTCCTCGATTCCTTCGTGCCCGGCCATGTCTGCAACCACAGCGATACCCAGGGGCGCTACGCCTACAACCGCCAGCCCAATGTGGCCTACTGGAATGTTTTCTGCCTGGCGCAGGCGCTGCTGCCGCTGATCGGCGAGCAGGAACTGGCCATGGCCGCGCTGGAGTCGTACAAGACCGTCTTTCCCGCCGAGTTCATGGCCCGCATGCGCGCCAAGCTGGGTCTGGGGGCGGTAGCCGGGGAGGGCGATGCCGAACTGATCGACGGCCTGCTGGTGCTGCTGGCCAAGGGCGGGGTGGACTACCCGATCTTCTGGCGCCGCCTCTCCCACGCCGTGGGCTCGGGCGAATTCGAGCCCGTCCGCGGCATGGTGCCCGACCAGGCGGCCTGGGACGAATGGCTGACCAGCTACCTGGCGCAGCCCCGGCTGGCGGATCGCACGCAGGCGTCCGAGGCCATGCTGGCCACCAACCCCAAGTTCGTGCTGCGCAACCATTTGTGCGAAGAAGCCATCCGCGCAGCGAAACTCGGCGACTTCAGTGCACTCCAAACCTTGCAGCAGCTGCTCGAGAGCCCATTTGAGGAGCATCCCGGGCACGAGTCCTACGCTGCCTTCCCGCCCGCATGGGCTTCTTCCATCGAGATCAGCTGTTCATCATGACCTATCCCGTCCACAAGACCGATGCCCAATGGCAGGCCGTGCTGCAGGAAAAGGGCGCTGAGCCCGGCGCCCTGCAGGTGACGCGCTTTGCCGCCACCGAACGCCCCTTCACCGGCAAGTACGAGGCCCATTGGGCCGATGGCAGCTACCACTGCATCTGCTGCGGTGCCAAGCTGTTCGACTCGCACACCAAGTTCGACGCGGGCTGCGGCTGGCCCAGCTTCTCTGAAGCCGTGCCCGGTGCCATCCAGGAAATCGTGGACCACAGCCATGGCATGTCGCGCACCGAGACAGTGTGTGCACAATGCGGGGCCCACCTGGGCCATGTGTTCGAAGATGGCCCCCAGCCCACCGGCCTGCGCTACTGCATGAATTCGGCCTCGCTCGACTTCGACGACAAGGCCCCCTGACCCCGCCCCATGAAAATCCTGCTCGACTTCCTTCCCATCGTCCTGTTCGTTGCCGCCTACAAGTTCTACAACATCTATGTGGCCACCGGCGTGCTGATGGCGGCCACGGTGGTGCAGATGGCCCTGGTCTACCTGATCGACCGGCGTCTGCAGACCATGCAGAAGGTGACGCTGGCGCTGATCCTGCTGTTCGGCACGCTCACGCTGGTGCTGCAGGATGACCGTTTCATCAAGTGGAAGCCGACGGTGCTCTACGGGGCCATGGCCATTGCGCTCGCCGTGGCGCTGTGGATCTTGAAGAAGAACTACCTCAAGCTGCTGCTGGGCAGCCAGATGGAGCTGCCCGATGGCGTGTGGATGCGCCTGAACGTTGCCTGGGTGATCTATTGCGCCTTCATGTCGGCCATCAACGCCTACGTGGTGCTCAATTTCAGCACCGAGGCCTGGGTGGAGTTCAAGCTCTGGGGCTATGCATTCCCGCTGGTCTTCCTGGTGGCGCAGGGCATCTACATCGCCCCCCACCTCAAGAACGACGAGCCTGCCGCATGACCATGGACACGACCGATGCGACCACGGTGCCCAGCCTGGCCCGGCAGATGCACGAGCGCCTGGCCGAACGTCTGGCGCCCACAGCGCTCGAAGTGATCGACGAAAGCGCCGACCACGCCGGGCATGTGGGGGCCAATGGCACGGGCTTTGGCACCCATTTTCGGGTGCGGATTGCCTCACCTTTGCTTACAGGCAAGAGCCGGGTGGCGCGCCATCGCCTTGTGTATGATGCGCTGCAGGAATTTTTGGATGCGGGCGTCCACGCCCTCGCTATTGAAATCCTCTGAACCGGCCCCATTGTCCTCATCTGCCGGATTTCAGCTGGCAATTACTTTCTCATTTTTTGGATTCCGCATGAAGAAACAGCTCCTGTCCGGCCTCGTGGCCGCTGCCGTGCTGGGCACGATGGCCCTCCCCGTTTCCGCCCAGAACATCGCCATCGTCAATGGCAAGGCCATTCCGAAGGAACGTGCTGAAGTGCTCAAGCAGCAACTGGTGCGTTCGGGCCGTCCCCTGACGCCAGAAGTCGAAGGCCAGATCAAGGACGAGTTGGTCACCCGCGAAGTGTTCATGCAGGAAGCCCAGAAGCGCGGCCTGGAAACCTCCGGTGACTTCAAGGTCCAGATGGAACTGGCGCGCCAGACCATCCTGATCCGTGAACTGTTCATGGATTTCCAGAAGAACAACCCCGTGACGGACGAGGAAGTCAAGGCCGAGTACGACAAGTTCGTCGCCGCCAACAGCGGCAAGGAATACAAGGCCAGCCACATCCTGATCGAAAAGGAAGCCGACGCCAAGGCCGCCATTGCCGCCATCAACAAGGGCGCCAAGTTCGAAGAGATCGCCAAGAAGCAATCCAAGGATCCAGGCTCCGGCGCCAATGGCGGCGCCATGGACTGGGCCAATCCTTCGAGCTACGTTTCGGAATTCACCGAAGCCATGATCAAGCTCGAAAAGGGCAAGATGACGCAGACGCCCGTCAAGAGCCAGTTCGGCTACCACATCATCCGCCTGGACGACGTGCGCCAGGCCGAGCTGCCCAAGCTCGAAGACGTGAAGCCCCAGGTGGCCCAGCAACTGCAACAGCAAAAGCTGGCCAAGTACCAGGAAGAGCTGCGCTCCAAGGCCAAGGTCGAGTAATCGGCTTTGTGACGGCACGCCATTGCGCGTGCCTGCCAGCAAAAACGCGGCCTCGGCCGCGTTTTCTTATGGTGGGGTCTGGTCGGATCAGGGTTTGAACATCCAGGCCAAGGCCATCACCACTGCGATCAGCACCGGCTGGTGCACCATGTAGAAACTCAGGGACCAGCGGCCCAGCACGGCCATGGGTTGGAGGGCGGTCGGCAGGCGCACCTGCAGCAGCTGCGGCCCACCTGGCCGGTGCAGGGCCCACTGGCCAGCGGCCAGCCCCCACCAGAGCACGCCCAGCCAGGGAAAGAGCGGCACATAGTCCTCGGTGAAGGGCTTGCGCCCCACCAGCCCCAGCCAGTTGAGCGTGCGGGCGTTGAAGGCCGGCGCAAGCTCGCTGAAGGCCCCTGTCAGCAGGTGGGTGGCCGCCACGGGCAGTGCCAGAGCCACCAGGCCGCACAGCCACAGCCATGCACCCCAGCCGGCGGTGAAGCGGGCGATCAACAGCATCACCGCCATGCCGTGCAGCACGCCGAAGTAGATGAAGCTGCGCGGGAACATGAAGAACGAGCCCAGGCTCACCAGCAGGGCGCAGCCGGCAATCTGCAGCCAGCGGCGCGCGAAGCGCTCCAGGCTCTGTCCCTGGTGCAGCGCGATGGCCTGGCCCAGGCCCGCGCAGAACAGGAACAGGCTCAGGATCAGGGTGCGTTGCGTGGTCCAGACCGGGTCGGTGCGGAAATCCTGGGGCCACAGGCCGAAATGGGCCAGGTCGAAGCAGAAGTGGAAGGCGGCCATCCAGACCATGGCCAGCGCACGAAGGGCGTCGACGGCTTCGTAGCGAGGGGCGGTGGATGGGTTTGAGAGTGGGTTCATTCGGGGCGAATGCGCTGTAGATCGCTGGGGTGTCAGTGGGTGGATCGTAGCGCGACTGGGGTTCACTGCTGCTGGTGGCTGTAGGGGTGTCTGTTGTGTTCAAAGGGCGGGAGCCGGGATGTGCGCCCGGCGGCGCACCCACCTTCTTTTGCGTCGCCAAAAGAAG
>NZ_LMIH01000041.1:453882-454048 GCF_001428645.1 Acidovorax sp. Root217
ACGCCCTGTCGGGCGAACGGGGGCAGCCTGCGATGCTCGGTCCTGGGGTGGCGTCGCTGAACTCGCTGCGTTCCCCCTGCGGGTGAACTCCACTCAGACAGCAGCGACGAGCCAGATCACGAAGTGCGTGTGTCCTTCGGCACACGCACCCACCCCAGGCCCTGCG
>NZ_LMIH01000042.1:0-32256 GCF_001428645.1 Acidovorax sp. Root217
GCTGCTCCTGCTTGGTCAATGCGGCGCTATTATAATTTATTTCTTCTACACCCTCTTGGCGACTCAAGAGAAAGTTACTGCGCCGCCGGGCGCACACCCCGGCCTCCGCCCTCAACACAAGCACGCACCATCCAAGCGAAGCGACACAACAGAATCAAGGCCTGAGCAAAGCAGCAAACTCCAAAGCCGCCCGACTCCGGGAAGCCCCCTTGCGCCACAAGATCCCCGCATGCCGCACCATCCCCGGCGAATGCAGATTGATCGAGTGCAGATCCGCCGCCTGCAAGGCAGCCCGCTCCGGCGCAATGCTCGCCAGATCCCCCCACCGGCACACATCGAGCAAGCCCTCCACCGACTCCATCTCCACCCGAACCAAAGGCACCACCCCGGCAGCCCGCAGGCTCTCATCAATCAGGCGCCGTGTAGTGAACGCGCGCGGCAACATGGCCAGCGGAACCCCAGCCAGGTCCTTCAGGGCCAGGGTACGCCGTCGCGCCAACGGGTGGTCCCGGTTCACCACCAGCTGCAACCGCTCCTCGAACAAAGGCTCGGTCTCGATCTCGACGCGCTCGGTGGGATAAAAGGCGATCCCCACGTCAAGCTGCCCCTCCACCAGCTGCTCCTCGATGGGCCCGGCTCGCAGGTCACGCACCACCACGTTCACGCCCGGGTACGCGCTGCTGAAGGCCGCCACCGCCGCCGGCACCAGCGTATGCAAAAAGGTGGGGATCACCCCCACGGTGAGCGAACCTGACTGCAGCGCGCCCATGTCGGCTAGCGCCATGCGGCCGGCCTCGATCTCCTGCAGCGCGCGCGCCGCGTAGGTGCGAAAGGCCACCCCCGCCTGCGACAGCTTGAGCCCCCGGCCAAGCCGGTCGAACAGGGCCACGCCCAGCTCTTGCTCCAGCTGGCGCAGGCCATGCGACAGCGTGGACTGCGTGACGAACAGGTTCTGCGCCGACTGTGTCAGGTGCTCGGTGCGTGCGATGTCGAGGAAATAGCGGAGCTGGCGGATTTCCATGGTGGAACCCTCCCGAGGAAAACGGATATTCATCGATGATATCGAACGATGCATTGCAAATGAATCATTGGATTTGCAGGCCGGCAAAAACTAAGCTTCGCCTTGAACCCATGTTTCCCCCATCGACCGAAGGCCCGCCCCCATGAACAACCACCCCGGTGGTTTCACCATCGAGCGCATCGAAGCGCGCATCCTGGACATTCCCACCATCCGCCCGCACAAGCTTTCGTTCGGCTCCATCAGCCGCCAGAGCCCGGTCATCGTGCAGCTGTGGCTGGCCAACGGCGCCTGCGGCTTCGGCGAGGCGGCCACCATCGGCGGCCCTTCGTGGAACGAGGAATCGCCCGAGAGCATCCACCACGCCATCACCCAGTACCTGGCCCCGGCCCTTCTGGGCCAGGGTGCGGGCGGCTTCGAGGCGGCCCTGGCGCGCATGGACAAGGCCTGCAAGGGCAATGCCTTTGCCAAGAGCGCCGTGGAGATGGCCCTCATTGACGCGGTGGCCCGCACGCTCGGCCTGCCGGCCTGGCAACTGCTGGGCGGCAAGGTGCACGCGAGCCTGCCCCTGGCCTGGACCCTGGCCAGCGGCAACGTGGAGCGCGACCTGGAGGAAGCCCAACTGCGCCTGGAGCAACGCCGCCACCACATCTTCAAGATGAAGATCGGCGCCAACGCCCCGGCCGACGACGTGGCCCATGTCACGCAGATCGCACGCGGCCTGCAAGGCCGTGCCACGCTGACGGTGGACGTGAACCAGGCCTGGGACGGCAACACCGCGCGCCGCTACCTGCCGCAGCTGGTGGAAGCCGGCGTGACGCTGATCGAGCAGCCGGTGGCCCACTGGAACATCGAGGCCCTGAAGGGCCTGACCGCTGCGCTGGGACGCGACGCCCTGATCATGGCCGACGAAACCGTGTGCACCCCGCAGGACGCGATGGCCCTGGCGCGCGGCCAGGCCTGCCACGTGTTCTCGCTCAAGGTGGCCAAGCACGGCGGCCTGCTGCGCACGCGCAAGGTGGCGGCGGTTGCCGAGGCGGCGGACATCGGCTGGTACGGCGGCACCATGCTGGAGACCTCGCTGGGCAGCGCCGCATCGGCCCACGTCTTCTCCACCCTCACGGGCCAGCACCATGGCTGCGAACTGTTCGGCCCGCAGCTGCTGGTGGACGACATCGTGGAAACCCAGATGCCGATTGCCGACTTTGCATTGCAGCTGCCCGACGGACCGGGCTTCGGCGTGCAGGTGTCGCTCACGCAGCTCGACCGCTTTGACCGCGCCCGCGAAGGCAAGGCGCCCGTCCACATCGATCTGGGCCGCCAGGCCACCACCGTTTAAGAAAGAAGGAGAACCCCGCAATGCTGTTCCTCGTCCGCATGGATGTGCACATCCCCCACGACCTGCCCGCCGACCAGGCCAATGACATCAAGACCCGCGAAAAGGCCTATTCGCAGGAGCTGCAGCGCGACGGCCGCTGGCCGCACATCTGGCGCGTGGTGGGCGAGTACGCCAACTACAGCGTCTTCGACGTGGCCTCCAACGACGAGTTGCACCAGTTGCTGCAGGGGCTGCCGCTGTTCCCGTTCATGAAGATCTCGGTGACACCGCTGGCAAGGCACCCCTCTGCGATCTGACAGCCGCTGCAAAGACAAGACCCGGAGACAAGAAATGAAGATGATGATGAAACGACAACAGGTGCTCGGTCTGCTGGGCGCCGCAATGGCAATGGCTGCCTGGCCCGCCGCACACGCCCAGGCACCCGGCGCCAACTGGCCGAACAAGCCCATCCGCTGGGTCGTTCCCTTCCCGCCCGGCGGCGCCATGGACGCGATCGCCCGCACCCTGGGCGAGAAGGCCGGCCAGGCGCTGGGCCAGCCCTTCGTGATCGAGAACAAGGCCGGCGCGGGCGGCAACATCGGCGCCGAGTTCGTGGCCAGGCAGCCGGCCGATGGCTACACGCTGATGATCACCTCCATCGGCATGGCCACCAACAAGCCGCTGTACGGCAAGCTGTCGTACGACCCCGTCAAGGACTTCGCCCCGGTGAGCCTGCTGGCCGTGGTGCCCAACGTGCTGGTGACCAATGCCACCCAGCCCGAGGTGAAGACCGCTGCCGACGTGATCGCCGCCGCGCGCAAGGCGCCGGGCAAGCTCACCTATGGTTCGGCCGGTAACGGCACCTCCATCCACCTGGCGGGCGAGGTGTTCAACTCGCTGGCGCAGATCGAGATGCTGCACATCCCCTACAAGGGCAGCGGCCCGGCCGTGGCCGACCTGCTGGGCGGGCAGATCAACTACATGTTCGACAGCATCACCTCGGCGCGGCCGCACATCCAGTCGGGCAAGCTGCGCGCCCTGGGCGTGACCACGGCCAAGCGCTCGGCCACCCTGCCCAACGTACCCACCCTGGCCGAAGCCGGCCTGCCGGGCTACGAGGTTTCGCCCTGGTTCGCGGTGTTCATGCCTGCGGGCACGCCCGCGCCCATCGTCAACAAGCTCAACGCCGCCCTGCGCGATGCCATGAAGCAGCCCGACGTGGTGGCCCGCTTCGAGACCATCGGCGCCGAGCCCGTGGGCTCCACGCCCACCGAACTCGCCAAGCACCTGGCGCGCGAATCCGAGCGCTGGGCGAAATTGATTGCCGAGCGCGGTATCAAGCTGGATTGATTGACCCCGTCCCCCCGATTTCCACCCATCCATTCCCACAGAGGAGACAAAAACATGGCAGAACTCACCCAGGCGCAATTGCTGGAGTTGGTCAACACCAAGAAGATCGCCCCCGGCAACCCCCGCGTGCGCCAGCTCACCGAGCGTATCGTCACCGACCTGTTCAAGACCATAGACGAACTCGACGTGACCCCCGACGAATTCTGGGCCGCCACGGCCTGGCTCACGCGCCTGGGCGCGGCAGGCCAGACGGGCCTGATCACGGCCGGCCTGGGCTTTGACCGGCTGCTCGACATCCGCGCCGACGAGGCCGACCAGAAGGCGGGGCGCGAGGGCGGCACGCCGCGCGCCATCGAGGGGCCGCTGTTCGTGGCCGGTGCACCCACGTCCAAGGTGGAAGTGCGCGTGGACGAAGGCGAGCCCAAGGGCGAGGTGTTCATCATGGAAGGCCAGGTGCTGGACCTCGATGGCAAGCCCGTGCCCCATGCCATGGTGGACGTATGGCATGCCAATGAGCAAGGCGGCTACTCGCACTTCTTCCCAGGCATGCAGCCGTTTGAACTGCGCCGCCGCATCGAGACCGATGCCAAGGGCTTTTACCGCTTTCGCAGCTTTCTGCCGCCGGGCTATGCGATTCCGCCGACCGGCCCGGTGGCCGACCTGTTCGCCGCACTGGGCCGCCATGGCCAGCGGCCTGCGCACATCCACTTCCTGGTGGCCGCCCCCGGCATGCGCACGCTGACCACGCAGGTCAATATTCCCGGTGACAGCTACATCGACGATGACTTTGCATTCGCCACGCGCGATGGGCTGATTGTGGAGCTTGAGCGCAATGTGGCGCCCGCAGGCTACGAGTCACTGGGCATCACCGCGCCATTCACGCGCTCGGTATTCAACTTCGTGCTGCCAAAGGCCACCAGCGAAGACGAAGCACTGCCGCTGACGCGCATGGAGCGGGTGGCTGTGCCGGTCTGACTATCCAGCCAGGTCCTGAAGCACGTTGTGTGTCGCAGGGTCTGGCTTCTTCGCGCTGATGAACAGGCTACCGTCTTTGCCTTCTGTCACATACAGCTCGTCGCCAAGCTTGAGTTGCATATGGGACAGCAGTTCATCAGGAAAGATCGCGGCCAAGGAGTCTTCCGCTTCGACCAGCGAGAGTGCATAGTTTTTTGCAGGTGCCATGACCGCACCCTATCCCGTGGCCCAGCCTCTGTCAAATGCGCTCACCCACCTTGGTGCATTCCCAGCGCAGCCATCTCCCCCGACACCCCTTCCCACGCTACATCGAACGCCGGCACACTGCGCTCGGGCGGCACGGCATTGGCCCGCAGGGCCCAGTGGGCGCCCGCGACCACACTGTCGATCACGGGCACGCCTACCTGGGACTGCACTGCCGCCGCCATGCCGGCCAGGCCTGCCCCGCCCAGGATGACGGACTGCACGCCCATCTGGCGCACCACGTCGCGGCAGGCCTGGGCCAGCAGCGCACGCGCAGTCACGGGGTCGGCTGCCAGCTGGGCGCCCGTGGGGGCCACGGTGTGGATGCCGGCCAGCGAATGGGCATGGCCCAGGGCCTGGGCCAGGCGCTGCAGCATGGGGCCCCAGCGCTCGCCGCCGGTGACGATGGCATAGCGGCCGTGGCGCGCAGCTTCGATGAAGGAGGCCTCGGCCAGGCCGGTGACGGGCACGGGGCTGCTTTCGCGCAAGGCCATGAGGCCGGGGTCGCCGAAGCAGCCGATCAGCACAGCGCTGGGTGCCGAGGACTGGGTAGACAAGTCGAGCGCCCAGGCATCGAGCGCGGCATGCGCGGCCACGGCGTAGCTGGCCTCGCAGGCGATGTAGGGGGCGCCAAAGCGTGCGGTGGCCGTGCGCACCACCACATGCGATCCCGCGGCGGCCTGCACATGCTGCTGCAGCAGCGCGCTGACCTTGGGCGACGTGTTCGGGTTGATGACCAGCAGGTGGCGCATGCGGCTCAGCCCGCCATTCCCAGCAGGCTCATGAGATCCGGCGCCTCGCTCGCGGGCGGGGTGAACTCCAGCTGCGACTCGATGCGCGCCAGGTGGTCGAGCATGCGGCGCGCGGCCTCTTTCGCGTCGCGCAGGCGGATGGCGTCGATCAGCGCGCGGTGCTCGCGGCAGCCGCAGGCCGTCGCCTCCTCGCGCTCGCGCGCATGGCTGGGGCTGTAGGTCATGAGGATCAGCGAGGTGCGCGAGACCAGCTCGCGCAGGATGCGCCCCAGCGTCTCGTGGCCTGCGGCCTGCGCGATGTGCAGGTGGAAGTCGCCCGACAGGCGGATGGCGCGGCGCATGTCGCCGCTGGCGCGGGCGGCCTCTTCGTCGTCAATGCAGGCGCGCAGCGCGGCGATGTGCTCATCCGTCGCGTTGGCGATGAACAGCTCCACCAGGCGCGGCTCCAGCAGGCGGCGGGCCTCGAAGACTTCGAGCGCTTCTTCGGGGGTGGGCTGGGCGATGGAGGCGCCGCGGTTGGGCGTGAGCGTGACCACCTGCTCGTTGGCCAGGCGCACCAGCACCGGCCGCACGCGCGTGCGCGACACGCCGAAGGCCGCCGCCAGCTTGTCCTCCACCAGCTTGGTGCCCGGCGGCAGCCGGTGGTCGAGGATGGCCGAGACCATGCGCTCGTACATATCGTTGTCGCTGAGCAGGCCGCCCGTGGCTGCAGCACTGTCGGCAGGCAGGTCGGCCGGCTCGGAGGATGTGGCCGCAACAGCGCGGCGCCGGGGCTTGGGGGCAGTGGTCATGGAATCGTCGGCACGGATGCGCATGGAAGTCTCATGGCGTGCGGCTCAGCCGGCCCGCCCTTGCTTGCGCTGGCCGAGCGCCCACACCAGCGCCAGCGTGATGCCCATGACCACGAACGACACCACGGTGGTCAGCGTGCCCAGTGCGTAGATGGACGGCGTGGTCACCGTGCTGGTCAGGCCCTGCAGCTCCAGCGGCAGCGTGTTCACATCGCCGATGGCCTGCGAGGTGCGGGCTATCTCGTCCCAGCTCAGGGTGAAGCCGAACATGCCGATGCCCACTACCGAGGGCGCTATCAGCGGCAGCACCACGTGGGCAAAGCCCTGCCAGGGGGTGGCGCCCAGGTCGCGCGCGGCTTCTTCATACGCCGGGTTGAAGCGGTTGAACACCGCGAACATGATGAGCAGGCCGAACGGCAAGGTCCAGGTCAGGTGCGCGCCCAGGGCCGAGGTGAACAGACCCAGCGAGGTGCCGTAGCCCTCCAGCGTGCTCTCCATGCCCAGCCATTCGAGGGCGGCCTTGATGCCGTTGTCGATGAGCCGGAACTCCAGCCCGATGCCCAGCGAAACGATGATGGACGGCATGATCAGGCTGGCCACGACGATGAAGAACAGCGTGTTGCCCCCCGCCAGCCGCTTGCGAAAGGCCAGGCCCGCCAGCACCGACAGCACCACCGTGCACAGCATCACCGCCACGCCCAGGCCGAGCGAGCGCCACAGCGCCGCGCCGATGTCGACCACGCCCAGCCCCTCGGCCAGCTTGTAGAACCAGTGCAGCGAGACGCCGCGCATGGGGAAGGTGAGCCCGCCCTCGGGGCCCTGGAAGCTCAGGATGAAGATGACGAACATGGGCCCGTACATGAACAGCACGAACAGGCTGAACACGATGGCCAGCAGCCAGAAGCTGGCCGGGCGGGATTCGCGGATGCGGGCTTTCATGCGGATGTCCTGTGGAGGTTGTCGGCGGCGCAGGTGGTGCTCAAAGCTCTTTGCGGATGTCGACCAGGCGCGTGAGCCCCCAGATGATCATCAGCACCACCGCCAGCAAAATCACGGCATTGGCCGCGGCCAGCGGAAACTGCAGGTACGAGGTCTGCACCTGGATGATCTTGCCGATGGAGGCGATCTGCTGGCCACCCATCACGCCGATGGTGACGAAGTCGCCCATGATGATGGTGATCACGAAGATCGAGCCGATGATGATGCCGGTGCGCGAGAGCGGGACGATCACGTTCCACAGCGTCTGCCAGCCGCTGGCGCCGCTGTCGCTGGCCGCCTCGATGAGGCTGCGGTCGATGCGCATCATGCTGTTGAAGATGGGCACGATCATGAACATGGTGTACAGGTGCACGAAGGCCAGCACCACCGAGAAGTCCGAGAACAGCAGCCACTCGATGGGCTGATCGACCATGCCCATGCTGATCAGGCTCTGGTTCACCAGGCCATTGCGCCCCAGGAGCGGAACCCACGAGATCATGCGGATCACGTTGGAGGTCCAGAACGGAATGGTGCACAGCACGAACAGCAGCGTCTGCATGCCCGAGGAGCGCACGTGGAAGGCCAGGAAATAGGCCACGGTGAAGCCGATCACCAGCGTGATCAGCCATACGAGAAAACTGAACTTGAGTGTGGAGTAATACGTCTTGAGCGTGACGCACAGGCCCTCCGACGCATCGCCACAGCCCGCAAAGATCGAGATGTAGTTCTTGAACGTGAAGCCGGGCAAGAGCTCGTACTCATTGAAGTCCCAGAAGCTGACCATCACGATCAGCGCCAGCGGAATGAGGAAGAACAGCGCGAACACCAGCGTGAACGGCGCGGCCTGCCACCAGGCGGCAATGCCGCGCCCGGGGGCGGCGCTCGATGGCAGAGACGGTGTGGTGGTGGTGCTCATGGTGTCTTGGAATAACCTGTGAAAGCCCTGCGCCGCGCGCAGGGCATGCCGCCCCCGCTCGGGGCAGCGGGGCACGCCCTGGCGGGCGTGACGGCCCCTCTTATGCAGCTACAAATTCATTCCATTTCTGGACCATGTAGTTGTTTTCGTCCATCAAGGCGTTCCAGCAGGCGATGCCGCCCATGCGCGCTTCGTAGCTGCCGCCGTCGCGCACCGCGCCGGTCTTGGCCAGCACGTCGCCATTGGGGCTCTTGATGTCCTGCGTGGCGGGCTTGCCTTCCATCCAGTAGGCCCACTCGTAGGCTTCCATCTTGGACTTGGCGGTCTCCAGCACGGCGCTGTAGTAGCCCTGGCGGTTCAGGTAGGCACCGGCCCAGCCGTCGAGGAACCAGTTGATGAACTCGTACGCGCCGTCGAGCTTGCGACCCGAGAGCGTGGCCGGCAGGCCGAAGCCGGCGGCCCAGGCGCGGTAGCCTTCCTTGAGCGGCTGGAAGTTGCAGGCAATACCCTTGGTGCGCACGGCCGTGACGGCCGGGCTCCACATCGATTGGATCACCACTTCGCCCGATGCCATCAGGTTCACTGACTCGTTGAAGTCCTTCCACAGCGCGCGGAACTGGCCCTGCTTCTTGGCCTCGATCAGGGTCTTGATCGTGAGATCGATCTCCTTCTTGGTCATGTTGCCCTTGTCGGGGTACTTGTAGATACCCATGGCCTCGACCACCATGGCGGCGTCCATGATGCCAATGGAGGGGATGTTCAGGATCGCGGTCTTGCCCTTGAACTCGGGGTTGAGCAGCTCGGCCCAGGAGTTGATGGGGCGCTTGATCAGGTCGGGGCGAATGCCCAGCGTGTCGGCGTTGTACACGGTGGGGATCAGCGACATGTACTGCGTGGGCGCCGTCGCGAACTTCTTGGACTTCTCGCCCTCCAGGTAGATCACCTTCTTGGGCGCGGTGCCCTGGTCGCCCACGGCCTTGCCGGCCACCATGCCGTTGGTGAACAGCGTGGTGATCTTGTCGGCGTTCTTGATGCGCTTGGTGTCGATGCCCTTCAAGTTGCCCGTGGGCACGATCTTCTTGAGCGAGAAGTATTCGGTGTCGATCAGGTCGAAGCTGTTGGGCGCGGTCACGGCGCGCTTGGTCACGTCGTCGGTGGTCACGGCCACGTACTGGATCTCGATGCCGGTGTCGGCCTTGAACTTCTCGGCAATCGCCTTGTCCTGGTTCACGGCCGTGCCCAGGTAGCGCAGCACGATCTTTTCCTGCGAATGGACGGCCGGGAACACGCCAGCGGCCAGGATGCCCGCCGTGCCCTTGAGCAGCGAGCGGCGCTGCACGCCGGTGGTGTCAGAGGCAACAGCGGGGGAATCGGCACGAGAGTCGTCGGACATGGGAGAGCTCCTTGGTTTGCAAAGTGGAGGGGTGGAAACAGACAGCGGACACGAAAGAATGAGAAAGGCTCAGGCCGGCACGGCCTGGGCAGTGGCCGTCGCCACAGGCGCGGGCACAGGTACCGCCTGCGGGGAGAGGGGATGGGCCTGCTCGGGCGTCCAGTGCAACTGCACCGCCTGCCCCACCGCATAGGGCTGTGCGGCAAAAGCGGCTTCGGAGACCATCACCGAGTAGGCGGCCGTGGAGTTCGCCGACAGGGCCACGCCCTGCTTTTGCAGGCCCAGCAGCACGTAGGTGCCCTGGTACTCCACGTCGGTCACCACGGCCTGCATGTGCAGGGCGCCCCAGGGCAGCGGCGTGCCCTGCGGCAGCACCTGCAGGTGGTCGGTGCGCACGCCGACCTTGCCACCCTCCGTATCGATCACGTTGTGGCCGCCCATGAAGCGCGCCACGAATTCGCTGGCGGGCCGGTTGTAGACCTCGTGCGGTGAGCCCACCTGCTCGATCACGCCGTGGTTCATCACCACCATGGTGTCGGCCAGGGCCATCGCCTCCTCCTGCGAGTGGGTCACGTGGATGAAGGTCAGGCCCAGCTCCTTTTGCCAGCGGCGCAGCTCGGCGCGCATCTGGATGCGCAGGAACGGGTCGAGCGCCGAGAGGGGTTCGTCCAGCAGCAGCACGCGCGGCTGGGTGATCAAGGCGCGCGCCAGCGCCACGCGCTGCTGCTGCCCGCCCGAGAGTTCGGCCGGCTTGCGCTCGGCCAGGTGGCCCATGGCCACGCGCTCGAGCAGATCCCGCGCCTTGGCCTGGCGCTCGGCCTTGGCCACGCCCTTCATCTTGAGGCTGAAGGCCACGTTGTCCAGCGCCGAGAGATGCGGGAACAGCGCGAAGCTCTGGAACATCATGGCCGTGCCACGCGCGGCGGCGGGCAGGTCGGTGATGTTGCGGTTTTCGAGCAATATGTCGCCGCTGGTCACTGATTCGTGCCCGGCGATCATGCGCAGCGTGGTGCTCTTGCCGCAGCCCGAAGGGCCCAGCAGGCAGCAGTAGCTGCCGCTAGCGATGCGCAGGTCGATGGCGTCCACGGCGGGCTTGCCGCTGGCATAGCACTTGGTAAGCGCCACGATCTCGATGGCGGCCGGGGGCTGGGCAGGCGTGGTGTCTTGCATGCCAGGATCTACGCAATCTGCGTGCCAGCCTTTGCGCACAATGTTTCGCGCAGTTTGTATACAAAATGCACCGATATCGTGCGCAACCGCTCCCGCCTTGGGCCGCGCGGCACCAAAAACGACGTCGCGCTACTACCACATAAGCCATTCGGCACCATCTGCGCACACGGACAGGTGCCAGTGCAGCCCGGTCACTGGCTATACTGGCAAGTCGCAGAAACATTTCCTTACGAGGCGCCCCCCGTCCCACCGCAGTACTGCAGGATGACGAATCTCGACCCTCGCTCCATGATCGCCCTGGCGGGATTCATGTCCGCCCTGATGGCCATCGTGCTGGCTTGCATGCGGCGCTACTACCCGGCCCACATCCGGGGCATCAGCTCCTGGGCAGCGGCACCGGTGTTCTGGCTGGCATCCACCGCCCTCTTCAGCGCGCGCAGCCTGGTGCCCGACTGGATGAGCTTGGTAGGCGCCAACATGCTGCTCGTGCTGGGCACCATGACCTACTACATGGGTACCCGCGCCTTTCTGGGGCACGCCCACACCTGGCGCATCTGGGGCGCGGTGCTGACCGTGTGCCTGGGCGTATTCACCTGGCTGTCCTATGGCTGGCCCAACTACAGCGTGCGGCTGAGCTTCTTCACGCTGGTGATGTCTTGCATCTACGGCGCCCAGTTGCGCTTTCTGCTGCGCCATGGGGGCAGCAACTTCCCGGTGCGACTGGTGGAGGTGGTGCTGGTGCTGCACCTCACGGTGCTGCTGGTGCGGCTTGGCTCCATCTTCGCGGGGTTCGCGGGCGACAACCTCATGGAGCCATCGGTTTACCAGAACCTGTACATCGGCGCCTACGCGCTCACGGTGCTCATGCTCTCCATCGGCGCGCTGCTCATGGCCACCGACCGGCTGCGCACCGAGCTTGAACACCTGGCCACGCACGACTCGCTGACCCCGGCCCTCAACCGGCGCGCGCTGCTGCAGCGCTGCGAAGAGGAACTGGAGCGCGCGCGCCGCTACGGCGGCGGTCCCTCGCTGATGATGCTGGACCTGGACCATTTCAAGGCCGTGAACGACAGCTGCGGCCACCAGCATGGCGATGCGGTGCTGGTGCACTTCGTGCAACGCACGCTGGCCGTGCTGCGCACGCCCGACCGCATGGGCCGCTATGGCGGCGAAGAGTTCATGGTGGTGCTGCCCGGCACCGATGCCGTCGCAGCGCTCAACGTGGCCCGGCGCATCCACGCCACGCTGGCCGTGGGCCACCCGCTCGATTGCCGGGTCAGCATCGGCCTGACCCAATGGAACGGCCCCGGCGACACGCTGGACGCCATGCTCGCACGCGCCGATGCCGCGCTGTACCAGGCCAAGGCGCAGGGGCGCAATCAGACGGCTGTAGGCTGATCTACCGAGCGGGCCAGCAGGCGGGCAGCCAGCGCCAATACCGGCGCATCGACCATGCGGCCTTCCAGCCGAAATACGGCGCCGCCGTGTGCGGGTGCTGCCGCCAGCACCCTTCTCGCCCACGCCAGTTCCTGCGGCTGGGGCGCAAAGGCGGCCTGCACCGGCACCACCTGCGCGGGGTGGATGCACAGCTTGCCGCCAAAGCCCATGCGCCGGCTGCGCGCCGTGTCCTCGGCCAGGCGCGCCAGGTCGTCGGTGGCCGTGGTCACGCCATCCACAGGCGCGGCCAGCCCCGCGCGGCGCGAGGCGCGCACCAGCCCCAGGCGCACGGGCAGCAGCTCGGCTTCGTCGGCAGCACATTCCATGCCCAGATCTACCTGGAAGTCGAGGTGGCCAAACGCCAGGCGCACCACCTGCGGTGCCTGCGCCAGTGCATCCAGCGCATCCAGCCCCGCATTCGATTCGACCAGCGGCACCAGCAGTCCTTGCGGGCCCAGCGCCTGGGCCACGGCGGCCAGCGCCACTGACGACTCGGCCTTGGCCAGCATGGCACCGGCCAGGCCCAGGGCCACGCAGGCGGCCACGGCCGCCACATCGTCGGTGTGCCAGGGCGTGCCTGCGGCATTGGCGCGCACCAGCAGGCGCGCGCGCTGCGCTGGCTCCAGGGCCTTCACGGCGGCCAGCAAGGCCGTGCGCGCGGCCGCCTTCTCACCGGGCGCCACGGCATCCTCCAGGTCCACGACCACGGCGCCTGCGCCGCTGGCCAGGGCCTTGGCGATGCGCTCGGGCCGGGTGGCGGGAACGAAGAGGAAGGTCGTCGCGCGGGCCATTGCCTGGTGGGTGGACGGCACTGCCATCAGATGGCCTTGCTGGCGCGCAGCGCCGCCAGGTGCCCCTCCCCACGCCCCAGCGAGCGCAGGATGGCCTCGGTGTGCTCACCCACGGCGGGTATCGGGTCCATGCGGTAGTCGAAGCTGCTGTGCGCGCCGGGCGGCAGCAAAGCGTCGAGCGGCCCTTCGGGCGTGTCCACCTGCTGCACGCGGCCGCGCGCCTGCAACTGCGGGTGCGCCCAGACTTCGGCCATGGTGTTCATGCGCGCGTTGGCAATGCGCGCCGCTTCCAGCCGCTCGATGACCTGCGCGGCCGTGAGCGTGCCGAACACGGCGAGGATCAGGGCCCGGAGTTCGGCCCGGTGCGCGTTGCGCCGGGCATTGCTGTCAAAGCGCGGGTCGGCGGCCAACTGCGGCTGCAGCAGCACATGTTCGCAGAACAGCTTCCACTCGCGCTCGTTCTGCAGGCCCAGCATCACTGTGCTGCCATCGCCGGCCGGGAAGGGGCCATAGGGGTAGATGGTGGCATGCGATGCGGCATTGCGCGGCGGCGGCGTGGCGCCACCGTAGGCGTAGTACATCGGAAAGCCCATCCACTCGGCCAGCGATTCGAGCATGGAGACATCGATGCGCGAACCCTGGCCCGTCTTCTCGCGCTGCATCAGCGCGGCCAGCACACTGGTGTAGGCGTACATGCCCGCCGCGATGTCGGCGATGGAGTTGCCCGACTTGCAAGGCTCCTCAGGCGTACCGGTCACCGAGAGGTAGCCCGCCTCGCTCTGGATCAGCAGGTCGTAGGCCTTCTTGTCGCGGTAGGGGCCATCGCCGCCATAGCCCGAGATGTCGCAGACGATGAGGCGCGGGTTGTGCTTGCTCAGCGCCTCCCACGACAGGCCCATGCGCGCAGTGGCGCCGGGCGCGAGGTTCTGCACCAGCACATCGGCGCTGGCCAGCAGCTCCCATAGCACCGCCAGGGCCTCGGGCTGCTTGAGGTCGAGCGTGAGGCTCTCCTTGGAGCGGTTGACCCAGACGAAGTGCGAGGCCATTCCCTCTGCCCTTGTGTCGTAGTCGCGCGCAAAGTCGCCGCCGCCGGGGCGTTCGACCTTGATCACGCGGGCGCCCAGGTCGGCCAGCTGGCGGGTGCAGAACGGGGCGGCGATCGCATGCTCGAGCGACACCACGGTGATGTGGTCCAGGGGGCGGGTCATTGGCTGGCTCCCGTGCTCAGTCGACTGTCGCGCCGGAGGTCTTGACCACCTTGGCCCACTTGGCCAGGTCCTCCTGCAACAGCGCGGCGAATTGCTCCGGCGTGGTCTTGGGCGCGATCTCCACGCCCTGCGCCTCCAGGCGCTCGCGCAGGTCCTTGGCGGCCATGCCCGTGGCCATGCCGTCCTGCAGCTTGGTCTGGATGTCAGCCGGCAGGCCCGCGGGCGCGAACAGCCCGATCCACAGCGTGCCGTTGTAGCCGGCCACCGTTTCGCCGATGGTGGGCACGTCGGGCAGCACGGGGGAGCGCGTGGCGCCGCTCACGGCCAGCGCGCGCAGCTTGCCGGCCTTGATGTGCGACAGCGCCGAGGGCATGCTTGCGAACACCATCGGCAACTGCCCGCCCAGCACGTCGTTGATGGCCGGTGCCACGCCCTTGTAGGGCACATGCTGCAACTGGATGCCGGCCATGCTGTTGAGCATTTCACCGAGCAGGTGGTTGAGCGTGCCATTGCCGGCCGACGCGTACTGGTAGTGGCCCGGCTTGGCCTTGGCCAAAGCCACCAGCTCGGCCATGTTGCGCGCCGGGAAGTCGGGGTTCACCAGCAGCACGTTGGGCACGGAACCGATCAGGCCCACGGGCTTGAAGTCCTTGACCGGATCAAACCCAGGGTTCTTGAAGAGGGCCGGGTTGATGGCCTGGCTGCTGCTGATGGTCATGAGCAGGGTGTAGCCGTCCTTGGGCGCCTTGGCCACGAACTGCGTGCCGATGTTGCCACCCGCACCGGGCCGGTTCTCCACCACGGTGGCGCCGCCCAGCACCTCGCCGAGTTTCTGGCTCACCAGGCGGCCCACGATGTCGTTGGTGCCGCCTGCTGCCTGCGGCACGACCATCACGATGGGGCGGCTGGGGTAGCTGGCTTGCGCGGCGGCCCACAGGGGTGCGGCGAGCAGGGCAGCGAGGGCGGAGCGGCGCGCGATGGCGCGGGGGGCGGCGAACTTCATGCGGTTTGTCTCCTTGGCGTGTTCTCGGATGAGCACGGATGTTCGCCGCCCCGCCGCCCGCGCACAATCACGCATTTCAGAACCAAGCCTTCGCCAGAACCGAAACCTCGCACGCGCGGCAGTAACATGCTGCCATGCAATTCGACCTGACCGATCTGCGCCTGTTCGTGCTCACGGCCGAGCAAGGCGCCCTCTCCCGCGCCGCAGCGGCGCGGCACCTGTCGCTGGCAGCGGCCAGTGCGCGCATCAAGGCGCTGGAGCAGCAGGCGGGCATGCCGCTGCTGTACCGCGAAGCGCGCGGCATGCGCCCCACGCCGGCGGGCGAGGCCTTCTTGCACCATGCGCGCGGCGTGCTGCGGCAGACCGAGCAGTTGCGCACAGACCTGCAGGAGTACAGCGGTGGCCTGCGCGGCCATGTGCGGGTGTTCGCCAACACCACGGCGGTGACGGACTTCATGCCCGAGATCCTGCCCGCCTTCCTCGCGGCCAACCCGCGCGTGAATGTGGAGCTTCAGGAAAAACCGAACGCCGAGATCCCGCGCGGCGTGCTCGACGGCCGGGCCGACATCGGCATAGTCGCCGGCCAGGTGGACACGCTGGGCCTCACCGCCATCCACTTCAGCACCGACCGCCTGGCCCTGGTGGTGCCGCGCGGCCACCGCTTCGCCCGGCGCCGGCGCATGGCCTTTGCCCAGACGCTGGACGAGCCCATGGTGGGCATGCACCCGGCCAGCACGCTGCAGGTCTTTCTGGCCCAGGTCACCGAGCAACTGGGCCAGCCGCAGAAGCTGCGCGTGCAGCTGTCCAGCTTCGACGCCATGTGCCGCATGATCGGTGCCGGCGTGGGCATCGGCATCGTGCCCGAGAGCGCCGCCCGGCGCTACCTGGCGCCCATGGGTCTGGTGCTGATCGACCTGGAAGACGCCTGGAGCGTGCGCGAGCGCTACATCCTGGTGCGCGAGGAAACGCGCATGCCGGCGTATGCGCAGTCGCTGATCGACCTGCTGTGCGCGCACCACCAGAAGCCGCTGGCACCTGCGCCCAAGGTACGCAAGCGGCGCTCCTGACAGCCGCCTGCGCGCGCGATGTTGGCCCAAGCCGGCTTTCAGATCGCTTTCTGCCCCTGGAATGCGTTTGCCCTGAAAGCAGATTGACAGCTTCGCATCCCTAGTCTTCAGGGTAGACGGCGATATTGCCGCGACCTGGAGACACGATGAAACCCAAGACCTCGACACGAATCGCGGCAGCCAGCCTGTGCCTTTCCGCAGCCCTGCTGCCAGCGTGCGGCGGATCCGGCCCCGACCTGCCCGAGAACATGCGCATGACCTGGTTCGGCATCACCAACTGGCACTACCAGATCGGCGACACCGGCATCCTGCTCGATGGCGAGACCATCTCCGACTTCACCGCCAACCCCATGGCGAACGCCCCTTCGGTAGCCAAGGCCCTGCAGACCATCAAGCTGCGCGGCGGCATCGATGCCATCCTCGTCGGTCACGAACATGGGGACCACGGCGTACAGATCCCCGAGTGGGCCAGGCAGACCGGCAAGCCGGTCTATGCCCCTGCAGCGGTCTGCAGTGCCATGGCCAAGGTGGGCCTGCCCGCCAGCCAGTGCACCACGCTCAAGGGCGGCGAGACAGTGCGCATGAACGACGCCGTCACCATCCGCGTGGTGCGCTGGGTGCACAGCGTCTCGGGCTGCACAGCCTTTGGCAACGGCACCAACGACCCGGAGACCTTCGGTTTCCTGGTCAGCGCGAAGACCCGCGCCCGCGCCGAGCCGCTGCAGCTGTTCGTGTCCGACAGCGGCGCCGGCGGCAAGGACCTGACCACCCCGCGCGTGGCCAATGGCGTGACCTACGGCTCGCCCTTGGACAACCTCAAGGCCGCCATGGCGGCTGCGGGCGCGACCAGCCTGGACCTGTGGCAGGGCGGGCCGGAGTCACGCGTGGTAACGCAGGCGCGCATCGTCGTGCCCGAGTTCAAGGTCAAGACATTCATGCCCCACCACCTCGGTGTGCGGGCCAACTCAGTGTCAGAGTTCAAGCTCGAGTACGGTCTGCACTTCCCCTACGATCCCAACGAGCAGCCCCTGCTGCGCGACTTCCTCGCGTCAGCCAAGGTGCCACAGGTGGTGCCGGTCAACTACTGGGATGCGTGGAACTTCGACGCGCAGGGCGTGAAGGTGACCGATAGCGCGAACCAGAAGGCCGTCTACGGCTTGCCCGCGACGGGACCTGGCCCCGGCCGACAGGGGGAGAATCCGCGCGCCGGCCAGCTCGAATGCCCGGGGGACTGAGCGCCCCCCGGCTCAGCTGCGGTTGTCCACCCCTGCGGATTCAAAACTGGCCATCTCCGCCAGCACCGCGCAAGCCGACTGCAGCAGCGGCCAGGCCAGCGCCGCGCCCGAGCCTTCGCCCAGGCGCAGGCCCAGGTCGAGCAGGGGCTCGGCCTGCATCTGCGCCAGCATCAGGCTGTGGCCGCGCTCGCCCGAGCGGTGCGCAAAAACGCAGCGCTGCAGCACGGCTGGCTGCAGGCGGCTGGCCACCAGCACGGCGGCGCTGGTGATGAAGCCATCGACGACGATGACCCGGCGCTCGGCTGCGGCCTGCAGCACGGCGCCCACCAGGGTGGCCACCTCGTAGCCGCCAAGGGCGGCCAGCGCGTCGAAGGGACTCGTGGCTTCGGCGTTCACATCCAGGGCCTGCTGCAGCACGGCGCGCTTGCGCGCTATGCCGGCGGCGTCCAGGCCCGTGCCCGCGCCCGTCACCTCGGCCAGCGGCAGGCCGGCCAGACGCGCCAGCAGCAGCGAGGCGACCGAGGTATTGGCAATGCCCATTTCGCCCAGCAGCAGCGCATTGCCCGGCAGGCCGCGCACCACCTCCATGCCGTTGGTGATGGCCTGGGCACACTGCTCGGCCGTCATGGCCGGGCCCACCGATGCATCGGCCGTGCCGGGCGCCACCTTGCGCAGCAGCAGTTGGGGCGCGCCCGGGGCGGCATCGCGCGGCGCGATGGGCTTGGCCATGCCGCAATCCACCACAGTAAGGGCCAGGCCGTGCTGGCGCGCGAGCACGCTCACGGCCGCACCGCCGGCCAGGAAGTTCTCCACCATCTGCCAGGTCACGTCGCTCGGAAAGGCCGACACACCGCGCGCCGCGATGCCATGGTCGCCCGCGCAGACCAGGATCTGAGGCTGCACGAGCTGCGGTGCCTCGGTGCCCAGCACCTGGCCGATGCGCAGGGCCAGCGCCTCGAGCCGGCCCAGCGAGCCCAGGGGCTTGGTCTTGAAGTCGAGGATGTGCTGCAGGCGCGCCGTGAGGGTGGCGTCGGTGATATCGGCAATGGTGGGGATAGCGAAGGACATGGGTTCGTCAAGTAAAGAAATCGGGATTCGTTCAGGCCACCAGCGCATTCAGCACGCCTGGCTCGAAATGGGCATCCACCGTGCGGGCCAGGCCCTCCATCACGGCGTCGAGCGTGGGAACGGGGGCGGCGCCCTCGCGGCCGAACAGGGCCTGCAGCGCGGCGGGGTCTTCGAGCAGGCCGTGCAGGTACAGGCCGAGCACGTTGCCCGCGCCGTTCTTCCAGGCCAGGCCGGGCACCACTTCGCTCGCCACATCGCCACCAGCCGCCATGGCCGGGTGCTGGGCGGTCTGGCCGTGGTGGATCTCGTAGCCGCTGGCTGCGATGCCCGACAGCGCCGCCCAGGCGCCCTGCAGCATGCCGAAGCGCGCGGTGGTGCGGCGCACGGTCTTGGCGGGCTCGAAGGTGGTGACCAGAGGCAGAAGGCCGAGACCTGGCGCGTTGCCGTCGATGCCAGCGGTGTCGATCAGTGCCTCGCCCAGCATCTGCAGGCCGCCGCAGACGCCGAGCACGCTGCCGCCCTGCCCCGCATGCGCAGTGATGGCCTCGTCGAGCCCTTGCGTGCGCAGCCAGGCCAGGTCGGCTGCGGTGGCCTTGGAGCCGGGCAGGATGACCCAGTCGGTAGCCTTCAGTCCTGCCAGCCCGGCGGGGCTGCGCACCCACACCAGGCGCACGCCGGGCACGTTCTTGAGCGGCTGGAATTCGTCGAGGTTGCTGATGCGCGGGTAGGCAATCACGGCCACCGTCGTGTGCACGGCCCCTCCCGCGGTGCTGCGGTCGTCGAACACGCCGTCTTCCTCGGGCAGGCCGTGGTGCCACTGCATGGGGATGGTGGCCACGGTGGGCACGCCGGTCAGCTGCTGCAGCATTTGCGGCGCGGGCGCGAGCAGCGCAGCATCGCCGCGAAAGCGGTTGAGCACGAAGCCATGGATCAGCGCGCGTTCGTCCTCGGGCAGCAGGGCCCAGGTGCCGTACAGGTGGGCAAAGGCGCCGCCGCGGTCGATGTCGGTCACCAGCAGGCAGCGTGCGCCGCCGTGGCGCGCCACGCGCATGTTGACCACGTCGCTGGCGTGCAGGTTGATCTCGGCCGGCGAGCCCGCGCCCTCGATCACAACCACGTCGTTCTCGGCACGCAGCGCGTCGAGCGCGGCCGCGATCTGCGGCCACACGCGCTCGCTGCGGCCGCGCCAGGGCAGCGCGGTGAGCTCGGCGCTCACCTGGCCCATCAGCACCACCTGGCTGTGGGTGTCGGCCTCGGGCTTGAGCAGCAGCGGATTCATGCGCACGTCGGGCACGGTGCGCGCGCCGATGGCCTGGAAGTACTGGGCGCTGCCGATCTCGCCATGGCCATGGTCGCTGGCGACCACGCGCGCGTTGTTGCTCATGTTCTGCGCCTTGAACGGCGCCACCTTGTAGCCCTGGTTGCTGTACCAGCGGCACAGCGCCGTGGCCAGCCAGCTCTTGCCGGCGCCGCTGGTGGTGCCCAGCACCATGACGCAGCGCGCCAGGCGGGGGGAATCGGAAGCGCTCAAGGCAAAGGCCTCACCATGCGGTCCATGATGTGCTCCAGCGCCGCCGCCGCATCGGTGCAGCGCCCGGTATGCGCCGGCGAGGTCTGGATGATGGCACTGCGCCTGGCTGTGAGCCAGTGAAAGCGCTGGCGAAAAGGCAGCTGCGCAATCGGCCCGCAGACCGCGTCCCCCGCGCAGATGGCGACGATGGCGTCCAGGTGGCGGCGCACGGTGTCGATGTCCACATGCGGGTCCATCGCCAGCAGGCGCTCCTCATCCAGGGCAATGGCTGCCTGCAGAAAGCCGCTCTTCTGGCACGAGAGGATGACGCCGGCGTTGATGAATTCCTCGCGCTCCACGCGCGGCACCACGCGCACGATGGCGTAGTCGTACACATTCATCTCAGCCGCGTGCATCGATGGCTCCTTGCACCCAGGCTTGCCGGCCGGCCAGGCGGACACAGAAATGGTCCACATAGGCCTGGCGATGGCTGGCAGGGGCCGACAGCGGGCCTTCGGTGTGCTCGGCCCCGGCAATGGCCAGGAACTCGTCGGGCACATCGGCCAGGATGCCCGTGAGCACCTCGCGCGTGAGCAGTGCCGCCAGCTCGCCATCCACCTGCGCCAGCGCCGTGGCTTGGCGCAGCAGCACATGGTCGGCAATGGGCGGGAAGGGCTTGGCGGGCTGCACCACCGCGCCGTTCCAGGCATGGTGGAAGGTCAGCGAAGCGCCGTGGTCGATGAGCCAGGGCTTGCGGTGCCACATGAGCAGGTTGGTGTTGCGCGCCGTGCGGTCCACATTGGCCACCAGGGCGTCGAACCAGACCAGGCGCGAGGCGAAGTCGTTGCTCACCTCGTCCACTGCGGGATCGAAGTTGAGCGCGCCCGAAAGGTAGTCGAGGCCCACGTTGAGGCCGCCGCTGGCGCGCACCAGGTCCTGGATCTCGGGGTCGGGCTCGGTCTGGGCCAGGCTCGTGTCGAGCTCGGCGAGCACGATCTCGGGGATCGGCAGGCCCAGCGCCTGGGCAATGCCGCCCGAGATCATCTCGGCCAGCAGGGCGCGCACGCCCTGCCCTGCGCCACGGAACTTGAGCACGTACAGCCCCAGGTCGTCGCCTTCGACCACGGCGGGCATGGAGCCGCCTTCACGCAGCGGCGTGACATAACGGGTGACGGTGATGGTTCTCATCGGGGATGGTCGCTTTCCTTGGGTTGTGCGCTGGATCGTACGGCCATCGCAGCGGGCCAGGCAGCGCGCAGGGCATCTTGCGCCCCTGGCGGCAGCACGCCCAGGCGCACCGCACCGGGCAGGCCGAACGAGGCGGCATCGCGCAGCTTGATGCCCGCCGCACGCAGGGCCGCCAGCGCATCGGATAGATCGGCACAGGCAGGCTGCGCGCAGAAATAGTTGGCCAGGCTGCCCGCATGCACGCCCCAGCCCAGGTCCATGCACAGGGTGAGCTGGCGCTGCTTCCAGTCGCGCAGGGTAGCAAGGCTGTGCACCAGCCAGCGCTGTACGCCGGGTTGCACCCAGGCCTGCAGCAGCGCCACGCCATGCGCGCCCACGGCCCACGAGGGAGCCAGCGCCAGCAGCGCCTGCACCTCGTCCTCGGCGCCCTCGGGCGCCACGGCGTAGGCAGCGCGCACGCCAGTCAGGCCCAGGGCCTTGTTGGGGGTCCACAGCTGCCAGCAGGGCATGGGCGGCAGCGCGGGCGAGCCGGCCCAGGGGCCCATGCCATCGGCTTCCAGGCGCAGCGGGGCGTAGGCGCAGTCGAGCACGCGCAGCGTGGCGCCGCCGTCTGCCGGGGCATGCGCCCACTCGCGCAGGGCAGCGTCCTCCCGACCCAGCGGGCTCGATGGCTCGCAGGCCCATTGCAGCCCAGGTGCGGCGCCTGCCGAACGCACCAGCGCGAGCCCGCGCGCCTGCGCGGCCTGGGCATAGTCGCCGTAACTGTGCAACGGCAGGCCCACCTGCACGGCACCCTGCTGCACCGCCAGCGCCGTGACGCGGTGGATGAACTCGCTGGAGCTGGCCGCCAGCACGATGCGCTCGGCCGCTACGCCATGAAAGACGCCAAGCGCCTCCCGCAGCGCCGTGTAATGCGGGTCGGGGTAGCGCGTGGCGTCGGCCTGCTGCACCGCCTGCAGGGCCTCGGGGCAGGGGCCGCAGGCATTGCTGTTGGTGGAAAAGTCGTGCACGGGCGCCCCCAGCGCGTCGGGGCCGCCGTGGGGGTGCAGTGGCATGGCCTGCAACGTCATGCACCCACCCATGCGGACACGATGGTGATCAGCAGGTGGGCGCCCACTGCCAGCGGGATCAGCGACAGCGCCACCAGCGAGCCAAGCTTGGCCGCGCGCCGGGTATCGAGCGGACCGGGGTCGCGTGCACTGGCATTGAGCACATACACCCCGGGTTTGCCGAGCCGCACGCCCAGCGCCAGCGCCATGGCCGCCATGGGCCAGCCGCTGTTGGGCGACGGCGTGCGGCGCGCCTGGCGCGCCAACGCGGCTGGTGACAGCCCGCGCGCCAGCACGGCCAGGAGCAGCGCGGTGATGCGTGCGGGCAGCCACGAGAGCACGTCGTCTGCGCGCGCAGCCCACTTGCCGGCCCACTGCCAGTAGCGCCTGCCGTGCATGCCGGGGTAGCCCCACATGGCATCGGCGGTGTTGGCCAGCCGGTACAGCGTGGCGCCGGGCAGGCCCAGCAGCACGAACCAGAACAGCGGCGCCACGACCGAATCGTTGAGGTTTTCGGCCAGCGACTCGATGGCCGACTCGCGCACCTGCTCGGCCGTGAGTTCGCTCACGTCACGGCTCACCAGGCGCGCCAGTTGCGCGCGGCCCTCGGGCAGCGAGCGGGCCAGGGCTGCCTCGACCGCCAGCACCTCGTCGTGCAGCATGCGCCAGGACAACATCGGCTTGAGCAACACCCCCAGCAGCGCTGCCGCGATCACGTCATGAAAGCGCAGCGCCAGCCACTGCAGGCCCCAGGCCGCGGCCATCACTACACCCGCAAGCACGCACCAGGCCAGCGCCATGCACCAGAAAGCCCTGAAATCGCGCGGCACGGGCGCCAGCGGCGCCCAGCGCTCGCCGCACCAGTGCAGGGCCTTGCCCATCCACACCACGGGGTGCACGGCCACCGGCGGCTCGCCGCGCCACCAGTCGAGGGCCAGGGCCACGAAGGGCACCCAGATCAGCACGCGCAGGGCGTCCCACTGCGTGCCGGGCAACAGCAGATCGATCAGACCGAGCATGGGCCCTCCGGCAGTGACAGAGCACTGGTGCGGGTAGCGTCAAGGCAATACAGCATGGCGGCACGCATGGTACAGAGAGTCAGGCCACGAAGGGCGGCAGCCTTGCCACGATGCCACTCTTGAGGCGCGCGGGCCGCTCGTTGCGGTTGAGCATGCCGTCGCTGGCGCGGGCGTGCATGGCGCCGCACTCCAGCACATGGCGCGCCGTTTCTTCGTCGGGCTTGAGGTCGCCGAACACGAAGGTGTGCTTGCCAGGGGCCTGGAAGGCGACCGAGCAGGCGCGCCCGCAGCTACTCAGGCAGGCCACGCCGCGCACGCGCACCTGGGCCCAGGCGCCGGTGTCGTCTTCGAGCTGGGCCACCTGCACGGCCTCAAACAGCAGCTCACCGTCGGCCGGCAACTCGCGCGAGGCGCCGGCCGGGCGGCAGGTGGTGCAGACGATCACGTCCGTGGGGGATGGCATCGGGAATGCGGCGTCGGACATCGGGAGAAGCTCGTTGTTCTAGGAAGAGAGGGGTTCGGGCAGGCGGTGCTCCGCCTGCCAGCGCTGGGCCCAGGCGGCGCAGCGCCCTAGGGGCCGCAGCGGGTCGTCGAAATCCACGACCACGACATGCGTGGCAGCGCCAGGCGCGGCGGGCTGCTCCAGCGTGCGGCCATCAGTCAGCAGCCACAGGCACGACGGTGCGCCCGCGCCGCGCTGGCGCCGCGTGGCGCGCAGCAGGCGCTCGGCCTCGGCCAGGCCCGCCGCCAGGGGTGTGCCGCCACCGCCGCCCAGCGGGCGCACGCGGGCCGTGCCGGCCGTGCGTGCGGGGCCGGGGGGGAGCAGCAGCTCCACGCCCTGGCCGCCGAAGCACAGCAGGGCCACGTCGTCGCCCGCGCGCGCGGCCTGCTCGATCAGGCGTGCCGCATAGCCCTTGGCCCAGGCCAGGCGCCCGCCCTGGCGCATGGAGCCCGAGGTGTCGAGGGCGATCAGGTGCAGCCAGGGCTGCACGGCGCTGGAGGGTCGGCGCCGCAAATGCGCGGCCTGCAGGCGCGCCGAGCCCTTGGCCACCAACGTGCGCAGCCAATCGATGCCCGCGCCCTCTGGGTCGGCAGGCCGGACCACGGCGTGCGGCGTGCGCAGCCAGGCATTGCGAGGGGCTTGCCACCGCCAGCCTGCACTTGTCTTGGTTGAACCAGGAGAGCGCGGGCCAGGGTGGCTCAGGCTTTTTTTGGCGGCCACGCTCCCGTGCTGCGCAGGCGCGCCATGGGTTGGGGTTCGGGTGGCAATGCGCCCCAGTCGCCCTCAGGCGCGCTCTGCGACGAAGCGAGGCCCTGTCCGTTGGCGGGCGATGGCTTGGAGGAGGACGGCGGTGGTGGTGGCTGCGTGGCACCGGAGGGCGGGACGGAGCCTGCAGCATTCTCGGTACGCCGGTGCGCCAGCGCCAGCTCGGCCACGGCATCCACATGCGCCAGACCCACACTGTCGGCCTGCTCCAGGGCAGCCAGCGCCCGTGCCGCACGCAGCATCACCAGGTCGGCGCGGATACCGTCCACCCCGGCGGCCAGGGCCAGGTGGGCGGCATGCTGCACCACGGCGTCGGTCCATTCCAGGGCCGCCAGCGCGGCGCGGGCGCGGGCCACCGCCGCGGCCAACCCGGCCTGTGCAGGGGCATGCCGCGCCACCACGGCCGCAGGATCGGCATCGAAGGCCAGGCGGGCGCGCACGATGGCCTGGCGCTGGGCCGCATCGGCCGGGTTGTGCAGGGCCACCGACAGGCCGAAACGGTCGAGCAGTTGGGGGCGCAGCTCGCCCTCCTCCGGGTTCATGGTTCCCACCAGCACGAAGCGCGCCGCATGCTGGTGCGACACGCCGTCGCGCTCCACCGTGTTCACACCGCTGGCGGCCACGTCGAGCAGCGAATCCACCAGCGCATCGGGCAGCAGGTTGACCTCGTCCACATAGAGCACGCCGCCATGTGCACGCGCCACCAGGCCGGGCGCCAGGCGCACCTGGCCGTCGCGCAGCACGTCTTCGATGTTCAGCGTGCCCACCAGTTGCTCCAGGCTGGCGGCCAGGGGCAGCGTGACGAAAGGCGCATCGGGCAGCAGCGCCGCCAGCGCGCGCGCCGAGGTGGACTTGGCCGTGCCGCGCGGGCCGCTGATGAGCACGCCGCCCATGCCAGGGTCGATGGCGGCCAGCAGCAGCGCGCGCTGCAGGGCCTCGTGCCCAACCAGGGCGGTGAAGGGGAACGCGGTGGCGGGCACAGGGGACAAAGAAAAAGCGGTCATGGCAAGGGTCCTTCGCCCTGGGTTTCGAGGCGGTGTTCGAGCTCCAGCAGGTGCTGCTCGATGCGCTCGCGGTGCTCGCCGGGCTCGCCCCACAGCCCGCGCTGCATGGCTTCGAGCAAACGCTCACCAATGCCGCGCAGGGCCAGCGGGTTGTGCTGTTGCAGAAAGTCGCGCGTGGCGTCGTCGTGCAGGTAGGCGTCGGCCACCAGCGCGTACTGGTGGTCGCCCACCACGCCCGTGGTCGCGTCGAAGGCGAACAGGTAGTCCACCGTGGCCGCCATCTCGAACGCGCCCTTGTAGCCGTGGCGCTTGACGCCATCGATCCACTTGGGATTCACGGCCCGGGCGCGCACCACGCGCGCCACCTCTTCGCTCAGCGTGCGGATGCGCGGCACCCCGGGCGTGCTGAAGTCGCCGTGGTACAGCGCGGCCGGCGCGCCGGCCAGGTGATGCACGGCGGCTGCCATGCCGCCCTGGAACTGGTAGTAGTCGTCCGAGTCGAGGATGTCGTGCTCGCGGTTGTCCTGGTTGTGCAGCACCGCGTCCACCGCCGCCAGGCGCTGCTCGAAAGCCGCGCGCGCCGCCTCGCCATGCCCACCCTGGCCGTAGGCGAAGGCGCCCGCACGCAGGTAGGCCTGGGCCAGGTCGTCCGAGGTGCTCCAGCGGCCGCTGGCCATCACCTCCTGCAGACCGGCGCCGTAGCCGCCCGGGCGCGGGCCGAACACACGCCAGGTGGCGCGGCGCTGTGCGTCCTCTGTGGCCATGCCTTGCGCTTCGGCTTCAGCCGCCTCACGCCGCACGCGGGCGCGGATGGGGTTCACGTCGTCGGGCTCGTCGTCCTCGGGGATGGCAGCCACGGCGCGAACGGCCGTGTCGAACAGGTCGATCACGCCCGGGAAGGCATCGCGGAAAAAGCCCGACACACGCAGCGTCACGTCGATGCGCGGGCGGTTGCGTATCGCCATGGGCAGCACCTCGATGTCCACCACGCGGTGGCTGCCGGGTGCCCATTTCGGGCGCACGCCCAGCAGGGCAAAGGCCTGGCCGATGTCCTCGCCGCCGGTTCGCATGGTGCTCGTGCCCCAGACCGACAGGCCCACCGCGGTGGGAAAGCTGCCATGGTCCTGCAAATGGCGCTCCACCACGCGGTCCCCCGCCAGAGCGCCCATGCCGTAGGCGGTGGGTGTGGGCACGGCGCGCGTGTCCACCGAATAGAAGTTGCGGCCCGTGGGCAGCACGTCGGGCCGGCCGCGCGAAGGGGCACCGCTGGGGCCCGGCGGCACGAAGCGGCCGGCCAAGCCGCGCAGCAACTGGGCCATCTCGTTCGGGCCGCAGGCATCGAGCCGGGGGGCCAGCACGGCGCGCATGCGCGCCAGCACCTGTGCGCTGTGCGGCCACTGCGCGGCATCCATGGGCGGGCCTGCGATGCGGCCCGCGCCGTCCACCGCCAGGTGCTGCTCTACGCATTGCGCGGCGAGCTTTTCGAGCCGCTCGCGTGTGTGGCCCACATGGCGCCAGGGTTCATCGGCCAGGGCCTGCAACACCTCGGGCTGCGGGCCGGTCCAGGGCGCCGCCCACTCGGGGTTCAACGGGTCGAAGTCGCCCAAGCCCAGGTCGCGGGCCAGCGCCACGAGCAGGCTGCCCTGCCCTGGCGCCGAGCCGCCTGGAAAGCGCGCCAGCGCCACCAGCGTGTCGGTACGCTGGCGGTCCCGCGGCGAGCGGCCCAGGATGTGCAGGCCGTCGCGGATCTGCGACTCCTTGATCTCGCACAGGTAGGCGTCGAGCCGGCCGAGCAGGGCTTCGCGCTGCGCGTCGTCGGCCGGCGGCGCAAAACCCAGCTCCTGGTGCAGGCCGTGCTGCAGCACCTGGTCGAGGATGCTCTGGCGCAGCAGCTTGGCGCGGCGCGGGTCGAGCGACAGCGCCTCGTAGTACTCGTCCATGGCGCGCTCGAGCTGCTGCAGCGGGCCGTAGGTCTCGGCGCGCGTGAGCGCGGGCATCAGGTGGTCGATGATGACGGCCTGCGTGCGCCGCTTGGCCTGGCTGCCCTCGCCCGGGTCGTTGACGATGAAGGGGTACAGGTGCGGCAGCGGGCCCAGGATGGCGTCGGGCCAGCAGGCGGCGCCCAGCGCCACGCTCTTGCCGGGCAGCCATTCGAGGTTGCCGTGCTTGCCCACGTGGACCACGGCGTCCACCGCGAACACGCGGCGCAGCCAGAAGTAGAAGGCCAGGTAGCCGTGCGTGGGCACCAGGTCGGCATCGTGGTAGGTGGCCACCAGGTCCAGGTCGCGGCCACGCGCAGGCTGTATGCCCACGAAGACGTTGCCCAGGCGAATTCCCGGCACCATGAAGCGGCCGCTGCGCACGATGGGGTCTGCGCCGGGCGGGCCCCACAGGGCGTTCACCGCGTCCTGGCTGGCCTGCGGCAGGGCGCCGAAGTCGGCCAGGTAGTCGGCCATGGCCAGGCTCTGGCCCGCAGGGCGGTCGGCATTGGCATCGAGGTTGTTGGTCACGCCCTCCACCAGCTGCGCGATCAGCGCATCGCCGCCCTCGGGCAGCTCGCCCGTGGTGTAGCCGGCATCGCGCAGCGCCTGCAGGATGAGCACGGTGGAAGCCGGTGTATCCAGGCCCACGCCGTTGGCCAGGCGCGCATCGTCGTTGGGGTAGTTGGCCAGGATGAGCGCCACACGCTTGCCCACATGCGGCTTGCTGCGCAGCACGCACCAGCGGCGCGCCAGCTCGGCCACGAAGGCGATGCGCTCGGGTTCGGGCTGGTAGCGCACCACGTCGACCTCGGTGCGCTCGCAGCGCCAGGCCAGGCCCTTGAAGCTGATGGCGCGGGCCCCTATGCGCCCGTCCACCTCGGGCAGCACCACCTGCATGGCCAGGTCGCGCGGCGCCAGGCCATGCGGGTCGGCCTGCCACTGCTCTTGCGAGCAGCCGGCGGTGATGAGCTGCAGCACCGGCGCATCGCCGGCCAGGGCGACCGCTGGCGCGTCCTCGTCGTCACTGCCGTCGATGGAGGCCACGGCAAAGCTCGTGGCGTTGAGCACCACGCCCACGCCCTGCTCTGCGGCCATGGCCTGCAGCGCGGCCAGGCTCTCGGGGTTCTTGAGCGAATCGACGGCCACGGCCAGGGTGTTGAGCCCCGCCTGCGCCAGCGCCGCCTGCATGGCATCGAACACCGCTGTGTTGCCCGACTGCAGGTGGGCACGGTAAAACACCAGCATCGCCACCGGCGCACCGGGTACCCAGGGCGCAGCCGCAGCCGGTGTGTAAGCCATCACCGGCGGCAGCGGCCGGGGTGGCGGCGGGCGCGGGCCGATGCCGAAGGCCGCATGGCCGATGAGCGCGAAGAAGGCCAGCGCGTTCTCGCGCCCGCCTTCGCGCAGGCAGCGCCACAGCTGGTGGCAGTCCTCGGGGGAGGCGGTGCTGCGCATCAAGAGCTGGGGGTCTTCGACGTTGTCGCCCGAGAACAGCGCCAGCCACTGGCCGCGCTTGCCGGCCAGCGACATCGCCTGTTCGACCACATAGGCCCAGTCGCTCGGGCTGCCCAGGTGGTCGATGACGACCACGCGCGCATGGCGCAGCACGTCGTCCACGTACATGTCGGTGGAGGCCGGCTGGCGCAGCCACATCAGGTTGGCCAGGCGCACGCGGGGGAAATCATCCCCCAGGCTGGCCGCCGCGTCGGACAGCAGCGACAGGGTGGTGTCGGCCGCGCTCAGGATAACGATGTCGCCGGGCGTCTGTTCCACGCGCACCAGGCCCTGGCCCCCGTCCTCGACGTAGCCACCCGGTCGCGTGGAAAGCAGATGCATGCGGGCGGCCTCAGGCGGTGGTGGTGGCGGATTCGGCGAGTGCCGATTGCAGCTCGGCCTGCAGGGCGGCGGCATCCAGGTGGTCGCCGATCACCACCAGGCGCGTGGTGCGCAGGTCGCCCTCGCGCCAGGCGCGGTCGAAATGGCTGTCGAAGCGCTGTCCCACGCCCTGCACCACCAGGCGCATGGCCGCGCCCGGCAGGGCCACAAAGCCCTTGATGCGGTAGATCTCATGGCGCTGGACCAGGGCGACCAGGGCCTCCAGCAGGCGACCGCGGTCGGCTACATCAAGCGTGACGTGCACCGACTCGAACTCGTCGTGGTCGTGGTCCTCTTCCTCGTCATGGTGGGTCTTGCGCGCGTCGATCACGTCCTCCACCGCATGGCCCAGGCCCAGCAGCACGCTGGGGTCGATGCGGCCATGCTGGGCGTGCACGAACTTCACGCCCGGCAGGGTCTCGCCACGCACGATGGCTTCCACACGCGCCAGGTCCTCGGCGGTCAGGCCATCGGTCTTGTGCAGCACCACCAGGTCGGCCGTCGCCAGTTGGTCCTCGAACAGCTCGTGCAGGGGCGATTCGTGGTCCAGGTTCTCGTCGGCGCGGCGCTGGGCGTCCACGGCCACCGGGTCGTCAGCGAACTGGCCGGCGGCCACGGCGGGCGCATCGACCACGGTGATCACCGAGTCCACCGTGAACACGTTGCGCAGCGCGGGCCACTGGAAGGCCTGCACCAGCGGCTTGGGCAGCGCCAGGCCCGAGGTCTCGATGACCAGGTGGTCGATCTGGTCACGGCGCGCGGCCAGCAGCTCCATCACGGGCGCGAACTCTTCCTGCACGGTGCAGCACAGGCAGCCGTTGGCCAGCTCGAACAGCTGGCCGTTCTCCACGCCGTTCTCGTCGCAGCCGATGCCGCAGCTGCGCAGCAGCTCGCCGTCGATGCCCAGTTCGCCGAACTCGTTGACGATGACGGCGATGCGCTTGCCTTGCGCGTTGGTCAGCAGGTGGCGCAGCAGTGTGGTCTTGCCGCTGCCCAGAAAGCCGGTGACGATGGTGGCGGGAATCTTGTGGACTTGCATGGAAGGAGTCTCCAGTCAGAAAAATGGGTAAATGGGGTGGTGCGAATCAACGCAGAACTTGCGGTAATCCAAGAAGGCAATCGACCAGCATGTGCGCTGCCTCGCCCAGGCGCGGCCCGGGGCGCGAAAGCAGGTCCATGCGGTCGGCGTCGAGCTGGCAGACCTGGTGCTGGCGCAGCGCCTGCATGCCGGACCAGCCGGGCCGGTCGGCCACGTTGAAGAGGGTGGTCTCTGGGCCGATGACCAGGTCCGGCCCACGGCGCACCACCATTTCGGAGTTGACGCGCGGGAAGAGGCCCATGTCGCCGGGCACGATGTTCACCAGGCCCAGGCGCGCCACGGTCTCGCCGATGAAGCTGGCCGCGCTGGCGGCCGTGGGGCCCACGCCCACCTCCACGTAGACACTGCGCCCGCGCAGGTGGGCCGGCACGCGGCGCGCCGCAGCGTCGAGCTCGCGCTCGATGCGCGCCACCAGCTCGGCCGCGCGTGCCGATTCGCCGAGCGACTGGCCCACGCTGATCAGCATGCGCTTGAGGTCGGCATGCGTGCGCGCATCGAACACCTGCACCGGCACGCCCAGGGCCGAGAGGCGGTCCCCCGCCCGACTGCGCGGGCCCAGCAGCACCATGTCGGGCCGAAGGGCCACGATGCGCTCGATCTGCGCGTCCTGCAGGCCGCCCACCTTGGGCAGCTTGGCCACGGTGCCGGGCCAGCTCGAATAGCGGTCGGTGCCCACCAGCTCGGCACAGTGGCCCAGGGCGCAGACGGCCTCGGTGAGCGAAGGGGACAGCGTGACGATGCGGTGCTGTTGTTGTGCCTGTGCCAGCGGCGCGGCGAGGCCGCCCAGCAGGCCGAGCACGGCCAGCGCGGGCACCGTGGGGTGCAGGCGCGTGCGGGCCAGCGGCAAAGACAAGGAGGGATTCATCAGTCCTCGATTCCCCGCTGAGCAGGCACGCCGGCCTTGAAGTGGTGCTTGATGAGCGTCATCTCGGTCACGGTGTCGGCCAGCTCGATCAGCTCGGCCGGCGCGTTGCGGCCGGTGAGCACCACGTGTACGTGCGGCGGGCGCTCGCGCAGGCAGGCCAGGATGGATTCGAGCGGGATCCAGCCGTAGCGCAGCGGGTACATGATTTCGTCGAGCACAACCATGAAGTGCTCGCCCGCGCGGACGGTGGCCTCGGCCTTGGCCCAGCCGTCCAGGGCCAGTTGCGCGGAGTGGTCCAGGTCGCGGCTCTTCCAGCTGAAGCCGTCGCCCAGGCCTTCAATGGGCATGCCCAGTTGTTCGAACAGGCGGTGCTCGCCGAAGCGCGCAGTCGGCACTTTCATGAACTGGTAGATCTTGACTTTTTTGCCGCGGCCGTGGGCGCGGATGGCCAGGCCGAAGGCGGCGGTGCTCTTGCCTTTGCCGGTGCCGGTGTGGACGAGGACCAATCCTCGGCGTTCGCCTTGGGGTTTGGGGGTGTCGCGGAGGATGGGGGGAGATTCGATTTGCATTTCTCTGCTCTGCCGGTGGTCTTGGTTGCTGCTTGCTCGTGTTACGGGCGGGAGCCGGGTCTCGGCCCGGCGGCCGAGGTACTTGTTCTTTGCTTCGCCAAAGAAAAGTACCCAAA
>NZ_LMIH01000042.1:32341-32611 GCF_001428645.1 Acidovorax sp. Root217
ACGGGCTCCACTCGGGCCATCGCTTTGCTCGGCCCCATTTGCCTCGCTGCGCTTCGGCCTGTCGGCAGCGCGAAGCGCGTCACCGACACCCGGCGTAGCTGCGAAGCAGCAGCCGTGTGGTCCCCGCTCCCCACCCCTGCTGGCTGCGCCGAGAAGCGCAGGAGCTGGGGTGGGTGTGTGTGCCGAAGGACACACACGCTTCGTGATCTGACTTGCCGCAGCTGTTTGAGCGGAGTTCGAAGAACGCAGCGAGTTCTGCGGCACCACCCC
>NZ_LMIH01000042.1:32639-81753 GCF_001428645.1 Acidovorax sp. Root217
TTCCGAGCATCGCAGGTTGCCCCCATTCGCCCGGCAGGGCGAATGGGGGACGCAGACTGGGGGTCGCCTTTTCTTTGCCTACTTTCTTTTGGCGACGCAAAAGAAAGTAGGTGCGCCGCCGGGCGCACATCCCGGCCTCCGCCCTCGGCAAAGAAACAGCAGCAACCACAACCAAAAAACCTCAAGCCGCCTGGTGCAACCGGCGCTCAACGAATGAAGACCCCTCCAGACGACGCAACGCCTTGGCCGCCGCCAGCACCCCCAGATCCACCAGCGGCTCCAACAACACCACCGTCATATAGGCAGCCCCGAACGTGGCAATGCTCTCCAGATTCGCAGAGCCAACACCCGCACCGTAGATAGCCCAGAACGCCACCCACACCACGATCCCACCCTGGTACGCCACCGACAACTTGAACGTCTGCGCATACGTCATGTCGACATAGGCAATGCTGTCCGGCACGATGCGCTTGGCAATCGCAGCCGTCGCGAACAAAGGCACCAACAGCGTGGTGACGTTCATCCCGTACTGCGGCAGATCCTGCTGCGCAAAGAACACGCTCTGGATCAGCAGACCCCCAGCCAGACCGATGCAGGCAGGCGCAGCGCCGAACAGCAACAGCAAGGTGGTGCCCAGAATCAGGTGCACCTCGGACACCCCCACCGGGTGGTGCGGCAGCAGCTCGAAGAACGCAAACACCAGCGCGATCGTGAAGACCGAGCGTGCCAGCAGGGCCACGGGGCCCTCTTTCTTCACCATGTCGAGCGCCAGCTTGCCGGCGTACAGCAGCGCCGTGGCGCCCGTGGCATAGCTCAGGAAGATCTTGGTGGTATCCACCAGCCCGGGTTCGATGTGCATGGCACGGCTCCTTGGTTAAAACAAATGAAAGAGAGAAAACAAAAAACAGCGATCAGCGCGGCAAGGCCACCCACTGCCCCAGCAGCGCGTGCACCGCGATGCGGTTGTCGAAAACGGCTTCCAGCGCGCGGTGGGTGACAGGCTCATCACAACCCCCCTGGTGGGTGATGCGGCCCTGGGCCATCACCACCAGATCGTCGGCCTGCAGGGCCAGCGACACCTCATGCAGCACGCTGACCACTGTGTTGCCGGCAGCGACCAGGGCACGCACGGTGTGCAGCCAGTCGGTCTGGTGCGGCGGGTCGAGGTTGGCCAGGGGTTCGTCCATCAGCAGCACCTGGGCCTGCACGGCCAGGGCGCGGGCCAGCAAAACACGCTGGCGCTCGCCGCCTGAGAGCTGCGACAGGGGGCGGTCGCGCCAGTCCCAGGCCTGGGTCGTGCGCAGGGCCTGCTCCACGGCGGCATGGTCGGCGGGCGACGGCGGGGCCAGCCAGGGCTGGTGCGGCAGGCGGCCGAGCATGGCCACGTCGTAGCTCGTCAGATCGTCGGCCGAGCCCTCGTTCTGGCCCAGCCATGACAGCTGGCGTGCGCGGTCGCGGGCCGGCACCTGGGTGAGCATGCGGCCGAGCAGTGCCACCTGGCCATCGACATGGCCGCGCGGCAGCAGGCCGGCCAGCACCTTGAGCAGGGTGGACTTGCCCGCGCCGTTGGGGCCGACGATGCTGGTCCAGCGGCCCTCGGGCAGGTGCAGGTCGATGCCGTGCAGCACCTCGGCCCCGCCCACGCGCGCGGTGATGTGGTGGGCGCTGAGCGCAATGCCCTTCACAGGCCGCCCCCGTGCGCGGTGCGCCGGTGCATCAGCCACAGCAGGTAGGTGCCGCCCAGCGCCGCGGTGAGCACGCCCACAGGCAGCTCCTGCGGCGCCAGCATCCAGCGCGCCAGGATGTCGGCGGCCAGCAGCAGCACCGCGCCCATCAGGCTGGACAGCAAAATATGCCGCTCGTGCGTCACGCGCACCATGGAGCGCACCAGGTGCGGCGCCGCCAGGCCGACAAAAGCGATCAGCCCGGTCTGCGCCACGGCGGTGCCGGTGGCCAGCGCCATGGCGGCCACCAGGCCGGCACGCATGGGCCCGAGCGGCAGGCCCAGGCTGGCGGCGGTGGATTCGCCCAGCGTGAGGCCGTCGAGCGCGCGCGCCAGCACCCAGGCCAGCAGCGCGCACAGCGCCCAGGCGGCGCCCATCAGCGCGCAGGCGATCCAGCCGACAAAGGCCGTGCTGCCCAGGATGAAGGCCTGCATGGCCTGCAGGATGTCGGGCGAGGCCAGCTCCACCAGGTCGCGCAGGGCGCCCAGCACCACGCCCACGATGACGCCGGCCAGCAGCAGGCGCAGCGTGTGCTGCACACCCTTGGCCAGCACCAGCGTGAGCACCACGGCCCCGGCAGCACCGAGAAAGGCCATGCCGGTGATGCCGATACGCGCCATCCACTGCGCGGCCACGGGCGACACGCCGAACATGGCCATGGCCACCGCGCCGCCCAGGGCCGCGCCCGAGGCGCTGCCCAGCAGGTACGGATCGGCCAGCGGGTTGCGGAACAGGCCCTGCGCCACCGCGCCGGCCAGGCCCAGCAGCGCACCGGCGAGCCAGGCACCCAGGGTGCGCGGCAGGCGGATGTCCCACACGATCTGGCGGGCCACCGGGTCGTCGCCCATGTGCACCAGGCTCTCCAGCCCCGTGCTGCCCACCGCGATGCCCAGCACCAGCAGGACCAGGCTGGCCAGCAGCAGCCACAGCGCGCACCAGGCGGCGCGGCGCCGGCCCGCAGCCGAGGGGATCAGGAAGGTTTTTTCAGCAGCAGTCATCGCGCCTTTTCGGTCAGGCAGCGCGCCATGATGCGCGCGGCCTCGGCCATGCGCGGGCCGGGACGCACCACCACGTCGGAGTCGCCGGGGCCGAACACGCAGATGCGGTCATCGCGGATGGCGCGCATGCTGGCCCAGCCGGGGTACGGCACCATGGCCTGCATGCTGCGGTTGCCGATCATGATCACGTCGGGGTTGGCGCGCACCACGTACTCGGGGTTCAACCGGGGGAAGGGGCCGAGCGATGCGGGCACCACGTTGCGCGCGCCCAGGCGGGTCAGTGTCTCGCCGATGAAGGAGGACTCACTGGCCGCATACGGCCCGCGGCTCACCTCGAAGTACACGCGCGTGCCACGCGCCTTGGGCGGCAGCGACTGGGCCGCCGCCCGCACGGCCGCGTCGATCACGCGCCACAGCCGGTCGGCGCCCTCGGCCTGGGGCACACCCAGCACCTGGCCCACCACGCCGAGCACACGGCGCACGTCGGCATGGGTCTTGGGCTCCAGCACCACGACCTTCAGGCCCAGGGCCTCCAGGCGCTCGCTGGCGCGCGAGCTCATGGCCAGCAGCACCACATCGGGCTTCACGGCGACGATGGCCTCGATGCTCGGATCGATCCCGCCGCCCAGCTTGGGCAGCCTGTTCACCGACTCGGGCCAGTTGGAATAGCGGTCCACCCCCACCAGCCGGTGGCACTGGTCGAGCTCGCAGACGCTCTCGGTCAGCGAGGGCAGCAGCGTCACGATGCGCTGCGGCGGCTGGGGTAGCGACACCACGCGGCCGCGGTCGTCCGTCACCTGCACAGGCTGCGCCTGCGCCAGCCCCGCCATGAGCAGGCCCAGCACCACGATGATGGCAATCACCCAGAGGATGCGGCGCACGGGGGTCGGGGTCATCCGCGCGGCTCCTTCAAGGCCAATGGCAGCCCGGCGGCCATCAGGGTCACGCGCGGGCACACCTCGGCCACCTGCTGGTTGAGCGCGCCCAGCGCATCGACGAAGGCGCGCACCTCGCGCCCCAGGGGGATGACCCCCAGGCCGATTTCGTTGCCCACCAGAACAACGGGGCCAGGGGCTTGCTGCAATGCGGTGAAGAAGTGCTGGCGCTGGGCAGCCCAGTCGCTGTCCAGGGCGTCGCGGTCCTCACGGCCCATGGTCTCGGCGCCCGCCGGCATGGTCCAGTTGGTGAGCCACAGGGTCAGGCAGTCGACCACCACCAGCGTGTCGGCACTGCCGAGCTGGCGCAATGCGCCAGCCAGGTCGCGCGGTTCTTCCAGAGTGGCGAGGCCGGGCACGCGCTCTGCGCGGTCGCGCTGGTGGCGGGCGATGCGCTGGCGCATCTCCTCGTCCCAGGGCTGGGCCGTGGCGACCAGCACGGCACGGTGCGCGGGCGAGCAGGCCAGCCAGTCGCGCGCGATCAGCTCGGCGCGGCGCGACTTGCCGCTCTTCTGGCCGCCGAGGATGAATTCGGTGGTGATGGTGGATGGCAGGGTCGTCATGCGGGCACGCCCTCCTCGCCCAGCAGGTGCGCCACCGCAACGGGAGCGGATGCGAACCAGGCATGGAAGTAGCTCGCGTGGATGCTGCCCTGGCGGTACAGCGCCTCACCGGCATCGGGTGCAGGCACTGCGTCCGGGCGCGCCGTGCGGCCCACCACGGGCACCGTGCTCTGCGCCGTGGAGTAGTGGAACGTATGGCCGCGCAGCGTGTGCCCCGCCACCGTGAGGTGCTGCGGGCCCAAGGCAGCCAGGCGCTTTTGCATGGCCACGCGGCCGGGCAGCAGGCCCCACAGCGGGTGCTGCGCGCCATCGGCCAAAGCAATCGATTCGAACAGGGCCATCATGCCCCCGCATTCTGCCCACACGGGCTTGGCCGCAGCCACATGGGCACGCAGGCTGGCCTGCATGGCGGTATTGGCTGCGATGGTGGCGGCATGCAGCTCGGGGTAGCCGCCGGGCAGCCATACGGCATCGCAGGCGGGCAGCGCGGCATCGTGCAGCGGCGAGAAGAACACCACCTGGGCGCCCATCTGCGCCAGGCACTGCAGGTTGGCCGCGTAGATGAAGCAGAAGGCCTCGTCGCGCCCCACGGCCACGGTGCGGCCGGCGAGCAGCGGTGCCACAGGCGTCGCTGCGGGTGGCGGAAAATCCACCGCCCAGCGCTGCAGATCGTCCAGGCCCATCTGCCCGAGCGGCGTGGCGGCCAGCGCGTCGGCCGCCGCATCCAGGCGCTGCATGGCATCGTGCAGCTCGTGCGCCACCACCAGGCCCAGGTGGCGCTCAGGCAGCAGCGGTGCCGAGGCCTTGGTGGGGACATTGCCGGGCGCCACACGCATCAGCGCGCCCATCCAGTCATCCGCGTCCTGCAAGCCGTCGCGCAGCATCTGGGCATGGCGCTCCGACCCCACGCGGTTGGCCAGCACGCCGGCCCAGGGCAGGCCTGCGCGGTAGTGGCGCAGGCCAAAGGCCAGTGCACCGAAGGTACCGGCCATGGCGGATGCATCGACCACGGCGAGCACGGGCACGCCAAAGCGCTGCGCGAGGTCGGCCGCGCTCGGCGTGCCGTCAAAGAGGCCCATCACGCCTTCGATCAGGACCAGGTCGCTCTCCAACGCTGCAGCATGCAGGCGCTGCGCGCAATCGGCCTCGCCGTTCATCCACAGGTCGAGCTGGTGCACCGGCGCACCGCTGGCGAGCTGGTGCCAGTGCGGGTCGAGGAAATCGGGGCCGCACTTGAACACCCGCACCCGCCGGCCCTGGCGCGCATGCAGGCGCGCCAGTGCCGCGGTGACGGTGGTCTTGCCCTGGCCGGATGCCGGGGCGGCGATCAATATCGCCGGACAGCGTGCCGGGGTGACCATTCTTCTTGCTTCCCTTCCCTGCTCTCTCTCGTTGTCTTTGTGCTTAGAGCGGCGCCCACTTCACGCCCACATAGACCGTGCGGCCCGGGGTGGCGTAGGTGCGGGCCAGCTCGTAGGTCTTGTCGGCTGCGTTGTCAAGGCGCGCGGTCAGCGTGAAGTCGCGTGCGATGCGCGTGCTGGCATACAGGTTGAACAGGCTGTAGCCGCCCAGCACGAAGGTGTTGGCCACGGTGTCGAAACGGCGGCCCGAGGCCTGCACCTCGGCGCCCACGGTCCAGCCAGCCAGCTGCGTGTCGGCGCCCAGGGTGCCGTGGCGCTTGGCGCGGCGCGCCAGCATCTTGCCGGTATCGAGGTCGCGCGGGTTCTGCAGGTCCAGTGAGCCGCGCAGCTGCACGCTGCCCAGGCGGTAGGAGCCCGCGAAGGTCACGCCCTTGTATTCGGCGCGCGCCACGTTCGCATAGCAACCTTGCGTGGAGGGGCAGCGCCCGGCGGGGCCGAAGACGATCAGGTCCTGCACGCGGTTGCGGTAGGCGGTCACCGAGAAACTGCTCGAAGCCTGTGCCCAGCGCAGGCCCAGCTCGGCATTGCGGCTGCTCTCGGGGTTCAGGCTGCCCGTGCCGTACTCGCTGAAGCGGTGGTACAGCGTGGGTGCGCGAAAGGCCGTTCCCACCGATGCCGTGGCGCGCCACTGTGGGGCAAAGGTGTAGCCATAGGCCAGGCTGCCCGTGCCCTTGCCGCCGAACTCGCTGTCCGAGTCGTGGCGCACATTGGCCTGCAAGGTGTGGGCGCCGGCGGTGTAGCCATAGCCCAGTGCCAGCGCATCCTGCGAGCGCTTGCGGTCGATGGGGGCGTTGTCCAGGCGGTCCTCGCGGCGCTCCAGCGCGGCCGTCACCAGGTGCGGGCCCTGGCGCCATTCGTTCTGGAACAGGTAGCCGCGCAGCCGCGTTTCGGTCAGGTAGAAGGCCGGCGTGGTCTGGTACTCGTCGCGCGAGTCGGTGATCTGCACGCGTGTCTTGTACTGCGGGGTCCACTGCGCCTGCCAGTTCAGGCCCAGGGCGTGCAGCTGGTGCTGGTTGCGGTCGTCCTTGCCCAGGCCGCTGTCGTAGCCGCTGTCCAGGTCGTTGGCGAGCAGCGTGGCTTCCAGCCGGTGCGTGGCGTTCACCTGCAGGCCCACACGGGCGCTGGCCGAGGTGGATTCATAGCCGTCGCGGTCGGGGTTCTGCGTGGCGATGGTACGGGCGTTGAAGCCCTTGCTCTCCTCGCGTGCGATGCCGAAGGCGTAGTCGATGGTGCCGCTGGCACCGCTCACGCCGGCCTCGGCCTTGCGTGTGCCGTGGTTGCCAAAACCGATGCCGACGTAGGGCGCCACGCCCTGCTCGCCCCGCTTGGTGAAGATCTGCACCACGCCGCCCATGGCGTCGGAGCCATACACCGCGCCGGCCGGGCCGCGCAGCACTTCGATGCGGTCGATCTGCGCCAGCGGGATCGACTCCCACGCCGCGCCGCCGGTGGACTGCGAGTCCATGCGCACACCGTCGATGTAGACAGCCGTGAAGCGCGACTCCGCACCGCGCAGAAACACACCCGTGGTGGTGCCGGGCCCGCCGTTGCGCGAGATCTCGATGCCCGGCACGCGCGCCAGCACATCGGCCAGGCCGGTGGCGCCGCTGGTCTCGATGGTCTGGCGGTCGATCACGGTCACGTCGGCCACCAGGTCGGACAGGGGCTGCGGCGTGCGCGTGGCGGTCACCACGGTTTCGCTCAGCGAAGGCGCGCGCAGGTTCTGCGCCAGCAGCACAGATCCGTTGGCACCGGCCTGCTGGGCCTGAGCGGCGCAGGCGCCGAGCACAGCCAAGGCCACCAGGGCGGGACGCAGGCGCAGGGGCTTGGCGATGGACGCAGCAAGGCACGCACGGGGGGTACGGATTTTCATGGGGCGAATCGTCAGCAAACAAACCCGTGCCGGCCTCCCGCCAGCGAAATGGGTGATACGGCTGCGCGCGCCCTGCAATCCAGGGCGCATGCAACCACCGTGTTGGCCGGTATCCGGGCTGGCGGAACACTCCCCAACGCCTTCCCAGGTGCTTGTTCAAGGCACCCAGTGGCATGTGGCTGGAGAGAGAAGCCCGAAGGCTTCGTCCGCTGACCGTTGCGGGGGCAGCGCAGGCTCGGCGCGCCATGCGTGGCGCCACCTCCCTGCTTCCCGTTGAACTGCAGCATGTGAACCACACCGCGAGCACCAACCCGGTGATTTTACGACCGTTTACAACCCGCCGTCCTACAATCGGTGGCTGTATGGCAACAACACCATCGACCACTGACCAGATCGCCGAGCGCGTGGAGCGCCTGCTGGTGCGCCACGCCGAACTGCAGCGCACCAACGCCCTGCTGTCCGAGCAGGTGGCCGCACTCACCCAGGAGCGCGACTCCCTCAAATCCCGCCTGAGCGCAGCGCGCTCGCGCGTGGACGCCCTGCTCGAGCGCCTGCCCCAGGCCCCTCCCGCGAAAGACGCCGCATGAAGCAAATCGAGGTGCAGATCCTGCAGCAAAGCTACCTGCTCAGTTGCCCCGAGGGGCACGAGAGCCGGCTGCTCGACGCCGTGGAGCGCGTGGACACCGCCATGACGCGCATCCGCGATGCCGGCAAGGTGCGTGCCCGTGAACGCATCGCGGTGCTGGCCGCACTGAACCTCGCTTTCGAGATCGCCGACCGCGAAGCCGCCGACCTCGCCGAGGCGGCCGACCACCCCCACCCCGTGCCCATGGCCACCCCCATGGCAATGGGCGACGACATGCCGGCGCCACCGCCCCGGCGCAGCGCCAGCGGCGTGCAGGAATCGCTGCTGCCACCCGATGCGGACGAGGCCCTGCGCCTGCAAAGCCTGGTGCAGCGCCTGGACCAGGCCCTGGGCGAAGACGGTCGGCTGCTGTAGGGCCAGAAAGCGCCGCGCCGCACGCTATCAGCGGCACACATTCTGGAGATTTTCTTTACATCGCCTAACGGCTGCAAAGGGCATTTGCAGCGCCTACAATAAAGGTGTCTGCGGTGCCGTCGGGTCTTATATTTCCTTGAACCAATGCTCAACGAGCACGGGCTTGGTACATCGCCAGGGGAGCGTGATCATCTCGCGTCAGATGAACCCAACACCTGGCTGCCCTCGCCCACCTGAACCCCCGGTTCAGGATGAGGGTCCGGTAGCAATGCCGCAGACACCTATTCCCCAAATGGCTGCCGGAGCGATCCGGCAGCCATTTTTTTCGGCCCTGCATTCACCTGCATCCTGCCAACAAACGGTTCCACCGCTCCAGGTCTTCCACCCCCATCCATGCAAGCCCGATCCACCATCCGCCAGGCGGTCTGCTGCTGTGTGCTTGCCATGATCGCGTTGCCCGTGCTGCCCCAGACCGGTGCCGCCAAGTCAGTGCACCGAGCCACGCTGTACGACGCCGCCGTGTTCAATCACCGCGCAGCGGTGGAACGGCTCCTGGCCCGCGACCCAGCCAGCGTGAACCAGGGAGACGCCGCAGGCTTTACTCCGCTGCACGGCGTGGCCGGCGAAGAGCACACCGCCATGGCCCGCCTGCTGATCGCGCGCGGCGCCAACGTGAATGCGGCCAACCGCGAAGGCACCACGCCGCTTCATTTGGCCGCCTACCCGGAGATGGCGAAACTGCTGGTGCAAGCAGGCGCAAAAATCGAGGCCCGCGACCACGGCGGCAACACCCCATTGCATGCCGCCACCGAGCACCCGGAGATGCAGGACGTGATGGCGCAGCTGCTCAAGCTGGGCGCCAACCCGAATGCGGCCAACAAGGCCGGCGAAACACCGCTGGATGTGGCGCTCACGAGGCAGGAGCCCGCGAAGGTGGCGCTGCTGCGTCGCCATGGAGCGCGGCCGGGCAAGGCGAAGTAGCCAGACCGCCTGCAGCCGACAAGCCCGCGCTCTACAATTCCTGCCGCATTGCAGCACCTTCCCGCCCCCTCCATTTCCATCTGCCACCTCCCCATGCTCGACCCCCTCCTGATCGTTGAACTCGGCGTCCTCGGCCTGTGCACGGGCTTTCTCGCGGGGCTGCTGGGCATTGGCGGCGGCATGCTGATGGTGCCCTTCCTGACCTACATCCTGGGCGCACGCGAAGTCGCGCCGGACCTGGCAGTGAAGATGGCCATCGCCACCTCGATGGCCACCATCGTCTTCACCTCCATCTCCAGCGTGCGCGCGCACCACAAGCGCGGTGCGGTGCGCTGGGACATCGTCCAGCGCCTGGCGCCGGGCATCGTGATCGGCGGCTTCGCGGCCAGCCTGGGCATCTTCGCGCTGCTCAAGGGCTCGTCGCTGGCGATCTTCTTCGCGCTGTTCGTGAGCTTCTCGGCCAGCCAGATGCTGCTGGACAAGAAGCCCGCGCCCACGCGCCAGATGCCGGGCACCGGCGGGCAACTGGCCGCGGGTGGGGTGATCGGTTTCCTGTCGGGCCTGGTGGGTGCCGGCGGCGGCTTCGTGAGCGTGCCCTTCATGACCTGGTGCAACGTGGCCATCCACAATGCCGTGGCCACCAGCGCCGCACTGGGCTTTCCGATCGCGCTGGCCAACGTGGTGGGCTATGCCGTCAGCGGGCAGACGGTGCAGAACCTGCCGCCCGCCTCGCTGGGCTACATCTGGCTGCCCGGCCTGGCCGTGATCGCGGTGTGCAGCGTGCTCACCGCACCGCTGGGCGCCAAGGCTGCACACAACCTGCCGGTCAAGCAGCTCAAGCGCGTATTCGCCAGCCTGCTGTTCTGCCTGGCCGCGTACATGCTCTACAAAGGCCTCTCAAGTATCTGAGGGCCAGCGCCGATTGATGCCGTGCGGCCCGCAAAAACGCCTCCTTCGAGCCCTCTGCGGCGGCTTTGGTCCGCGCCTGGTCTACGCGGCAAGCTGCTCTGCAAACTGGTAGAGCGAGCGGATCCGCCCTGCCTCGTCCAGTACCAGCAGGTCCAGCCCGCGCGCTTCAATTGGGCCTCCCACGCGGGGCAGCATCTCCCAATGGAATTTGACAAGGTGGTTGTGGCTATCGGCATTGCCGCGGGAGCGAAAGATGAAGTCGCGCTGGTGCACCCACTCCATGTGGGCCCTGTCCACACGCGCGGCGATCTCGCCCAGGCCTCGGGCGGTGAAATTGCGGGTGATGTTCTCGGCCCCGGGTGCCCACAGCCGCTCCACGATCGCCCGCCGCCGTGGGGCATCGGGTTCGTGCCACATGGCCAGGTACTCGGCAATGAAACTGTCTAGTGGCTGCTGCATGACTCTCTCCCGGTGGCTTCCATGGAAATGACGACCTTGCCGAACGACTGGCCGCGCTCGAAGTGGCGGTACGCCTCTTGGGCTTGCGCGAATGGGAATACGCTGTCGATGACGGGCCGTATCTGGTGCTCCGTGAGGGCCCGGTTCATCGCCTCGAAGCTGTCGCGATTGCCGACGAACACGCGGCGGATGGTGGCCATGCTGGCGCCGTAGGCCTGCGAGGAGATCTCGATGTTCGCCTTGTGCACGCCGCGCGCGATCAACAGCATCACCTGGCCATGCAGGCCCACCGCACGAATGGACTGCTCAATGGTGTCAGCCCCGAAAGTCTCCACCACCAAGTCCACCCCCGCGCCGCCGGTGACCGCGCGCACCGCCTTGCCCCACTCGGGCTCATGGCAGTAGTTGATGACTGCATCCGCACCCAGTGCCTTGAGCCGATGGCCCTTCTCGTCGCTGGAAGTGGTGGCGAGCACCCGCGCACCCATGGCCTTGGCCAGCTGCAGCGCGAACAACGAGACGCCACCCGAGCCCAACACGAGCACCGTCTGCCCCGCCACAATGGGTACGGCGCCTGCGACACAGTTCCACGCCGTAACCCCGGCGCAAGGCAGCGTGGCGGCCTCTAGCCATGTCAAGTGAGCGGGCACGCGCACGGCCCACTCTTCATGCAGTACTGTGTACTCGGCAAGCATGCCGTCGAGCGTGCAACCCAGCTGGTCAAACACGTCGTAGCCGATGGGACCACTCTTCCAGCGCGCGAAATAATTGCCCGCCACGCGGTCGCCGATAGAAAAGCGTTTGACATGCCCGCCCACGGCTACCACCTCCCCCGCGCCGTCCGATAGCGGCACCACGCCGGACCTCGCGGCGATGGGGTACGTGCCCGCCTGGATGAACAAGTCGCGCTTGTTGAGTGATGCGGCCTTGACGCGCACAACAATGTCGCTGGGGCCTGGCGTGGGCACCTCGCGCTCCTGCGCCGAGATGCCGTTGGGGTGGAGGAAATAAGTTTGCATGGGGTGCATTCTTAGGCCCGCTACCTGGGCTGTCGATAACGTCGCAGGTTATTGCCGCCACGAAACGAAACGTTATTCTTGGAGCCATGAAGACTGCATCGCATTTTGGCCCGCAACTCAAATCATGGCGTGCCATGCGCGGGCAAAGCCAGATGGATCTGGCGTTGGCTGCGGGCGTCTCCACACGCCACGTGAGCTACCTGGAAACCGGCAAGGCCCGCCCCAGTCGCGAGATGGTGGCGGTGCTGACGAAAGCCATGGACCTGCCCCTGCGCGCGCGAAACCAGCTGCTGGCTGCTGCCGGCTTCGCGCCGCTCTATACCGAGACGCCAATGGACGGACTCACACTCGGACCCGTGCGCGACGCGCTGCAGTTCGTACTTCAGGCCATGGAGCCCAATCCCACCTTCATCGTCAATCGCTGTTACGACGTGGTCGACGCGAACGCAGCAGGAAGGTGGGTGCTGGCCACCTTCACCGCCGATGCCGGCAAGTGTGCAGCACCCGTCAACATGGCGCAGCTGGTCATGCGCCCCGAAGGCATGCGGGGCTTCATCCGGAACCTGGAGGAAGTGCAGCGCAAGGTACTGGGCCGCCTGCGTCGCGATTTGGGCAGCGCGCATGTGCGCGAGCAACGCGACGACGAACTGCTGATGGAGATCGATCCCGTACTCAAGGCTCTGGGCGAGCCGCGCCTGCCGGTCGAGACACTGCCACTGATCTCAGGATTGAACTTGAAACGAGACAGCATCGAACTCAATCTTTTCACCACCATTGCCACCATAGGCACGGCGCAAGACGTAACGTTGCAGGAGATGCGGATCGAGACATTGTTTCCAGCCGATGCAGCGACGCGGACCGTACTTGCCGAACGCCCGCCCCTGGCAAGCAGGCTTGCGGGCTGAGAAGGTCGATTGCTTGCACCACTGCTGGCAGATCGGCGCCCAGCTCTTTGCAACGACAAATGCCCCTGAGGGCTCAGTCCCCAGGCTCTGGCGCGGGCTTTGCTGTCACGGGCTGCGGCGCTGGCACACCGGGCGGTGCCACCGTTGGCCGGCCCAGCAGGCGCCGAAAGTCTTCGGCCGGCAGGCCGGGCGCGCACAGAAAACCCTGGTAGTGGTCGCAGTGCATCTGCTGCAGCACGGCGCGCTGCACCTCGGTCTCCACCCCTTCGGCCACCACCTCGATGCGCATCGCGCGGCCCATGCTGATGATGGCGCTGACGATGGCCCGGTCGCCATCGTCGTCGGGCAGGCCGCGCACGAAGGACTGGTCGATCTTGAGCTTGTGGATGGGCAGCTTCTTCAGATACGCCAGGCTCGAATAGCCGGTGCCGAAGTCGTCGATGGCCAGGCTCACACCCAGGCCCGCCAGTTCGTGCAGGCGCTGCTCCATTTCGGTAGCGTCCTGCAGCAAAATGGTTTCGGTCAGCTCCAGCTCCAGCAGTGTGGGCGGCAACTGGTGCACGGCCAACAGGCGCGTGAGCCGCTCCACGAAGTCGGGCTGGCGGAATTCGAGCGCCGAGACGTTGACCGACACCACGATGGGGTGGCCGCTGTGGATCCAGGCCGCCGCCTCGCGCACGGCCTGCTCCATCACCCAGGCGCCCAGCGTGACGATGTAGCCGGATTCTTCGGCCAGCGGGATGAACATGCCGGGCGAGACGGAGCCGAACTCGGGGTCGGTCCAGCGGATCAGCGCCTCGGCGCCGGTGATGGCACCGGTCTCCATGCTCACCTGCGGCTGGTAGTGCACGGCCATGCGCTGCTCGCCCAGGGCCTGGCGCATGGCGTGCTCCAGCTTCATGCGCGAGAGCAGGTTGGCGTTCATCTGCGGCTGGTAGAAGCCGTAGCTGCCCCGGCCGCGTTCCTTGACCTGGTACATGGCCGTGTCGGCCTGCTTGATGAGCTCGTCCAGCGAGCTGCCGTCCTGCGGGTACAGCGCCATGCCGATGCTGCACTGGATCGAAAAGCCCATGCTGTCAAGCGTGAAGGGGCGCAGCATCTCATCGAGGATGCGGCGCGCCACGCTCTCGGCCACCACGGCATCGCCGCCGTGCAGGTAGATCACGAACTCGTCGCCGCCCAGGCGGCACAGCATGTCGGTCTGGCGCAGGCAGGTCTGCAGGCGCTCGGCCACCAGCTGCAGCACGCGGTCGCCGAACGGGTGGCCCAGCGAGTCGTTGATGATCTTGAAGCGGTCGAGGTCCAGGAACAGAATGGCAAAGCCGGTGTCGCTCTGGCGCGCGCCCTGGATGGCGGTGTCCACGCGCTGCGACAGCAGCAGGCGGTTGGGCAGGCCGGTGAGCACGTCGCTGTAGGCCAGCTCCTCGATGCGCTTTTGCGCGGCGTGCTGCAAGGTGAGGTCGCGCATGAAGCCGATGCTCTGCACCAGCCGGTCCTCGTCGTCGCGCAGCGCCACCCAGGACAGCTGCACGGCGCAGTAGGCGTCGTTTTCGCGGGGCAGCCACAGCTCGCCCTCCCAGAAGCCCTCGCGCGCCCAGCCGGCCTCGACCTGGGCCATGAAGTCGGCATCGGGCCCGCCACCGAACAGCGAGGCTGCAGCCGCACCCTCGAAGGCGCGCGCGGTCTTGCCCACCAGGCGCTCGCAGCCGGGGTTCATGCGCATCAGGCGGTGGTGGCTGTCGGCGATGAAGATCGCGTCCATGCTCGACTCGAACACCCGCGCCGCCAGGCGCAGGCTGGCCTGCACCTCGTTCTGGCGCGTGATGTCGCGAAACGAATACACCCGCCCCACGGCGCGCCCCTGGCTGAACTGGGGCACCGAGCGGCGCTCCAGGCTCATGCCGTTGCGCAGCCCGAGGATGTCGATGCTCTCCTGCATGGGCTCGGCCACCACGGCGGCCAGGCGCTCGACATAGGTGGGCACGTCGGCCACCTGGTCGGCCATGTGGGCAAACAAGGCCTCGTCGTCGCGGCGCACCAGCAGCGGGGCCGGCACGTTCCACAGCTGGGCCAGCCGCTGGTTGAAGGCGCGCACCCGCCCATCGAGGCCGCACACGAGCATGCCGTCGGCGGCCGAATCGAGCGTGGCACGCAGCTCGGCCAACAGGGTTTCGAGCTCGCGCTCGGTGGCCTGCTGGTGGCTTCGGTCCACCATGGTGACGAGGAAGGCCGTGCCGCCTTCGAGCCGGGGCACGCGCGTCACGCGCCGCTCCACCGCCACCAGGATGCCGGTGGCGTGCAGCACGCTGGTGTGCGAATGGATGCCGTCGGCCACCACGGCGGCCGGCTGGCTCCAGAAGATCTGGTCCTGCGGCGTGGCCGCCAGCAGGGTGACCGGCGTGCCCAGCATGTCGGCGATGGTCAGGCCCGTCAGGTGCTCGGCCGCCTGGTTGGCGGCCAGGATGTACAGGGTCTTTTCATCGACGAGCCATACCGCCTCCAGCAAACCGTCGATCCATGCCTGCGGCAGCGGCCGGATCACGCTCCACCCTCGTCGGGGACGGGGGCCACGGCACGCTCGAAGAAGTAGCAGATGCGCTTGCGCGGCGACAGGTAGTCGAGCGCCTCGCGCGGCAGCTGGGCGGGCTTGAGGCTGCGGCGTATGCCGAGCTCGGGCACCGTCTCCAGGTCCAGGATGGGCGCCTCGTCCTTGGGCACGCGCGGGTCGTGCACGATGACCTTGGGGCGCAGCGGCCGCGAGGAGTTGACCGAGGCCACGATGGCGTAGCGGTCGTTGACCAGCTGCACGATGGAGCCCGGCGGGTACACCCCCATCATGCGGATGAAGGCCCCCAGCACCACGGCGTCGAAGCGCGCCTTGTGCTGGGCGAAGATGACGGACAGCGCTTCGTGCGGGGTCAGCCCGCCCATGCCGCTGCCGGGGCTGCACAGGCGGTCGTAGTGGTTTACCAGCGCCAGCACCTGGCCGGGGCGCGAGAGGTCTGCCGCCGTGAGCCGCATCGGAAAACCGCTGCCGTCCACCATTTCATGGTGCTGCGCAATGGCCAGCAGCACCGGCTTGCCCAGGCCCATGCGGCCCGCCAGCGCCACGGATTCGCGCACATGGCCCTCGTAGCGGGCGCGCTCGGGCGCGGGCATGTGGGCCTGCGCGTTCTTGAATGCGTCGGGCAGGCGCATCTTGCCCACGTCATGGATCAGGGCGGCCACCCCCAGGTCCTGCAGGTCTTCGGCCTTCATGCCCAGGGCCTTGCCCAGCAGCAGGCTGACGACCAGCACGTTCACGGGGTGCAGCGCCCCGGGCTCGCCCACGCCTTCGGAGAGCAGGCGGATCACCGAATCGCCGTTGTTGAGCAGGTCGCTGACGCAGCCGGCCACCAGCACTTCACCCTCGGTACGCGCGCGCTCGGGGTGGTCCACGACCACCTTCTCCAGCGCCACGTAGCGGCGCGTGGCCTCGCCAAAGCGCTGGTTGCACTGGGCCAGGGCACGGTTCTGCGCCTCCAACAGCCGGCGCCGGCGGGCGGCGGCCTCGTCCACAGCGGGGTCGGGTGGCACAGCAAGCGGAGCGGGGGCCGTCGCCTCCCGCGCGGCGCCTGGAGCATCGGCGGGCGGCGCCTCCTCGGGGCTGCCCACCGGGGGCAGCGCCAGCTCGCGGAGGTCGGGATCGCTCTTCTTGGGGACGTAGCGCACCTCCGTCAGCCCCAGTTCGCGCAAGGTGGCGATCTGCTCGGCAGACGCCACCCGGAAACTGCTCACCGGAAACGGATGGTGCATCCAGCCCAGGTCGAGCTGGATGTACATGCCGATGCGCAGCTGGCTGATGTCGATGAGGATGGAAGAATTCACTTCGGGGCGTACGGGTGGAAGCACGGCGGCATCGCTGCCACCATTGGTTACACCATTATCACCAGTTCTGAAGGCCTGTCTTGTCCTGCAATGTCATAGGACATAGCCATGGCGATACTGTCCCGAATTCGGTGATGCAATGCACGACACCCCGGGGAAAACCCTGCACCGGAGCGTTGCGCCAAAGCCGCGTTTCGCTCCAGGCCGCCCCCCTGCAGACGCAGAGCCCTGGCAATGCACCGATCAGGCGGCCCTGCGATCCGTGCAACTGCGTAGGACGCGCAAAACAACAGCTGGCGGCCGACCGGCTGTCTCACCGGCACCACAGCGAAGGCTTGTAGACCAGGTCCATCCACAGCGCCCAGCCGGCCGCCGCGCACAGCAGCCCCCCGGCCACGCGCGTGCCCCAGTCTGCCCGGGCCTGGTTGATGCGGCTGCGCAGGCGCGACCACAGCCACGGCCCGCCCACCAGCCACAGGCCACTGCCCAGGGCGAACAGCGCCATGGTGGCGCCCCCCTGCACCGGCCCACCGCTGAGCGCCGCCACCAGCAGGGCCGAGTACAGCAGGCCGCAGGGCATCAGCGCCCAGAGCAGCCCGGCCGCACCCACGCCGCCCGCCCCCGCCGTGAGGGGCTGCACGCGCCGCCACACCGAGCGGCCCAGGCCTTCCACCCAGGCCGGCTGGCGCGCCTGCACCAGGAGCAGCAGGCCCCAGGCCATGATGGCCAGGTGCAAAAAGGTCCAGGCCGGCTGCAGCGCGGCGGTGCGCTGGGTCAGCCAGGCCAGGCTGTCCATCGCGGTCGCAGCGGCCGCGCCCAGGCCCGCATAGCCGACCAAGCGCCCGCCATGGAAGGCCAGCAGCCGGCCCAGCACAAGCGATGCTACGGGTTCAGCCACCCCGGAGCCCCCCTGCCCGGCCCAGCGGACAGGCTGCTCCCCACCCTGCCCCACCAGCGCCCCGCACGGCGCCGCACACATGGCCAGACAGTGCGGGCCACCGGCCAGGCCCATCAGCAGCGCGGTTAAGCCCAGGGTGGACAGCATGGTCAGATGATCCGGGAGAATCTGGCGCGGTTGCGGTCGGCCTGCAGGTAGCGGTCGAACACCATGGCAATGCCGCGCACGAAGAACCAACCCATGGCCGAGACGGTGATGCCCTCCTCCGTGACGCTCACCAGGCCCTGCGCCTGCAGGCCCGCGAGCTGCTCCAGTTCGGCCGCAAAGGTGCGCCGGAAGTCGATCAGCCAGCCCGCCTCGATGGATTCGAACAGCAGCTCGCCCTGGCACATCAGCGCCATGATCACGGCGCGGCGCACCAGGTCGTCGCGGTTCAGGGCCAGACCACGCACCACGGGCAGGCGGCCCTGGTCCAGCAGGTCGTAGTACTCATCCAGGGTCTTGGCGTTCTGGCTGTAGGTGGCGCCCACCCGGCCGATGGCCGAGACCCCGAGGGCGATCAGGTCGCAGTCGGGCTGGGTGCTGTAGCCCTGGAAGTTGCGGTGCAGCCGCCCCTGGCGCTTGGCCACGGCCAAAGCATCGGTGGGCAGCGCGAAGTGGTCCATGCCCACGTAGACATAGCCCGCATCCATGAACTGCTGCAGCGAGCGCGAGAGCATGGCCACCTTGGAAGGCGCCGCTGGCAGCTCGGCCGGCACGATGCGCCGCTGCGGCTTGAAGCGCTCGGGCAGGTGCGCGTAGGCATACAGCGCAATGCGGTCGGGCCGCAATTGCTTGACCTGCTCCAGCGTGCGGTCGAAGGATTCAGGCGTCTGCCGCGGCAGGCCATAGATCAGGTCCACGTTGACCGACTCGAAACCCAGGCTGCGCGCCGCCTCCACCAGCGCAAACACCTGCCCGGCCGGCTGCACGCGGTGCACGGCCTTCTGCACGTCGGCATCGAAGTCCTGCACGCCAAAGCTCAGGCGGTTGAACCCGAGTTCGGCCAGCACCGCCAGGCGCTCGGCCGTCACGGTGCGCGGGTCCACCTCGATGGAGTATTCGCCGCCCGGCGCGAACGTGAAACTGCGCTTGAGCACCGCCATCAGCTCGCGCAGCTTGTCGTCCGACAGAAAGGTGGGCGTTCCCCCGCCCAGGTGCAGCTGGCTCACCATCTGGCCCGTGCCGCAGTGGGCCGTGTGCAGCGCCACCTCGCGCGCCAGGTAGCGCAGGTACACGTCGCCCCGGTCGTGGTGCTTGGTGATGATCTTGTTGCAGGCGCAGTAGTAGCACAGCGATTCACAGAACGGGATGTGTACGTACAGCGACAGCGGCAGCGCCTTGCCCGGCGTGCCCGCCTTGCGCTGGGCCAGGGCCAGCACATACTCGTCTTCGCCGAAAGCCTCGACGAAACGGTCGGCCGTGGGGTAGGAGGTGTAGCGGGGACCAGGCACATCGAAGCGGCTCAGAAGTTCGGGCGTCACAGCGGTCATTTGGGGGAAATCCTTCTTTGATAAGGACTTTGCCGCAGCCGTTGCCCACCGGCCTTGATGTAGATCAAGTGTTCACGGAGTCAGAGTGGCGACAATTTGATGCATGTCAGCCACCACCACGCTCCTCTCCCCGGACACGGTCCGCCCGCGCCTCCAACCAGCGTCCACGCCCATGAACCCGCTTGCCATCAAAGTCGCCTGCTCCAACTGCAACCTGCGTGAGCTGTGCATGCCCGTGGGCCTGAATGACGAGCAGCTCACGCGCATCGACGAGATCGTGGCCGTGCGGCGCAAGGTCAAGCGCGGGGGCACGCTGTTCCACAACGGCGAGGTATTCACCTCGCTCTACGCCATCCGCACCGGCTTCTTCAAGACCTGCGTGGCCACCGAGGACGGGCGCGACCAGGTGACGGGCTTTCAGATGGCGGGCGAGATCATCGGCCTGGACGGCATCGTCAACGACCACCATACCTGCGACGCCGTGGCGCTCGAAGATGCCGAGGTCTGCGTGATGCCCTTCGACCGCATCGAGGAGCTCTCGCGCGAGGTCACGGCCCTGCAGCACCATGTGCACAAGATCATGAGCCGCGAGATCGTGCGCGAGCACGGCGTGATGCTGCTGCTGGGCAGCATGCGCGCCGAAGAGCGCCTGGCCGCCTTTCTGCTCAACCTGGTGCAGCGCCTGCACGCGCGCGGGTTCTCGCAGTCCGAACTGGTGCTGCGCATGACGCGCGAAGAAATCGGCAGCTACCTGGGCCTCAAGCTCGAAACGGTGAGCCGCACCTTCTCCAAGTTCGCCGAGGACGGCATCGTCGAGGTCAAGCAGCGCCATGTGCGCATCCTCGACACCGATGCTTTGAAGCGCATCGTCAACTCGCAGACGTGTAGCTAAACCCTCAGCCCTGAACCTGCAGGCGGGCCAGCACCTCGGTCTTGCCGCTGCGGTCCGCGCGCAGGATCAGCGCCTCGCCCGAACTGGTGTTGGTGCTGGCCAGATCGGACAGCACGAACATATGGGTGAACCAGGCCTCGAAGCTTGCGCCCCGCGCCGACGCGGCCGCCAGCGCCTGGCGCAGCTCGCGCAGGTGGCCGGCACCGGTGGTCTCCGGCGCGCCGCGCGGCGAACCCAGCGCGGGCCAGACCTGGGGCGCGGCAAAGGCCAGCGTGGCACTGTCGATGCAGCGGCACCAGGGGCTCGAAAGCACCTTGGCCGGCTGCAGCTGGCGCTCCTTGAACCACACGCCGGTGCGCCGTGCCTGCTCGCGCCCTTCTTCGCTGAGGTTGCGCTGCGTGCCGCAGTCGCCCAGGCGAAACCCCGGTGGATCGAAGGTGCCGGGCGCCAGCGCGTGGCGGAACGCAGCCACCACCCCGCCCTTGCGCAGCAGGGCCTCGGCCTCGGGGTCCTGGGCGGCCCAGGCATGCAGCGTGGTCAACGCCAGCCCGGCGCCCAGCACGGTGCGCCGGCCAACGGCCACTTCAGGCTGCGGGCTGGAAGGCATAGCCATTGCCCGATGCCGCCATGCGCCCGAAAGCCGGGAACGGGAAGTGAAAGCCCCCCAGCATGGCATTGCTGGCGGTGATGCGCTGGAACACCTCGCGCCGCACCTTGCGTGCGGCCTCGGCATCCATGTCGAAGGTCACGGCCCAGTCGGGGTTGCGTGCGAACAGGGCCGGCACGTTGGTCAGGTCAGCCACGTAAAAGAAGTTCTGGCCGGCGGACTTGAGCTCAAACAGGGTGTGGCCCGGCGTGTGCCCGTAGGCCGCCACGGACTGGATGCCCGGTGCCACTTCGGTACCCGCCCCGAACTGCACCAGCGTGTCGGCCGGCATGGTGGCAAAGGTGCGGCGCACATTCTCGAAGGCGCCCTTCATGCCTGCAGGGGCAGCCGCCATGCGGGCATCGTCCATCCAGAAGGCATGCTCAGCGGCCGGCACCAGCACCTTGGCCTTTGGGAAGGTCAGCGCGCCCGCCTTATTGCGAATACCGTTGATGTGGTCGCCGTGGTAGTGGCTGATGAGCACGGTGTCGATGTCATCGGCCTTCAGGCCTGCAGCGGCCAGGCTGTCGAGCAGCTTGCCGGTGGTGGGGCCGCCAAACTCGCCCAGGCCCGTGTCGATCAGGATTTTGCGCCCGCCTGCCACCACCAGGAAGGGGGTGTAGGGCACGTCGATGTAGTCCGTGGGCAGGCCCTGCGAGGTGAGCAGCGCACGCACTTCGGCCAACGGCGCGTTTTTCACGAACTCCTCGCCCAGCGGGCGGCGCGTGACGCCATCGGCCAGCGCCACCACCTCCACATCGCCCACCTTCATGCGCCGAAAGCCCGGGTTGGGCAGGGTGGGCGTACCGAAGTTGGGCGCATTCTGCGCCCACACGGGCACGAACGAGCCCGCAGCGTAAAAGGCAGGGGCGGCAAGCCCAACACCCAGGAAATGGCGGCGTGACAGCATGAAACTCTCCGGTATTGAGTTGAACTGATGAGTTTTCAACTGTAACGGGGAGTGGCACGATGGCACCAGAACCGGTGCAATCCAGTAGCGGCCATGGGGTCTTGCCGGGAGCGCCCTTGCAATCGTCGGCAGCCGCCTTCGATGGAATTCAATCAGCCCCACAGTGGCTACGCCAAGCCCACCAATACCTTCAAGGGCCCCGAAATGGAGATGATCGCGCAAGCGGGCGGAATCCACGCAGACAGGGCAAGCGCCTCACAGCCTCCTGCTTGCCATCGTCGCCATGAAGCTGCAGCGCCACCAGGTGGTCCAAGTCATGCGCCCCGGCCACGCCGGCTTCCGCGCCATGCGTGAAGCCGTGACCACAGAGCTGCAATGGGCCCACGTGGTGAGCGCGATGAACATCGCCGATGCAGTAGGCCACCCACGTCCACATCCTAGCCGCGCAACAGGCGTTGGACGGGGACTCCTGCGCCGCGCCATGGGCTCGGGCGCATGAAACCCTGCAAGCCGCGCGTGATCCATACCAACGTGTTCGGCACTGCGCTGTGCCGTGCCGTGCCGCTCGGCTGACAGACGCCGAGCGCGCCACCGTGATGGACCCTTGCGCTTGTGCCTAAAAGCCCTGCGCGAGGGCGTGGCCACAGAGCTGCAGGACGACACCATGCACAGCTGCCTGGGCATCGCCCAAGCCATCGAGCGCACCGGCATCGTGCGCGGACTGACCGACCACTTCACCAGCGCAATCGACGCCTGCGACACCATTGCTATGCGTTGCCGCTGCGGCCCCTCTTGGCAGCGCACCCCGCTCTACTTCTATGAGCTCGACGCCCCAGCCACGGCCGTGCGCCTGCACGAGTACCAGCTGCACACGGCCGTGCGCCTGCACGAGTACCAGCTGCAGCAACTCAGCGCCGGCGAGCTGCATGCCGTAGTCACCAAATTAAAGGGCGCCAACCTTAGCGCCGGCGGCCGCGTCATCCAAGTTTCCAACACCGATCTGGCCGCCCTAGCCGCTTGAAACCATGGCCGTTATTGCCCTTCACCCCGACCAGCAACCCCAGCAAACCACCTTGCGGGCTATTCCGCGGCCGATCCTCTGCAAGGGCGACGTTGCCCTGAACACCGCCGACATCGCGCATCTGCTGGGCTGCAGGCGCGCGCATGCCACCAACCGCGTGACCAAACTGTCCGACTTTCCCGCACCCGCAATCGACCTGTCCGAGCGTATGCGATGGTGGAGCTTTCTCAAAGTTCAAGGGTGGCTTTTGAACAGACAACGTCCAAGCTGCAAGCGATAGCCATCGCAGCCTCCGCCACTGGATCGAGTCATGTACACTCTAAAAAATCCAAAAATTGGATAAAAACGACTTTTTTCGACAGGCTTACCTATGCTTCTACGCTTCACGATAGAGAACTTCATGTCCATCAGAGACGAAACAGAGGTTTCGCTGATGGGAACAGCGCTGAAAGATCGGGACCAAGATCTGATCGAGACAAAGTACAGCAAGCACGGTGTTTTGCCGCTTCTAGTGCTCTACGGCGCCAATGCCAGTGGCAAATCTAACGTACTCCATGCGTTGAGAATGTTTAGAAACATGGTGGCCAGCTCTTTTAAGATGACAGGAAAAACTCTTCCTTATGATCCATTTGAGCTGGATGAGAGCAGCGGCGAGAAGCCAACTAAGTTTGCAATCGATTTCATTCATAACGAAGTTCGGTATCAATACGGATTTACCTACGACGCAACTCAAATTCACCAAGAGTGGCTTTACGCGTTCCCAAAACAAGCCCAACAACTTTGGTTTCATCGCGACAAGAATAATAAGTCAATAGATTACGGTCGATCGTTATCAGGCAGCAACAAATCGGTTGAAAATGTAACGAAAAAAGATGTCTTATTTCTATCTACAGCACATGCCTCAGGCCATAAGCAGCTAGACGAAATTTATAATTTCGTCTGCGACAAAATATTCTTTCTTAGTCGAAAAAAGCCATTGTCAGACATATTCGAGGAATTACACAAGGACCCTAATCTTAAATCCCGCACAGAAGAGTTTTTAAGACATGCGGACACAGGTGTAGTCAATATACAAACTGAAGAACGCCCCAACGAGCCATCTGAGACATTGACTGAGTTTTACGGTTTCATGTCAAAAGTGATAGATGCAGAGATGAAGCCCCCGGCAACAACATTTGAGGGAAAGCTTGGCCACTTGGCTCAAAGCGGCGGGACAAAAGCTCTCAAATTTGAAACCGAAAGCTCCGGGACACGTGAATTGATGATATTGGTGCCAGCTATTGTCAAGGCCCTTTCATCCGGCTCAATAGTAATTTTGGATGAGATTACTACCACTTTGCACACTTTACTTTCGCGAAATATCATCACACTCTTTGCGGACAAAAAATCGAATCCAAGGGGTGCCCAGTTGTTATTCTCAACTCACGACACGAATCTTCTGAACGATAAAGTTTTGAGGCGTGATGAAATTTGGTTTTCAGAAAAATCGCGCGACGGGGCTTCAGTTGTGTACCCGCTCGTGGAGATACCAACAAAGAACACCGACAATATCGAAAAGGGTTACATTCAGGGTCGATTTGGCGCCATCCCTTACATCTCCGAGGAGTATCGATGATGGCTCGTACAACGCCAGCTGTAAAACCTCTCGAACGATCTATAGGTAAGGGTCGCAAACCTAAAACTCAATTTATTATTGTTTCAGAAGGGGAAATAACAGAGCCATACTATTTCAGAAAACTCAAGGATTTGTGGCACTATCCCCTTCTGGACATTCGCATCATTGAAAAGGCAGGCGTTCCCACCTCTGTTGTCGAGCGAGCAATCGAAGAGTTCAAATCAAAACAGCGTGAGACAAAGAAAAACAATAACTCTTTCGAAATATTCGAAGTATGGGCCTTGTTTGATCGCGATAATTTTACTTCAGCCATGATTAGCGAAGCATTTCAACAGGCCGAGGCAAACAACATCAAAGTCGCCCACTCCAATCCATGCTTTGAGTTGTGGGGCCTGATGCACTTTGGCTGTTACGCCAAGCCAGGCCACCATCACGCGGTACACAAAGCTCTAACTAAAAAAATACCTACATACCACCATGATAAAAATCCAATATTTTGCCCATCAGAAATAATGGACAAGTATGAAGCCGCAGTGAATAATTCCGAAAAAGCGATCATCAATAGGGAAGGAGAAGGCACACCCCATCCAAAAGGTGATCCTTCTACAAACGTCCATCTCTTAACAGAAGCCATACGAAAAGCTGCAAATGTGCCTATGCCAGTTAGAGCCGTGCCGCAATCTCCTCCTCGGTCTCGCGCTAGTAAGTGTTGAAGAGTTCTTGGATGTTTCTATGGCCACTTATTTTCGCAAGCGTCATCACGTCGGAGCGCTTACTTAGCTGCCAGGTCAACGCCGCTGCCCGGCTGTCATGGAAGGTCAGCCCCTTGACTATCAAACGGTCTCGAACCTTCCGAAAATTCACGTCCCGGCTTTCGTCGGTCACTGTGAAATAAGCATCTTTGGCCGCAGCAGCCGCATCTAGCACCCCTAGCAGCTTGCCCACGCGCCTAGTGAGGGGCACGATACGGTCACCTACATCGTCATCGGTCTTGTGCCTGACCAGGTGGTAGACCCGCCGCTTCAGGTCCACCGTGGACCGTGACATGCGCAGGATTTCGGCCGAGCGCATCGAGGTGTGGAGGGCCACCAAGTAGGCCCACATCGTCTCTGTCTGCGGCGGCGCCGGCGGCCGTCCGGTGCGATAACCGCCCGAGGGCACGATCTGGCGAATCTGCTGTCACAACGTCTTCTTGCGCCTTGCGTGCCCCTTGGGCGGCAGCGTGATGTCCTTCTAGAGGCTGGCGCCCGCCCACTTCCATTTCTTGATCGCCAGGGTCCAGATGGGCCGAAACTGCTGCGCCGCGCGTCTCGCCATGCGGCCAAGTCATCGCCCATAATCTCTCAAAACACCTTGTTAGCCAGGTCAGGGTAGTCCCGCAGCCAGGCCTCAAACCGCAGGTTGTCTGCCCTGGCCACCTTGGGCTTCTTCTCGGCCTTCTCGCCGGTAACCCCGGCCTGGTAGCGCTTGACGGCCTCGCGCAGCGTGCGCCGGTGGAACTGGTTGCGCTTGCCGGCCAGGATCGCTGCCTCTTCGGCGATGGCCCAGGCCTCAGCCTGGGCTTCGTTGGCAGCCTATTGGACAGCCGGATGCCCAGCCGCTCAACCTGCACCCGAACGCCGCCCTTGACCTTCGTCTAGTACGCCATTCCCGTCCACCTCCTCGCGCGAGATTCCGCGCGGGATCGCCATGCAACACTGGATAAAATTCCAGTAATTTAAAGCGTTCTCGCTGACTGCATCCATCATGGCAAAAGGCCTGTTCCATAGGGAAACAGGGCTTTTGCATGACTCAGTGAAACTGCGCCAAATCCATTGGTGGTGCGCGGGGGGGCGACTCGAGCCCCCGCAGCATTTCTGACCGCCTCAGCCCGCCGCCAACGGAACGCCACGGCGGGTCGCAGCCAAGCTAACAGCTCAGTCCAGGGTGATGCGCTGCGCCTTGATCAGCTTGTGCCACCGGTCCGTCTCGGTGCGGATCAGGTCCGCATACTGGGCCGGCGTGCTGGCCACGGGCTCGATGCCGAAGTCGATGAGCTTTTGCTTGACCGCAGGCTGGTTGATGGCCGCAGCCACCTGTTTTTGCAGCGAGGCCACCACGTCCGCCGGTGTGCCTGCGGGTGCGACGATGCCCACTTGGGCAGACGCTTCGACGTTCTTGAAGCCCAGTTCGGCGAAGGTCGGCACATCGGGCAGCTGCGGCAGCCGCTTGGCACTGGCCACGGCCAGCGGGCGCACCTTGCCGGCCTTGATGAAGGCGCCACCGGCGGCCAGGTCGACCATCATGGCGGGGATCTGCCCGCCGGCCAAGTCCGTGAGCGCCGGCGCAGCGCCGCGGTAGGGGATGTGGGTCATGAACAGGCCGGCATCGACCTTGAGCAGCTCCATCGCCAGGTGGTGCGGGCTGCCCGCGCCGGCCGAGCCGAAGCTCATGGCGCCGGGCTTGGCCTTGGCCTTGGCGACGAAGTCCTTGGCGTCCTTGAAGTCGGCGCCCGGGTTGACCACCAGGATCATCGGGAACTTGCCCATCAGCGTCACGGGCAACAGGTCCTTGCTGGGGTTGTAGGTCAGCTTGCTGTACAGCGCGGGGTTGAACACCATGGTGCCGTTGTCGGCCGACAGGATGGTGTAGCCATCGGGCGCGGCGCGGCCCGTTTCCACGGCGGCGATGGCCGTGTTGCCACCGGGCTTGTTGTCGATCAGTACCGGCTGGCCGACCTGGGTCGACAGCTGCTGGCCCACCGTGCGCGCGAGAAAATCGGACCCGCCGCCCGCCGGGTACGGCACCAGCCAGCGGATGGCCTTGGCCGGGTAGGTTTGCGCGCTGGCCGGGCCGGCCCATGCCAGCAATGCCGGCAGAGCGAGCATTCCAGCCAACAGGCGACGATTCTTCAACATGTCTGCACCTCAGGGGATTAATATCTGCGTGATGTTACTCCGCTATGCGTAATAGACTGGGGCAGCGTTTACCCTAGGTTTTCGACCAAGACACCATGACTACACCTTCCTCCAACGGCCGTGTTGCCGACCGCCGGCAACGCGTCCAATCGGCCGAAATGGGGCTCAGCGTCCTCAAGGCGCTGACCCGCCTGGGCGGCGCCGCAAGCCTGACCGCGACGGCCGCCGAGGTCGACGAGAGCCCCGCCAAGGTGCACCGCTACCTGGCCAGCCTGTGCCAGCAGGGCTTTGTCGAACAGTCGCCCGTCAACCAGCACTACTACCTGGCCCAGGAGTCGATCGCCATCGGCCTGGCCGCCCTGCGCCAGTGCGACCCGATCCGACTGGGCGAGGCGTCCCTGCAGCGGCTGCGCCAGGCGCTGGAGGTCACGGCCTTCCTGGCCGTCATGGGCAACAAGGGGGCCACCGTGCTGCGCATGGAAGAGCCCATCCTGCCCGTCACGGTGAACATCCGCGCGGGCTCGGTGCTCTCCACGCTGTGGTCGGCCACGGGCCGGGTGTTCCTGGGTTTTTCCAGCGACCGGCTGGTGATCGACATGGCCGAGCAGGAGCTGGCCGAGGCCTCGGCAGACAGGCGTTCGCAGCTCGATGGCACGCGGCCGGTCGAGCAGTTGCGCCAGCAGGTGCGGGCGCGGGGCTGGGCCATGGCCAATGACTCGCTGCTCAAGGGCATCAGCGCGCTAGCGGCGCCGGTCTTCGACGCCACCGGCAATGTGTGCGCCTGCCTGACCACCCTGGGCGCCACGGGCGGCTTCGACCTGCGGCCCGACGGCGCCATCTGCCCCGCCTTGCTGCAGGAAGCGCGGCTCATCAGCCGCGCCATGGGCTACCAAGGCAACCCAGGGTAAACCCGAATCATTGTCGCTACATTGCGTAATACATTTACGCGAAAGGAGATTTACGATGACTGCCCCCGCCAACGCCTCCCGCTGCCCGGTCGACCATGCCGCGATGGCCGCCGCCCAGAAAAGCCCCACGGGCTGCCCCGTGAGCGCGCGCGCGGCGGCGTTCGACCCGTTCGCCGCCAGCTACCAGCAAAACCCGGCCGAGGTGGTGCGCTGGGCGCGCGAGGAGGAGCCTGTCTTCTACAGCCCCGAGTTGGGCTACTGGGTGGTGACGCGCTACGAGGACGTGAAGGCGGTGTTCCGCGACAACATCCTGTTCTCGCCCTCGGTCGCGCTCGAAAAGATCACGCCCGCCACCGAGGAGGTGCTGGCCATCCTCAAGAGCTATGGCTTCGCGATGAACCGCACCATGGTCAACGAGGACGAGCCGGACCACATGGCGCGCCGGCGCCTGCTGATGGACGCCTTCATGCCCGAGCGCCTGATGGACTACGAGCAGCCCATCCGCGAACTCGCGCGCAAGTACATGGACCGCTTTGTCGACAAGGGGCGTGCGGACCTGGTGGCCGACATGTTCTACGAGATTCCGCTGACCATCGCGCTGCACTTCCTCGGGGTGCCGGATGAAGGGGCAGAGCAGTTGCGCAACTTCGCGGTGGCGCACACCCTGAACACCTGGGGCCGGCCCACGGCGCAGGAGCAATTGGAGATCGCCCACAACGTGGGCCGCTTCTGGCAGACCGCTCAGGGCATCCTGGACACCATGATGGCCCAGCCCGATGGCCAAGGCTGGATGTACGACTCGATCCGCCAGCACCACGCGCACCCGGACATCGTGACCGAGTCGTACCTGCGCTCGATGATGATGGCCATCCTGGCCGCCGCGCACGAGACCACGTCGAACGCCACGGCCAACGCCTTCATGACCCTGCTGTCGCACCGCCATGCGTGGGAGGAGATCTGCGCGCAGCCCGCGCTGATCCCCAACGCGGTGGAGGAATGCCTGCGCGTGGCGGGCTCCATCATCGCCTGGCGGCGCATGGCCACACGCGACACCGAGGTCGGCGGCGTGAAGATCCCGCAGGGCGGCAAGCTGCTGCTGTTCCAGGCATCGGCCAATGCGGACGCCAGCCACTTCGAAGACCCCGACCGCGTGGACCTGCACCGCGAAAACGCCGTCGAGCACCTGACCTTCGGCTACGGCGCGCACCAGTGCATGGGCAAGAACATCGGGCGCATGCAGATGCGCATCTTCCTCGAAGAGTTCGTGCGCCGCCTGCCGCACATCGCGCTCGTCGAAGGGCAGCAGTTCGAGTTCCTCTCGAACACCTCGTTCCGCGGCCCGTCGGCGCTGTGGGTGCAGTGGGATCCGCTGCAGAACCCCGAGCGCCAGGCCGACAAGGCGCCTGCCGTCCTCGCCAGGTTCCAGATCGGCCCGCCGCCCAAGGACGGCATTGCCCGCGCGGTGGTGCTCAAGGACAAGATCGCCGAGGGCGAAGGCCTCTACCGCTTCGTGATCGCCGCGGCCGGCAGCACGCCCCTGCCGGCCTGGAGTGCGGGCTCGCACATCGACCTCATCGCCGGGGGCCACCGCCGCAAGTACTCGCTGTGCGGATCTGGCGCCCACCCCGGCTGCTACGAGATCGTCGTGCAGCGTGAAGAAGGCGGCCGAGGTGGATCGCGGCACTTCTGCGACACCTTGCAGCCCGGTGACGAACTGCAGCTGGCCGGGCCGAAGAACCTGTTTCGCGTTGACGAAGCGGGCACTCACCACATCCTGCTGGCCGCAGGCATCGGCATCACGCCCATCCTCGCCATGGCCGACCGACTCAAGGCCCTGGGCCTGCCCTACGCGCTGCACTACGCGGGCCGCTCGCGCCAGAACATGGCGCTGCTGGGCCGGGTACTGAAGGACCATGCCGGCCACGCCACCCTGCACATCAAGACCGAGGGCCAGCGCATGGACCTGCCCGCGATGCTGCGGCATGTGGACGGCGCCACCCGCGTCTATGCCTGCGGGCCGGACCGGTTGATCGCCGAACTCGAAACCCTGGGCGAGCACTGGCCCGAGAGCGTGCTGCGCTTCGAGCACTTCAGCACCGACAACGCAGCGCTCGACCCGAGCAAGGAGCACGCCTTCGTCGCCGAGCTAAAGGACTCGGGCCTCACCATCGAGGTGCCCCGCCACCAGACCCTGCTGCAGGCGCTGCAGGCAGCGGGCGTCGATGTGCCCTGCGATTGCGGCGAGGGCCTGTGCGGCGCCTGCGAGGTGCAGGTGGCCAGCGGCGACATCGACCACCGCGACAAGGTGCTGACCAAGACCGAGCGCCAGGCCAACCAGCGCATGATGGCCTGTTGCTCACGCGCAGCGGGCGAGCGCGTCGTTCTTTTTCTGTGAGGGAAGGCTGGTCCCGTTGGGGGCACGCCTCCTCAATCCTGGGGATACCGCGCCCGGCCAGGCGCCGATAACCTGAAGGCTTCGAGTTTCGACCTTCAGGAGCGTCTTCATGAGCCACCCCTCGCCCCAGCCCCGCCGCCGGTTTCTGCAACGCACTGGCGCCCTGGCCGGCACCCTCACCGCCCCCGCCTGGCTGGCCGCCTGCGCGAGCACGGCATCCACGCCATCGGACCTCACCCAGCTGACCTCAACGCAGGCCATCGCGCAGATCAAGGGCGGCCAACTCAAGGCCGTGGACTATGTGGCCGCGCTGGTGGCGCGCGCCAAGGCGCTGCGGTCGCTTAACGCCCTCATCACACTCGACGAAGCCGGTGCCCTGGCCGCCGCGCGGCGCATCGACGCGGCGCGCGCCTCGGGTGCACCACTCGGCCCGCTGGCCGGCCTGGTGATCGTGGCCAAGGACAACATCAACACCGCCGACCTGCCCACAACCGGAGGCACGCCCGCGCTGAAGGGATTCAAGCCACCGCGCACGGCGCCCTCGCTGCAAAAGCTCATTGACGCGGGCGCCATCGTGCTGGGCAAGGCCAACTTGCACGAGTTGGCCTTCGGCATCACCAGCACCAATTTCTCGCCGTTCGCCGGCGCCGTGGGCAACCCCTACGACCCCACGCGCATCCCCGGAGGCTCGTCGGGCGGCACGGCCGCAGCCATTGCCGCGCGCATGGTGGCGGCCGGCTTGGGCACGGACACGGGCGGCTCCACCCGCGTACCTGCCGCCCTGTGCGGTATCGTGGGCCTGCGCCCTTCGGTGGGCAATGGCGGCGCCGAGCGGCGCTACCACGACCCATTGGCTGTGGTGCCCATCAGCCACACGCGCGACACCGTGGGCCCCATGGGCCGCACCGTGGCCGACGTGGCGCTGCTCGATGCGGTGATCACCGGCGAGGCCAGCCTGCCCGCCATGCCGCTGTCCCGCGTGCGCCTGGGCCTGCCGCGCCCGCTGTGGGCGGGGCTCGATGCCTCGCTGGCCACGGTGGTGAACGCCGCCCTGGCCCAACTGCGCGCGGCCGGCGCCACGCTGGTGGAGGTGGACATGGCGCAGTTGCTGCCACTCAACGAAAAGATGTCGTTCCAGATCGCGCTGCACGAGCCCGTGGCAGACCTGCCCGCCTACCTTGCGGCCAACAACGCCCCCGTGAAGACGGTGGCCGAGGTCGCGGCCAAGGTGGCCAGCCCCGACGTGCAGGGCGCCTTCGGTGCCATCACCGCCGATGCCTTTGGCGCCGCCTACCCCGAGGCCATGGCCGTGCACCGGCCGCAATTGCAGGCGCTGTATGCCAGCACCTTTGCGCAGGGCCAGTTCGATGCCCTTCTGTTCCCGACCACGCCACTGCCCGCCGTGCCCATGGACCGGGCCAAGGGCTCGTCCACCGTCAAGGTCAACGGCGGGGCGGATGCGGACACATTCGCCACCTTCATCCGCAACACCGACCCGGGCAGCAATGCCGGCATACCGGGCCTCTCGGTACCCGCGGGCCTGACCAGCGCGGGCCTGCCCGTGGGGCTGGAGCTCGACGGTCCGGTGGGCAGCGACCGCAGGCTGTTGGCCATTGGCCTGGAGATCGAGAAGGTGCTGGGCAGCGTGCCGGCGCCCAAGATCTAGGAGACCACCGCGTCTTCACCTGCCTGCTCTGCGACGGCCGTGACGAACAGCTCCCGCAGCCAGCGGTGCCCCGCATCTTCCTGCGCGCGGGCATGCCAGGCCATAGCCAGGTTGAAGGGCGGTATCTCGAACGGCGCGGGCAGTATCTCCAGGATCTGCGCGTAGCGGCGCAGCAGGTGGCTGGGCAGGGTGGCCACGCAGTCGGTGTGCGTGAGCACCAGGGCCACCTGGTTGTAGCTGGGCACGGTGACCACCACGCGCCGGCTGCGTGACAGGGCCGCGAGCAGGTCGTCGATCTGGCTGTGCGGGTGGCCCACCTGCGAGACCAGCACATGCGAGAGGCCGCAGTATTCGTCGAGCGTGGCGGCCACCTTGCCGCGCGGGTGGCCGATGCGCTGCGCCATCTCGAAGCGGTCGCCCATCAGAAAGCGTGACTTGAGCGGGCCCGGCACCTTGCCCACATCGCCCAGGTACAGGTCCACCTCGCCGCGCTCCATGCGCTCCACCAGCCCGGAGTCGGCCGCAGGCACGAAGCTCACGCGCAGGTCCGGGTTGCCGGTGCCCACGATGCGGCCGAGCGCCGCCAGGCCGAGGATGCTGAACACGCTGTCGTTCGCCGCGATGACGAAGGCGCGGCGCGCGGTGGCGGGGTCGAAGCTGTCGCCCAGCTCCACGGCACCGCGCAGCTGGTTGAGCGCCTCGCTGAGCCGAGGTTTCAACTCCAGCGCGCGGTGCGTGGGCACCATGCCGCGGCCGTTCTCGGCGGGCACCAGCAGCGGGTCTTCAAACAGGTCGCGCAGCTTGGCCAACTGGCCCGACAGGCTGGGCTGGCTGATGTTCAGGCGCCGCGCCGCGCGTGTGACGTTGAGCTCGTCGAGTAGCGCATCGAGCGAGATCAACAAGGGCAGATCGGAACGCCGGATATCCATGGTGCCTATACCTCCTATCGGCAATTCCGACTCACGCTGCAGTGCCTGCGCGCCCTATCGTTGCGCACCTTTCCACCGCACCGACTGTGAGTTTTCAGATGATCCAATTTTATTACCACCCCACCCCCAACCCGCGCAAGGTCGCGCTGCTGCTGGAGGAACTGGGCCTGCCCTACCAGATGGTGCCCGTCGATACCTCGAAGGGCGAGCAGCACAGCGCCGCCTACCGCGCCATCAACCCCAACGGCAAGGTGCCGGCGCTGGTCGATGGCGATGCCGTGGTGTTCGACAGCGCAGCCATTTTGCTGCACCTGGCCGAGAAGACCGGGCGCTTTCTCGGCGTGCCCGGTGCCGCAGGCCGCGCCGAGATGCTCTCGTGGCTGATGCTGGCCGCCACGGGCCTGGGCCCTTTCACCGGCCAGGCTGTGCATTTCACCCACTACGCCCCCGAACCCAAGGAGTATGCGCTGCACCGCTACCTGTTCGAGGCCGAGCGCCACTGGGCGCTTTTCGACGCACGGCTGGCCACACGCCGCTATGTGCTGGGTGATGAGCACTACAGCATCGTCGACATGTCGCTCTGGGGCTGGTGCGGCGGCCTGGCCTACCTGATAGGCGACGCGGCGTGGGCGAAGTTTCCGAACATCAAGCGCCATTTCGACGAACTCAATGCCCGGCCCGCCGCCATTGCGGCCATGGCCCTGGCCACCAGGCACGCCTTCAAGGCCGAGCTCGATGCCGATGCCAAGGCCCAGCTGTTCCAGCACGGCCGGGTGGCCTGAGGCCACCGCCATTCACCAGACGTCTGCACACTTCATCCATTCCAAGACATGACCACAACACGCCGCTCCCTGATCTCCCTGGCCGTAGCCGCATCGCTGCTCGGCCCCGCTCTGGCCATCGCCCAGGCCGCTGCGCCTGCCGCCCCGGCCAGCGCTCCCACCGCCACCCAACAGGCCGGCTTCTACCGCTTCAGCGTGGGCGGCGTACAGGTCGTCGCCCTGTCCGACGGTACGGTGCCGCAGGACCTGCACACCCTGCTCACCAACACCACGCCCGCACAGACCGACCAGTTGCTGCAGCGCGGCTTCCTCGCCAACCCGGTGGAGGCCTCGATCAACGCCTACCTGGTCTATGCCGGTGACCGCCTGGCGCTGGTCGATGCCGGCGCCGGCGCCTTCTTCGGCCCGGGCGTGGGCGGCCAACTGGTTGCCAGCCTCAAGGCCGCGGGCGTGGAGCCCGCGCAAATCCAGGACGTGCTGCTTACCCACATCCACACCGACCACAGCGGCGGTCTGGTCGATGCGCAGGGCCAGCGCGTGTTCCCCAACGCCACCATCCACGTGGGCAAGCCAGACCTGGACTTCTTCCTCGCACCCGCCAACCAGCAGGGCGTGCGCGGCTACGACAAGGCCTATTTCGAGCAGGCCACCACGGCCCTGGCGCCCTACGTGAAGTCGGGCCAAGTGCGCCCCTTCACCGGCGCGGTGGAGTTGGTACCCGGCATCCGCTCACGGCCCACCCCGGGCCACACGCCCGGCCACGCCTTCTTCGTGCTGCAGGGCAAGGGCGGCGAGGCGCTGGAATTCATCGGCGACATCCTGCATGTGCAAGCGGTGCAGATGCCCCGGCCGGACGTGACCATCGTCTACGACGTGGTGCCCCACGATGCCAAGGCGCAGCGCAAGCAGCAGTTCGCGCGCCTGGCCAAGGAGCGGCGCATGGTGGCTGCGGCGCACATCCCCTACCCGGGCGTGGGGTACCTGCGGGATGAGGGCAAGGGCAAGTACGCATTCGTGCCGGTGGACTACCGGTACCGCGCCGCCGATTGAGCGAAGCGCCTGTTCGTGGCCCCTGTTGAGACCGTGAGCAGGCCCGTGGGCCGGCGCTATTCGCGCGCCAACCCCAGCAGCCACGCGCGAAAGGTCTGAAGCGCCGGCAAGCGCTCCGACTCCTCGGGGTAGACCAGGTAGTAGCCCTTGGCGTAGCGCCACACGCGGGGGGACAAGCGCTGCAGCCGGCCGGCCTGCACCATGTCCTGCGCCATGTAGGCTGGCAGCAGCACCACGCCCAGCCCCGCCACGGCGGCGTTGAGCGCCATGGACATGATCTCGAAGCGCGGACCATCGCGCCCCGGGCTGGTGCCGATCTGCTCGAATTCGAACCACTGCTCCCACCCATCGGGCAGAGTGTGGTGGTTGAGCAGCGCGGCGCGCGGTGTGCTTGCATCCACCCGCGCGCCATGGCGCTCTACCCATGCGGGCGCGGCGTAGGGCGACAGGTCCAGCGCAGCCACGAAGTCGCTGTGCAGGCGAGGGCGCTGGCCGTCGCCGAACTCCAGCGAGGCGTCGATGGCTCCGGTCTTGAAGTCCACCGGCCCCACGCGCGTGCTCAGGTTCAGCGTGATCTCGCCATGCGCGCGGGTGAAGGCAGGCAGGTGCGGAATCAGCCAGTACGCGCCCAGCGATGCGCCCACCGACAAGGCCAGCCCGCCGCCCCGCCCCTTGAAGGCCATCACGTTCACCGTGGCACGCTCCAGGCGCTGCAGCAACGGGGTGACTTCATCCAGGTAATAGCGGCCTGCGTCGGTGGGCACCAGCGCGTCGCGCCGGCGAGTGAACAGGCGCACGTCAAGCCGCTCTTCCAGCGCCTGGATCTGCCGGCTTACCGCGCCCTGGGTGAGGTGCAGTTCCTGCGCGGCAGCGGTGAACGAGCCCAGCCGCGCGCTGGCTTCCAGGCACAGCAGCGACATGGTCGAAGGGGCACGGTACATGCTTTACTCCATGAGGTATGCACATGATAGGTGCATCGAGCAGCCATGAAAAACCCCATTCACCACAAAGATGCATGAGCATTTTGCATGGTAGCCGCAGAAAACATGGTTTGTGCAAAACGGGGGCGGTTTCTAGCATTCCCACCGTGATCAGCCCTTCAACAACGAAAGGAATGCGCCCATGACCTCCCCCGCTTCGCGGCCCTCTCCCACTGTGTCGCCCGCTGCAGCCACCCGCCGCCGGTGGCTGCAATCGGCCACCGCCGCGTCCGCCGCCGCACTGCTTCCGCAGTGGGCGCAGGCCGCCGCCAGCTACCCAGACCGCCCCATCCGCCTGGTGCTGCCCTCGGCCGCTGGAGGCTCGCCCGACGCCATCGTGCGCATCCTCACCAACGAGCTGGCCAGGTCCATCGGCCAGCCCTTCGTGGTGGACAACAAGCCCGGCGCCAGCGGAGGCATCGGCATGGCGGACGTGTTCCGCGCCGCACCCGATGGCTACACCCTGGGCTACGGCAACGTGGGCACGCTGGCCATCAACCGCGCGCTGTATGCCAGGCTGCCCTACGACCCCGATGCCCTGGTGCCCATCGCCCTGCTGGGCTTCGTGCAGAACGCGCTGGTGGTGCGCAAGGATCTGCCGGCCAACAGCGTGAAGGAGCTGATCGCGCTGGCCCGCGTGAAGCCGGGCGACCTGAGCATGGCATCGGCCGGCAGCGGCACCACCGGCCACCTGAGCGGGGAGCTGTTCAAGTCCATGGCGGATGTGTCCATGACGCACATCCCCTACCGGGGCAGCCCCCAGGCCATCCAGGACCTGATGGGCGGCGTGGTCGACGTGATGTTCGACAACCTGAGCTCGATCACCCCGCACATCCAGTCGGGCCGGGTGCGCGTGCTGGCCGTCACGGGCGCCGCGCGCAGCCCGCTGCTGCCGCAGACGCCCACCGTGGCCGAGGCCGGTGTCAAGGGCTACGAGACCGTGGCCTGGGGCGGCATCGTCGCGCCGCCGGGCCTGCCCAAGCCGCTGGTGGCACAGCTGAACAAGGCCATCAACGACTTGCTGCGCCTGCCCACCGTGCAGGAGAAATACGCCGCCATCGGCTTCGAAGTGACGCCCGGCCCGGCCGAGCGGCTGATGGAGCGCGCGAAGAAGGAATCGCCCATGTGGGCCGAGATGGTCAAGCGCTCCGGCGCGCAGGTGGGTTGACCGCATGCTGGACCTGATCATCGCTGGAGGCACGGTCGTCGACGGCAGCGGTGCACCCCGCTTGCGCGCTGACGTGGGTGTGGCCCAGGGCCGCATCACCGCCGTGGGCGACCTGCGCGGCCAGCCGGCCCGGGCCCACCATGACGCCACAGGCCGCATCGTCTGCCCCGGCTTCATCGACGTGCACACGCACGACGACCGGTTGCTGCTGGGCACGCCGCACGGCCCCCACCCCAAGCTCACCCAGGGCGTGACCACGGTGGTCACCGGCAACTGCGGCATCAGCCTGGCGCCACTGCTGAGCGCCACCACGCCCCCGGCCCCGCTGGACCTGCTGGGCGCCGACGACTGGCGCTACGCGCGCTTTGGGGACTACCTCGATGCGCTGCAGGCCGCCCGCCCCGCGCTCAATGCCGTGTGCCTGGTGGGCCACTCCACCCTGCGCGTGCGCCACGTGGCCGATCTGGAGCGCCCCGCTACGCCGTCAGAGGCGGCCCGCATGGCGGCCGACCTGGCAGACGCGCTGGATGCGGGGGCCAGTGGCCTGTCCACCGGGCTGTACTACCCGCCAGCGCGCGCGGCCACCGCCGAAGAAGTGATAGCCGTGGGAGCCCCTCTCACCGCAGCGCGCGGCATCCTCACCATGCACCTGCGCGATGAGGCCGACGCTATCGACGACGCGCTGCGCGAGGCCCTGCACATCGGCCGCGCCCTGGGCGTGGAGGCCGTGCTCTCGCACCACAAGCTCATCGGCCAGCGCAACCACGGCAGGTCGGTGCAGACCCTGGCCGCCGTGGACGCGGCCGCCGCGCACCAGCCGGTGTGCATGGACTGCTACCCCTACAACGCTTCATCCACCATGCTGCTGGCCGCGCGCGTGGGGCAGTCCAGCGAAGTATTGGTCACCTGGTCGCGCGGCGACCCCAGCGCCGCCGGCCGCTCGCTGTTCGCCCTGGCGCGCGAGCGCGGCTGCACGCCCGAGGCCCTGGTGGAGCAGTTGGCACCCGCTGGCGCGGTGTACTTCGCCATGCACGAGGACGATGTGCGCCGCATCCTGGCGCACCCGCTCACCATGGTCGGATCGGACGGACTGGCCCACGACGCCGTGCCCCACCCGCGCCTGTGGGGCACCTTCCCGCGCGTGCTGGGGCACTATGCGCGCGAGCAGCGCCTGTTCCCGCTGGAGACCGCCGTCTACAAGATGACCGGCCTGAGCGCACGCCGCTTCGGCCTGGCGGACCGGGGAATGATCGCACCTGGGTATGCAGCCGACATCGTGGTCTTCGACGAGGCCCACGTGGCCGACCGCGCGAGCTTCGAGCATCCCACCACCCCGAGCATTGGTATCGACGCAGTCTTCGTCAACGGCCACCTGGCCTGCGAGCAGGGGCGCACGGTGCATGCGCATGCGGGGCAGGTGCTGCGTCGAACAACGAAGTTGGGCCCTGCATATTCATCGCCGGGACTGGCCACCTGATCAAGCGGCAGGCCATTGCAGCACCCATACCAACGCCTGAGCGATTGGCGCTGCCCCGCGCTGGAAAGCGCTTACCGCGTCAATAACTTTTGGGGGATTCTGCAAATGCCTTTCCTGGCCTTACCGTGGCAAGATTCAAGCAGTAGGTGGGGAAGTAGCGACCCACCCGTTTCAATAGGAGTGTCCATGTCCAGGTTTCGTTGGGGCCTCATCATTGCATTGGCCCCTATGGCTGCACCATTTGTCCTGTGGCCCTTGTGGTGGCTGGCCGGCTGTGAACCAGCAGCCCAGGCGGTGAATTGCAAGAACGCCTTGTGGTATGGCCCCGTTGCCATGGCCATACTCAGCATTCCCTGGCTGTCTTTTCTTTCGGTGCCGGTGGGATTCATCGTGATGCTGTTCGGTCCCATTCCATCCGAAACACCGCACCTGGAGGCAGCAAGTGACAAAGAGAAAGGCTCAATTGAGTAAGCCCCTGCCAAGCGCTCCGATGGCCAAGAGGCAGGAAGAATGCACCATGCAACAAAAGGCAAGGAAACGCGGGATCTAACCAAAACGCTTCAATGCGGCCTCCCCTCCCCCAGCAACCGCCGCACCAACTCCGTCCGGTTATGCACCCCGAACCGCTCGAACAGTGCATCCACATGCGTGCGCACGGTCGAGTACCCAATCGCCAGCTCGGCCGCGATCTTCTTGTCGGGCCAGCCCGCACACAGGGCCTGGGCGATCTCGCGGGCGCGGCCGTTGAGGCCTTGCCAGGGGTCGGGTGAAGCGGGTACAGGTGCGACCGGCGCCGTGTCCGCCGGCCGCGCGCCCAGCCGCCGCAGCGCGCCGGTGAACGCCGGCTGCACCAGCCGCAGCAGGTCCAGCGTGTCGCGGTCGAACGGCCCGCGCTGGCGGCTGCGCCAGATGCGCAGGTCACCGAGGTTGCGCCCGCCGTCCCAGGCAAAGAGGTTCACGCCGTGGTGCAGGCCGTCGCGGGCCAGGAAGTCGTTGAAGAACTCGGTCTTCATCAGTTCCTGCTGGGGCAGGATCTGCGTGACCAGGGTGGGCTCGCGGCGCTGGCGCAGTTGGTGGGTGATGGGGTCGTGGTACTGGTAGTACGCCTCGTACGCCTGCAGGTTGGCGTCGTCCATGTGGATGGAGGCGCGGTCGCCAAAGCGCTGGGCGCCGTCGTCCCAGGCGTACGAGGCGAAATGGTCGGCCTGCAGCAGGGCCAGCAGGTCGCTGCCCACGGCCAGGCGCAGCGGGGCGCTCGCCGGCAGTTCGGCAGCCTCCAGCCGGCCCATCAGGCGGGACAGCATTTCTACGCGGGCGTGGCTCAGGTACATGGCGGTGGGTGTGCAGGGCTCGGGCACAGCAATGGTGCCGGCCCGCCCGCTACTGTAGGGACATCACTGCCCGCATTCAAGAGCTGTGCCAGGCTCGCTTTCCCTTACACGATCTCGCTCTGGGTCTCGGTATCGGCCAACAACCTGGCCATGCCCCCGCTGACGAAAACTGGCGCGGCAAAGGCCAGTGCCCCCGCGCAAGGGCCGCCCCGCCGCGCTGGGGGCGTCCCACTCCCGACTCGCGCAGCGAGGCGAGAGAGGGGCTGAGGGCCGAGGCTCCAATCCTGCCTGCGCAGGCTTGGACGTGCCCGAAGAGCCACCGCCTCTGGCGGTGGCACCGAGGCGCGAAGCGACTCAGGGGGTGTCAATCCTATGCCGTGCGCAATCCGCCGGCCGCTCGGTCACGGGCACCGGGCAGCGGTTGACCTCGAACGGCGACATGGAAAGCAGCGTGGTGAGCGCGCTCGATGCGATGGTCACCAGCCAGAACACGAAGAAGGCGATGGTGTAGACGCCCTCGCGCGACAGGGCCAAGGGCTGGCCGAACCAGTGCATGTCCTGTGGGTCCACGAAGGCAAAGACCAGCATTTCCAGCACGCCGGCCGTCAGAAAGGCGGGCCAGGCGATCCACATCAGTCGCTGCAATCTCATGGGCTTGTCTCCTTGTTACGGTTTTGCCTTCAATCGGCTAACGTCGTTGGGGAGCCTTGCCGTGCTACAGCACTGTCTGCGGCTCCCCGCCTAGTTATCCGATCGAATTCAAAACCGCTTTGCTCGTTGGGTGTTTCGTTGTTTGGAGGCTGCGCCGCTTTCAGCGCGGCCTGTCCTGCTCGGGCGTGGCCGCATGGTTGCGCGCCTTCATGGCGGGGGCCAGGCTGCTGGGGTTGTCCTCCAGCGTCTTGTTGATCTCGATGCCTTGCTGGTAGTAGTCCTCCGCCACCACGGGGTCGGGGCGGGCGATGGCGATCCACAGCGTGGCGAAGCCCGCTACGACGACGATGGCCGGGCCGGAAATGACCAGCCAGACATGGCCGAATTTCCACCAGGGAGCGGCGGCTGTGGCAGCGACGGGCGATGCGGCGACGGAAGGGGATGGCATGGGGTACTACTCCTGACGGACAAGGACAACAAAGGGGCGGCAGCGGCTGGCGGGCACGGTCAGCGCGGCACCAGAAACACCGACTTCTCGGTGACATGGCCCCCGCCACCCAGGGCCTCGATCTCGAACTGCACGGGGTGCGATCCAGGCGGGGCCGAGCCGTACGGGATCTGCAGGCGCACGGCGACCCAGCGCGACTCGGCGGCGCCGATGTCGACTTCGGCCTCCGATGCCACCGTGAGCCCATCGAGCCCGTGCGCGCCGATGCGGTAGCGCTGGCCGGCCTCGCTGGCGTTCATGATCTGCAGGCGGTAGATGTTCTCAAGCTGCCCACCCGCGACGATGCGCGAGAGCGCGGCACGGTCGCGCACCACGTCGACCTTGAAGGCGGTGCGCAGGGCCAGGCTGGCCGTGAGCCCCACGCACAGCGCGAGCAGGATGGCGCTGTAGATGAGCACGCGGGGCCGCAGCACGCGGCGCAGCATCTGCGCGCCGCTCCAGCGGGCCGCCACGGCGTTCTCGGTGGCATAGCGGATAAGGCCGCGCGGGTAGTGCACCTTGTCCATCACGGTGTTGCAGGCGTCCACGCACAGGCCGCAGCCGATGCACTCGTACTGCAGGCCGTTGCGGATGTCGATGCCCACGGGGCAGACCTGCACGCACAGCGTGCAATCGATGCAGTCGCCCAGACCCTTGGCCTTGTGGTCCACGGTCTTGCTGCGCGGGCCCCGGGGTTCGCCACGCGCCAGGTCGTAGCTGACGACCAGGGTGTCCTTGTCGAACATGGCGCTCTGAAAGCGTGCATACGGGCACATGTATTTGCACACCTGCTCGCGCATGTAGCCCGCATTGCCATAGGTGGCAAAGCCGTAGAAAAAAACCCAAAAGATCTGCCAGCTGCCCTGCAGCGCCAGCAACTCGGCACCCAGTGCGCGGATGGGCACGAAATAGCCCACGAAGGTGAAGCCCGTCCACAACGCCACGCTGATCCAGAGGAACTGCTTGACGGACTTCTTGCGGACCTTCTCCCAGGTCCAGCCACCAGCATCCAGGCGCAGGCGCGCGCTGCGCTCGCCCTCCACCTTGTGCTCGATCCACATGAACATCTCGGTGTACACCGTCTGCGGGCAGGCAAAGCCGCACCACAGGCGCCCCGCCACCGTGGTGAACAAAAACAGCGACATCGCGCTGATGATGAGCAGACCGGTGAGGTAGATGAAATCCTGCGGGTACAGCACCAACCCGAACAGGTAGAAGCGCCGTGCGCCCAAGTCGAACAGCACCATCTGCCGCTCGCCCCACTGCAGCCAGGGCACCACATAGAACACCAGCTGCGTGAGGGCCACCATGGCCCAGCGCCAGCGGGCGAAGGTGCCGCTGATGGAGCGCGGGTAGATCTTCTTTTGCGCCTCGTACAGCGACACGACTTCGGCCGCTGAGTCGCTGCTGCCCCCAGGGGCGGCAGCGACCGGGGTGATGGGAATGACCTTGCGGGCAGGCCCGCTGGGTGGCTTCATGGCAGTTCTCGAATAGGGGGCCGATCGCAATGCCCTTTGGGGCATGCACCGGCCGGCGCGCTACGGCCCCGCCGTATGGCGGCGAAGCCTTTGCGCCAGGGTTCAGGTCACACGGTCATCGCGCGGCGGCTGCAGCGCCGTTGTTGGAGAGGCTCCACACGTAGGAGGCCAGCACATTGATCTGCGCCTCGGTCAGCTTCTCGGCCTGGGCGGGCATCTGGTTGGTCTTGCCGTTGTTGATCATGGCGGTGATGGCGGCTTCGCCCCAGCCGTGCAGCCACACGTCGTCGGTGAGGTTGGGGGCGCCCAGGGCCTGGTTTCCCTTGCCGTCCATGCCGTGGCAGGCGGCGCAGGCGGCAAACTTGGACTTGCCCAGCGATGCGCGCAGCGAGTCGTGCGGGCTCTTGGAGAGGCTCAGCACGTAGTGCGAAAGGTTGCGCACGTCCTCGGGCGAGCCCACGGCGGCCGCCATGGGCGGCATCACGCCGATGCGGCCCTGCGCGATGGTCTCGCGGATCTTCTCGGGTGCGCCGCCGTGCAGCCAGTCGGCATCGGCCAGGTTGGGAAAGCCCTTGCTGCCGCGTGCGTCGGAGCCGTGGCACTGCGCGCAGTTGTTCATGAACAGGCGCTCGCCAATGGCGTGGGCCTGCGGGTCGCGCGCCATGTCCTCGGGCTTCATGTCGGCAAAGCGGGCGTACAGCGGCGCCAGCTCGGCCTTGGCCTTGTCCATCTCGGCCTGGTACTCGCCCAGCTGCGTCCAGCCGAGCTTGCCGGCAAACGTGCCCAGGCCCGGGTAGGCGGCCAGGTAGGCCAGGCCGAAGACGATGGTGATGACGAACAGCCACACCCACCAGCGCGGCAGGGGGTTGTTCATCTCGACCAGGTCTTCGTCCCAGACGTGGCCCGTGGTGTTGTCAGCGGTGGCCATGACCTTCTTGCGGCCGGCCATCCACAGCAGCAGACCGCAGGCGACGATGCCGCCCAGGGTCACGGCGGTCACGAAGACCGACCAGAAATTGCTGGTGAAGTCACTCATGGGGTGCTCTCTTGTTCATGTGGTTGTTGTTCTTGAGGCGGGCACGGTCACTCGTGCTCGAAGGGCACGCGGCCCGCTTCGTCGAAGCGGTCCTTGTTGCTGCCCAGGTAGGCCCAGACCCAGATGCCGACAAAGCAGGCCAGCGAGGCCAGCGTGGCGACGATGCGCATAGTCGTGATGTCCATTGCAATCTCCCAGAATGTGGTGTTACTTGGAGCGGGAAAAAAACTCAGCGAAGCGGTTCTGGCCAGGCGCTGCGTCGCAGGCAGTACGGGTAGTACGACAAGACGCGGCAACGACGCCAGAAGAGTTTTTTTAGCCGCTCTTACTTGAGCGCGCGGCCCATGACCTGCAGGTAGGCCACCAGGGCGTCCATCTCGGTCTTGCCCTTGAGCTCGGCGGCCGCGTCGGCGATCTGCCCGTCGGTGTAGGGCACGCCCACGGTGCGCAGTGCCTTCATGCGGGGGGCTGCAACGGCAGTGTCGACGGGTGTCTTCTCCAGCCAGGGATAGGCGGGCATGTTCGACTCGGGCACCAGGTCGCGCGGGTTGGTCAGGTGGATGCGGTGCCACTCGTCACTGTACTTTCCGCCCACGCGGTGCAGGTCGGGGCCCGTGCGCTTGCTGCCCCACTGGAAGGGGTGGTCGTACACGAACTCGCCGGCCACCGAGTAGTGGCCGTAGCGCAGCGTCTCGGCGCGGAAGGGGCGGATCATCTGCGAGTGGCAGTTGTAGCAGCCCTCGCGGATGTAGATATCGCGCCCGATCAGTTGCGTGGCGGTATAGGGCTCCACGCCCTTGACGGCCTCGGTGGTGGACTTCTGGAAGAACAGCGGCACGATCTCTACCAGACCGCCGATGGCGATCACCAGCAGGATCAGCACGATCATCAAAAAGTTGTTGGTCTCCACCTTTTCGTGGCTGAAACCGGTGGTCGCGGGGGTCTTGTTGTCAGACATGGATGAAAGCTCTCCGTACGTGCTGCTCAGGCGTGGGCAGCGTGCACTGCAGGGATGGCGACCTTGACCGAGCGGCCGGCGATGGCGGTGGCCCACACGTTCCAGGCCATGACCAGCATGCCGCCCAGGTACAGCAGGCCGCCGAGCACGCGCACCACATAGAAGGGGTAGGTGGCCTTGACGCCTTCGACGAAGGTGTAGGTGAGCGTGCCGTCGGGGTTGATGGCGCGCCACATCAGGCCCTGCATGACACCGGCGATCCACATCGCGGCGATGTACAGCACGATGCCCACGGTGGCCATCCAGAAGTGCAGCTCGATGGCCGGCACGGAGTGCATCTTCTCGCGGCCGAACAGGCGGGGAATCAGGTAGTACAGCGAGCCCATGGAGATCAGGCCCACCCAGCCCAGGGCGCCCGAATGCACGTGGCCCACGGTCCAGTCGGTGTAGTGGCTCAGGGCGTTGACGGTCTTGATGGACATCATCGGGCCCTCGAAGGTGGACATGCCGTAGAACGACAGCGACACGATCAGAAAGCGCAGGATGGGGTCGTCACGCAGCTTGTGCCAGGCGCCCGACAGGGTCATCACGCCGTTGATCATGCCGCCCCAGCTGGGCGCCAGCAGGATCAGCGAGAACACCATGCCCACCGATTGCGTCCAGTCGGGCAGCGCGGTGTAGTGCAGGTGGTGCGGGCCGGCCCACATATAGGTGAAGATCAGCGCCCAGAAGTGCACGATGGACAGGCGGTAGCTGTACACCGGGCGGCCGGCCTGCTTGGGGATGAAGTAGTACATCATCCCGAGGAAGCCGGCCGTGAGGAAGAAGCCCACCGCGTTGTGGCCGTACCACCACTGCACCATGGCGTCCTGCACACCGGCGTAGGCCGAGTAGCTCTTCATCCAGCCCGCAGGCACCGCGGCGCTGTTGACCAGGTGCAGGATGGCCACGGCCAGGATGAAGGCGCCAAAGAACCAGTTGGCCACGTAGATGTGGCGCACCTTGCGCATGCCTACGGTGCCGAAGAACACGATGGCGTAGGACACCCAGACCAGCGTGATCAGGATGTCGATGGGCCATTCGAGTTCGGCGTATTCCTTGCCCGACGTGTAGCCCATGGGCAGGCTGATGGCCGCCGCCAGGATCACGAGCTGCCAGCCCCAGAAGGTGAAGGCCGCCAGCGGTGCGGCAAATAGCCGCACCTGGCAGGTGCGCTGCACCACGTAGTAGCTGGTGGCAAACAGCGCACAGCCGCCAAAGGCGAAGATGACGGCGTTGGTATGCAGTGGCCGCAGGCGCCCGTAGCTGAGCCACGGAATGCCGAAGTTGAGTTCAGGCCAGGCCAGCTGGGCGGCGATGATGACGCCCACCAACATACCCACCACCCCCCATACCACTGCCATGATAGAAAACTGCCGCACGACCGTGTCGTTGTAGTGCGCAGCAGCTGTGTTTTGCGTTGAATCCATCGGGCACCTCTTTGTGTTGGAATGAGTCTCCGGCAAGAGGGGCCGATGGGTATTGACGCATGTCAATCATTCCGGAGAATGCGCTCGCCCTCTTGCTCCACGCTCTCGAACTGGCCGCGGTACACGGCCCACCACAGGCCGGCCAGGATCAGCAGCACCAGCACCACGGACAGGGGAATCAGCAGGTACAGGATGTCCATCACACGGTCTCCAGCGCGGTCCTGGGCAGCGCACAAGCAGCGTCTTGCCCAGGCCTCGCCTCCCCCACCAGCCGGGCCAGGCGCGAGGCGTTGAGCACCACCAGCAGCGAGCTCAATGCCATGCCCAACCCGGCCAGCCAGGCCGGCATGTAGCCCAGCACCGCCAGCGGCACGCACAGCGCGTTGTAGGCGGCCGCCCAGCACAGGTTCTGGCGCACCACGCGCAGCGTCTTGCGCGCCAGCAGCACGGCCTGCAGCACCAGCTGCAGGCGGCCGCCCAGCACCACGAAGTCGGCGCGCGAACGCGCCAGCGGAACGGCGCTGCCAAAGGCGAAGGACACGTTGGCCCCGGCCAGCACGGGGCCATCGTTGAGCCCGTCGCCCACCATGGCGACCTGCCGGCCCTGCGACTGCAGTGCCTGCAGCGCCGCGAGCTTGCCCCCTGGCGAGCAATCACCCTGCGCGTGCGCGATGCCGGCCTGCGCAGCCACGCGCTGCACCGACGCCATGCGGTCGCCCGAGAGCATGTGCACGGCCACGCCTTCGCGCTGCAGCGCCTGTACCACGGCGCAGGCCTCGGGCCGCAGGCTTTCGGCCAGGGTGAAGCGGGCCAGTTCGACGACGGCGCCGGGCTCATCGGTTTCCTCAGACAGCACCACCTGCAGGGCCGCGCTGTCGGCGCCCTGCCCTGGCCCCACGCCCGCATGGCGCGCAGAGCCCAGGCGCAGGCGGCGTGGGGCCAGCGCGCCGGTGGTGTCGATCACGCGGGCGGTAAGGCCCTGCCCCGCTTCTTCCACCACCTCCGTGGCGGCCCAGCGACCGGCGTCGCCATCCGCCGCCGCGCACAGGGCGCGTGATGCGGGGTGCATGGACTGGCGCGCCAGCGCGGCGGCCAGCGCCAGGGCATCGTGCTGCGCCAGGCCGGTGATGGTGTGCACGCCCTGCAGTGCCATGCCGTCGCGCGTGAGCGTGCCGGTCTTGTCGAACACAAGGGTGTCCACCGCCGCTAGGGCTTCGAGCCCCTGCAGGTTGCGCACCAGCAGGCCATGGCGTGCCAGGGTGCCGGCAGCGGTGAGCATGGCCACCGGCGTGGCCAGCGACAGCGCGCACGGGCAGGTGACGATGAGCACCGCCACCGCCACCATCAGCGCATGGCCCGGATCGCTGGGCCACCAGTACGCAGCGGCCAGCACGGCGGCGAGCAGCACGGCGATGAGAAAGGGCCGCGCCACGCGGTCGGCCAGTTGCGCCAGGCGGGGCTTTTGCAGCGAGGCGCTTTCCATCAGCGCCACGATCTGCGCAAAGCGCGTGGCGCTGCCTGTGCCCTCCACGCGCACCTGCACCGCCGCCTGCAGGTTGTAGCTGCCAGCCACAACGCTGCTGCCCAGCGGGCGCGCCACGGGCGTGGATTCGCCGGTGAGCAGGGCCTCGTCGGCCTGCGTGCTGCCCTCGGTGATGCGGCCATCGGCCGGAAAGGCCTCGCCCGGCAGCACCCGGATCACATCGCCCACCGCCAGGCGGCGCGTGGCCACACGGGTGAAAGCGCCATCGGCACCGCGCCGCTCCACGCTGTCGGGCAGGCGGTTCATCACCGCCTCCAGCGCGCCGGCGGTGCTGTCGCGCAGGCGCAGCTCCAGCCAGCGGCCGGTGAGCAGAAAGAACACGAACATGGTGAGCGAGTCGAAGTACACCTCCTTGCCGAAGATGCCCGCCGGGTCGAAGGTGCCCGCCGTGCTCACGGCAAAGGTGATCGCCATGCCCAGCGCCACGGGCAGGTCCATGCCCACGCGGCGCAGGCGCACGTCACGCAGCGCACTGGCGAAGAACGTGCCGCAGGCAAAACACACCACCGGCAGCGTGATGACCCACGAGGCCCAGCGCAGCAGCGTCTCCATCTCCTGCGACAGATCGCCCGGCTGCGCCACATAGGCGGGCCACGCGTACATCATCACCTGCATCATGCAAAAGCCCGCCACCAGCCAGCGCCACAGCGCGCGCCGGCTCTCTTGCTGGCGCTGGGTGCGTACGAACGCATCCATCGCCGGCAGCGCCTGGTAGCCCGCACGGGCCACGGCGGCCATCCAGGTGGAGGGCAGCACCTGCGCGGGCTGCCACACCACGCGCGCACGGTGCGTGGTGGCGCTCACATCGGCCTGCAGCACGCCGCGCACGTTGCGCAGCGCCTCTTCGATGGTGAGGGCGCAGGCCGCGCAGTGCATGCCCGAGAGCACCACATGCGACTCCCAAGCGGGCGCGTCCCCAGGGGCGGACTCCACCGGCGCTCCGCGGCGGTCGCAGGGGCGGCCAAAGGAAGACCACTCCTGCGGATCGTCGAGCAGTGTGGCGTGCAGCTGCTGTGGCGAGGCCACCGGCGAGCTTGCATCTGCGGGGCTGGGGGTGGCATTTGACATGGCTCAAGCCTATCGCCGCAGCCCGGTTGGCTTGTTGACCTGGATCAAGGCGGGGAACATCATGGCCCTTACGCTTGCACTATCTACAAGCAAGGAGACCACCATGTACCAACGCATCCTGATCGCCACCGATGGCTCCACCCTGTCCGACAAGGCGGTGGACCATGGGCTTGGACTGGCCGAACTGACATCGGCCACCGTCATCGCTCTCAAGGTGGTGCCGCGCTACCCGCGCAGCTACTTCGAAGGCGGCATGCCTGTTGAGATGAGCGACGTGAAACGCATCGAGCAGCAGTGGAACGATGCCGCACAGGCCATGGTCGATGCCGTCAAGGCGCGCGGTGGCGCACGCGGCATCACAGTGAAGGCCGTGGTCCACAAATCCGACCTGGTGGCCGAGGCGATCATCGCGGCGGCCAGGAAGCACAAGGCGGATCTGATCGTGATGGCGTCGCATGGGCGCAAGGGGGTCAAGCGGTTGTTGATGGGGAGTGAGACGCAGCATGTGTTGACCCATTCGCACATTCCGGTGCTGGTGTTGAGGTAGCTCTTTGCGTCTTGTGCGGTGCTTGCGGCGCGTGGTGGCTGCATGCTTTGATTGAGGGCGGGAGCCGGGGTGTGCGCCCGGCGGCGCAGTAACTTTCTCTTGCGTCGCCAAGAGAAAGTCACCAAA
>NZ_LMIH01000042.1:81827-81898 GCF_001428645.1 Acidovorax sp. Root217
ACTGCGTACGAGGGGGCAGCCTGCGATGCTCGAAGCTGGGGTGCGCCTCGGAACTCGCTGCGTTCTTCGAA
>NZ_LMIH01000042.1:82019-82166 GCF_001428645.1 Acidovorax sp. Root217
AACGAAGCGTGTGTGTCCTTCGGCACACACGCCACCCCAGCTTCTGCGCTTCTCGGCACGGTCAGAAGGGGGTGGGAGCGGGCCCCACACGGGCCATTGCTTCGCTCGGCCTGTGGTCCTTCGCTGCGCTCGGCTCGCCAGGGCGCT
>NZ_LMIH01000042.1:82272-82370 GCF_001428645.1 Acidovorax sp. Root217
AGCTGCGCAGCAGCAGCCGTGCGGACCCCGCTCCTCACCCCTGCTGGCTGCGCCGAGAAGCGCAGGGGCTGGGGTGGGTGCGTGTGCCGAAGGACACA
>NZ_LMIH01000042.1:82522-82645 GCF_001428645.1 Acidovorax sp. Root217
TGTCTAGCTCGTCGCTGCTGTCTGAGCGGAGTTCGAAGAACGCAGCGAGTTCAGCGACGCCCACCCCAGGCCCGAGCATCGCAGGTTGCCCCCATCGCCCACCGGGCGATGGGGGACGCAGAC
>NZ_LMIH01000042.1:82719-147744 GCF_001428645.1 Acidovorax sp. Root217
GCACATAACAGAAGCAACAACCAACCACGGAAGCTAACGCCGCGCGCGCAAAACCTTCACCGCCGGCCCCTTGATCATCGGATCGTCCAACACCTTCAAAAGACACTCCCGCAACCACCGGTGCGCCGCATCCGCGCTGTACCGCGGATGCCACGCCATGCGCGTAGTGTCACTCTGCAACGGCAACGGCAACGCAAAGACTTCAAGCTTCAGTGAAGGAGACATGCCCCGCGCCACCCGCTCAGGCACACAGGCCACCAGCTCCGACCGCGAAGCCGCGATCAGCGCCGCAAAGGCACTGGGCACCTGCAGCGCCACCAGGCGCGCCAGGCCCAGCGCGGCCAGCGCATCGTCCAGCGTACTGGGCTCACCAGGCCGCAGCGTCACGCCCACATGGCGCACAGCGGCCAGGCGTGCCGGGGTCAGCGGCTTGGCGAGCAAGGCATGGCCTGCGCGCGCAGCACCCACCAGTTGCTGCTGCGACAGCTCCTGCCACTCCACCTCGGGGTCGCGGCTGCGGAACACGCCCACGTCCAGGTCCACCCGTCCCTCGCGCAATGCGGCGGGATCGCTGTGGCTCTCGGCCAGGAACTGCAGGCTGGCCAGCGGCATCTCCTGCGCGAGCGCCTGCGACAGCGCAGCGCCGTAGACCACGGCCATGCCCTCGGGCGCGCGCACCACAAAATGCCGTCGCACCTGCGCCAGGCCGCCCGGCCCCTCACCCGGCGACTGCAGCGCGCGCGCCTGGGCCAGCAGTTGGCGCACGGGCGCGGCCAGCGCCAGGGCGCGCGGCGTGGGCACCAGTTGGCGGCCCGCACGCACCAGGATGGCATCGCCGAACACCTCGCGGATGCGGGCCAGCGCATGGCTCATGGCCGGGGTGCTCAGGTGCACGCGCTCGGCCGCCGCCGTCACGCTGCCGGTGGCCAGCAGCGCGTCGAGCGCGACAAGCAGGTTGAGGTCATACGTTTTCATATGATGCAACTATATGTTCAAATCATTGCACTGTACAGAACCATGCAGCGCCGCGACACTGCCGGCCATGACGACACCCAACCCCATGCCTGCCACGCAGCCACCTGAACTGGCCCAGCCCCGCTCCACGGCCTTGCCCCTGCTCGCGCTGATGCTCATGTTGGTGCTGGCCGCGCTGGACCAGACCATCCTCTCCACCGCCCTGCCCTCCATCGCCCGCGACATGCCGGGCAGCCTGCCGCCGGCCTGGACCTTCTCGGCCTACCTGTTGGCCGCGACGGTGGTGATTGCGCTGTATGGCCGCCTGGCCGACGTGCATGGCCGCAAGCCCATGCTGCTGCTGGCCATCGCCTTGTTCCTGCTGGGCTCGCTGGCCTGCGCGGCCAGCCAGAGCATGCTGCAGCTGGTGCTGGCGCGCGCGCTGCAGGGCGCGGGCGGCGGGGGGCTGATGACGTTGACCATGCTGACCGTGGCCGCCATGTTTCCGCTGGCAGAGCGCGGGCGCTACCAGTCCCTGCTGGGCGCGGTGTATGGCGTGGCCACCATGTTCGGGCCGCTCACGGGCGGCTGGCTGACCGAGCACCTCTCCTGGCGCTGGGCCTTCGGGCTGAACGTGCCGCTGGCGCTGGTGGCATTTGGTGTTCTGGCAGCCACGCTGCGCGGCCAGGCCCGGGGTCCGCGCACGCCCATCGACCACCTGGGCGCGGCGCTGCTCACCGCTGCACTGTGCAGCGCCCTGCTGATGACGCAGCACGAGCGCCTGCAACTGCCCGACTGGCTGTCGGCCGCCGTGCTGGGCACCGTGTGCGCGCTGTGCACCGTGGCCTTCGTGCTGCGCCAGCGCCGGGCCGCGCACCCGCTGGTGCCGCTGTCGCTGTTCGGCCGGCCGGTGTATGCGGCGGCGTCCATGATCGGACTGGTCACCGGCGTGGCGCTGTATGCGGCCGTGGTCTTCATGCCCGCCTACCTGCAGACCGCCCTGCACCTGGCGCCCACCACCGCTGCCTGGCACCTGTTGCCGCTGATGGCGGGGGTGACGGCTGCCGCCATCGGCAGCGGCCGCCTGCTGCGCGCCCGCGTGCCGGCCCGCAACCTGGGCATGGGCGCCAGCGCGCTGGTGGTGCTGGGCTTCGTGCTGCTGTCCGCCGCCATGCAATGGGCGCCCGCGCAGCCGCTGGTGCTGTCGGCCTGCCTGCTCCCGCTGGGCATGGGCATCGGCCTGCTGTTCCCCATCATCACCATGGTGTCGCAGCGCGCATCTCCCCTGCAGCTCATGGGCATCGCCACGGCCGTGCCGGTCATGCTGCGCAGCCTGGGTGGTGCCGTGGGCGTGGCGCTGCTGACCACACTGTTCGCCGAGGTGCTGCACACCCTGGTGGCCGGGCACCCCGAGGCCATGGCCAGCGCCGGGCCGCATGCGCTGCAGGCCGTGTGGGGCTGCAGCGCGACCGTCGCGGTGCTGGGCGTGGTGGCCTGCCGCTGGTTGCCCGATGCGCCGATGGAACAGCAGGCGCAGCCAGTGGTGAACGCCGGCCCCGCCGGCATCCGCGCCACCGCCTGAGCCAGGATCAGAGCGAGCGCGTCAGCCCACCATCCACGCGCAGGTTCTGGCCGGTGATGTAGGCCCCGCCCTCCGACGCCAGGAAGGCGATGGTCGCCGCAATCTCCGCGCTCTTGCCGTAGCGCCCCAGGGGCACGGTCTGGCGGCGTTCTTCCGTGGCCGGCAGGCTGTCGATCCAGCCGGGCAGCACATTGTTCATGCGGATGTTGTCCTTGGCGTAGCTGTCGGAAAACAGCTTGGTGAAGGCCGCCAGCCCGGCACGGAACACCGCCGAGGTCGGGAACATCGCGCTGGGCTCGAACGCCCAGGCGGTGGAGATGTTGATGATGCTGCCCCCGCCCTGCTTTTGCATGTGGGGCACGACCAGGCGCGTCGGGCGGATCACGTTGAGCAGGTAGACGTCCATGCCCACGTGCCATTGCTCGTCCGTCAGCTCCAGCACCGGCGCGCGCGGGCCATGGCCAGCGCTGTTGACCAGCACGTCGATGCGGCCCCAACGGGCCACAGCCTGGTCCACCAGCCGGGTGAGGTCCTCCACGGACTGGTTGGAGCCGGTCACGCCCAGGCCACCCAGCTCGGCGGCCAGCGCCTCGCCTTTGCCCGACGAGGACAGGATGCCGACCCGGTAGCCATCGGCCGCCAGCTTGCGCGCCGCCGCCGCGCCCATGCCGCTGCCGCCGGCGGTGATGAGGGCCACTTTTTCTACTGCCATGTGTGATTCTCCTGTGCGTTATTTGGCAGATCCCTCACCACGGTGTCGCAATGAGATTTCTTCCACCAAAGAATAGCATTCAGAACACGCTGCCCGGTGTAGCGGCAGCAGCATCTACCTGTAGATAAAGTACACCGGAGACAGGTGGAAGGTGCCGGATCGGATCGCTGAAAAAGCGACGTGACGCACTGCGTGCGCCGTGCGATGCCTCGAGCCGCATCAGCGCGGGTCTTGCGCGCCCAGCAGTGCAACAACCAGCACCCGGCCGTACCTCTTGAGCGCAAGCACCGACAGCACCAACGTGAGTTCCGGCACGCCGATCCAGGGTGCGACCATGCCCAGCAGAGACACAGGCAACTGAACGAACGCGATGACGGCATACACCAGGCCCACCAGGATGGCACAGGCCCTGGCAACCGACGGGTAGCCGCTGAGGAAAAACGTTGGCAGCGCATATGGCGCATTTCCTGAATCCAATGCACCAGCTGCGGCGTGACCCGCGCGCCGGCTTCTGGAGCTGCACGTGCGCAGGTTCTTCGACCTGCCGGCGAGAACCCGGGCATGAAAAAAGGGCCCGCAGGCCCCTTCTCGATCGCCCACGGCAGCGGCGGCTGCGCCGCCCACACCCCTTCAGGCGAACAAGCCCTTGTGCTGATCGCGCAGCAGGTTCTTCTGCACCTTGCCCATGGTGTTGCGCGGCAGTTCGTCGGCCACGAAGCAGCGCTTGGGGATCTTGAAGTTGGCCAACTGCGACTTGAGATGCGCCACGATGGCCTCGCCGTCGAGCTTGGCACCGGGCTTGGCGATGACCACGGCCACGCCCACCTCGCCGAAGTCCGGGTGAGGCACGCCCACCAGGGCGCTTTCGGCCACGCCGGGCATGTCGTTGATGTAGCCCTCGATCTCGGCGGGGTAGACGTTGTAGCCACCGCTGATGATCAGGTCCTTGCTGCGGCCGACGATGCTCACGTAGCCGCGCTCATCGACCTTGCCCACGTCGCCGGTCTTGAACCAGCCGTCAGACGTGAACTCCTCGGCCGTCTTCTCGGGCATGCGCCAGTAGCCCTTGAAGACGTTGGGGCCCTGGACCTGGATGGCGCCGATCTCGCCCAGGGGCAGCGCCTTGTTCGCGTCGTCCACCACGCGCAGGCCCACGCCGGGCAGCGGAAAGCCCACGGTGGCACCACGCCGCTCGGTCTGGTCCTGGTGGCGCTTGTCAGCCGCATAGGGGTTGGAGGTGAGCATGATGGTCTCGCTCATGCCGTAGCGCTCCAGGATGGTGTGGCCGGTGCGCTGCTGCCATTCGTTGAAGGTTTCGATCAAGAGCGGCGCCGAGCCCGCGACGAACAGGCGCATGTTCTTCGCGGTCTCTTTGGTGAGCCCCGGCTCGGCCAGCAGGCGCACGTAGAGCGTGGGCACACCCATGAAGACGGTGGCGCGCGGCATGGCGGCGAGCACGGCCTTGGGGTCGAATTTGCTGAACCAGATCATCTTGCTGCCGTTGATCAGCGCGCCGTGCATGGCCACGAACAGGCCGTGCACGTGGAAGATGGGCAGCGCGTGGATCAGCACATCCCCCGGCTTCCAGCCCCAGTAGTCCTTGAGCACCTGGGCATTGGACAGCAGGTTGCCGTGCGTGAGCATGGCGCCCTTGCTGCGGCCCGTGGTGCCGCTGGTGTACAGGATGGCGGCCAGGTCGTCGGCCGAGCGCGGCACGGGCGTGTGCTCGTCACCATGGTGCGCGGCGCGATCCAGCAGGCTGCCCGTGCGGTCGTCGCCCAGGGTGAAGACATGCTGCGTGCCCTGGGTGAAGGCGATCTTGCTCACCCAGCCGAAGTTGCCGGGCGTGCAGACCACCACGGAAGGCTCGGCGTTGCCGATGAAGTACTCGATCTCGGCGCTCTGGTAGGCGGTGTTGAGCGGCAGGAACACGTAGCCCGCGCGCAAGGTGGCAAGGTACAGCAGCAGCGCTTCGACCGATTTCTCGACCTGCACGGCCACGCGGCTGCCCTCGGGCAGCTTGAGCGACACCAGCAGGTTGGCGATGCGGGCGCTGGCGCGGTCGAGGTCGCTCCAGCTGTAGAGCAGCGGCCGGCCATCGGCGGTGGAGGTCTCCACAGCCGTGCTGGCCAGGTCGGCGGGGAAGGCGGCGCGCAGGGCGCTGAACAGGTTTTGCTGAGGGGTGGAACTCATGGTGCGGTCATCCGTATAGGCAACAAAGCGGCGGTTCAAAACACAGGGGGGCGTTTTTCGAGAAAGGCGGTGATGCCTTCGCGGTGCTCAGCGCTGTCCGCATAGGCATAGGGGTCTGTGGCGTGGTGGTGGCTGGAAGAAGCAGGGTGGTGCTGCGACGGGTCGATGGACAGCGGCGCTTTCAGCGCACGCAGGGTCTGCTTGTTCAAGCGTGCGGCCCCTGGCGCCAGCGCCGCAATGCGGCAGGCGCTGGCCAGGGCCTCGGCGCGGGCGTCTTCGGCACCGGCCACCACACGGCTCAAAAAGCCGCGCGCAAACATCTCGTCAGCGCCAAAGGTGGCGGCTTCCAGCAACATCTGGCGCGCGGTGACCTCGCCCACGGCACCGGCCACCAGCTGCGCCTCGCGCGGCGCCATGGGAAAGCCCAGGCGTGCGATGGGTGCGCCAAAGCGCGCGCCGGCATGGGCCACGCGCACATCGCAGCAGCTGGCAATCTCCACGCCCGCGCCCATGCAGGCGCCGGTGATGTGGGCGACGATGGGCACGTCGCAGTCGAGCATGGCCGAGAGCCCGCCCCAGACATCGCCCTCGTGGAATTCCCGCAGCGCCGCCGCGTCGAAGCGAAAGCCCGGGTACTCGGAGATATCGCCCCCCGCGCAGAAGGCTGCGCCCTCGCCTTCGATCAGCACGCAGCGCACATCGTGGCTGCGCTGGATGTCCTTGAACACAGCGCGCAGCTGCTGCCACATGGCGCGCGACATGGCGTTGAGCCGGCCGGTGTGGCGCAGCGCGACTTGCACCACGCCAGCATCGCCGGCCGCGCCGGGTGCGCGCGCCGCGACTACCTGCGCCGCTGTCATCGCTGCTGATACAACTGCCTGCATATTGCCTTTCCCTGCTCGCCGCTAATTGGGGGGGCGTTCAGAAGGTGTGAATGGACCCGGCGTGTCCGAGCAGGCCGCCACAACGCGTGCGATCTAGGCGCAAAGCACAGCCATAGCGCGGGCTATGGCGAGCATTTGCAACGACGAGCGCGCGTGTTTTGGAGGCATGAGCGGGCATGGCGGGTTCGTTCACACCTTCTTAGTCGAGCTTGGCGCCCGAGGCCTTGACCACCGTGGCCCAGCGCTTGACTTCGCTGCTGACCATGGCGCCGAACTGCTGCGGGGTCAGGGTGCCGTAATCGGCACCGTTGCTGGCCCAGATGGTCTTGATCTCATCGGCCGTGCCGATGCGCTTGACCTCTTCCACGATGCGCGCCTGGATGTCGGCCGGCGTGCCCTTGGGTGCCCACAGGCCGTACCAGGTGGTCACGGTGTAGTCGGGCAAGCCCACCTCGGCGGCGCAGGGCACGTCGGGAAAGGCCGGGTTGCGCTTGCTGCCCGAGACCATCAGCGCCTTGATGCGGCCGCTCTTGATGTGCGTGGCCGAGGAGCCCAGGCCATCGAACATCATGTCCACATTGCCCGCGATCAGATCCTGCAGGGCCGGGCCCGCGCCGCGATAGGGGATGTGGGTGATGAAGGTGCCCGTTTGCTGCTTGAACAGCTCGCCCGCCAGGTGGTGCGAGGTGCCGGCACCGGCCGAGCCGTAGTTGAGCTTGGCGGGGTTGCGCTTGACGTGGTCGATGAACTGCTGGAAGTTGGCCACCGGTACGGCCTTGGGGTTGACCACGACCACCTGGGGCACGTTGGCCAGCAGGGCCAGGGGGATGAAGTCCTTCTCGATGTCGTAGTCGAGCTTGGGGTACATCGACGGGGCGATGGCGTGGTGCACGGCGCCCATGAACAGGGTGTAGCCGTCGGGCGCGCCCTTGGCCGCAAAACTCGCGCCCACGGTGCCGCCCGCGCCGCCCCGGTTGTCGATGACCAGGGTCTTGCCGACGGTCTTGGAGAACTGGGCGGACATGGGCCGGGCGAAGGCATCGGTACCCCCGCCAGCGGGGAACGGCACCACCAGGGTCACCGGCTTGCTCGGCCATGCGGACGCCTGGGCCCAGCTGCTGCCACAGGCCAGTGCGGCGGCCGCAGCAGCGGCACCGCGCAGCACGTCGCGGCGCTGCAGGTCGTTGTCTTTCATCTTGTCTCCTGTCTTATAAAAATAGAAGTAAAAGGTCCAACACAACAAAAGGCGCATGGTAGCGCCGCCTCACGACACGGGTGTCACCGATGTACACCACGGCCCCAGGGGTTACGGGTTACCCCTCTGGACGCGGCACGCAGGCGCGGTGACGCCGCGATTCAGCCTTTGCACAGGCTGTCGATGTCTCCCGATGCGGGCACCTTGCCCTGTGCCAGCATGCTGCGGTGCTTGTCGATGCGCTTCAAGTCATACAGGTAGTTGACCATCAGCCCGTACGACTGCTTGAGCCCCTTGGTGGAGGGGTCGCCGCCCCAGTTCAGGCGTTCCACGCGCGCGCCATTGCCCAGGTGAAAGCGCGCCACCGGGTCCACGGGCTTGCCCTCGGCCAGCTCGCGCGCCAGGTAGTGGGCCGCGCATTCGAGCAGCATCTGCCGCACGGGCGAGCGGGCGTCCAGGTCCAGCGGCTTTTCGAGCGCGGTGAGCAGGTGTGCGGCCTGTGGCGGCTCGAAGCCCACGGCGCGGCCCAGCTCGGCGCGGCGCTTGTCGTCCAGCCGCTCCAGCATGGGCGCCGCATGCTTGGCCAGCCAGCCCCTGAAACCTGGGATGGGCGAGAGCGTGGCAAAGGTGCGCAGGCGCGGGAACTCCTCGGTCAGCGTCTCCACCACGTGCTTGATCAGCGAATCACCAAAACTCACGCCGCGCAGCCCCGTCTGGGTATTGCTGATGGAGTAGAAGATGGCCGTCGTGGCCTTGGCCAGGTCGGCCGGTGCGGCGGCCTCGTCCAGCAGCGGGGTGATGCTGCTGGAGATCCGGTCCACCAGCGCCACCTCCACGAAAATCAACGGCTCGTTGGGCAGGCGCGGGTGGAAGAATCCGTAGCAGCGGCGGTCGCTGTCGAGCCGGTTCTTCACGTCGGCCCAGCTGCGGATGTCGTGCACCGCCTCGTACTTGATGAGCTTTTCGATCAGCGAGGCAGGCGAGTCCCACGACAGCCGGCGCAGCTCCAGAAAGGCCACGTCGAACCAGGTCGAGAACAGGTGCTCCAACTCCGCGTCGAGCGGCAGCAGGCGCTTGTCGGCCTTGAGCAAGGGCAGCAGCTCGGCGCGCATGTCCAGCAAAAAGCGCATGCCTTCGGGCACCACCGCAAAGCGCTGCAGCAGGCGGGTGCGCGGCGACACCAGGGCGCGGCGCAGGCTGATCTCGGCCTGGCCCTCCTCGGCCGTGCCCGCTGCGGCCTCGTAGCGCTGGCGGGCGGACTTGAAGCGCGTGGCATCGGGTGCGAACTGCTCGCACAGCAGCAGCCACATGTCGCGCCGCTCCTCGGGCGCAGCCTCGGCATACCACTGGGCCACGCCGTGGGCGCGGCGCCCGCCTTCGAGCTCGCTCACCTGCGGGGCCACCACCTCCTGCAGGTCCGCCAGCAGGCGGCGCAGGGCACGCGGCGACAAGGCCTCCTGCCCGCGACGCAGCGTTGCCGCCAGGCGTTCGTTGGTGGAGCGAGGAACAGCCACCTTGGCCACCACGTCGGTCACGTTGGCCTTGTCGGCGGCCGCTCGCGCAAGCTTGTCGCCCGGGGCCTTGTCACCGGCAGGCTTGTCGCCTGCGGCTTTGTCGCTGGCGGGTGCAGCGGAGCGCAGGCGCGAGACGCTGCGGGCAATCCATTCGGGGGCAGTGTTCATGTTCATGGTGTCAACCTCGATTGCTGGGTGCGGGCTACGTCGCGCAGGGCCTCGCGCTGGCGCAGCAGATGGGTGCGCATGGCCTCCTCGGCGGCATCGCAGTCCTGGGCCTTCAGGGCTGCAAACACCGCCAGGTGCTCTGCCAGGCTCTGCTGCAGGCGCCCGGGCGCGTGCAACTGCTGCAGCCGCGCCAGGCGCAGGATCTTGCGCAGATCGCCGATCACCTGGGCCAGCCAGCGGTTGTCCGCCAGCGTGATGAAGGCCTCGTGGATGGCGTGGTTGGCTGCGTAGTATTCGGGGATGCGCCCGGCTGCGGCATGCGCCTGCAGGCGTTGGTGCAGCACCTCCAGCGCAGCCACGTCGCCCGCACTGGCGCGGCGCGTGGCTTCGTGCGCGGCGCGGCCTTCGAGCAGCGCGATCACGGGGAATATCTCGTCCAGGTCCTTGGCCGTGACCTCGGCCACGAAGCAGCCACGGCGCGGCTCATGGCGCAGCAGGCCCTCGGCCACCAGCACCTTGAGTGCCTCGCGCAGCGGCGTGCGCGAAATCTCCAGCCGCTCACACAGCGCCGCTTCGTCCAGAAAGCTGCCCGGCGCCAGCTTGCCGGCAAAGATCTCCTCGCGCAGACGCGAGGCGACTTCATCGTGCAGGGAATTGGATACCAGGCGCATGTGCGGGTGAACTCCGGGTGAATCAGCTGCCAGGCCCCACAAGGGCCCCGGCTTTTGCCGCCAACATGCCATCAAATGACGGCAAACGCAGGCTTTGCTCTCACATAGGTGTAATTTCTCATAATTATGGAAAATGACAAGGGGGAAAGCGTGATTTTTGGTAAGCGAGGCCAAAAAACCAGTTGCTGCAGCAAGCGAGCAACACCCCAGGCTCTTTGATGGCGCTTCTGGGCGTCTCGCGCCTGCCTGCAACGACGGCGCCGCAAATCCACGCGCAGGACCAAACGCTGCTTCTACCTCTTCGCTGTAGCAAAGGCGCCGCCTCTCGCCATGCAGCATCGCAAGTGCGCCAAACTGCGGTGCTGCAGGCCCGGGGGCCTTCAATCAATCGGCAGAGATTCGCCGTGCCACCCAGTAAGTCGCACCCTGCGCCCCATACCGTTCCGCATGCGGCTCATTGCGGTACAGCGTAAACGTATCGCCGGGCACCAGGCGGCGCTCCTGGCCCTCGCAGGTGAGCCACATCTCGCCCTGCACGACGATGGCGCTCACGCCGAAGTCGTGGCGGTGCTCGGGCACCACCTGACCCGGCGCCCATTCACGCACCAGCGCTTCGTCGAACCCGCCGGCAAGCGACTGGGCCTGGAATTGCTCGAAGCTCAAAGGTACGGCGGACATGGCGGTCATCTGGCTTGTCTCCTGCAGGCATGCGGAACTGGCGGTTTTTTTTGCATCGGCGATGTGAGGGGCGTGTCTATGCGGGCGTGGTCTGGCGCTGGCGCCTGACAGCAGCGCTTGCCGCTGCCGCCGCCTTGCCCTCCTCGCCCGCAGCAATCAGCGCCTTCACACGCGCCAGGTCGCGCGGCGTGGCGGGGGTGTAGATCACCATGCCCAGGTCGGGCCGGCCATCGACGGCAAAGGCCGAATACTCCAGGTCGATGGGGCCGGCCACGGGGTGCACCACGTGCTTGGGGTGCTCGCCATAGCTGCTCTGCACACCGTTGTCGCGCCAGAGCGCGCGGAACTCGGGGTCGATTTCGCACAACTCCTCCACCATGGGGTGCACGCGGGCGGCGGCGCCAGCACGCGCCACGTCGGCGCGGAAGGCGCCGACGATGAAGCGCGAATCACGCTCCCAGTTGGGCATCTTGCGGCGCAGCGCCGCACTGCCGAAAACCACGCGCAGGATATTGCGCTGCCCCACGGGCAGCGCGCCATAGTCGGTCAGCACCAGGGTGGAGGCATGGTTCCAGGCGACCACGTCCCAGGTGGAGGTCTTCACATAGGCGGCGCTGGTTTCGAGCGAATCGAGCACGCGCTGCAGCCGGGGCGTCACGCCCTCGGGGTCCTGAAAGCGCACCTCGGGCGGGCGGCCCAGGGCGAGCAAAAAAACGTATTCGCGCTCGGCTTCGGTGAGCATCAGCGCGCGGGCGATGCGCGCCAGCACATCGGCCGAAGGCGCCCCGCCGCGCCCCTGCTCCAGCCACGTGTACCAGGTGGCGCTGACATGGGCGCGCTGGGCGACTTCTTCGCGGCGCAGGCCGGGCGTGCGCCGGCGCGCGAGCGAAAAACCGAGCGCCGCAGGGTCCAGCCGGGTGCGGCGGTCGCGCAGGTAGTTGCCCAGCGGGTTGTCGTTGGTGTCGGGCATGGATGCAGTCCTGTTACTTCTTATACCTGTATAAGATCACTACTTTACCCGGATAAGCCCCGTGGCGACACTGCCCTCCTTTCACAGGAAGGACATCACCATGCGAGTATTCGTGACCGGCGCGACCGGTTTTGTGGGAACGGCCGTCGTCAATGAGCTGATCGATGCGGGCCACAGCGTGCTGGGCCTGGCCCGCTCGGACGAAGGGGCTGAGCGCCTGGCCGCCGTGGGCGCCGAGGTGCACCGCGGCTCCATCGACGACCTGCCCAGCCTGCGCCGCGGCGTTGCCCACGCCGATGGCGTGGTCCACACGGCGTTCAACCACGATTTTTCAACCTATGCGGCCAACTGCGAGGCCGACCGGCGGGTCATCGCGGCGCTGGGCGCCGAGCTTGCGGGCACCGACCGGCCCCTGCTCGTGACCACCGGCATGACGCTGCTGGGCAACAGGGGCGGCGTGGGCACCGAAGAGGATGCGCCCGTGCCCAGCAGCGCCGGTGTGCCGCGCAGCGCCTCGGAAGAGGCTGCAATGGCCCTCGCGCAGCAGGGCGTGCATGCCTGCGTGGTGCGGCTGCCGCAGGTGCACGACCCGTTCAAGCAGGGCCTGATCACCTACCTGATCGCACTGGCCCGCGAGAAAGGGGTGTCGGCCTACCTGGGCGAAGGCTCCAACCGCTGGCCCGCCGTGCATGTGCTCGATGCCGCCTGCCTGTACCGACTGGTGCTGGAGCGAGGCACGCGCGGCACCCGCTACCACGCGGTCGGCGAAGAAGGTGTGGCGCTCAAGGCGGTTGCCGAATCCATCGGGCGCGGCCTGAACCTGCCCGTGGCCTCGGTGCCGGCCAGTGGTGCCGAGCAGCACTTTGGCTGGCTGGCCCGCTTTGCCGGCATGGACAGCCCGGCCTCCAGCGCGCTCACGCAGCAGCGCCTGGGCTGGCGGCCGGTGGAGACCACGCTGATCGCGGACCTGGATCGCGCGCAGTTCTGAAGCACAGGTCCATGGCCACAGGGTCCTGAGCGATTCCTGCAACCCTCCCTACAATGGCACGACAGGAGGAGTTCCAGAATGCCAGGAAGAACGCACACCATTCTGCCCATGGACCGGCGCACCGCGCTGCTCGCCCTGGGCGCAGCCTCCGCTCTTGCCGCATGCGGCGGGGGCGGTTCGAGCGAGCCCCCGCCCGAGCCGGTCGGGCAGGTTTTCAGTTCCACGCTCAAGTCCGAGTCGAATGGGTACACCTACGCCATCCAGGTGTACGTGCCACAGTCGTACGCCACGGGCACCACCGCGCTACCCGTCATCTATGCGACCGAGGGGGATGCACTGTATGGCTCGGGCATCACACCCACGCGCTTTGACACCTTCAAGCAGGCGATGCAGACCCGAGGAACGCAGGCCATCCTGGTTGGAATCGGCGGCACCGTCATGCGCGGCACGGACTTCCTGCTGCCCGGCGCCACGCGCTACCTGGACTTCATCACCAAGGAGCTCGCGCCGGTGATCGAGCGCCAGTACCGCGCGGATCCCAAGCGCAGGGCGCTGTCCGGTTTGTCGCACGGCGGCTACTTCGTGATTGCGGCGCTGGTGACCGAGGGGATGGCTGGCGCGCTGAGCTTCTCGCACTACCTGTCGACCGAGGCCAGCTACGGCGGCCATGGCAGCACGGCGGCCTTCCTTGCCTACGAGAAACAGCTCGACGGCAAGCCACTGCCCGCCACCCTGTACCTGACCGGCGCGGGCACGGGCGCCAACAACGTCGGCATCATCAAGCCCCTGCACGAGCAGATGCGCGCGCAGAGCAATCCGGGATTCACGCTGGTGAATGCGGACTACAACGCCAGCCATGTGGGAACGGACCTGCCTGCCTTCGAGGACGCGCTCAAGCGCTTTTTCCCCTGACCACGGCATGGGCGCGACCGCTGTGCACATCGCCCTGGCAGAGCGCAGTGCGCACACTTCGCTGACCGACCTGCTCTGCGAACTGAATGCCTACTACGCCGATGCCGGCGTGGCCACGGCCCCGCGCGAGGCCGTGCACACACACCTACGCGACCACCTTCTCGCGCCCGGCTCGACTGTGCGTCTGGTAGTGGCCAGCGATGCGGCGGGCAAGGCCCTGGGCTTTGCAGCCATCGTTTTCCTGCACTCGCTGGTGGACCCAAGCCCCGGGCACCGGCTGCAGTGCATGGTCAAGGAGGTGTTTGTCAGCGCCAATGCACGGGGCAAGGGCATTGGCCGGCTGCTCATGGCCTGGGTGGCGCGGCACGCGGCCCAGGAGGGCTGCGGCCGCATGGACTGGAACGTGAAGGCCGGCAACCACGCGGGCATCGCCTTTTACGAAAGCCTGGGCGCGGTGCTGGTGGCCGACAGGCTGAGCTACCGGCTCACGCGCGAGGCGATGGACCGGCTGGCCTGCCCCTGAAAAGGTCGAATCAGGGCTTGGCGCCCGCCTGGCTCACCTGCCCGATCAGGCGGTGATAGAAGCGGATCGCGTCCGCATAGTTGGCGATCTCCAGGCGCTCGTTGGTGCCGTGAAAGCGCTTCAAGTCCTCCGAGTTCGCGCGCACGGGCGAGAACTTGAAGATGTGGTCGCTGATGGCGCCGTAGTGCTGCGAATCCGTGCCCGCCACCATCAGGCCCGGGGCCACCAGCACGTCGGGAAAGACCTCGCGGATGGTCTGGTTGAGCAGGCGGTACTGGGTGGAGTCGGTGGGCGCGACCTTGGAGGCGTCCACCGCGCCAGGCAGCGGGCTCAGCTCGTACTGCGCCGTGGGCGCGCTGATCTTGCTGCGCATGTGCTCCATCACCTGCTCCTTGGTATCGCCGGGCATGATGCGGAAGTTGACCGTGGCCTCGGCGCGGCCGGGCACCACGTTGTCGCGGTTGCCGGCGTTCACGATGGTCAGGGCCGTGGTGGTGCGCAGCATGGCGTTGGTGCTGGCGGCCCCTTCGAACTGCTTTTGCACCACGGGGCGGAACAGCCAGAGGTTGGACAGCACCACCCGGTTCACGCCACCCATCTCGGGCGCCAGCGTGTCGAACAGCTCGCCCGCCACGCCACGGATGCCGCCGGGCATCTGCTCTTCGTCCAGGCGGTTGAGGGCGTCGCTCATCATGGCGATGGCGCTGCTGCCCTTGTGCGGTGGCATGGACGAGTGGCCGGGCGTGCCCGACATCTTCATCACCACCGACATGTAGCCCTTCTCGGCCACGCCGATGACGGCGGCCGGCTTGGCCAGGCCGGGCATCACGCCGTCCAGGATCAACAGGCCTTCGTCGATCACGAAATCCAGGCTCACCTTGCGCTCCTGCAGCAATGCGGCGATCTTGGCCGCGCCGCGCAGGCCGCCCACTTCCTCGTCGGCACCGAAGGCCAGGTAGATGGTGCGCTGGGGCACAAAGCCGCTGGCCAGCAGCATCTCCACGGCTTCGAGCTGGCTCATGAGGTTGCCCTTGTCGTCCCAAGAGCCGCGGCCCCAGACGAAGCCGCCCTGGATGGCACCCGAGTACGGAGGCTGGGCCCAGTCGCCTTCGGTGCCGGGCGCCACGGGCACCACGTCCTGGTGGGCCATCAGCATCACCGGCGCGGCGTTGGCATCGCTGCCGGGCCAGGTGTAGAGCAGGCTCAAATCGCCCACCACCTCGCGCTTGAGCTTGGCGTGCACCAGCGGAAAGCGCTGCTGCAGCAAGGCATGGAACTGCAGGAACTGGCCGGCGCTGAAGTTGGCATCGTCTCGCGAGGACTCGGTGCGCAGGCGCACGGCCTCGGCCAGGCGGCCGGCCACGGCGGCATCGTCCACCGGCAGTTTGGCAATCGGCGCAACCTCCAGCTGGCGCGAGCCCTTGCGCGCTGTGTTGACGCCCAGGGCCACAGCCAGCAGCAACACCAGGGCCAGCAGCCCCAGCAGGAGTTTCTTGATCATGTACGTCAGCGCTTTCTAGGATTCGGTGGGCGGGCGAGAGGGTTGCATGCTAAGCCGGTAACGAAATGTTCGTCCAATGCATAATTCAAGTCGTTTCGTTCGATTTTCCGCATGAGCACCACCATCGCCCAGTTGCGCCATTTCATTGCCCTGGCCGACAGCGGCAGCTTCACCCGCGCGGCTGACAGCACGCGGCGCTCGCAGGCCGCCTTCAGCCGCAGCATCGCCATGCTGGAAGCCCACCTGGGCGCGGCACTGGTCGAGCGCAGCGGCCAGCGCAATGCGCTCACACCCATCGGCCGCACCGTGCTCGAGCATGCGCGCCAGGTGGTGGCCCAGGCCGACGAGTTGCACCAGGTGGTGCGCCACCATGTCAGCGGCGAAGCGGGCTCCGTGCGCCTGGGGATGACTGCCACGCCCCATGCCCTGCTGGGCCACCGCCTGCTGCGCATGGCGGCCGGGCATGCAGGCCACATGCGCCTGCAACTGAGCGGCGGGCCCCAGACGCAACAGATACAGGCCCTGCGCGACCGCGCGCTGGATGCGCTGGTGATGGACCTGCGCTCCCTCCCCGGCGCCCATGCCGACCTGGAAGTGCACACACTGGCCGAGCTGCCCACCGGGGTTCTGGTGCGGCCCGGCCACCCCCTGGCGCAACGGCACCCCGTGCGATTTGCCGACCTCACGGAATTTGCCGTGGCCTGCACCGGCATGAGCGCGGCGATGGGACGGCTGCTGGTGCAGCGCCTGGGCCTGCAGGCCCACCCCGACACACTGATCACCCTGGGCAGCGAATCGGTGGCCGACCTGCTGGACGTGGTCAGCCACACGGATGCCGTCTACCTGGGCATCGTGGCCCCGGCAGCGCCCTTGCTGGCGCAAGGCCAGTTGGTGGCGCTGGACATACCGACACAGGGGCTGCAATCGCACATCGCCTGGGTGCAGCGCGTGGCGCGCGCGCCCAACCCGGTGCTGGACGGCATACGCGGGCAGGTGCAGGCCTGGCTGGGGGAGGCAGGTTCCATAGAGCAAGCGGCCGACCTGCCGGCATAATCGCCGCCCCATCCAGCCCGCCCCCTGCATCCATGGCCTATTCCTTCACCTTCGCTCCACCCTCCCCCGAAGACCTGCAGGCGGGAACGCTCGGCAAACACCTGCGCGAATTCAACTACCGCACCGTGGGCGAATACCCGCAGGCGCAGCCGGTACGGCTGGACGTGCGCGACCCGGACGGCCGGCTGGTGGCGGGCATCCGCTCCTATGTGTTCGTCTCCTGGCTGCAGACCGATGTGCTGTGGGTGGCCGAGGACCAGCGCGGCCAGGGCCTGGGCGCACGCCTGCTGGGCATGGCCGAAGCCCAGGGCAAGACACTGGGTGCAAAAAACGCCAAGCTCGAAACCTTCGAGTGGCAGGCACGGGCTTTTTACCTCAAGCAGGGCTACGCCGAGTACGCGCGCATCGACGACTATATCCAGGGCCAGTACCTGGCGCTGATGCGCAAGCCGCTGGCATGAGCCAAAGCGCTATCCCAACAGGGAAGACCTGAACACCGGGTGCTCCACCGGCAGCACCTGCTGCGCCAGCGGCACCGCGAGGGCCATGCCCCGGTCGCTGTTGGTCAGCAGCACGAAGCCATCGCCCGAGCCGGGAGAGACCATGGCGAAGTTGCGAAAGCCCGGGTTGTTGCCCCACTGCCAGAGCATGGGGCCGGCCGGGGTGCGCTCTATGCCCCAGCCATAGCCCCACTCCAGCCCCAGCGCCTTGTCGGCCACCACGGGGGCGGACATGGCCAGCGCCAGCAACCGCTCATCGGCCACGACGGCGGCCAACAGGCGCGCATAGTCTCCCGCCGTGGTGTACAGCGAAGCGGCAGCCACGGGCACGCCCCAGCGCATGCCGCTGGCGGCGTCGCCATGGGCATGCACGGCCCGGCCTTCCAAGGCGGCGTTCCAGACCAGGCTGGAATCGCGCATGCCCAGGGGGGCAAACACCTCAGCGTCCATCCACTGCGCGATGGGCGTGCCGGTGACGGCCTCCATCACGGTCTGCAGCAGCACATAGCCTTCGCCCGAATAGCGCCAGCGCTGGCCGGGCTCGAAGGCGGGGGCCAGCGTGCCGCCGGTCCAGTTGGGCAGGCCCGAGGTGTGGTTGAGCAAGGCGGCCACCGGGATGCGGGCCAGCATGCTGGCGGGCACGGTGTCGCTGGCATCGCCGGGTTTGCGCCGCAGCACATGCTGGTAGTGCACATAGCCTTGCGGCAGATAGTGCGAGACGGGCGCCTGGAGGTCCAGTTGGCCCGCGAGAGCCAGGCGCAGAGCGCCATAGGCGACGACGGGCTTGGTCAGCGAGGCCGCCTGGAACACCGCGTCGGGTGCGGCACCACAGGTGCCTGCCACCACGGTCTCCTGCACACGGCCCGCCTGCAGCGTGGCATGCGCCGCTGCGCACACGCCCAGGCTGGCAGCCACCCCGGCCACCGGCTGGTGTCGGTAGCGCGTGAGGTCCGTGGCGCACGATGCCAGCAGCGGTGACGCGGCAGCGCTGGCCAAAAGGAGCCGGCGGCGGGTGACGGTCATCGACACCGCGCGGCAGGTCAGGGCTTGGGCGTGGTGAGCGCAGGCGTGCCGCCCTCGCGCTTGGCGGCCCACAGCCACATCAAAATGCCGGCCACGATCATGGGCACGCACAGCCACTGGCCCATGCTCATGCCCAGCGAGAGGATGCCCAGGTGCGCATCGGGCTCACGGAAGTATTCGGCGATGAAGCGGAAAGCCCCGTAGCCGATCAGGAAGACGGCGGCCACCTGGCCCTCACGGCGCTGGCGCCGGGCATACAGCCACAGCAGCACGAACAGCAGCAGCCCTTCCAGCAGAAACTGGTAGACCTGTGAAGGGTGGCGCGGCAGCATGGAGCCGCTTTGCGGGAACACCATGCCCCAGGGCAGGTCAGGGCTGGCAAAGCGGCCCCAGAGTTCGCCATTGATGAAGTTGCCGACGCGGCCCGCCGCCAGGCCCGTGGGCACGCAGGGCGCTACGAAGTCGGCCACCTGCAGCCAGGGGCGCTTGCGCGAGTGGGCAAACCACAGCATGGAGACGATCACGCCCAGCAGCCCGCCATGGAAGGCCATGCCGCCCTGCCACACGTAGAAGATCTCCAGCGGGTGGCTCAGGTAATAGCCGGGCTTGTAGAACAGGCAGTAGCCCACCCGCCCGCCGATCACCACGCCGGCCACGCCGAGAAAGAGGATGTCCTCCACGTCCTTGCGCGTCCACGCGCCCGGGCCGGTAATGGAGGCGAACGGCTGGTGCCGCAGCCGGGCGATGCCCAGCAGCATGAACAGCCCGAAGGCCGCCAGGTAGGTCAGGCCATACCAGTGGATGGCCAACGGGCCCACTTGCAGGGCGATGGGGTCGATTTGGGGGTAGGTCAGCATTTGGGCGGTATTGTGCCCGCGCGCTGTGGCAGTTGGCAGCCGGCAGCCCCGCGAGGTGTGGGGGCAGCGCCCAGGAGGCTGTGAGCGCACCGGGCGCACCCCCGATGAGAACGCTTCTGATCCCTGTACGCATGCAGAGCGCGCAGAGGGGGACATTCCCCCCAAACGCCTTCGTCCGCGCGATACTCCTTACCAAAATTCAAGGATAAAAACATGCAGGGAAACCCACAGGTCGTCGACTACTTCAAGGATCTGCTGCGCGGCGAACTGGCCGCGCGCGACCAGTATTTCGCGCATTCGCGGATCTATGAAGACCAGGGCTTCATCAAGCTCTACACCCGCCTCGACCACGAGATGCAGGAAGAAACCCAGCACGCCGACGCGCTGCTGCGCCGCATCCTCTTCCTGGGCGGCCGCCCAGACATGCGGCCCAAGGAGTTCACTCCCGGCGAAACCGTGCCCGAAATGCTGCGCAAGGACCTGGCCACCGAGTACGAAGTGCGCGCCGCCCTGCAAAACGGCATGGCGCTGTGCGAGAGCGTTGGCGACTATGTGAGCCGCGACCTGCTGCTGACCCAGCTGCGCGACACCGAGGAAGACCACGCCTACTGGCTCGAAAAGCAGATCGGCCTGATCGACAAGATCGGCCTGCAGAACTACCTGCAGTCACAAACCTCCGCCTGAGCGAGCCCCCCCAAGGTACTCGCGCGCCTGTCGCCGGGCTCAGGCGGGGGGAACGCCCGTACATCCGGTCCCAACGGCCAGTTCTGGTGTCTACTCAATGCAGGCGTGGGCCTTCTTCGTCGTAGTAGTGTCGCGCCTCGTCCCACTCAGGCGCGGGTGGCGCAAAAAGCAGATCCCGGTCACCGGCATCGTGCAGCCCAGGGGCGTCTGCCGGGTCCAGCATCGCCACCATTTCCTGGGCAAAACTGCGCAAGGCAATGAACTCGCAGGAGATGCGCTGGAAGATGACCTCACTGACCCGGTAGGACCCCGGCCCAGAGTCCTCGGGGTCGTTGGAAATCTGCAGCGCCGTCACCCCGTCCATCAAGGCGATGGCGTGCACCCCGAGCGATGCGAAGTGGGACACCAGCACCTTCATGTCGACGCACACAAACAACTGAAAAGCCCCCTGCATGAACAGCACGGCATTTTCAGCAGTCATTGACAGGGTGAACGGCTGCATCGGCACCCAGGCCATTTCGGGCGCCACCTGTATCGACATCATCGATTTCGATGCCATGCCCTTGAGCGCATGCAGGCAACCCGGGTTGCCCTGGTAGTGGTCTGTGAGGATCGCCACGTAGCGCAGGCCATCTTCCGGAAAGACCTGCGCAATGCCCGATTCCATGGCCTGCTGCACACAGCCGTTCAGGTGCGCCGCATGCGCTGTCGCGTGGTGGATTTCCGGCGGCGGCGCATTGCGCGTGCTGCGGAAATCCGCCGGAAAACCGCCAGCCAGAAGCTGCATGGTGCGCCGCAGCTCTTCGTCCAGGAGCTTTCCTGGGCGACCGCGTTGCGCCAGCGATTTCAGCTCAACGGGCTGCGGTTCACTGCCCGCCAGAACACAGATATCGCCTTGCCCCACCATGTTCGTCACATCGGCCAACACAACGGGGATGCCCATGCCGGTGCCCAGCCTCAGGGCCCGGTACCGCCTGCGAAACGTTTCCTGCCGGGAGACGAGTCCCGCACGCTCCTTGGCCTGGGTTCGCTGCGCAAAATAGAAGTACCTGTGGCGTTGGGGCGGATGGTAGGTCGCCGCAATGCCATCGCCAAAGCAGCGGTACAAAAAGCGCAGATGCTCCAGCGCGTCACAGCGGCCCTGGATTTTCAGGACCAGCTCTTTCGTCTCGCGCGCTTTCTCTCCGATCAGCCGCTCTCTCACCAGACGCTGCTTGAGGCGAAGCCTGGCGTCCTGAAGGCGGTCATGGCTCAGCTTCGACCGGGCGATGCGCCGGATGAGCAATTGCTGAAGTTCCAGGACGAGATTCACCCGCCCTGGGTCGCCCTGGATGGTGCCGAGCAGCCGCGCGGCCTTCAGGAGCCACTGCATCTCTCGGGGAAACCTCAAGGGGAAAGGCATTCGCAGTCTCCTCAAAGCGTGCGATGGACAAGTTCAAATCTGTTGAGGACCCTTGGCTTGGCGGCCCATCCTGTCTGCAGGATAGCGCCCATGCGGCAGCGAACGCCAGCAAATTATCGCTTGTTGACAATGTGGCCCGGGCAGTGGTGGCTGGCGCCGCCTGACTGCGCTTTGTCCAGCCGGCGCACCTTGGCATTTGGCCAGATCTGTGGGCTCATTGTCATTGCGGCCAACCCCACGAACGCCGACACTGGGCGCATGCCCCACCCCACCCGCACCGTTGCCTGCCTGGTCTACCCCGGTGTGATGAGCCTGGACGTGGTCGGCCCGATGCAGGTCTTCGGCTCGGCCAATGCCGAGCGCACCGGCCATGGCCTGCCGCCAGCCTATGCGCTGCGCCTGCTGGCGGGCGCGCCGGGGCCCGTCACCACTTCGGCCGGTTTTGCGCTGGTGGCCGATGGCAGCTGGGCCGATACCGACCCCGCAGGCCTGGACACCGTGCTGGTGGCAGGCGGCGATGGTGTGGCCGACCAGTTGGGCCACACCGGCATGCTGCAGTGGCTGCGCCATGCCGAGCCCCAGGTGCGCCGCCTGGGCTCGGTCTGCTCGGGCGCCCTGCTGCTGGCCCAGGCCGGCCTGCTCGATGGCCTGCGCGCCACCACGCACTGGTGCCGCATGGAAAGCATGCGCCAAAACTACCCCGCCGTGCAGGTGGACGAGGACTGCCTGCACACCTACGACGCGGCCCACCCCGTGTACAGCCACCTGTTCACCTCGGCCGGCGTCACGGCCGGCATCGACCTGGCCCTGGCGCTGGTGGAGGCAGACCTGGGCCGCCCCATGGCCCTGGCCGTGGCACGCCGGTTGGTGATGTTCATGCGCCGCCCGGGCGGGCAGGCGCAGTTCAGCGCGCTGCTGGCGCCCGAGACGCGGCATGCACCCCGGCTGGCGGCCCTGCTTGAATGGATTCCCTCGCAACTGGGCGGCGACCTGTCGCTCGACGCCCTCGCCGGGCAGGCCTGCATGCCGCCGCGCACGCTCACGCGCGTGTTCCAGCGCGAACTGGGCACCACGCCGGGCCGCTATGTGGAGCGCGTGCGGGTGGAGGCCGCCTCCACCCTGCTCGCGCAGGCCCAGGCATCGGTCTGCACCGTGGCCCGGCTGTGCGGCTTCGAGCACCCCGAAAACCTGCGCCGCAGTTTTCACAAGCACCGCGCGGTGAGCCCGCAGGCGTATGCGCAGCGCTTTGGCGCCGGTGCCTTGCTGGACTGACCACTTTTCCCCCGCGCCAGACACGGCGCACCACCGAAAGCCTCTATCCATGCTGCTGTTGCGCAATGCCTCCGTTCGCCTGCTGTTCGCCGGCCAGGCCCTGTATTGGGGCTGCTCCATCATCGGCATCACGCTGACCTCCATTGTCGGCGCGCGGCTGGCGCCCTGGCCGGCGCTGGCCACCTTTCCGCTGGCACTGCTGGTGCTGGGCAACCTGCTGTCGGTGCAACCGCTGTCGCTGTTCATGCAGCGCCACGGCCGGCGTGCCGGGCTGCAGGCCGGCGCGCTGTGCGGTGTGGCGGGCGGCCTCATCAGCATGGCGGGGGTGCAGTGGGGCAGCTTTGCCGTCTTCTGCGCGGGCACGCTGGCCATCGGCGCCTACCAGGCATCGTCGGGCTACTACACCTATGCCGCGCTGGAGGCGGTGGACGCGCAGCAGAAAGGCCGGGCCGCCGCCTGCGTGGTGGCGGGTGGCCTGTGTGCGGCCGTTTTCGCCCCACCGCTGGCGCTGTGGTCGCGCAACCTGCTGGCCACGCCGCTGGCCGGCGCGTACCTGGCGATTGCCGTGCTGGCCGCGCTGGGCTGGGCGGTGATGGCGCGGTTGCGCGAGGGCGTGGCGCCCAAGCCAGCCGCGGGCGGCATGGCCGCCATGCGCGCCCTGCTCGCCCGCCCCGGCCTGCGCGCGGCGGTGGTGATGACGGCCATCGGCCACGGCCTGATGATCCTGGTGATGAACGCCACGCCGCTGGCGATGGAGGTCTGCGGCTTCTCGGCTGCATCCGCCGCGCAAGTCATCCAGTGGCATGTGATTGGCATGTTCGCACCCGCGCTGTTTTCGGGTGCGCTGGTGGACCGCTTCGGCAGCCGCCGAGTGGCTACCGTAGGCGCCCTGTGCCTGGCGGCCAGCGCGGTGGTGGCGCTGTCGGGCCTGTCGTTCACCGAGTTTCTGGCCAGCTCCTTCCTGCTGGGCACGGGCTGGAACCTGATGGTGATATCGGGCACCACGCTGCTTGCCGAAAGCCATGCGCCCGAGGAGCGCGGCCAGGCCCAGGCACTCATGCAGCTGGCCAACGGCATCGTGGCGGCGATGATGTCCTTTGCCTCGGGCGCGCTGTTGACTGGCGTGGGCTGGACCGCCATCAACGCGGTGGCGCTGCCGCTGCTGGCCATTGTGGCGGGGCTGCTGTTCGTGCGCGGCCGCGCTGCGGCAGTTGCTTAACCGGCAGCCGAGCGCTCGCGCACGAAGTCGATGAAGCGAGCCAGCGCCGGGTTGTTCAGCCCGGCGGGCCAGACCAGGCTGGTCTCGCACACCGGAAGGGGACCGGGCACCGCTTTCACGGCCTTGGTCCGCGCCTTGCCCGGAGCAGGCCCGAACGCATCGGCCGCGCGGTACACCACCCCCTCGCGGCGGAACTGGGTCACGCTCTCGGGCACCCAGGCCACGCCCAGGCCACCCCACACCAGGTTGACGATGGTCTGCATCTGGATCGCCTCCTGCGCCACCACGGGCACGCGGCCAGCCGCGTGGTACAGCGCAAAGATCGCGTCGTGCAGCGAGGGCACGATGCGGCGCGGAAAGATCACCAGCGGCTCGGCCAGCACCTGCGCCAGGTCCAGGCGCGGCACACCGGCCAGCAGGTGGCTTGCGGGCAGCGCCAGCACCAGGGGTTCTTCGGCCACCGCCAGGCGCGCCAGTTCGGGCGGGGCCGCGCCGGGCGAATGCAGCACCAGCCCGCCATCGAGCTCGCCGCGCGCGAACAGCGCGCGCTGCACGTCGCCCGTGGCTTCCACCAGCTCCAGCGCCACCTGCGGGCACAGCACGCGAAAATCGCGCACCCACTCGGGCAGCCGCTCGAAGCCGATGGTGGAGACAAACGCCAGCCGCACCCGCCCCACCTCGCCCGCCGCTGCGGCGCGCGCCCGCACCGGCAGCGCCTGCGCGCGCTCCAGAAAGTCGCGCACGTCGGGCAGCAGCGCCTCGCCCGCCGGCGTCAGCGCCACACGGCGGCGCGTGCGGTCGAACAGCATCACACCCAGCGTGCGCTCCATCTGCGCAATCGCCTGGGTCAGCGGCGGCTGCGTCATGTGCAGGCGCAGCGCGGCCCGGCCAAAGTGCAGTTCCTCGGCCACGGCGACGAACTGGCGCCAGGCGCGCACATCGATGAATGTCTCTTTCATATGTTTTATATATTAATGGAGCAGATGAAAGGGATTGGAAACGCAGCGGCAAACCTCGCATACTTGCAACCCGAAAGCATGGGACACGTGGAACGCTGCGCTGTCCTCCCCACAACAACGACTCCCCCACCAGGAAACACGCCATGGCAGACAGCAAGACCATCCCGATCCAGCCCATCAACCGCCGCAGCGCCAACATCACGCAAGGCAAGTCGCGTGCGCCCAACCGCTCCATGTACTACGCCATGGGCTACGAGGAAGGCGACTTCGTCAAGCCCATGGTCGGCGTGGCCAACGGCCACAGCACCATCACCCCCTGCAACAGCGGCCTGCAGAAGCTGGCCGACGCGGCCATCGCCGGCATCGAGGAAGCCGGCGGCAACGCCCAGGTGTTCGGCACGCCCACCATCTCGGACGGCATGGCCATGGGCACCGAAGGCATGAAGTACAGCCTGGTCAGCCGCGAGGTGATCAGCGACTGCATCGAGACCTGCGTGGGCGGCCAGTGGATGGACGGCGTGCTGGTGGTCGGCGGCTGCGACAAGAACATGCCCGGCGGCCTGATGGGCATGCTGCGCGCCAACGTGCCGGCCATCTACGTGTACGGCGGCACCATCCTGCCTGGCCGCTACCAGGACAAGGACCTGAACATCGTGAGCGTGTTCGAGGCCGTGGGCGAGAACGCCGCCGGCAAGCTCAGCGACTTTGACCTCAAGGAGATCGAAAAGCGCGCCATCCCCGGCACCGGCTCGTGCGGCGGCATGTACACCGCCAACACCATGTCCAGCGCCTTCGAGGCCCTGGGCATCAGCCTGCCGTATTCGTCCACCATGGCCAACCCGCACGACGAGAAGATGAACTCGGCCAAGGAATCGGCCAAGGTGCTGATCGAGGCCATCAAGATGGACCTCAAGCCCCGCGACATCGTGACCAAGAAGGCCATCGAGAACGCCGTGGCCGTGATCATGGCCACCGGCGGCTCCACCAACGCCGTGCTGCACTTCCTGGCCATCGCCCACACGGCCGGCGTGGAATGGAGCATCGACGACTTCGAGCGCATTCGCAAGCAGACCCCCGTGCTGTGCGACCTGAAGCCCAGCGGCAAGTACCTGGCCGTCGACCTGCACCGCGCAGGCGGCATTCCGCAAGTGATGAAGGTGCTGCTCAACGCCGGCCTGCTGCACGGCGACTGCATCACCATCAGCGGCAAGACCATTGCCGAAGTGCTCAAGGACGTGCCCGATGTGCCCCGTGCCGACCAGGACGTGATCCGCGGCATCGACAAGCCCATGTACGCCCAGGGCCACCTGGCCATCTTGAAGGGCAACCTCAGCCCCGAAGGCGCCGTGGCCAAGATCACCGGCCTGAAGAACCCCGTCATCACCGGCCCCGCCCGCGTGTTCGACGACGAGCAGTCCGCCCTCGAAGCCATCCTGGCCGGCAAGATCGTTGCCGGCGACGTGATGGTGCTGCGCTACCTGGGCCCCAAGGGCGGCCCCGGCATGCCCGAAATGCTGGCCCCCACCGGCGCGTTGATCGGCGCCGGCCTGGGCGAAAGCGTGGGCCTCATCACCGACGGCCGCTTCTCCGGCGGCACCTGGGGCATGGTGGTCGGCCACGTGGCGCCTGAAGCGGCGGCAGGCGGCACGATTGCCTTTGTCAACGAAGGCGACAGCATCACCATCGACGCGCGCCAGCTGCTGCTGGAGCTGAACGTGAGCGAAGAAGAAATCGCCAAGCGCCGCGCCGCCTGGACGGCTCCCGCCCCGCGCTACACCCGCGGCGTCCAGGCCAAGTTCGCCTTCAACGCATCGAGCGCCAGCAAGGGCGCGGTGCTGGACGCGTATTGAGGAACGGCAACAGGATGGTGCAGGTCTTGAGGGGCGGGTAGCCCCCCAGCATCGCCCATCCCCACAATATGAACGCCTGCAGCTTCGCTGTGGGCGTTTTGCTTTTTACGACCCCTGATTCGGGCCGATTGAATGCAGCCCCGTATCAGACGGTGCTATTGACCGCCTGCGGTCCCTGCGCCAGCTGCACGCGGTGCTTGCCTGAGCGCTTGGCCTGCAGCATGGCGGCGTCGGCCTCTGCCAGCAGCTCCTGTGCGTCGAGCCGGCCCCGTGACAGCGCGACACCGATGCTCATGCCGACCTGCACGGGTGCCTGCGAGGCCAGCAGTTGTACGGGCTGGCACGCGGCCTGCATCAGGCGATCGAGCACGGCACGCCATTCGTCCCCGGCCACGGGGGTGAGGACCAGCACGAACTCATCGCCGCCGATACGCGCCGCCGTGTCCGATGCTCGGACGCTGCTGCGCACGCGCCCGGCCAGCTCGACCAGGAGCTGGTCGCCTGCCTCGTGCCCCAATTGGTCGTTCACGGCCTTGAAGCCGTCCAAGTCGGCAAAGCAGACCGCGACCCCATGGCCGGCGCGCTGTGCCGCAGCCAAGGCCTGGCGCAGGCGGTCCAGCAGCAGCAGGCGGTTGGGCAGCTGCGTGAGCGCGTCGTGGAAGGCCACGTGGGTGATCTGCTCATGCGCCCGCTTGGCGGCAGAGATGTCCACCGCCATCCAGAAGGTCTCGCGGTCCGACAGGCGCACGCCACTCAGGTCCACCCAGATGGCGTCGCCGCTCTTGTGCTGCAGGCGCACATCGGTGCGAAAGTTCTGGCCCCGGTCCAGCCGCAGCGCCGCGGCATTCTCCACGTTGCAGTGGTCCTGGCCATGGGCATACAGGTCCTGCACCTGGGCACCGTCGAGCTCGCCGGGCGCATGGCCCAGCATGCGTTCCATCGCGGCGTTCTTCCAGGTGATGGTGCGGTCGCGCAGCTTGACCATGCCCACGAGGTCGCTGTTGAGCATGGCCGACTGGTCGTGCAGCAGGGTCTGCACCTGCTGCAGCGCCTGGTGCTGCGCCGTCACGTCGATCGCCACGGTGCGGCTCATCAGGAAGTTGCCCTGGGCATCGCGCACGGCCGTGGCGTTGATGCGCACGAAGCGGCGTTCAGCGCCCGGTGGTGCCAGCTCGACCTCGATCTCCGGCGCCTGCTCCTGCAGGGTCAGCACGATGAAGTGGTCATGGAATCGCAGGCGGCTCGCCCCCTGCAGCAGATCGCTGAAGCGGGTGTGGGACTCCAGGGGCGTGCCGCCCAGCCACTGCTGCAGGGTGGCGTTGATGTGCACGACACAGCCCTCGGCATCGAGCGAGAAATACCCGCAGGGTGCGTGGTCGTACAGGTCGCGGATGCGCGCGCCGGATTCTTCCAGGCTTTGCAGCAGGCGCTGCCTGTCGGTGATGTCGCGGGCGGAGCCGAAGATCAGCAACTGCCCGTCGATGTCCACCGCATGCCAGTGCAGGTCGACGTCGATGACCTGGCCGTCCGCCCGCCGGTGCTGCACCTCCACGCGCTGGCGGTCACCGTCACGCACCTTGACCAGCCAGGCGCGGATGGCCGCCTCGTTCTGGTTGGCGTCCCAGCTGGAGACATGCCGGCCCTGCAGCCCCTCCCGGGAGGATCGGTGCATCTGCGCGAACGAATCGCTCATCTCGACCAGGTGCCCCTGGCGGTCGAGGATGTGGATGCCGTCACCGGCCACGCGCAGCAGGATCTGCGTGCGCCGGCTCTGCGCCTCCAGGGCGCGCAGGGTGCCCAGCTCGCGCAGTCCCAGGCGGTAGACCACGAAGGCGGCGGCGCAGCTCAGCAGCCACATGAGGCCGGCCAGCAGAGAGAGCATGCGCGCCTCCTGGGCCAGGGGCTGGAAGAAATGCTGGTTATTGAGCCCCGCAAAGACGATGAATGGCCAGCCCTGCACCTCCCGGTAGGCAACCGTCCGCTCGACCCCATCGGCCGCAGAGATGGCCGCGTAGACACCCGAGGCCGGGCTGCTCGCCAGGGCCGCCCGCAGCTCATCGGAGACCTGGGTCGATCCAACCTCGACACGAACCTCGTTCCCGGGCGACATCCAGGCCACGAAACGCAGATCCCGCATCCTGAGCGTGATGGCGTCGCGCTCACCCAGCTCGTAGCGGTGGAACAGCTGCGCAAAGTGGTCCACCCGAATGGTTGCGTACAGTATCCCCGCGAACTGGCCATTCAAGGCCAGGGGGCGCGCGATGACGATCACCCAGTTGCCCGAGATCTGCGAAACCACGGGCCTGGAGACAATGGGATCACCCGAAGTGGCCTGCCGGGCCTGCTGGAAGAAGGCGCGGTGCGAGATGTCGGCCACCGGCGCCCCGGCCTCCAGGTTGCCCCACCGCACCGACCCCTTCTCATCCGCCAGGCGAAAGCCCTCGGCGCCCACGAGCAGGCTGAGCCGCTCATCGAGCAGCCGCTGGATGTCTTCGTCCGCCGCACCGGAGCCAAACCCGCTGCGCAAAAGGTCGTCCAGCGTCATCCTCAGCACGGCATCGATGAGCCCCAGTTCGGAACCCACGTTGGCCCCGGTGACGGCCACCAGGCTTTCCGCCGTGGTGCGGGCCCGTTCTTCATGGTTCTGCCGCGACGAAGACAACACCCACAGGACCAGACCGCACAGCAGTGCCGCGAACAAGGCATTGGCCCCGATCAGCAGCGTGCCCAGCCTGCGGCCAGGGCGCTCGGCGCGCAGGGACAGCGGTGCGGAACTCTCGGGCATGGGCAATGCTAGCCGAAGCCTTGGTGCAGGGCCACCGGGCCCGCCCCTGGCCCGGATGGATGCGTGGTGCCGTTGCGCCAGTGTCCTCTGATGCAGGTCAACAGCGCTGTCGGCCATCGGTGGTCCACTCACAGGCAGCCTGCCCCCCCTGCCCTCCAGAGGCTCTCGGGAACGCAGTTTCTTTTTACCGACGGAGAAATGACAGATGACGATCAAGATGAAAAACGCCGCAGCCATGCTGCTGACCACCCTGCTCGCCGGCCCCGCGCTGGCAGCTGCCTGCGACGTGGAGATCGAGGCCAACGATGCCATGCAGTTCAACAAGTCCAGCATCGCCGTTCCCGCCAGCTGCAAGCAGTTCACCGTGAAGCTCAAGCATGTGGGCAAGCTGCCCAAGGCAGCCATGGGCCACAACTGGGTGCTGAGCAAGGCCGCCGACATGCAGGGCGTGGCTGCCGATGGCATGGCAGCCGGCGTGGACAAGGCCTATGTCAAGTCCGGCGATGCCCGCGTGATCGCGCACACCAAGGTCATCGGCGGCGGCGAAGCCGATGCGGTGGCCTTTGACGTGGCCAAACTCAAGGCGGGCGAGGCCTACGCCTGGTTCTGCTCCTTCCCCGGGCATTCGAGCCTGATGAAGGGCACGCTGGCGCTGGCCAAGTGACGGTGACACGGTAGGGCGGATGCCGCAGGCCGGGCATCCGGTGCAGCTTTCTGGCACGATCGGCGGGATACCACCCGCACGCAACCCAGAGAAGGCCCGGATCCGCATGAGCATCGTCGTTTATTGGCAAGAAGCACCGGGAGTGGCCGCCATGCAGGCGTTTGACCCCCATGAGCTGGCGCCCGCCCTGCAGTTCTGCGAGGCCCGGCGCAAGGCTGGCAAACGCCATGTGAGCCTTTCGACGGAGCTGGCCGAGAGCGTGGGCCGGCCTGGCGTGAACACGGTAGAAGCCCGGCTGCTGCCCGACGGCACGCCGTACGACTGGACCAAGACCCACCGGGGTGCCGGCCCGGACATGCCGGTGGGCGGCAACGGCGGCGCCTGATTCGTGCCCCTGCTGCCCCACCCTCCCTTGCTCGAACAGGTGCTGCGCACGGTCATGCGCCGCTACCGCCTGCCCGCAACACCGGCAGCCTGCGCGCAACGGCTGGAGACCAGCCCCGCCACCGCGCTGGCCATGGCCATCGACCAGGCGGGCAGCGCTGCGCAGCATGCACAGGCGCCCGATGCAGCCACCCAGCGCCTGTTCACCGGCTCGCTGGCGCGCCTGATCGGGGATGCCATGCGCGCGGACAGCGGCGATGCCGCCTACCAGGCCATGGTGCTTGCGCACCATGCGCCCCCGGTGCGCGAGGCCATGGCACTGCAAGCCCATGCCGAGAAGGACGAGCGCGAGCTGCGCAGCATCGTCAACGCCGTCGCGCATCCCGCCAAACTCCCGCATTGCACCGCAGGCCCCCAACGCGAGGCGCTGGCGCAGCTGTATGCAGCCCACGCCTCGGCGCAGTGGGATGCGCTTGCAGCCGCCGCCCAGCGGCTGCTCACCATGCCGCAGCTGGCTGGCGAGGCGCGATTGCAGCGCGACCTGGCACGGCTGCTGGGCGGTGCAGCGCTCGCCCGCATGCAGCGCGCCACGGTGATCGCCGCCGACCCGCTGGTGCAGCAATACCAGGCCCTGCGCGACCAGCATGGCCCCCGCTCGGGCAGCCCCGCCGCCGTCGCGAAAGGTCAGGCCGCGCAGCAGCGTGGCGCAGCGGTGGAGGTATTGGCGGCGCAGGCGCTCGAAACGCTGGCGCAGCGGCTCAATGCAGCCGAAGGTGCGGCCGAGGGAAGGGCAGGCGAATGGCGCGTGGTGACGTCGATGCGGGTGCCGTCCACACTACCGGGCAGCGCAGAGCGCGCCAAGAGCGAATGGGATGCGGTGCTGCTGCGGCAGGCGGCAGCGCCCGCCGGTGCGCCAGAGCCCGCCTGGGATGTGTGCCTGCTGGTCGAAGCCAAGGCCTCCATCGACGCGGCCACCACGGATTTTCCGCGCCTGCTGCGCGGCCTGGGCCTGCTCGCCCAGGCGGACCCGAAGGCTGCCTACACTTTCAGCACGCACCAGGGCCCGGTGCTGCTGCGCGGCGCTGCGCTGGGTGCCCTGGGCACGGGCAACGCCGAGTTGCCCGGCACCGTGCTCTACTGCTGTGACGCACCGGCCGAGGTGGCGCCGCACTTGCTGAGCGCCGCCAGCCGCATGCAATTGCTGTCTGCACCCGAGAGTCTGGCCTTTGCCAGTGCATGCGCCCAAGGCCGGCTGGCGGATGCGCGGGATCTCGAACCGGTCTGGCAGCGGCTGCTGGAGTCCCCCCAGTGGGAGTCCGTGCTCCACCAGTACCCGGCGATGCGCCGTGTGCGGGAGTTGGTGGTGCATGTGGCGGACCTGTCCGCCGCCGTCGACCCCTGATACGGATTTGCCTTCAACCGTCTAACGTCGTTGGTTCGCCTTGCCGTGCTATAGCACTGTCTGCGGCTTCCCGCCTAGCTATACGATTGAATGCAAATCCGTAGGACGCAAACTGCATCAGGGCGCCTGGCGCGTGCCCACGAAGCGCTCCAGCTCATCGAGCAATTGCACCACCAGCACGTTGCGCGTTGCCGCATGCCAGACCCCGTAGGCTTCGGACTGCTTGCCCGAGTCTTCGAGCGGGCGGAACACGGCGCCCGGCAACGCGCAATGCCGCATGGCATCGGGCACCAGCGCCACCCCCATGCCTTGCGAGACCAGCGAGACCACGGCCAGCCAGTGCCGTACCTCCAGTCGCACTTCGGGGTAGAAGCCTGCATCGGCGCAGATCGACAGGATGCGCGCGTGGTAGTCGGGTGAGGCATTGCGGGAGAACAGCACGAAGGACTGGCCCTGCAGGCTGGCCACCGCCAGCCGGCGCTTTCTGGCCAGGGGATGGCCCGCAGGCAGGCATGCCACGAAGGGCTCGGACACCAGCAACCGGCAGTCGAGTTCGGCGGGCACGCGGTGCGTGTGGGCAAAGCCAATGTCCAGGCGGTCATGCAGCAACTCGGCCATCTGCTCGGCCGAGTTGAGCTCGGTCAGCGTGACCCGCACGGCAGGGTGGGCCGCCTGGAAGCGCACCAGCGCCTGCGGCAGGCCACGGTAGAGCATGGAGCCGACAAAGCCGATGCGCAGCCGGCCGGCAGACCCCTGTGCCACCTGGCGCGCCTCGGTGGCAGCCTCCTGGGCCGCCTGCAAAAGGCTCAGCGCCGAGGCCTGCAGCGCCTGGCCCGCCGACGTGAGGCGCACCGCCTTGCTGCTGCGCTCGAACAGCTGCGCGCCCACCGACTCCTCCAGCTGGCGTATGGCCACGCTCAGCGGCGGCTGGGAGATGGCAAGGCGCCGGGCGGCCCGGCCGAAGTGCAGTTCCTCGGCCAGGACAACGAAGTACCGCAGGTGGCGCAGTTCCATGGCGAACCCTTCAACGATATTCAAATCGGAATGAACAAGACCTAATCAATATTAGACAAGAATTATTCACCGGCCAAGAATCGCGGCAAAGGAGACAACACGCCATGCCCACCGACTCTTCGCCATCCGACGAGGCCTGCAGCCATCCCGTGCCCGACCGCCATGGCGCCAGCCTCTATGACAGCGACACCGAGCTGCACCGGCTGCTCTCGCTCTACCTGCCGGCCGACCTGCTGGCGCACATGCGCCCGCACTTCGAACGGCTGGGGGCCCTGGCGGGCGGCGTGCTGGACGAGCTGGCCGGCACCGCCGACAGGAACCCACCCACCCTCTCGCTGCGCACCCGCACGGGCATCGACGCGCAGAGGGTGCACAAGCACCCGGCCTATGTGCAGATGGAGCGGCTGGCGTTCAGCGAGTTCGGCCTGGCCGCAATGTCGCACCGCCAGGAAACGCTGGGCTGGAAGGGCAGCATGCCGCCCCTGGTCAAGTACGTGATGACCTACCTCTTCGTGCAGGCCGAGTTCGGCCTGTGCTGCCCGGTGTCGATGACCGATTCGCTGGCGCGCACCCTGAAGAAGTTCGGCAGCCCCGAACTGGTCGCACGCTTCATGCCGCGCCTGCAGAACCTGGACTTCGACAGCGTGGCCCAGGGTGCCATGTTCATGACCGAGCAGGCGGCTGGTTCGGACATCGCAGCCACGCAGACGCGCGCCTGGCTCGACGACCAGGGCCAATGGCGCCTCACCGGCGACAAGTGGTTCTGCTCCAACCCCGATGCCGACTTTGCGATGGTGCTGGCGCGCTGCGATGGCGGCACCCCGGGGTTGAAGGGCGTCTCGCTGTTCCTGCTGCCCCGGCTGCTCGATGGCGGGGCGCCCAACCACTACCGCATCCTGCGGCTCAAGGACAAGCTGGGCACGCGATCCATGGCCAGCGGCGAGATCCGGCTCGAAGGGGCCGTGGCCTACCTGGTGGGCGAGCAGGGCCGGGGCTTCGTGCAGATGGCCGACATGGTGAACAACTCGCGCCTGTCCAACGGCGTGCGCGCAGCGGGGCTGATGCGCCGCGCCGTGGCAGAGGCCGAGCACATCGCCCGCGAACGCCGGGCCTTTGGCAAGCGCCTGCAGGACATGCCCCTGATGCAGCGCCAGTTGCAAAAGCTGGTGCTGCCCGCCGAACAGGCCCGCAGCATGGTGTTCCAGACCGCCCAGGCGCTGGCCCGCTCCGACGCGGGCGAGGCGGCGGCCTACCCGCTGCTGCGCATCCTGACGCCGCTCATCAAGTTCCGCGCCTGCCGCGACGCACGCAAGGTGACCGGCGACGCCATGGAAGTGCGCGGCGGCTGCGGCTACATCGAGGAGTGGAGCGACCCCCGCCTGGTGCGTGACGCGCACCTGGGCTCGATATGGGAGGGCACCAGCAACATCGTGGCCCTGGACGTGGTCCGCGCGGTGAATCGCGAAGGCTCGCTGCCCGTGCTGCAGGCCCATTGCGAGGCGCTGCTGGACGACACGGCCATCGCGCCGGGCTTTGCCGCCGCACTGCGCAGTGCGCTCGCGCGCGCCGCATCGCTGGCCCTGCTGGCCGCTGCAGAGGGCGGCGACCCGCTCGCTCGCCAGGCCGCATCGGCGCTCTACCACGTCACCAGCGCCATCGCGATGGCCTGGGAGGGCGCGCGCGGCGGCTCCGCGCAGCGCATCGAGTGGGCGCAGCTGGTGCTGCTGCACCGCGTGCTGCCGCGCGACCCACTGGTCCCGGCACGCATACCGCTGGAATGGACCGGCGGTGCCACGAACGCCGTGCCGGCCTGAGCCCTTGCCCCCCACACAACAACCCGGAGACAAACCATGCGACTTCTCACCACCCTCGTGCTCGCCACTGCGGCCGCACTGCCGCTGATGCCACATGCGCATGCAGACACCTTTCCGGACCGCCCGGTCACACTGGTGATCCCCTTCCCGCCCGGTGGCCCCACCGATGCCATGGCGCGCACACTGGCGGCCGAGATGAAGGACCGGCTGGGCCAGCCCATGGTGGTGGAAAACCGTGCCGGAGCCGGTGGCAACATCGGTGCCGAGTACGTGGCGCGCTCAGCGCCCGATGGCCAGACCCTGCTGTTTGGCACCTCGGGCCCGCTGGCCATCAACGCCAGCCTGTACCGCAAGATCGGCTACGACCCGGTGAAGAGTTTCGCGCCGGTGATCCAGGTCGGCCATCTGCCGAACATCCTGGTGGTGAACCCCTCGGTGCCCGCCAAGACCGTGAAGGAGCTGATCACCTACGCCAAGGCCTCGCCCGGCAAGCTGAGCTATGCCTCCTCGGGCAACGGGGCCTCGTCGCACCTGGCGGGGGTGCTGTTCAACGCCTCGGCCGGCGTGGACCTGCAGCACATCCCCTACAAGGGCACGGGGCCGGCCTTGACCGACCTGCTCGGCGGGCAGGTGACCATGAGCTTCACCGATGTGCTGACCGCACTGCCCTACGTCAAGAGCGGCAAGCTGCGCGCCCTGGGCGTCACCACGGCAGAACGTTCGCAGGCATTGCCCGAGGTGCCCACCGTCGCCGAGCAAGGGGTGCCGGGCTATGACGTGAGCGTGTTCTTCGGCATCGTGGCGCCGGCGGGCACGCCGCCCGAGCGCATCGCCAAGCTCAACAAGGCTTTCGTCGACGTGCTGAACACCGCCAAGGTCAAGCAGCTGCTGGCCTCCCAGGGGCTGGAGCCCGCCCCCTCGCCCAAACCCGAGCAACTGGGCAAATTCATCGAAGCGCAGGTGGGCAAGTGGGCGGGCGTGGTCAAGCAGTCCGGCGCGCAACTCGACTGAGGCCCGCCATGAACACCTCCGATTCACGCCCCCAGGGCGCGCTGGCCGGCATCCGCGTGCTGGACATCTCGCGCATCCTCGGCGGCCCCTACTGCGGCCAGATCCTGGGCGACCATGGCGCCGACGTGCTCAAGGTGGAACCCCCACAGGGCGACGACACCCGCACCTGGGGCCCGCCCTTCAAGGACGGGGTGGCCTCGTACTACCACGGGCTCAATCGCAACAAGCGCAGCATGCACCTGGACCTGGGCAGCACGCAGGGCCGCGAGGCTCTGCTGGCGCTGGTGGCCGAGGCCGATGTGCTGATCGAGAACTTCAAAACCGGCACGATGGAGCGCTGGGGCATGGGCTACGGGGAGCTGTCACGGCGCTTCCCGCGCCTGGTGTGGTGCCGCGTCACGGGTTTCGGGTCCGATGGCCCGCTCGGGGCCCTGCCCGGCTACGACGCTGCGGTGCAGGCCATGGCAGGCATCATGAGCATCAATGGCGAGGCCGAAGGAGGCCCGCTGCGCGTGGGCCTGCCCGTGGTGGACATGGTGACCGGCCTGAACGCCGTGATCGGCGTGCTGCTGGCCCTGCAGGAGCGCCAGCGCAGCGGCCGGGGGCAGTTCGTCGAGGCGGCGCTGTACGACAGCGGCCTCTCGCTGCTGCACCCGCACGCGGCCAACTGGTTCCTGGACGGCAATTCGCCCCGGCGCACGGGCAACGCGCACCCGAACATCTACCCCTACGACACGCTGGCCACCGGCACGCAGCCGCTGTTCATCGCCGTGGGCAACGACCGCCAGTTCGCCAGCCTGTGCCGCTGCATTGGCGTGCCGCAGCTGGCGAGCGACGCCCGCTATGCCAGGGCCGGCGACCGCTCGGTGAACCGCGTGGCCCTGAAGGCCGCGTTGGAGGATGCGATGCAGGATTTCGACGGTGCCGCCCTGGTGGACACCCTGATGGCCGCCGGTGTGCCCGCCGCGCCGGTGCTGTCCGTCGATGCCGCGCTGTCGCATCCGCACACGGCGCACCGGGAGATGGTGGTGGATCTGCCTGGCGGCTACCGCGGCATCGGGGCGCCGGTGAAGCTCAGCCGCACACCGGCCACCTACCGCCATGCCCCGCTGACGCCAGGCACGGGCTTCGAGGGCTGATCGCCATCGGGATCCTCAGCGGATCGGGAAGGCGTACATCAGCCCGTTCTTGTTCCACTGGTTGTTCAGGCCGCGCTGCAGGCCCAGGGCCGACTTGGGGCCTACGTTGCGCTCGAAGATCTCACCGTAGTTGCCCGTGGTCTTGACGGCGCGGGCCAGCCAGTCGCGGTCCAGCCCCAGCAGCTTGCCAGTGTCTTCGGTGGTGCCCAGCAGGCGCTGCACCACGGGGTCGGTGCTGCCGGTCTTGAGCCGGTCGACCGAGGACTGGGTCACGCCATATTCCTCGGCCTCGATCAGGCCGTAGACCACCCACTTGACGATGGCAAACCACTCATCGTCGCCACGGCGCACCATGGGGCCCAGGGGCTCCTTGGAAATCAGCTCGGGCAGCACCACGTGCTCCGACGGGTCCTTGGCCTCCTTGTTGCGCACCGATGCGAGGCCGGAGGCGTCGGTGGTGTAGCCCACGCAGCGGCCCGCGAAGTAGGCGGCGGTGGCGGCCTCGACCTTTTCGAACACGGCAGGCTTGATGGCCAGGTTGTTGGCCTTCGAGTAATCGACGAGGTTCTTCTCGGTGGTGGTGCCCGATTGCACGCACACCGTCTGGCCCTTGAGCTGCTTCAAGCCCTTGATGCCGCTTTTCTTGAGCACCATCACGCCCTGGCCGTCGTAGTAGGTGACGGCCGTCTGGTGCAGGCCCATGGACGCATCGCGCGTCAATGAAAAAGTGGTGTTGCGCGAGAGCACGTCGATCTCGCCCGACTGCAGCGCCGTGAAGCGCTGCTGGGTGCTGAGCGGCACGAACTTGACCTTCTCGCCATCGCCCAGCACCGCCGCCGCCACTGCGCGGCAGATGTCCACATCGAGGCCCGACCACTTGCCCCCCGCATCGGCTACCGAAAAGCCGGCCAGCGCCGTGTTGACGCCGCAGACCACCAGGCCCCGGGCCTTGATGCCGTCCAGCGTCTTGCCGGCATGCGCGGACAAGGGTGCGGCACATGTGGCAACGAGGAACAGGCTGGCGACTGCGGTGCGCAGGGGGGAATGGGTCATGAAAGGCTTGCTCCTTGAAAATACGGCCGTGATGCACCCTGCGCACCGCCCGCCGTCACCTTGTGGGTGCGAGATTCTGGACGATACGTGCCGTGCAACCGCATCGGGGTTTACGAGGATGGAGGCGACAGGCTACACGGATTGCACCGCAGCATCTACAAGCAAACAGCTGCTTACAAAAGCCGGGGCCGCAGCCATATCAGAGCAGCTTCTTCTGCAGAAACTGCGCCTGCCCCATCGCTGGGTCCAGCGCATACGGCGCGAAGCCTTCGCGCAGGTACAGCGCCATGGCGCTGGTGTTGCCCGAGAGCACTTCGAGCGTGAGCTTGCAGGCACCGCGCTCGCGCGCGATGGACTCCACCAGCGCCAGCATGCGCTGCGCGATGCGCTGGCCGCGCCAGCCCGGTGCCACCACCACATCGTGCACGTTGACCAGGGGCTGGCAGGCAAAGGTGGAAAAGCCCTCGAAGCAGTTGACCAGACCCACGGGCACGGGCGGCGCGCCCTCTTGCTGTGCCCAGGCCAACACGCTGAAGGCCTGTGGGCGCTGCCGCAGTGCGGCGGGCAGGCCGTGCAGCACATGCGCGGCCAGCGGCTGGCCACCACCGGCTGCGTCGCGGGCGTAGCCGTCGAGCAACTGCACCAGCGCCTGGGCGTCGCCGGGATCGGCGTAGTCCACGCGGCGAACTTCAATCTGTGCGGGAGTCATGGTCTCAACCTGCACGGGCTGCATCGGCCAGGCGCTGGGCGCAGTGGCTCGCCTGCTGGGCCTCGCGCGCCTCGACCATCACGCGCAGCAGGGGCTCGGTGCCGCTGGCGCGTATCAGCACGCGGCCCGTGGTGCCCAGCTCCTGCTTCACGGCCTCGGTCTCTCGGGCCAGCAGCTGGTTCGACTTCCAGTCCTGACCGGGAGCCAGGCGCACGTTGAGCAGCACCTGGGGGTACAGGGTCACGTCGCTGAGCAGCTCGGGCAGCTTCCTGCCGCTGCGCACGCAGGCCTGCAGCACCTGCAGGGCGCTGACCAGGCCATCGCCCGTGGTGTGGCGGTCCAGCGCCAGCAGGTGGCCTGAGCCCTCGCCGCCCAGCGTCCAGCCGTGGCGCGCCAGCTCTTCGAGCACGTAGCGGTCGCCCACCTTGGCGCGCACGAATTGCACGCCGCGCTGCTGCAGCGCCACCTCCACGGCCATGTTGGTCATGAGGGTGCCGACCACGCCGGGCACCTCTTCGCCGCGGCCCAGGCGGTCGGCGGCCATGAGGTAGAGCAGCTCGTCGCCGTTGTACAGGCGGCCCGTGGCATCCACCATCTGCAGGCGGTCGGCATCGCCGTCGAGCGCGATGCCGTAGTCGGCGCGGTTGGCGCGCACCGAGCGCACCAGCGCCTCGGGGTGCGTGGCCCCCACCTCGTGGTTGATGTTCAGGCCGTCGGGCGCGCAGCCGATGGACAGCACCTCGGCGCCCAACTCGTGGAACACCTTGGGCGCCACCTGGTAGGCCGCGCCATGGGCGCCATCCACCACGATCTTCAGGCCCTTCAGGGTCAGGTCCTGCGGGAAGGTGCTCTTGCAGAACTCGATGTAGCGGCCCGCCGCGTCGTCAAGACGGCGCGCCTTGCCCAGGCTGGCCGAGTCGGCCCACACAGGGGCTTCAGACAGGGCCGCTTCCACCGCCAGCTCCCAGGCGTCGGGCAGTTTGGTGCCCTGGGCGCTGAAGAACTTGATGCCGTTGTCGGGAAACGCGTTGTGGCTGGCGCTGATCACCACGCCCAGGCTGGCACGCTGCGCGCGCGTGAGGTAGGCCACGCCCGGTGTGGGTAGCGGGCCGAGCAGCACCACGTCCACCCCGGCCGAGTTGAAGCCCGACTCCAGCGCGCTTTCGAGCATGTAGCCCGAGATGCGCGTGTCCTTGCCGATGAGCACGGTGGGGCGCTCTTCGGTGCGGCGCAGCACGCGCCCCACGGCATGGGCCAGGCGCAACACGAAGTCGGGGGTGATGGGGGCCTGGCCCACGGTACCGCGAATGCCGTCGGTGCCGAAATACTGGCGTGTCATGTGTGAAATCTCCTCGGGTTCTGTCGCTTTTTGGTTTTGCTTCGCACTTGCTCGTACCGGCCTCGTACCTGCCACAGCCCTCACGGCTGTCGCTGCTGCTCCATGGCCTGCCACACGGCCAGGGCGGTCACCGTCTCGGCCACGTCGTGCACGCGCACGATGCGCGCACCGTTCACCACCGCCAGCAGCGCCGCCGCCACGCTGGGCAGCATGCGTTCGCCGGCCACGGCCAGCCCGGTCACCGCCCCCAGGGACGACTTGCGCGACCAGCCGGCCAACACTGCGTAGCCGGTGGCCGCCAGCTCCTGCTGGCGCGCCAGCAGCGCAAAGTTCTGCTCCACCGTCTTGCCAAAGCCAATGCCGGGGTCGAGCGCAATGCGCCCGGGGGCCACGCCCAGGGCCTGCAGACCGTCGGCCGCCTGCGCCAGGAACGACAGCACCTGGGCCACCACGTCGCCCGCCATGGGCGCCACCTGCATGGTCTGCGGATCGCGGTGCATGTGCATCAGGCAAACCCCGCACAGCGGGTGGCTGGCCACCACGGCCGCCGCGCCAGGTTGGCGCAGCGCCCACACATCGTTGACGATGTCGGCCCCCAGGTCGAGCACGGCCTGCATCACCTCGGGCTTGTAGGTGTCGACAGACACCGGTACGCCCAGCGACACTGCGCCCTGCACCACCGGCACCACGCGGGCCAGCTCTTCGGCCAGCGCCACGGCGGGGCTGCCGGGGCGCGTGGATTCACCGCCGATGTCGAGGATGCGCGCACCATCGCGCACCAGTTGCTCGCAATGGCGCAGCGCAGCGGCCGTGCTGGCGTGCTGCCCGCCGTCCGAGAACGAATCGGGCGTGACATTGACGATGCCCATGACCTGCGGCCGGGCGAGATCAATGGCGAAGCGGGAGGTCTGCCAGAGCATGGAATGGGAGGTGGTCCACCGGGGATTGAACGGCGCCGCCAGGGACGCACAGGCAGGGGGACGGAAGGGAAGTGGATGCGGGAGAGAGACGAAGAAAGGGTTGCTGCCGGGCCCGGCCACGAAAAACGGGGCACTGGGCCCCGTTGCTGCGGTCGAACCGCTGGTTCGCCTGTCGTGCCTGGACGCTCTCTATCAGGCGGCCGATGGAGCTGCTGGCGCAGCCTCGGTGGCCACGGCAGGCGTGCCGCCGCCAGGGGTGTCCCCACCCGACGAAGGCGTGCGGGGCGTCCAGTCCTTGGGAGGGCGTGGAGGCTTGCCGGCCATGATGTCGTCGAGCTGTTCCGTGTCGATGGTTTCCCATTCGAGCAGGGCTTTGGCCATGGCGTGCATCTTGTCGCTGTTCTCTTCGATCAGGCGGCGGGCCAGGTCGTACTGCTCGTCGATGATGCGGCGCACCTCGCCATCGACCTTTTCCATGGTCTGCTCGCTCATGTTCGTGGTCTTGGTGACCGAGCGGCCCAGGAACACTTCGCCCTCGTTCTCGGCATAGACCATCGGGCCCAAGGCTGCGGTCATGCCATAGCGGGTCACCATGTCACGTGCGATGTGCGTGGCACGCTCGAAGTCGTTGCTGGCGCCGGTGGTCATCTGGTTCATGAACACTTCTTCGGCAATGCGGCCACCGAACAGCATGCTGATCTGGTTGAGCATGTACTCGCGGTCGTAGCTGTAGCGGTCCTGCGCGGGCAGGCTCATCGTCACGCCCAGGGCACGGCCACGGGGGATGATGGTGACCTTGTGCACCGGGTCGCACTTGGGCAGCAGCTTGCCGATCAGGGCGTGGCCGGACTCGTGGTAGGCCGTGTTGCGGCGCTCTTCCTCGGGCATGACCATGCTCTTGCGCTCGGGGCCCATGAGGATCTTGTCCTTGGCCTTCTCGAAGTCCTGCATCTCCACGGTGCGGGCGTTGCGGCGCGCAGCCATCAGGGCGGCTTCATTGCACAGGTTGGCCAGGTCGGCACCGCTCATGCCAGGCGTGCCACGGGCAATGATGTTCGGGGCCACGTCCTGGCCGATCGGGATCTTGCGCATGTGCACGTTCAGGATCTGTTCGCGGCCGCGGATGTCGGGCAGCGTCACATACACCTGGCGGTCGAACCGGCCGGGGCGCAGCAGGGCGGCGTCCAGGATGTCGGGGCGGTTGGTGGCAGCCACCACGATCACGCCCAGATTGGTTTCGAAGCCGTCCATCTCGACCAGCATCTGGTTCAGGGTCTGTTCGCGCTCGTCGTTGCCACCACCGAGGCCGGCACCGCGCTGGCGGCCCACGGCGTCGATTTCATCGATGAAGATGATGCAGGGGGCGTTCTTCTTGGCGTTGTCGAACATGTCGCGCACACGGGCCGCGCCCACGCCGACGAACATTTCCACGAAGTCGGAGCCCGAGATGCTGAAGAACGGCACCTTGGCTTCGCCCGCGATGGACTTGGCCAGCAGGGTCTTGCCGGTGCCGGGCGGGCCGACCAGCAGCAGGCCACGCGGAATGCGCCCGCCGAGCTTCTGGAACTTCTGCGGGTCTTTCAGGAAGTCCACGACTTCCTTGACTTCTTCCTTGGCCTCGTCACAACCGGCCACGTCCGCGAAAGTGACCTGGTTGTTGTTTTCGTCGAGCATGCGCGCCTTGCTCTTGCCGAAGCTGAAGGCACCGCCCTTGCCGCCGCCCTGCATCTGGCGCATGAAGTAAACCCATACGCCGATGAGCAGCAGCATGGGGCCCCAACTGACCAGCAAGGTCATGAGCAGGGAGCCTTCTTCACGGGGCTTGACGTCGAACTTGACATTGTGGCTGATCAGGTCGCCCACCAGGCCGCGGTCCAGCACCGATGCGTTCGTGCGGATCTTGCGGTCGTCGTTGGTCGTGGCAACGATCTCGCCGCCGCTCAACCCCTCGGGGATGGTGGCGCTCTTGATACGGTTGTTACGAACTTCTTCGAGGAATTCGGAGTACCCGATATGTCCTGCGCTGGCGCCGCCACGGGTGTCAAACTGCTTGAACACCGTGAACAGCACCATGGCAATGACCAGCCATACGGCAATTTTTGAAAACCACTGATTGTTCAAGCGGGGCTCCAGTTGCAAGGGAGAAAGGGCGACGGTCACAAAGCCGTCACGGCCTATATGTGGCCCATTTTAGGTCTTTCAAGCGCAGACACCATGGCTATTCCCCCTAGCGGCCATGGGCACCGCTCGGGATTTGCGGGGGTTTGTCACATATCGGCGGGGGTTTTGCCTCTCAGGCAGCCCCCTTTGGGAGATTTCGGCGCATCACGCCGATTTCTTGAGCCCCATGCCGACCAGGAAGGTTTCTGACGATTTATCGCGCGATGCCTTGGGCTTTACGGGTTTCACCACCTTGAAGGTCTGCTTGAACAGCGTGACCAGGTCGCTGTAGCCGCTGCCGTGAAACAGCTTGACCACCAGCGCCCCATCGGGCTTGAGGTGGGTGGTGGCGAATTCCACCGCCAGCTCGACCAGATGGGAAATGCGGGCGGCATCGGCCGATTCAATCCCCGAGAGGTTGGGCGCCATGTCCGAGACCACCACGTCCACCACCCGGCCGTCCAGTGCCGCCTCCAGTTGCGCCAGCACCGCCTCTTCGCGAAAATCCCCGTTCAGGAAGGTCACGCCCTCGACGGGCTCCATGGGCAGGATGTCCAGGGCGATGATGGTGCCGTTGAGTTGCCCCGTGGCCGCGCCACCCGGCGACAGGCGTCGGCGCACGTACTGGCTCCAGGCACCGGGCGTGGAGCCCAGGTCCACCACCGTATTGCCGGGCTTGATGAGGTGCAGCTGCTCATCGATCTCCTTGAGCTTGTAGGCTGCGCGGGCCCGAAAACCCTCTTTCTGGGCCAACTTGACGTAGGTGTCGTTGACGTGGTCATTGAGCCACGCCTTGTTGACCTTCTTGCTTTGGGTTTTAACTTTCATTGTGTTTTTCTTTCAGCCTCGATAATACGGCCCATGCCCCAAATTCAATTGACTCCCGCTGAGCGCCGGGAATACCGCGCCGATGCCCATCACCTCAACCCCGTGGTGCTCGTGGGCGGCGATGGCCTCACCCCCGCCGTGCAAAAGGAAATCGACGCCGCCCTGAACGCCCACGGGCTGATCAAGGTGCGCGTTTTCAACGACGACCGCGCCGCCCGCGAGCTGATGTACCAGCAGCTCACGGCCGACCTGAGCGCCGCGCCCATCCAGCACATCGGCAAGCTCCTCGTGCTGTGGCGCCCCCAGCCCGCCAAGGACAAGGAACGCACCATCGACGAAGACCGCATGCCCGGCCCGCGTGACGTGAAGGTGCTCAAGTACAGCAAGCGCGCCGGCCAGCGCCCCGAGGTCAAGCAGCTGCGCGTGCTGGGCAACCAGCGCCTGACGCCCGGCGGCCAGATCAAGCGGGCCAAGAAGCCCAAGCTCAAGTCCGTCAAGAAACGCCAGGCTGACTGATCCGCATGCAGGCCACGCCCGCTGGCGGCGCTGCGCCCCCCGGGGGCCAGCGCCACGTCATCTGCATGAAATGGGGCACGAAATACGGCCCCGAATACGTCAATCGCCTCTATGCCATGGTGCGCAGGCACCTGGCTGGCGATTTCAACTTCGTCTGCCTCACCGACAGCAATGCCGGTATCCGCAGCGAAGTGCAGTGCCTGCCCATCCCGCCGCTGGACCTGCCTGCCGGCATTCCCGAGCGCGGCTGGACCAAGCTCGTCACCTTCAGCGCCGACCTGCACGGCCTCAAGGGCACCGCGCTGTTCCTCGACGTGGATGTGGTCGTCACCGGCCCGCTCGATGATTTCTTCACCCAGCCGGGCGAATTCCTCATCATCCACGATTACAAGCGTCCCTGGCGCGTCACGGGCAATTCGTCGGTGTACCGCTTCGAGCTGGGCGCCCACCCGGACGTGCTCGACTATTTTCGCGGCCATTTCGCGCAGATCCGCGAGCAGTTCCGCAACGAGCAGGCCTACCTGTCGGACTTTCTGCACCGGCAGGGCAAGCTCGCCTACTGGCCTGCGGCCTGGTGCCCGAGCTTCAAATACCACGGCATCCCCGCCTGGCCCAGCAACTACTGGAAGGCGCCTTTCGTGCCGCAGGATGCGCGCATCGTGATCTTTCACGGCGAGTGCAACCCGCCCGATGCGCTGGCTGGCCGGCGCAACCGGCGTTTTCGCTACATCCGCCCCGCCACCTGGGTGGCCGAGCACTGGCACGAATAAGCGGGTTCAAAGACCGGGCTGCGCCGGCCCGGCCCCGTCTTCGGCGGGAGCGACCGCAACCTGCACGGTACGCCACAGCACCACCAGCGCGCACACCCACTGCAGCACGTACATGCCGGTGCCCACGGAATGCCACAGGCGCAGGTCCTGCCGCGCGACGATGCGCGGCGACACGCCAAACTGCACCAGCAGGGCGAGCAGCAGGCCACCGAGCACGAAGCCCAGGACGGCCTTGGCCCAGGGCTCCTGGAACTCCTCGTGCCGGCGCCGGGAGATGAGCAGCAGCAGCATGCAGCAAGCCACCGTGACCCAGGTCTGCGCCGCGAACAGCTTCGCCGCCATCTGCCCGGCCATCGCGGCCGAGGGCAAGTGGGCGAACAGCAGGGGCACCACCAGGAAACCCACGGTGGTCAGGCTGCCCCACCACAGGGCAGCGGCCAGTGCAGGAAGGCGCGCAGCGATCATGAAGCCAAAGAGGGCCTGCTGGCCTCAGACGTAGCTGACGGCCACCACCTCGTAGCGGCGAACACCGCCCGGTGCCTGCACTTCGGCGGTGTCGCCCTCTTCCTTGCCGATCAGCGCGCGCGCGATGGGGCTGGAGACGTTGATCAGGCCCTGCTTGAGGTCGGCCTCGTCCTCGCCCACGATCTGGTAGGTCACCGTGTCGCCGGACTCTTCGTCTTCAAGCTCCACCGTGGCGCCGAACACCACCTTGCCACCCGCATCCACAGCGGTCGGGTCGATGATCTGCGCAGCGGACAGCTTGCCCTCCACCTCCTGGATGCGGCCTTCGATGAAGCCCTGGCGGTCCTTGGCGGCTTCGTATTCGGCGTTTTCGCTCAGGTCACCCTGCGCGCGGGCGTCGGAAATGGCCGTGATCACCCAGGGGCGGTCCACGGTCTTCAAGCGGTGCAACTCTTCGCGCAGCTTCTCCGCGCCGCGCTTGGTGATGGGAATGGTGGTCATGTCCGTCGTCGTTCGGGTTGTCAAAAAAACGACACCGCCGGGCGCAGGCCGGGCGGTGTCATGGACATGATTATGCCGCGTGTTGGGCGTGGGTCCAAGCACCCATCCACACTCGCAACAAGAGGTCCGCTTTTCAGTCCCGCCCGGCCCGCTCGATGCTGGCGGCAGCCAGCGCCGGGTCGGAAAAGCAGATCTCGTGGCTGCCCTGGCACTCCACCAGGCGGAACAGGCCCAGCCGCTCCGACAGGCGCGGGTGCCAGGGCAGGCTGTGGGGCAAGGCCGCGTCCTGCTGGGCATTGAGGTAGCTCTTGCCGATCTCCAGCGCCGCCAGGGGCACGGGCAGGCGCGCCGGTTCGGTGAAGGTGCGGTAGGGGTGCGGGTTGAGCAGCGCATAGCTGCTGCGCGCCAGGGCCTCGTCGGCGTCGTTGATGAAGGCCTCGCGCCAGATCGGGTACGGCAGCATCACCGCATTGCCGTTGGCCGCCGCCACCTGGTCGAACAGCGCGCGGTAGTGGGGCGGCACCAGGTCGTTGAGGCATTCGCCGTCCAGCGGCACAAAGGCATTCCAGTACACCAGCCGGCGGATGCGCCCGGGCAGCCTCGCCGCCATGTGGCTGATGACCATGCCGCCATAGCTGTGGCCCACCAGGCGCACGTCCGTGAGGTCCTGGCCTTCGATGAAGGCCGCGAGCGAGTCCACCGCATCGGCCAGGCCCGTGGCTGCCCGGTCGTCGCCCGGCCGGTTGCCGGCCAGGGTGGGGCAGTGCACCGTGTGGCCGCGTGCGCGCAGGTGGCCGGCCGTGGCCTCCATCTCGGCGCCGGTGTGCCAGGCGCCATGGACCAGGACATAGAGTTCCGCCATCGTTGTCTCCTTCGGGGTAGTTGTGCCAGGCGGGGCGACATGCCCTGCCCTGGCGATACCTTACGAAGAAGACCGGGGACTGGCTGGCCTGGTTGCGCCAGGGCGCTGTGCCGAAAGTGCCAGGCGCCCTTGCGGATGGGCACCCGGGCGGACAAGGCATAAAAAAAGCCCATACCACTGCGGTACGGGCTTTTTTTTAAGGGGCCAGGGATGATCGCTCAGGCGGCAAGCGTGCCGCCTCTGCCAAGGGCATCGCCTGCGCCCGGCCAAGCGCACTCAGCGGGGCTTGCGCGGCGCGATGCCCATGGCTTCCTTGTTCTTGTTGATGCGGTCCTGCTTGCGCGTCGCCATCTTTTCCATGGCCTTGCGCTTGGTGTAGCCGGTCGCATCGGCCCAGGCCCACCAGACGATGGTGGCGCCGTAGAAGCCCAGGATCCACCACCAATCCATGTTCGCGACGGGGCCGATTTCAAAGTATTTCAGTGCCGTCAGGATAACGGCGATGGCGAGCAGGTACATGGCGATCTCCAATCAATACGGGTGCGCAGGGGATTGGCGGCCGACGGGCCCCAGGTCAACCCAAGTCACTACAATTCCGTTAAAAGAACTGTAACCCAACCCACAGGAAAATCCCCACCATGAAGCGCACTCTGATCACATTGGCCCTCACGCTGTCGGTGGCAGGCCCCGCCATGGCCGATCTGGCGCTGGCCACGGCCAAGAGCTGCATGGCCTGCCATGCCATGGACAAGAAGGTGGTGGGCCCCTCCTACAAGGAAGTGGCGGCCAAGTACGCGGGCCAGAAGGACGCCGTGGACAAGCTGGCCGCCAAAATCATGAAGGGCGGCGGCGGCGTGTGGGGCCCCGTGCCCATGCCTGCCAACGCACAGGTGAACGAAGCCGATGCCAAGAAGCTGGCCGCCTGGGTGCTGACGGTAAAGTAAGCCGCCGGGCGCCAGGGCACCGCGCCCTCCCCTGCCAACAAACGACAACAGCCGTGCCACTGTGCCAGTGGGGCGGCTGTTGTGCTTTGGGGGCCAGGATGCTGGCCAGACCGTGTTACACGAGGTTCATGTCGGCCCCGCGCACGCGCATTTGCTGCTCCAGTTGCCCCACATAGGCGGCGGTGGTGTTGTCGGATTCCTGGGCCCGGGCGGCCAGGCGGGTTTCGAGGTGGTCCAGCCGGGCCAGCAGGGCGGTGTGCGTTTGCTGCTGCTGGGTTTCCAGAAAGGCGCGCAGCTCGGTGAAGCGCGAGGCCTCGGCCTTGTCGGCCAGCTCGCGCTGGGCCTGCAGTTCCTTGGTGTGGCGGCGCGTCTCCAGCAGCACCGAGCCCTGAAGCGAGAGCACATAGGCCACGCCGACGATGGCCAGCAAGGCCGTGAGGCCCAGCATGAGCAGGCCCAGCGGCGCCTCCAGTGTGGTCACGCCCAGGGACACGGGCACGGGTGCAGACAGCGCTGCCCAGTTGAGGGCCGCCAGCACGGCAATGGCCAGCATGGTCAGCAGCAGCACGATGGATCGTAATTGCATGGGAAAAGCTCCGTTCATTCGTTGCACGCACCGCTCGCCGACCCTTATGGCCGGTGGCGTGTTGAACGGGTTGTAACCCATGCGGGGCTGCAAACACAGACCTTGCAGCGGTTTGCCGAAGCTGTCCTACAGGGGCGGCTGCCTGGCCGCTGCGCGGCGGCCGGTGGCCGGGATAAAAAAGTTGCGAAGCGTCCCGAAACGAAAAAGAGAGGGAGGGAGGAAAAGCGCTCCGGAAGGGGCAGTCGGGACCCCGAGGGGACCGAAAGGCTTCGCAACGTTAAAAAGGTGCTTCGATCAGGCGCCGTGAATGATCGACGAGGATTCTGTGGCCACGTCACATCGCTGCGCGATATGAGTGTCCCCAAACCCTGCAAGCGCTGCGCGCGGGCGCCTTGCGGCGCCCTCCTGGATCAGTTGGTCTGCGACAACTGATCCAGGATTGCCGGATTCTCCAGGGTGGAAGTATCTTGGGTGATGGCTTCCCCCTTGGCGATGCTGCGCAGCAGCCGGCGCATGATCTTGCCGCTGCGCGTCTTGGGCAGGTTATCGCCGAAGCGGATGTCCTTGGGCTTGGCGATGGGGCCGATTTCCTTGGCGACCCAGGCGCGCAGCTCGTTGGCGATCTGCTTGGCCTCTTCGCCGGTGGGGCGCGAGCGCTTGAGCACGACGAAGGCGCAGATGGCCTCGCCGGTCACGTCGTCGGGGCGGCCCACCACGGCGGCTTCGGCCACCAGATCGGTCTTGGAGACCAGGGCCGATTCGATCTCCATCGTGCCCATGCGGTGGCCCGAGACGTTGAGCACGTCGTCGATGCGGCCGGTGATGCGGAAGTACGCCCGGTCGCTGCTGCGCACGGCACCGTCGCCGGCCAGGTAGTAGCCCTTGAGCTCTTCGGGGAAGTAGGCCTTCTTGAAGCGCTCGGGGTCGTTCCAGATGGTGCGGATCATGCTGGGCCAGGGGCGCTTGATGACCAGGATGCCGCCCGTGCCGTTGGCGATGTCGTTGCCCACTTCATCGACGATGGCGGCAGTGATGCCGGGCAGCGGCAGCGTGCAGCTGCCGGGCACCAGCGGCGTGGCGCCGGGCAGCGGGGTGATGACGTGCCCACCGGTCTCGGTCTGCCAGAAGGTGTCCACGATGGGGCAGCGCTCGCCGCCCACGTTCTTGTGGTACCACATCCAGGCTTCGGGGTTGATGGGCTCGCCCACGCTGCCCAGGATGCGCAGGCTCGACAGGTCCGAGCGCGCAGGGTGCACGGCGGCATCGCCCTCGGCGGCCTTGATGAGCGAACGGATCGCGGTGGGGGCCGTGTAGAAAATCGTGCACTTGTGCTTCTCGATCATCTGCCAGAAGCGGCCGGCATTGGGGAAGGTGGGGATGCCTTCGAAGATGATCTGCGTGGCGCCTGCGGCCAGCGGGCCGTAGGCCACGTAGGTGTGGCCGGTGATCCAGCCGATGTCGGCCGTGCACCAGAAGATGTCGTCAGGCCGCAGGTCGAAGGTCCAGTCCATCGTGAGCTTGGCCCACAGCAGGTAGCCGCCGGTGGAGTGCTGCACGCCCTTGGGCTTGCCGGTGGAGCCGCTGGTGTACAGGATGAACAGCGGGTGCTCTGCGCCCACGGCCACGGGCGGGCAGTCGGTGCTCTGGCCTTCGAGGGCTTCGGTGAAGGTCTTGTCGCGCCCGGCCACCATGTTGCATGCGGTGCGCGTGCGCTGGTAGACGAAGACGTTGCGGATGGTGTCGCAGCCGCCGGCGGCCAGGGCCTCGTCGATGATGGCCTTGAGCGGCAGCTCCTTGCCGCCGCGCATCTGGTAGTTGGCGGTGATCACGGCCACGGCACCGGCGTCGATGATGCGCTCCTGCACCGCCTTGGCGCTGAAGCCGCCGAACACCACGCTGTGCGTGGCGCCGATGCGCGCGCAGGCCTGCATGGCGATCACGCCCTCCACCGTCATGGGCATGTAGATCAGCACGCGGTCGCCCTTGCTGACGCCATGGGCCTTGAGCGCATTGGCGAACTGGCCCACGCGGGCCAGCAATTCCTTGTAGGTCACGCGGGTCACGGTGCCATCGTCGGCCTCGAAGATGATCGCGTCCTTGTTCTCGGTGGGCGTGCCGATGTGGCGATCCAGGCAGTTGGCGCTGGCGTTGAGCTCGCCGTCATCGAACCATTTGAAGAAGGGGGCGTTGGATTCGTCCAGCGTGCGGGTGAAGGGCTTGGTCCACTGCACGTTCTCGCGCGCCAGGCGCGCCCAGAAGCCTTCGAAGTCCTTGTCGGCCTCGGCGCACAGCGCGTCGTAGCCGGCCATGCCGGACACGCGGGCGGCCTTCACGGTGGCATCTGATGGGGGGAACACGCGGTTTTCAACCAGCACGGACTCGATTGCCGATGTAGAGGTGGATGCTGCACTCATCTTGTTGTCTCCTGGGTCTGATGGAATTGGTTTGGCCGGTACTGTCCTGCGCGGCACTTACAAGCCACTGACTGGCACGAAGCTTACAGGTCCTGTCACAGGCCACTGCGGGAGACCCCCTAAAATCGCGCGTCTCCCCAACACCCCCACTTTATGTCCGCCCCCAAGCCGCCCCTGACTACCGCCCCCATGCGCCCCCTGCCCTCGCTGATCTTTGCCAGCCGCTGGCTGCAGCTGCCCCTGTACCTGGGCCTGATCCTGGCGCAGGCGGTGTATGTGTTCCATTTCTGGGTGGAGCTGGTGCACCTGATCGAGGCCGCCTTCGGCAACACGGCGGCACTCAAATCGCTGGTGTCCAGCATCGGCTACAAGAGCGATGTGGACGTGACGGCGCTCAACGAGACCATCATCATGCTGGTGGTGCTGGCGCTGATTGACGTGGTGATGATCTCCAACCTGCTGATCATGGTGATCGTGGGCGGGTACGAGACCTTCGTCTCGCGCCTGCACCTGGAGGACCACCCCGACCAGCCCGAATGGCTCAGCCACGTGAACGCCTCGGTGCTCAAGGTCAAGCTGGCCACCGCCATCATCGGCATCAGCTCCATCCACCTGCTCAAGACCTTCATCAACGCCGCCAACTACGACATCAAGGTGCTGATGTGGCAGACCATCATCCACGTGGTGTTCCTGCTGAGCGCTCTGGCCATTGCGGCGACGGACCGCCTGATGGCGCACAGCGCACCACCTGCCAAGCACTGACCACTCCTTCCCCAAAGCCCCGCCCGGGCCTGCCAGCCAGGTCCGGCGGGGCTTTTTCATGGGCGGCGCGCGCGCAGCGCCCGCGTATACCACCGTCGGAAAAACCCGCAGTTCCGACATAAATGCACTGAATACTTATAATTCACCGGTGTTTTACAACCTGCAACGCAGGTAATCGTCCTTTTCACAGGGCGAATCCCCGAGTCGGGGCGGCTGAAACCTGTTGACGGACAGCCCCCGACGCCAAGGCCGGATCTCCGGCCCTGATGCATCGTTCAGCGTTCGGCCCCCTGCGGTGCCGCGCCGACTCTGAGGCCCTTGCGCACCACCTCGCGTGCCATTCGGGCCGATCCGGGCACCTGCCGTGCCCACCCCTTGCCTTTGTGCCCTGCGCCTGCGCGCCGGGTTGGCTGCCGCATCAGGGTTCCGCTTTTCCGGCCCTCCATCGAGCCTGGGCCACCTGTAGGTGGCCGGGCGTGTTGATCCACCCGCCATCCACCGAGGAAGGACCCACCCCATGGCCAAACAAATCACCATCGAGCATGTGTTCAAGGTTTTCGGCGACACACCGCAGACCGCGCTGGACCTGGCACGCCAGGGCCTGGACAAGAAGGACATCCTGGCGCAGACCGGCAATTCCATCGCCGTCTTCGACGCCAGCTTCACCATTGCGGCCGGCGAGATCTTCGTCGTCATGGGCCTGTCGGGCTCGGGCAAATCGACGCTGGTGCGCATGCTCAACCGCCTGATCGAACCCACGGCCGGCCGCATCCTGGTGGAGGGCGAGGACATCCATGCCCTGAGCGAGCGCCAGCTGCGCGCCCTGCGCCGCAAGGACATCAGCATGGTCTTCCAGTCCTTCGCCCTGATGCCGCACCTGACGGTGCTGGACAACGCCGCCTTCGGGCTCGAACTGGCCGGCGTGGGCCGTGCGGAGCGCCAGCAGCAGGCCGCGCTGGCGCTGGAACAGGTGGGCCTGGCCGGCTGGGGCGCGAGCTACCCCGACGAGCTCTCGGGCGGCATGCAGCAGCGTGTGGGCCTGGCGCGGGCGCTGGCCAGCGACCCGTCCATCCTGCTCATGGACGAGGCTTTCTCGGCGCTGGACCCCATCATCCGCACCGAGATGCAAAGCGAGTTGCTGCGCCTGCAGCAGGTGCGCCGGCGCACCATCGTCTTCATCTCGCACGACCTGGACGAGGCCATGCGCATCGGTGACCGCATCGCCATCATGAAAGACGGCGAAGTCGTGCAGGTGGGCACGCCCGACGAGATCCTGCGCAACCCGGCCAACGGCTATGTGCGCAGCTTCGTGCGCGGCGTGGACGCGGCCGCCGTGTTCAAGGCCGGCGACATCGCGCGCAAGCGCCTCACGGTGGTGCACGAGCACAGCGACCGGGGCGCCCGTGCGGCGCTGCAGCTGATCGAGGGGCACGATGACGACTTCGCCTACGTGCTCAACCCCAGCCGGCGCTACCTGGGCACCGTGTCGGCCGACTCCTTGCGCGCGGCCCTGCAAGGCCACACCGGGCCGCTCGGGCTGCAGCATGCCTACATCGGTGGGGTGGAGCCCATCGCCGCCCAGGCGCCGGTGGCCGATCTGTTCGGCCAGGTGGCGCAGGCCCCCTGCGCGCTGCCCGTGGTGGACGCGGACGGGCACTTTCGCGGCGCGATCAGCAAGACCACGCTGCTGCGCTTTCTGGACCGGGACACACCGCCCATTGCACCCACGCCAGCCACCCCATCCACCCCATCCACCGACACTGCAGGGAGCCGCGCATGAACCAGACGACCACGAACACGCACCAGGCACAGGCACAGGAAGGCCCCTGGACGAGCGATGCGGCCAACGCACCCGCCCTGGCGGGCGCGAACACGCCCCCGGCGCCCTTCGTCGATCCCTGGGAAGCGTCGATGCAGGCCGGCAACAGCGGCGCACCGGCCGCCGATTGGCTCAACCCGCCCACGCCGGTTGCAGACCTGGCAGGCGGGGTCGACCCCACCGCGGCCAGCAGCCTGAGCCCCGGCGATTGGTTCGCCGGCTCTCTTCCTGTGGAGGCCTGGATCAACCAGGGCCTTGGCTGGGCGGTAGAGCACTTTCGCCCCTTCTTTCAGAGCGTGCGCGCGCCCATCGACGGCACGCTCAGCGGGGTGGAAGGCCTGCTCACCAGCCTGCCCGCCCCGGCCATGGTCGTTCTGGCGGGTCTGCTGGCCTGGCAGTTCGCGGGCCGCGCCCTGGCCATCGGCACCGTGGTGTCGCTGGCGCTGGTGGCGCTGCTGGGCATCTGGCCCGAGGCCATGGTCACCTTGTCGCTGGTGCTCACCTCGCTGGCTTTCTGCGTGCTGATCGGCCTGCCCCTGGGCATCGTGCTGGCCAGCAGCAACCGCGCGCAGCGCCTCATGCGCCCGCTGCTTGATGCCATGCAGACCACGCCGGCCTTCGTCTACCTGGTGCCGGTGGTGATGCTGTTCGGCATCGGCAACGTGCCGGGCGTGGTGGTCACCATCGTCTTCGCGCTGCCGCCGCTGGTGCGCCTGACCAACCTGGGCCTGCGCCAGGTGCGGCCCGACCTGATCGAGGCCTCGCGTGCCTATGGCGCATCGCCGCTGCAGATGCTGGTGAAGGTGCAGCTGCCGCTGGCCATGCCCTCCATCATGGCCGGCATCAACCAGGCGCTGATGCTGTCACTGTCGATGGTGGTCATCGCCTCGATGATCGCCGTGGGCGGCCTGGGGCAGATGGTTCTGCGCGGCATTGGCCGGCTGGACATGGGCCTGGCCACCGTGGGCGGCCTGGGCATCGTGCTGCTGGCCATCACGCTCGACCGCATCACCCAGTCCCTGGGCCGGCCGCGCCGCGGCGTGCGCCACTGGTGGCACACCGGCCCTGCGGGCCTGGTGCTGCGCACCACATCGCGCCTGGTGCAGCCACGCCGGGCCCCGCAAGGCTCGGGCGCCCTGCCCGCCCTGCGCTGATCCCCCACCCGACACGAGAAAACGAACCCATGGCATCCATGAACCACCGCATCGCCACCGTGCTTGCCGCCTTTGCCCTGGCGGGTGGCGTGCATGCACAGACCGAGCTGCCCGGCAAGGGCACCACCGTGCAGCCGCTGCAAAGCTCCATCGCCGAAGAGAGCTTCCAGACCCTGCTGGTGGGCCGTGCGCTCGAAAAACTGGGCTACACCGTGCAGCCCACCAAGGAGGTCGAGTACCCCACGGCCCACGTGGCCATCGCCCAGGGCGACGCCACCTACATGGCCAACCACTGGGACCCGCTGCACGCCGACTTCTACCGCAATGCGGGTGGCGATGCCAAGCTCTCGCGCACCGGCAGCTATTCACAGAACGCCGTGCAGGGCTACCTGATCGACAAGAAGACGGCCGAGCAGTACGGCATCACCCACATCGACCAGCTCAAGGACCCCCAGCTCGCCAAGCTCTTCGACACCAACGGCGACGACAAGGCCGACCTCACCGGCTGCACGCCCGGCTGGGGCTGCGAGGGCGTGATCGAGCACCAGCTCACGGCCTACGGCCTCAGCGGCACGGTGACCCATGTGCAGGGCAGCTACTCGGCACTGATCGCCGACACCATCGCCCGCTTCAGGCAGGGCCAGCCCATCCTGTACTACACCTGGACGCCCTACTGGGTCAGCGGCGTGCTGCGCCCCGGCCAGGAAGTGGTGTGGCTGCAGGTGCCGCGTTCGGCACTGCCGGGCGGACAGGCCGGGGTGGACACAGAGCTGCCCAACGGCAAGAACTACGGCTTCATCCCCAACCACCAGCGCATCGTGGCCAACCGGCAGTTCACCGACCAGAACCCGGCGGCAGCCAAGCTGTTCGAGGTAATGCAGCTGCCCGTGGGCGACATCAACGCCCAGAACCTGGCCATGCGCGACGGGCAGAACCGGCCCGCTGACCTCGCGCGCCATGCGGACGGCTGGATCCGCGCGCACCAGGCCACCTTCGACGGCTGGATCGCACAGGCGCTGGCGGCATCCCGATAAATCGGCCAGTTGTGCGGAATGTCTCACTCTTTCGGGTGGGTGTGTGTGGTGCAGGCCACAAGCGGTGGCGGAGGGCTGCAGGCGGCGGGGCGCGCGCCGCATAATCCGGCCGCCTCCACCTTCGCCGGCCATCGACTTGTGGCCTGCCGCACCACCATGCAATGCCCGCGCTGCAACTGGCAGAACCACGCCTCCTACACCCAATGCTTCAGCTGCCAGGCGCCGCTGCCGGTGGCTGGCGCGCAGACAGGTGCAGCCCCTCTTTCCTCTTTCCCCACCGCCAACGCCCCTGCGCCGCCCCCCAAGCCCGCGCAAAAGCAGGCACACCAGGCTGAATTGGTCGAGGTGTTTCCCGGCACCCTGCCACGCCTGGGCGCCACACTGATCGACGGGTTCCTCATGCTGGTCCTGCCCATCGCGATGGTGCTGGCCTGGGTGTTCGCCCGCCCCGCCTTCGACGGGGCGCCCAACGCCGCCTACCCGGCCGCACTGGCGCTGGCCGTGCTGGGCCTGTTCTCGCCCGCGCTGATGGACGCCATGGGCGCGGGCTCGCCGGGCAAGCGCCTGCTGGGCATGCGCGTGGTCACGCGCACGGGTGAGCGCCCTGGCGTAGCGCGGTCGATGCTGCGGCATTTCCTCAAGTACACGCTGACCCTGGGGCTCACGCTGGCCGTGCCCTTTTTGCTGCACCGTGTGCTCACTGCCCTGTTCGGCGAGCGCGGCCTGCACGGCTCGATGACGGGCACCTTCGTGGTCTCCAACCGCGCCAGCGACACCGCCATCCAGAAGGCCGTGGCCCTGGAGCGCGGGCCGGGCTGGTTCCTCAAGGCGATGGTGGTACTGGGAGCGCTGTCGGCTTTCAGCTTCGCGACCATGGTCGCCGTGGCCCTGTGGAACCAGGGCGACGAACCCGCCAACCCGCACCGCGAGCAGGTGCGCCAGCTCGACAAGGCCGCGCGCCCCGTGCTGCAGCTGGTGGAGAACCACTACCGCAACACCGGCGACTTCCCCGCCAACGCGGCGGCCATCGGCCTGGCCCAGGCCGGGCAGTTGCCGGCAGGCTTCAAGGCCCTGGCCATCGAGCCCGCCAATGGCGTGGTGCGCCTGACCATTGCCGACGGCGCGGGCAAGCCACTGGACGGCAAGCACCTGGTCTACCTGCCCACGATGAAGAAGCGCAAGGGCCAGAGCGACCTGGGCAAATGGCAGTGCGGCAGCGACGACATTGCGCGCGAGAACCTGTCCTTCGGCTGCCGGCACGCGGTGGCGGGCGCAGCGAAATAGCGCGAGCGACCCCGACTGGCTGCGGCGCCGTCCCACGCCGGTGTCGAGCGGGCTCCTACGGCCGTCCCCGACGGGCCGCGGTGTGATCGGGGCATGCCTTCGCCCGCCTCCTCCCCACGCAAGACCGCCTCCTCCCGCCCCCGCCTGCACGGCGGCCTGCGCTATGTCAGCACCGAGATGCCAGGCCTCACGCGCGTGAGGCGCGGCAAGGCCTTTCGCTACCGCAGCCCCGACGGGCAGTGGGTGGTGGACCCCGGCGAGGTGGCGCGCATCAACCAACTGGCGATCCCCCCGGCCTACACCAGCGTGTGGATCTGCCCGCTGCCAAATGGCCACCTGCAGGCCACGGGGCTGGACGCGCGCGGCCGGCTGCAGTACCGCTACCACCCCGACTGGCGGCTGCAGCGCGACGAGCACAAGTTCGACCGCATGCAGGCCTTTGGCCGCGCGCTGCCGCGCATCCGTGCGCGCGTGGCGCGAGACCTGAAGGAAGGCATGCGCGGCAAGTCTCTCTCGCGCACCCTGGTGCTGGCGACGCTGGTGCGCCTGCTGGACACCACCTACGTGCGCGTGGGCAATGAGGAGTACGCCAGCAGCAACAACTCCTTCGGCCTGACCACGCTGCGCACACGGCACGCCAAGCTGCACGGCAGCAAGCTCACACTGAGCTTCAGAGGCAAGAGCGGCGTGCCGCAGCAGGCCGCCCTGGACGACCCGCGCGTGGCCCGTGTGGTGCGCCGCTGCCAGCAACTGCCCGGGCAGGAGCTGTTCCAGTACGAAGGCGACGACGGCCAGCCCCGCGCGGTGGGCTCGGGCGACGTGAACGACTACCTGGCCGAGATCACCGGTGCCGACCAGGCCGGCGCCGACGCCATGCGCTTTACCGCCAAGGACTTCCGCACCTGGCACGGCACGGTGCAGGCGCTGGAACTCACGCGCCTGGCGTGCGCGGGCCCGGCGGGGCCACAGGCCTACAGCGCCAAGGACATCCTGGCCGAGGTGGCGCGCCAGCTGGGCAACACGCCCGCCGTGTGCAAGAAGTCGTACGTGCACCCGGCGGTGCTGGAGCTGGGCTCGCGCCTGGCGTCCGATGCGGGGCCGGGCATGCAGTCGGTGTGGGAGCGCATCGGCGGCGCGGCATCGCCCCGGGGGCTGAGCGCGGCGGAGCGGCGGCTGCTGGCCTTTCTGCACAGGCCGCGCGGCAAGGCGGCGGCAAAAGCCTGAGTCCGTGTCGCCAAGGTGCCGCGCCGGGCCTCGGTTGGGGTGGTGGGTGGCTAAAATTGCTGCGGCGCGGCATAAACAGCGGTCCCTCCTGCCGCCATCGGCACCTCCATCGACATCGCCCCCACGAGCAGCCCATCACCATGCTGGAATCCCTGAGCAACGGCGCGGACCGCAACGCGCAGCAGCGCCCCTTCCTGAGCCTGGAAGAGCGCGACGCCATCAACCGCGGCCGCTGGTTCGCGGCGCTCACGCCCTCGCTCAGGCACGACATCCTGCGCCTGGGCCGCGTCACGCGCTACGCGCACGGCAAGATGATCGTCGAGCAGGGCAAGCTGGCAACGGACTGGTTCACCTGCGCCAGTGGAGCCATCCGCTTTAGGCGCACCACGCCCTCGGGCAAGCAGGTCACCCTGGCCTATGTGGAGCCAGGCATCTGGGTCGGCGAGGCCGAGGTGCTGCACCAGGGCGCCAACACCTACGATGCCCACGCCCACGGCCCCACCACGGTGCTGAGCGTGGCCGAAGCGGTGTTCCGCCAGCTGCTGCGCGAGCACCCGCAGTTCGGAGAAGCCCTGCTCACCCTGCAGGCGCGGCGCATGCGCTACCTGTACTGGATGATGGAAGACATGGCCACCCTGCCCCTGCGCGCGCGGCTGGCCAAGCAGCTGTTGCACATGCTGCGCCGCTTCGGCGAGCGCGCCGCCGTGCCCGGCACACGCGGTGCCATCGGCCTGTCGCTGGTGCAGGACGAGCTGGCGCAGTTGCTGGGCGGCTCGCGCCAGCGCATCAACATGGAGCTCAAGTGGATGGAGCGCGAGGGCATCATCGGCATCCACCAGCGCGACATCGTGGTGCACAACCTCGCGCAGCTCGAAGCGCTGGCGCAGCAGGAGTCGCTGGCGTCGGGCGAGCCAGTGGGATCACAACGCGGCGCGTGAGCGTCCAGCGCAGCGGGCGCCAGGATCGAGCGCCCCCTGCTGCCCCTGCTGCGCTCAGCGGCCGACCATGTTGCCCGGCACCACCCACTGGTCGAACTGCTCGCCCGTCACATGGCCCGAGGCCACAGCGGCTTCGCGCAGGCTGGTGCCTTCCTTGTGCGCCTTCTTGGCAATGAAAGCGGCCTTGTCGTAGCCGATGTGGGTGTTGAGCGCCGTCACCAGCATCAGCGAGCGGTCCACCAGCTCGGTGATGCGCTCGCGGTTGGGCTCGATGCCCACGGCGCACTGGTCGTTGAAGCTGACCATGCCGTCGGCCAAGAGGCGCACGCTCTGCAGAAAGTTGTGCGCCACCATCGGGCGGAACACGTTGAGCTCGAAGTTGCCCGAGGCGCCGCCGAAATTGATGGCCACGTCGTTGCCGAACACCTGTGCGGCCAGCATGGTCACGGCCTCGCTCTGCGTGGGGTTGACCTTGCCGGGCATGATGGACGAGCCGGGCTCGTTCTCGGGGATGCTGAGCTCGCCGATGCCGCTGCGCGGGCCGCTGGCCAGCCAGCGCACGTCGTTGGCGATCTTCATCATGCTGGCGGCCAGGGTCTTGAGGGCACCATGGGCATGCACCAGGCCATCCACCGAAGCCAGGGCCTCGAACTTGTTGGGCGCGGTGACGAACGGCAGGCCCGTGAGGCGCGCGAGTTCGGCGGCCGACTGCTCGGCGTAGCCCTTGGGGGCGTTCAGGCCCGTGCCCACCGCCGTGCCGCCCAGGGCCAGCTCGTACAGGTGGGGCAGCGCGGCGCGCACGTGGCGCTCGCCATGGTCGAGCTGGGCCACGTAGCCCGAGAACTCCTGGCCCAGCGTGAGCGGGGTGGCGTCCTGCAGGTGGGTGCGGCCGATCTTGACGATGCCGTCGAAATCCCTGGCCTTCTTGTCCAGCGTGGCGCGCAGCTTGGCGATGGCGGGCAAGAGCTTGTGGGTAAGGGCTTCCACAGCGGCCACATGCATGGCGGTGGGGAACACGTCGTTGCTCGATTGGCTGCGGTTCACGTCGTCGTTGGGGTGTACCAGGCGGCCTTCGCCGCGCTCGCCGCCCAGAATCTCGCTGGCGCGGTTGGCCAGCACCTCGTTGACGTTCATGTTGGTCTGCGTGCCCGAGCCCGTCTGCCACACCACCAGAGGGAACTCGCCCGCGTGCTTGCCTGCGATGACTTCATCGGCGGCGGCGACGATGGCGTCGGTCTTCTTGGCGTCCTGCAGGCCCAGGGCCTGGTTCACCACGGCCGAGGCGCGCTTGACCTGGGCCAGCGCCTTGATGATCTCGCGCGGCTGCTGCTCGCCGGAGATGTCGAAGTTCTGCAGCGAGCGCTGCGTCTGCGCGCCCCACAGCTTGTCGGCCGGCACCTCAATGGGGCCAAAGGTGTCGCGTTCGGTACGGGAGGTCATGGAAAACGGTACTCCAGGGTAAACAACGGTCAGCACGGCCCGCTGCGGCAGCGGCGGGCCGAAAAAAGGGCTGCCAGGGGGAACCCGGCGCGCTCGGGAGCATAAGGCAAAACCGAACAATTCTCATTTACAAACCCAGAGACATGACCCAGAGTCAGGGAAATCGGACCGCCGGATGGCACGCGCACCCTCATGGATTGTGCCGCCACTCCCACCCCGTGGCACATGGCCTGAAAGCCCGCGCTGCCGTGAAAGCCTAGAGCCCACACCTCAACAATTTTCGCTACAAATTGGTACACTTTGCCCAGAAAGAACCTGTTCACGGTCTTTTTCGGTACCGTTCTGGGCGCACCAAGCCCCCATGGACCCCAGGCAGCGGCGCTGCAGATGCCACCAACCGGCAGCTGGAGCAGCACCGCCGCCCCTCCCCTTCTTGCGCTGGGCATGCATGCCCTGGTTGGCCCCTGGGGCCTGCAATCGGGCGTGGCTGCGGCCTGCGCGCGCCGCTGAGAAAGACCATGAACAGGCTCCGCTCCCCCCGCACAGGCACGCCCTCTTGACGGCGCGCCGGTGCTGGCGCAACCTGCCTATCCACAACCGCCTTTTTCTCCTGCTCCATTCCATGAACACGTTCATGCCTTTCAGCTACAACCTGTTCGTGGTGGCAGCGTCCTTTGCCATTGCCATGCTGGCCTCCTACGTCACGCTGGACCTGGCGCGGCGGGTGCGCACGGCGCAGCGCAGCGTGGGACTGGCCTGGTGGGCCGCAGGCTCCATCGTCATGGGCACCGGCATCTGGTCCATGCACTTCCTGGGCATGCAGGCGTTCAAGCTGCCCATCGAGATCGGTTTCTCCGGCGGAGCCACCCTGCTGTCCTGGCTGGCGGCCGTGGCGGCATCGGGCGTGGCGCTGGAGCTGGCCAGCCGCGAGCACTTCGGCAACACCCAGCTCGCACTGGGTGCCCTGGTGATGGGCGCCGGCATCAGCGGCATGCACTACATCGGCATGGCGGCCATGGACATGAACCCCGGCATCGTCTGGGACTACCGGGTCGTCGTCCTGTCGGTGCTGATCGCGGTGCTGGCCTCGGCCTCGGCGCTGCTCATCTTCAAGCTGCTGCGCCGCGTGCGGCCCAGCCAGCGCGTGGGCTACCAGTTGGCCGCCTCGTTCGTGATGGCAGTGGCCATCTGCGGCATGCACTACACCGGCATGGCAGCGGCCCGCTTTGCGGTGGGCGCCGTGTGCCTGAGCGCGGGCGAGCTCGGAGGCCCGGGCATGACGGCGATGGTGCTCATCGCCACCGGCATGCTGCTGGTGAGCACGCTGTTCACCTCCATCCTGGACGCGCGGCTGCAGAGCACGGCGCAGCAGCTCACCCAATCGCTGCAGGAGAGCAACACCCGCCTGCAGGCCGCCAACGACGAACTGCAGCAGCGCGCCTTTGCCGACGCCCTCACCGGCCTGCCCAATCGCTTGCTGTTCGAGGACCGGCTCATCCACGCCCTGCTGCGCCTGGACCGCACGAATCACCACCGCGTGGAAGACCGGCTGGCCGTGCTGTTCGTGGACCTCGACGGCTTCAAGCCCATCAACGACTCCTTCGGCCATGCGGCCGGCGACGTGATTCTGCGCAGCGCAGCGGACCGGCTGCGCCAGGAGGCGCGCGAGAGCGACACGGTGGCCCGCGTGGGCGGAGACGAGTTCCTGATCCTGCTGGAAGATGTGACCGACGTGGCCGCCTGCGTCAGCATGGCCAACCGCGTGCTCGAATCGCTGTCACGGCCCTTCGAGGTGTCTGGCAAGAAGGTGCAGATCGCCTGCTCCATCGGCATCGTGGTGCACCCCGACCATGGCGATCGCAACAAGCTGGTGGCCAACGCCGATGCGGCCATGTACGCCGCCAAGCGCGCAGGCGGTGGCTGCTACGCGCTGTTCGAGCCCCACATGGGCTCGGACGCATCGGAACAACTGGAGCTGCTGAACGACCTGCGCCAGGCGCTGGACCGGGGCGAGCTGGCCCTGCACTACCAGCCCAAGATCGACGGCACGCGTGGCCAGATCAGCGGCGTGGAAGCCCTGCTGCGCTGGAGCCACCCCAAGCACGGCATGGTGCCCCCCATGGTGTTCATCACCCTGGCCGAGCGCTTTGGCCTGATCGGGCGCCTGGGCGCCTGGGTCATCAACGAGGCCTGCCGCCAGACGGCCGAATGGGCCCGCAGCGGCATGCGCATGCGCGTGGCCATCAACCTGTCGGTGCACCAGTTGCGCGAAAGCGGCCTGGCCGAGCGTATCGAGCATGCGCTGCAGTTCCACGGCCTGGATGCCTCGCAGCTGCTGTGCGAGATCACCGAGTCGGTGGCCATGGAGGACATCAAGGCCACGCAGCGCACCTTCGACGGGCTGGCACGCATTGGCGTGTTTTTGTCCATCGATGATTTCGGCACCGGCTACTCCAGCCTCAACTACCTGCGCCAACTGCCCGCGCAGCAGCTCAAGATCGACCGCAGCTTCGTCAACGACCTGGAAGACAGCGAGGACGCCCGCGCCGTGGTCAGCGCCGTGGTGAGCCTGGCGCACGCGCTGGGCCTGCGCGTGGTGGCCGAGGGCGTGGAAACCATCGGCCAGCGCGACATCCTGCTGGCCATGGACTGTGACGAACTGCAAGGCTTCTTCTTTGCACGCCCCATGCCGGCGGATTCGCTCCTGGCCTGGTCGCAGGGCGAAAAGCCGGACGGTGCCGTGGACTTCACGCCGTCCGTGATCGGAAGTTTGTAAGAGCGCGGCAGCTGACAAAAAGCCCAGCGCAGCGGTCCCCGTGACCATCGGTAGCAATCGTCGGCATGTTCTTACACCGCGCAGCGCAGGGCGCGCGCACCATGGCACCACAGTGGCCGCACCGCCATTGCCGTGCCGACTCCCGTTGACCGGTGCGCACCCAGCCAGATCGGAGACTTCCATGGCCAACAGCAGCCTGCTCGGCATCGACGCCGACAACCTCCCGCCCACCCACAGCGCCACCGGCAATGACAGCATGGGCCCCAGCGATGCGTCCGACTCGGGCAGCGACAGCGCTGGCGTCTACAGCGCCGACCCGGAGATGGACACCGACCGCTACGGCACCGGCGAGCGCGCCAGCGTGGAGCCCGGCCTGCACCGCGAAGCGCGCGACATCCTGCCCGACCACATGGAATCCCTCGCATCCGCAGACGACACGGACGGCGACCTGCCCGCAGAGCCCCTGGTGGATGTCGATGCCGACATGTACCCCGAAGAAGACAGCGAAGAGCCCGGTACCGAGGACGAGCCCGCCTGATCCCGCCCCGCCAGCAGGCTATGCCAGCAAGGCCGCGCGCAGGGCGTCGAAGCTGCGCTGGTCGCTCGCACAGACCAGCCCGCCGGTCGTGTGGGATGCCAGGTAGCCACTGCCATCGAAGTGGCCCGCATACCCGCCCGCCTCACGGTGCAGTAGCCAGCCGGCGGCATGGTCCCAGGGCATGAGCCGGTTGTAGAACAGGGCGTGCACATGGCCGGCCGCCGCCAGCCGGTACTCGTGCGCCGCGCAGCGCAACCAGGTGCTCATGCCCAGGCGCGACAGCCGGGAGTTGACCTCTGTGCGCAGCGGCTCCGGCAGGAAGTTGGTGCCCACCACGCATTCCATCTGGCCCACCGGCACCGGCGGCGCCACCTGCAGCACTGTGCGCTCGCCAGCGGCCGACTCCATCCACGCGCCACCGCCCTTCATGGCAAAGGCCGTGTCCGCGCGCACGGGGTCGTGGATGGCAACCGCCACCACCTCTCCCGCCACGGTCACGGCTGCCATCACACCGAACAGCGGCAGGCCCGAGGCAAAATTCTTGGTGCCGTCCAGCGGGTCGATGATGAAGGCCAGATCGGCCGTGGCGATGGTGGCGAGCAGCGAAGGATCGCGCCCGGCAGATTCCTCGCCGATGAAGGACGCGCCTGCGTGCCGTGCCCTCAGCGCGGACAGGATGGCGGCCTCGGCGGCTTCATCGGCGTCCGTCACGATATCGAAGGCCGAGGTCTTCTGCCGGCGGTCCACCGCAGACAGGCGCGCGAAGCGGGGCATGATTTCCTCACGCGCTGCGGCCGCCAGAAGGGCACCGAGAAACTCAAGCTCTGTCGAGGCGTAGACCATGGGTGAAGGCGCCAGATGGTGAAGTTGCACCATCCTATCTTTTGCGCCGCGGCTCAGCGAATGCGGGTCATTTCCCGTGCCAGTCCCCTGTCAGCACGCGGGTGGGATAATTGCGCCCGGCGCCGTCCCAGGCGGCAGCCACAGCGTGCACAGACACGCCCCCGTTCCGCCCACGACAGAAACACGATGACCACCACGATCAAGTACGACGATCTCGTCGAGTCCGTTGCTGCTGCGCTGCAGTACATCTCCTACTACCACCCCAGCGACTACATCGCCCACCTGGCGCGCGCCTACGAACGCGAACAGAGCGCTGCGGCCAAGGACGCCATCGCCCAGATCCTGACCAACAGCAAGATGAGCGCCACCGGCCAGCGCCCCATCTGCCAGGATACCGGCATCGTCAACGTGTTTTTGAAGGTGGGCATGGACGTGCGCTGGGAAGGCTTCCCCGGCGGTCTGGAAGACGCCATCAACGAAGGCGTGCGCCGTGGCTACAACCACCCCGACAACACCCTGCGCGCCAGCGTGGTGGCCGACCCCGAGTTCGACCGCAAGAACACCAAGGACAACACGCCTGCAGTGATCTTCGCGCAGATCGTGCCCGGCGCCAGTCTGGACATCACCGTCGCGGCCAAGGGTGGCGGCAGCGAGAACAAGAGCAAGATG
>NZ_LMIH01000043.1:0-134 GCF_001428645.1 Acidovorax sp. Root217
TCGGCACACGCACCCACCCCAGCTCCTGCGCTTCTCGGCGCAGCCAGCAGGGGTGGGGAGCGGGGACAACAACGGCTGCTGCTGCGCAGCTACGCCTGGGGTCGGGGACGCGCGCGCTGCGCGCTGCCGACGGG
>NZ_LMIH01000043.1:298-14903 GCF_001428645.1 Acidovorax sp. Root217
TCCCGGCCTCTGCCCTCGACACAAGCACGCAGCAACCACCACCCACCAACCGCACCGCATCCGCAGCGCCCGAACAGCGCCTGCTGTCTTACACGCTCGTGCGCAGCATTCCGGCGCGTGGCGCAAGTTGTGCCTTCCCACAATCAGCCTCATCCAACACAGCACCTCCGCCACCCGGCAAGGGCCCGAAATGAACACCGCTACCACCACCAGCCGCAGGACCGCACGCACCCCCTCGGCCCCAGCGTCCACCCCCATCGCCACCCCCGACACCATCCAGAAAACCCTGCGCAAGGTCTTCGGCCTTAAGCGCCTGCGGCCCGGCCAGCTGGACGTGGTGCAGCGCGTGCTGCACGGCGCCAGCACCTTGGCGGTGATGCCCACCGGCGCGGGCAAATCGCTGTGCTACCAGTTGCCGGCGCTGCTGCTACCGGGCACCACCGTGGTGGTGTCGCCCCTGGTCGCGCTGATGAAGGACCAGTGCGACGCCCTGCGCGAACTCGGCGTGGCGGTGGTGCAGGTCAACAGTGCCATCGGCAGCGATGAGCTGGCCGCAGCCCGCCAGGCCATCGAGAGCGGCAGTGCGCGCATCGTGCTGACCACGCCCGAGCAGATGGCCGACCCGGCGCTGACCGCGGCGCTGGCCCGGCACACGGTGAGCCTGCTGGTGGTGGACGAGGCGCACTGCATTGCCCAGTGGGGCCACGACTTTCGGCCCGCCTTTCTGGAGATCGCGCCGGCCGTGCGCGCGCTGGGGCGGCCCACGGTGCTGGCGCTCACGGCCACGGCCAAGCCGGCGGTGATGAAGGAGATCGTGGCCCAGTTCGGCATTGCCGCCGCCAACGTGGTGCAGACCGGCGCCTACCGGCCCAACCTGCAGCTGGCGGTGGAGCAACTGGGCCGCGCTGCCGACCGGTTGCCGCGTGCGCTGCAACTGGTGGCGGCCAGCCAGGGCCCGGCCATCGTCTACACCGCCACGGTCAAGAATGCGCAAGAGCTGCATGCCAAGCTGGCCGCAGCCGGCGAAAGTGTGGGCCTGTACCACGGGCGCCTGCCTGCTGCGCAGCGCGCGCAGGCGCAGGACGACTTCATGGACGGCCGGGTGCGCGTGATGGTGGCCACCAACGCCTTCGGCCTGGGCATCGACAAGCCGGACATCCGCTTCGTGCTGCACTACCAGATGCCCGCCAGCGTGGACGCCTACTACCAGGAGGCGGGTCGCGCAGGGCGCGACGGCAATGACTCGCAGTGCACGCTGCTCTACGTGCGGCAGGACCGGGCGCTGCAGCAGTTCTTCGCCTCGGGCCGCTACCCCACGCTGGACGATGTGCAGGCCGTGCACGCCGCGCTGCTGCACACCGCGCCTGAAGGCGGCTGGACGGCCGACGCCATCGTCGACGCCGTGTCGCGCCCCAGTGCCAAGGTCAGGGTGGCGCTGAGCCTGCTGCGCAGCCACAAGGTGGTGCGGCGCGACCGGGCCGGCCGCTTTACCCTGGCCCGCGAGCTGGACGACGCGGCCCTGGAGCCCCTGCTGGCCAGCTACCGCAGCCGCCGCGAGCAGGACAGCACCACGCTGGAGGCGATGGTCGCCTACTCGCAGAGCGGCCGCTGCCGCTGGCAGGGGGTGCTGTCGGCGCTCGGTGACAACGGTGCTGCTGCCGATGGCTGTGGCCGCTGCGACAACTGCCTGCGCATCGCCGAGCTGTCGCGCCTGGTGCCGGCCGTGGCCACGCCCGAGCAGCCGATCGAGGTGCGCCCGCAGCCGGCGAGCGCCCGGCCTGCCTTCACCGGCGGCGACGCCGTGCGCGCCAGGCGCTATGGCGCCGGCCAGGTGGTCGAGGCCAACGCGCATTCGGTGACGGTGGAGTTTCCGAACGGGGCGCGGCGCACCTTTTTGCCGGAGTTCGTGCGCGCGGCACGGCGGTCCGCTCCGGTGGCGCTGGCGGCGTAAGGGATCCGCCATGCGACGTGGTGCCGGATCGAGCGCTTTTTAGGGGCATTGTCGGCCGTCGCACCCGGTGACAGCCCCTAGACTCCCTGGATGAACAAAACCTTCGTCAAGCTGCACGCCACCTGCCACATGACACTGTCCGCCGACGCGGACTGTGCCGTGGTGGCGGTGCTTCGCCCAAGAAGCGGCGATGCGCAGTGGATGGTGCAGGAGCGCTACGAGCTGACGCCCGTCGTGCCGATGACGGAGTATGTGGACGACCATGGCAACTTGTGCCAGCGGCTCAAGATTCCGCAGGGGCAGATGCGTATCGAGGTCGACATGATCATGATCACCGACACCGACATCGCGGTGGACGCCAGCGCCGCCGCCGTGCCGGTGGAAGCGCTGCCCTTCGAGGCGCTCAAGTACCTGCTGCAAAGCCGCTACTGCCCGTCCGACAAGATGCAGGACAAGGCGCGCGAGATCGTGGGCGATGCCTCACCGGGCTATGGCCAGGTCGAGGCCATCCGCAGCTGGGTGCACCATAACCTGGAGTACCGCTACAACGTCAGCAGCGGCACCACCGATGCGCTGGACACCCTGAACGATGGCGCCGGCGTGTGCCGGGATTTCTCGCACGTGGCCATCGGCCTGTGCCGGGCCCTCGACATCCCGGCGCGCTACGTCGTGGGCTACCTGCACGCGCTCGACCCCATGGACATGCACGCCTGGTTCGAGGCCTTCGTGGGTGACCGCTGGTATGCGTTCGACGGAACCCAGGCCCATGCAAGGGGCGGGCGCATCGTGGTAGCCTACGGCAGGGATGCGGCAGATGTCGCGTTCCTGTCGTACTACGGCCCGCTCGAAATCACGCTGATGGACGTGCGCGTCGAAGAGATTGCGATGGAGGCTCCGCTGACCTTTCCTCTGCGGGCCTGACCTCCGCTTAGAGCGGCTAACAAAACTCTTCTGGCGTCGTTGCTGCGTCTTGTCGTACTACCTTACTGCCTGCGACGCAGCGCCTAGCCAGAACCGCTTCGCTGAGTTTTGTTAGCCGCTCTTGGTAAGCCCCACGGCCCGGCAGCGCTTGCGCTCCTGACTCGGCCCTGCCGCACCCGCCACAGGGCGATGGCGGCACCTGCTACCCCAACCTGATGTATGTTCAGCGCCTCTGCCAGGCGCTGCATCCCCCATTGAAGATGCCTCTCGTCACCATTCTTGTAGAAGACAACAAACCCATTTGCGACACCCTGGTCCCGGCGCTGGAAGAAACTGCCAACGCGCAGGTGGTGGCCATTGCAAAAACGTCGATAGGCGCCGGGCAGGCGCTGGCGCGTTGGCGCGGCAAGTGGCACCTGCTGGTGGTCGACCTGCACCTGGGCCAGGGCTCGGGCCTCGACGTGCTGCAGGCCGTGGGGCCGCGCTCGTCGGACCAGCATGTGCTGGTGCTTTCCAACTACGCCACACCCGAGATGCGCGAACGCTGCCTTGCCCTGGGGGCGGATGCGGTGTTCGACAAGGTGACCGAGCTGCAGGCCTTCTTCGAGCACTGCACGCAGCTGCCCGAAGTGGTGGTTTGATTGTGTAGGGCAGGCGGGCTGCGCGAGGCTCGGCGGTTCTTGCGGGCCCTGCGCAACGGTTTCTCGGTCAGCCTTCCCCTCGCTGCGCGGCACGCTCCTGCGCCCGCATCTGCTTGGACAGGGCCAGCACTTCCTTGAGCGGTATGCCCTCCTCCTGTGCGTGCCAGGCCACCGAATGCCCTTCGTGGTCCCGGGCCTTGGTGCTGGCGCCAGCGAGCAGCAGCCAGTGCAGGCCTTGCATGCGTGCGCTGTTCCACTCGTAGATGTAACGCATGGCGCACATGAGCGGCGTCTTGCCTTCGGAATCCACGCTGTCCACCTGCGCTCCGCGCGAGAGCAGGAACTCGATGCCCTGGTTCGACTGCAGGGCGAAGTGCGTCATGGCGGCCGTGTGCAGCGGCGTTTCGCCGGCCTCATTGGGGCGGTCGATGTCGCAGCCATGGGCCAGCAGCAGGTCGATCATCGCGAAGCGCCGCAGGTATACCGCGTGGTCCAGCCAGTTCTCGTGGGCCGGCTCGGTGCGGCCCTCTGCCACCGCTCGTAGCAGCAGCCTCTGCAGCAACTCCGGTGTGCCGCCATCGATGCAGGTGCCCAGGGTGGATGCCTCGTCCTCTCCCTCGGCCCAGCACAGCGCCGGGGCATGGTCCAGCAGCAGGTGGGCAGCCTCGGGTTGGCCCTGCGCCAGCGCCCATTCAGTGGCCGAGTAGCCCTCGGCCACCAGGGCGTGCTCCACCACGTAGCGGTAGAGCGCCCGTTGGGACCAGAGGTCCCCGGGCTCTTGGATCGCATCTTCCATCGCCGCAAGTTCCTGCAGCGCGGGTGTCAGGTGCACGGTGGCATTCACGTCCGCGCCGGCCGCCAGCAACTGCCGCATCGCGTCCACTTGCCCGCCCAGCAGCGCGTTCACCAGCGGGGTGTTGCCGCCGGCGTCCGGCTGGTTCACCAGGGGGCCGTGCAGGGCCAGCAATGCGGCCAGCGCGTGGGGTGCACCCCGCAACGCGGCCAGGCAAAGTGCCTCGCCAGGTGTGGCCGCACCTGAGGACAGCAGGGCCTGCAATCGCGCCACGTCGTCGTCCCACAGTGCTGCCACCAGGGGCTCGCCACGCCGCCCGGCCAGCGCGTGCATGCAGGGCGTCACGGCTGTGCCATCCACCAGGTGCACGATGCCTGTGGGGTGCGCGGATTCCAGTGTCTTGCGCATAAGCTTGGCCCGGCGGGCGCCCAGCGCGGCCAGGCCTGCGCCCATCGTGCGCCACACCCTGTGTTCATAGGCGTGCAGGACCAGGTCGCTCATGACCCGCAGGCCCTGCGCGTCGGCCGGGCCGCTTTCCACATAGGTCCACTCGTCGTCTTCGGCCTCGGGGCAGTGGCGGTGCAGGTGCTCCATCAGCTCCTGGGGCCTGTCGTTCAGCAGGGCGGCAAAGGCGCTGGCCTGTGTCGGGTCATCAAAGAGGCAGTCGAATTGGAGCGGGAGTTCCATCATGGGCGTACGGGCCTGGTGGGGTGCAAAAAAAGCTGGAGGGTGGGTGGATGGCAACCAGGGCGGGCAAGGCATGGGCTCGCGCCCGCCTCCTTAACCAGCGCGATTCCAGGTTACCGGGCGGCAGCGTTCTGTTTGGCCTGTGCCCACCAAGCGTCGAATGGCGCGGGCAGGGGCAGCCGTATCTTCACTTCCGACTTGCTGTGCCTGATGCGCAGCCGCGTTCGTAGCCGGGCCATTCTTGCGTGTGGGCCGCGGCGCCCCGGGGGAACAAGGCCTGCAGGTGCAGGCAGGCCTCAGGGTACTGGTCGTCTTGCGGCGCCAGCGGCTGCCGGGCTGCGGCCAGGGCGGCAGTGTCAATGCCCAGCCCATGGGCGTCCGATAGCTCTTGCAACGCACGGAGCAGGTCTTGCGTGCGCTGCGCATCCAGGCGCTGGGGGAGGGGCTGTCTTCTTTGGCAGTCGTCACGGTCATCGGTCCATGGAAGGGGTGGGGCGGTCCATGGACGATGATAGACAGGGCGCGTGGTGCGTCGGTGGACAGTGTGTCCAGTCGGCCCTGCGGCTCTGCGGCTGCGGCACCGTCCAAGACATGACGCCAAGTAACGGAGTGCATCGTTCAACGCTAACCCGGCAGCCGCGATAGAAGTACCTGGGCGGCACACTGGAGTGGGAGCAACAGCAGCCACCGCACTTCACACTGCTGCTCGTCTGAGCTCTCGGCAAGCAGTCGAACGAGACGGTCTCCTGCATGCTTTGCCGCGCCCTGGCGGCGTGCACAGCTCTATGTGCCGGGGGCGGGGCGGTGCCGAGGGTAGGGCAGGCCCCCTCACTGCGCCGCCCAACCCCCATCCATGTTCCACGCCACGCCGCGCACATTGTTGGCCGCAGCAGAGCAGAAGAACACGGCCAGTTCGCCCAGCTCTTCAGGCGTGGTGAACTGCATCGAGGGCTCTTTTTCGCCCAGCAGCAGCTTCTTGGCGTCTTCGTTCGACAGGCCGTGCTCGGCGGCCTTGGCGTCCACCTGTTTTTGTACCAGGGGGGTCAGCACCCAGCCGGGGCAGATCGCGTTGCAGGTGACGCCGGTGGTGGCGTTCTCCAGGGCGGTCACCTTGGTCAGGCCGACGATGCCGTGCTTGGCGGCCACGTAGGCGGATTTTTGCGCCGAGCCGACCAGGCCGTGAACGGACGCCAGGTTGATGATGCGGCCCCAGTTGGCGGCCTTCATGGCGGGCAGGGCCAGGCGCGATGCGTGGAAGGCGCTGCTGAGGTTGATGGCGATGATGGCGTCCCACTTCTCGACGGGGAAGTCTTCCACGTTGGCCACGTGCTGGATGCCAGCGTTGTTGACCAGAATGTCCACCCGGCCGAACTGGCTGGCGGCGTACTTCATCATGTCTTCGATGTCGGCCACGCGGCCCATGTCGGCGCCGTGGTAGGCCACCTGGGCGCCGGCGGCCTTGCCGGCGGCCAGCACTTCGGCGCGGGGGGTGTCCACATCACCGAAACCGTTCAGGACGATATTGGCGCCCTGGCTGGCGAGGGCTTTTGCAATACCGAGGCCGATGCCGCTGGTGGAGCCAGTGACGAGGGCCGTTTTGCCTTTGAGCATGTGAGTCACTCCGAATGAAAGGTGAAGATGAATATGAATTACGATGAAGGCAACGCCTTGCCAGGGCTCCTGGCGGGCGCCGATTGAACGCAGGCATTATCAAGTGCCGCTACTGGATTTCGCACCCATGATAGAACCTACGCTGAACTACGTACTGTGCCCCGGCCCCGGGGCCACAGCGGTGCCCGCCGGCCAAGACCCTGCTGCCGCCCGGCCCGTCACCGGCCCGCAGCACCGCATGGCGTATTGGGAGTGGAATGCCACGGGCAACCCCGCCCACCCGCACGTGATCGTCTGCGTGCACGGCCTGTCGCGCCAGGGGCGCGATTTCGACGTGCTGGCGCGCGAGTTGAGCCAGCACGCCCGCGTCATCTGCCCCGACGTGGTGGGCCGTGGCCAGAGCGACTGGCTGGCCGACCCCATGGGCTACCAGATACCCCAGTACGGCGCCGACATGCTGGCCCTGCTGGCGCAGTTGCACCAGCAGGCGCCCATCACCACGCTCGACTGGGTGGGCACCAGCATGGGCGGGCTGATCGGCATGGGCGTCATCGGCCAGCCGGGGCTGCCGCTGCCCGTGCCGGTGCGCCGCCTGGTGCTCAACGACGTGGGCCCGGTGATCCAGTGGCTTGCGATCCAGCGCATCGGCCAGTACCTCGGGTTTGCCGCCCGGTTCGAATCGCTGCAGCAGGCGGCCGATGCCACCTGGGCCGTCTCCACCAGCTTTGGCCCGCACACGCCGGCCCAGTGGCTGGAGCTGTCGCGCGCCATGGTGCGCAGCCTGCCCAATGAAGATGGCAAGGGAGGGCTCACCTTGCACTATGACCCCGCCATCGCCGTGCCGTTTCGGGCCATGACGCAAGAGGCCGCCGCTGCGGGCGAGGCCTTTTTGTGGCAGCTGTACGACCAGATCACGGCGCGCACGCTGCTGCTGCGCGGCGCGGATTCGGACCTGCTCTCGCATGAGACCGCGCAGGCCATGGCCGAGCGCGGCCCGCGTGCGCAGCTGGTGGAGTTTGCGGGCGTGGGCCATGCGCCCACCCTGGTCGCGGCCGACCAGGTGGCCGCCGTGGCGGGCTTTTTGCTGGCAGAGTCTGTGTTGTCGGAGGAAGGTGCCTCCACCGCATGAAGACGCTTGCCCCGCCCCCCGGCCCGCCGCTGAACACGGCCGAGGCCGTGCCCCAGCTGATCGCGGCCACCGCCCACACGCTGCCCGAACAGCTCAATGCCCTGGTGCGCGCCCGCGCCTTTGCCGAGCCGCTGATCGCCAGCGAAGCGCTCGATTCTGGCGAGAACACCTTGGCCCACGCCGATGCCGTGGCCGCCATCCTGAAGACCATTGGCGGGTCTGAAGCCATGCAGGCCGCCAGCTACCTCGTGTACTCGTGCGTGCACCTGAACAAGCCCGAGGAAGTCATCACCAAGGCCTTTGGCGCCAACTTTGCCGCGCTGGCGGTGGAGACCACCAAGCTCGTGCGCGTGCAGCAGCAGGCGCGCGGCGCGCAGCAACTCGAAGACCCGGCCCTGCAGACCGAGAACGTGCGCAAGATGCTGCTGGCCTTCTCGCGCGACCTGCGCGTGGTCATGCTGCGCCTGGCCTCGCGGCTGCAGACGCTGCGCTTTCACGCGGCCACCAAGCTGCCCATGTCGCCCAGCCTGGCGCGTGAATCGCTGCAGGTGTTTGCGCAGCTGGCCAACCGCCTGGGCATCTGGCAGGTGAAGTGGGAGCTGGAGGATTTGTCCTTCCGCTTTCTGGAGCCCGACACCTACAAGGAGGTGGCGCGCCTGCTCGATGAGAAGCGCGGCGAGCGCGAGGTCTACATGGAGCAGTTGCGCGCCCGGCTCGAGTCGGACCTGCGTGCGCGCAGCATCAGCGCCAGCGTGCAGGGCCGGCCCAAGCACATCTACAGCATCGTGAAAAAGATGCGCGGCAAGTCGCTCAACTTCGACCAGGTGTACGACATCCGCGCGCTGCGCGTGGTGGTGCCCACGGTGAAGGATTGCTATGCCGCGCTGAGCTGGGTGCACCAGCGCTTTGCACCCATCGTCGAAGAGTTCGACGACTACATCGCCAAGCCCAAGGCCAATGGTTATCAGTCGCTGCACACCATCGTGCGCGACGACCTCAACGGCAAGCCCATCGAGATCCAGATCCGCACCCAGGCCATGCACGAGCATGCCGAGCACGGCGTGGCCGCCCACTGGGCCTACAAGGAGGCGGGCACCAAGGGCTATGCGGGCGTGGCCGCCACGGGCGAATACGACGCCAAGATCGCCGTGCTGCGCCAACTGCTGGCGTGGGAGCGCGACCTGGCCGGCCATGCGCAAAAGAGCAATGGCCTGTTCGAGGACCGCATCTACGTGCTGACCCCCGAGGCCGCCGTGGTCGACCTGCCCCAGGGCGCCACCCCGGTGGACTTTGCCTACACCGTGCACACCAGCCTGGGCCATCGCTGCCGCGGCGCCAAGGTCGACGGCGTGATGGTGCCGCTGAACACCGCGCTGCAGAACGGCCAGACGGTGGAGATCGTCACCGTGAAAGAGGGCCGCCCCTCGCGCGACTGGCTCAACGCCGAACTCGGCTACCTCACCAGCAACCGCGCCAAGGCCAAGGTGCGCGCCTGGTTCAACGCCCAGGCCACGCACGAAACCGTGGCCCGCGGCCGCGAGGCCGTGGAGCGCCTGCTGCAGCGCGAGGGCAAGACGGCCGTGAAGCTCGACGACCTGGCCGTGCAGCTGGGCTTCAAATCGGCCGAGGCCTTGTTCGAGGTGGTGGGCAAGGACGAGTTCTCGCTGCGCAACATCGAGACCGTGCTGCGCCCGGCCGAGCCCCCGCAGAACGACGACGACTACCTGCTGCTCAAAAAGCCGCGCGGCAATGAATCATCGAGCCCCAAGGGCGGCGTGCTGGTGGTGGGCATCGACTCGCTCATGACCCAACTGGCCAAGTGCTGCAAGCCCGCGCCGCCGGACGACATACGCGGCTTTGTCACGCGCGGCAAGGGCGTGAGCGTGCACCGCGCCGACTGCAGCAACTTCCGCGAAATGGCCGCCAAGAACGGCGAGCGCGTGATCGACGTGGACTGGGGCCTGCCCAAGGCCAGGGCCACGGACAAGCCCGCCGTCTACCCCGTGGACGTGGCCGTAGAAGCCGCCGACCGCCAAGGCCTGCTGCGCGACATTTCCGAGGTGTTTGCGCGCGAGAAGACCAACGTCATCGGCGTGCAGACCCAGTCGGTCAAGGGCACGGCGTGGATGACCTTCACCGTGGAGGTGGCCGATTCAGGGCGCTTGAACAAGGTGCTGGGGATCGTGGCGGGGGTTCAAGGGGTGCGGTCGGCCCGGCGCCGATAACAGCCTTCAAGAGCTGCTCACAAAACTCAGCGCAGCGGTTCTGGCTAGGCGCTGCGTCGCAGGCAGTACGGGTAGTACGACAAGACGCAGCAACGGCGCCAGAAGAGTTTTTGAGCAGCTCTAAGCCGCGGGGCCGCGCTTGTACTCGCCCCGGTGCGCCATGAACCGGTGGTACGACATGCGCAGGTGCAGCTGCATCACCTGGCGCGCCAGCTCACCATCTCGGGCGCGCACCGCAATCACCAGGTCGCGGTGGTGGTGCAGGCTTTGCACCAGCTCTTCGGGCGTGTAGATGTAGAACGAGCGCTTGATGATCGGCATGTCGATCATGGTCGCCAGCATGGTTTTGAGGCGCGGCGAGCCCGATGCCTCGATCAGCGCGTGGTGAAAATCCCGGTTGGCGGACTGCACCTCGGCAATGCCATCGTGGCCGGCGGCAATGCCGGCCTCCATGCGCTGGTTGCTGGCTTCCAGCTCATCGGCCAGCCCCTCGCCACCGCGTGTGGCCGCGAGGAAGGAGGCATATGGCTCCAGCAGCATGCGCAGCTGGAAGGTCTCTTCCACATCCCAGTCGCTCCACTCCGAGACGCGGATGCCCTGGCCCGCGCCGTCGGTTGCCAGGCCGTCTTCCACCAGGCGGTGCAGCGCATTGCGCACCGGCGTGCGGCTCAGCCCCAGGTCGCGGGCGATGGGCTCCTCCTTGAGCTGCTCGCCGGGACTGTAGTGGCCGCCGATGAGCCGCTGCCGCAGAACCTCGTACGCCTTGTCTTTCACGTTTTGCACTGTGTTTGCACCAGGTGGGTGGGGATGGTGCGCTGATTCTAGGTGACGGCAGTGCTTCGCGCTGCGCCCTGTGGCGGCAAGAAAAAAATACAAAACAAGTACAAATTTGTGCAGGACTACGGGAAATCCCTGTGAATCATTGGGTGCGAAGCTTCATAAACTGCCACCAATGTTTTAAATTTGTACTTTCATGAAATTCGCAATCCTCGGTGGCGGAATGGTCGGCGCCTGCTACATGCAGGCCTTTGTGGAGCAGGGGCACAGCCTGGTGGGCCTGTGCGACCTGCAGCCCAACGCGGCGGTAGCCGCTGCTGTGCAGGCCGTTGGTGCGCAGGTGCACACCGCCCCCGGTGCCTGGCTGGCCGGGGCCGACGTGGTGGTGAGCGCCGTGTTCGGCACCGTGGCGCGCAGCCTGTTCGAGGCCTGCCTGCCCCATCTGCAGGATGGCGCGGTGTATGTGGACATGACCACGGCCGACCCGCAGGAGATGCGCGAATGTGGCGAGTTGGCCCAACACGGCGCACATGGCGCACAGGGCAGGGCGGTGCACTTCGTGGACGTGGCCATCACCGGCGCCGTCAACCTGGGCGGCAAGAAGACGCCGCTGCTGGTGGCCGGTGGCAAGGCCGGTTTTGTACAGGAATTGTTCTTGCCCTTCGGCGGCTCCGTCCGCGTGGTGGGCGAGCAGCCGGGCGACGCCGCCTCGCTCAAGCTCTTGCGCAGCATCTACACCAAGGGCACCGAGGCACTGGCGGTGGAGTGCCTGGTCACCGCCCAGCAGATGGGTCTGCGCGAGCAGCTGTATGCCGTGTTGCAGGACATCGACGAGACACCGCTGCGCACGCTGATGGAATCCATGGTGCGCACGCACATCCCGCACTCGGCACGCCGCCGCAACGAGGTGGCCGAGGCGCAGCAGCAGATGGTGCGGCACGGCCTGGCGCCGGTCGTCTCGCCCGCCGTCGAAGCGCTGTTCGCCGCCACGGCCCAGGCGCATGCGGCGCAGCCCTTCACCGGCACGTCCACCGACGAAGCCATCGCCTGGCTGGGCAGCCACGTGCTCGCCAGCCGTTCTTGATCGACCACCGCGCTATCCGAATACCAACCTATAGGAGACACCTGCAATGATGACGACCTTGACCCGACGTACCCTGGCCCTCGGCGGCCTGCTGGCCCTGGCGGCTGCCGCGGCAACCATCGCCCCGGCCCATGCCCAGGGCAACTACCCGCAGCGGCCCATCAAGATCCTCGTGCCCTTCCCTGCGGGCGGGGGCACCGACAACCTCACCCGGCTGGTCAGCACCAAGCTCACCGATGCCTATGGCTGGGCCATCGTGGTGGAGAACAAGCCCGGTGCCGGCGGCAACCTGGCGCTCGACCAGGTCGCCAAGGCGCCCGGTGATGGCCTGACGCTGGTGATGGCGCAGACCGACAATGCGGTGCTCAACCCGCTGCTGTACTCCAAGCTCACCTACAACCCCGACAAGGACCTGCGCGCCGTGGCCCTGGTCGCAGTGGGCCCGGCCGTGCTGGTGGTCAATGCCGATTCACCGTACAAGACCCTCGACGACATCATCCAGGCCGCCAAGAAAGACCCCGGCCGCCTGAGCTTTGCCACGCCCGGCACCGGCACCATCTCGCACCTGATCAGCGAGGCCTGGCAAAAGAGCTCGAACGTGAAGTTCACCCACGTGCCGTTTCGCGGCATGGCGCAGGCCATGCCCGACCTGCTGGGCGGGCGCATCGACATGTACATGGGCTCCATCCCCACGCTGATGTCGCAGATCCAGGCCGGCAAGGTGCGCGCCATCGCCGTAACCACGGCACGCCGCTCCAAGCTGCTGCCCGACGTGCCCACCTACACCGAATCCGGCGTGAAGGGCGTGGAGCTGGCCAGCGTGTGGGGCGTGATGGCCCCGGCCAGCACCCCCGACGCCATCGTCAAGCAGCTCAACGAAGCCATCAACAAGGTGGTGAACGCGCCCGACACCACCAAGAAGATCGTGGACTCCGGCGCCGAGCTCATCACCGGCACACCGGACGACATGGCCAAGCTGTATGCCAGCGACCGCGCCCGCCTGGCTCCCATCGTCAAGAGCTCGGGCACCACGCTCGACTAAGCGCTTGCCCATTTACATCCCTATTCAAGTGAGAACCGCACCATGATCGGCTGCCAAATTTTGAAACGCAAACGCGCCGTGAGCCTGGAGCTGGCCCGGCAATTTTTGGAAGTGCCCGTGGCCAACGTCAGCGACTGCATGTCGCGCATGACGGCCGGCGGCCCGCGCCTGCGCCCCATGCACGACGGCACCGCCATGGCCGGCCCGGCCCTCACCATCCGCACCCGCCCGGGCGACAATTTGCTGATCCACAAGGCATTGAAGCTCGCGCAACCCGGCGACGTGATCGTGGTGGACGCGGGCGGCGACCTCACCAACGCGCTCATCGGCGAGATCATGGTGGGCGAGGCCAAGCTCAAGGGCTTTGCCGGCATCGTCATCAACGGCGCCATCCGCGACAGCACGGTGATCCGCAAGGACAGCTTTCCGGTGTTCGCCGCCGGCGTCACCCACCGCGGCCCCTACAAGGACGGCCCCGGCGAGATCAACGTGCCCATCGCCATCGACGGCATGGTCATCGAGCCCGGCGACCTGGTCATCGGCGACGAAGACGGCCTGCTGTGCGTGCCCTACGCCCAGGCCGAGCAACTGCTGGCCGCTGCGCACCAGAAGCAGCAGATCGAAGCCGTGATGGTGGCCGAGATCGCTGATGGCACGCAGGACATTGCGTGGATCGATGCGGCCCTCCAGCGCGCGAACTGCAGCATCGAGGCTTGAGGGCACGAGGACGCCGGCGGCCCCTTGCAGGGCAGGGCGCCGCAGCGGCCGGCAGTAGTCTTTTGAATCTTTTGCTGCAACTTTGCCGGATGGCCTTTTTTTATGGCTATAATCGTGGTCTTGAACAGAACAACACAGGCGCGTAGCTCAGCTGGTTAGAGCACCACCTTGACATGGTGGGGGTCGTTGGTTCGAGTCCAATCGCGCCTACCACTTTCTCCCTCCTGACGGAACCAGCGTCGGGACCTTTGGGGAGATTTGTGGGAGATATCGCCGGCATCAGCCGGCGTTTCTTTTTCAAGATCCTTACCTATTTCGCCTATTCACGGCTTTGGTCGCCAACACCTCGCATGTTGGCCTGCTAGCGCGCTCCACGCGCTCTAGTTCTTTGATCCGCTGGGCCTTGCTTGTCGTGATAGCTTAGCGGACGCCTGTCCTCTCAAAGTGTTGAGCCTCCCCAAACCCGGGGCGACTCAATCTGCTGGGGCGACCAGCGCCATAAGAGAAGATCACCGACAATGCGCCATAAAGCGTCGTCAGAATGAAGCTTGGGCAATGGCCTGGCAAGCTTGCGCCGTGTCTCACAACGGGCCTGAGCAGTCGTGGAAACGTAGCCCTGGCAGCCAGCGGCATTTCGCGCAAGCTCGTGGCAGACGGTGCTGGGGCTACGCCCGAGCAGCCGGGGGATGGCACGCTGGCTAGAATCTTGTTGGACAAGCGAGGCCAGCGCTGAAGCGCTCTTGTTGCTGCAAGTGCGTGTATCGTGAAGTCATCTGTGAAAGTTACCTGAGGTTCAGGTGTTGCACTTCAGTTTTGAATCCGCCCCTCTTATCTCTCGGTTTCGTTGCTGTAGGGTGCAGCATTGCGATTACCCGCGCTGGTTTTCTCCATGCGCAGGGTGGCGGTTTGCGCAGGATGCGGTTCTCTGCAGCACGCTGGCGCGAATCGATTGTGTGTATTCATCGTCTGCGCGGTTTTTTTCCGCTAAATCGAGTATCTCCAGCGCACCCTCCGTGTCACCTGCATC
>NZ_LMIH01000043.1:14930-15104 GCF_001428645.1 Acidovorax sp. Root217
AAATGCAGCATTCCGGCTACCTGCGTTGATTCTAGCCATGCGTAGGGAAGCGGCTTGCGCAGGGTTGGTTTTCTGCAATGCGTTGGCGCGAATCGATTGTGTGTATTCATTGTCTGCGCGGTTTTTTTCCGCTAAATCGAGTATCTCCAGCGCACCCTCCGTGTCACCTGCATC
>NZ_LMIH01000043.1:15142-33111 GCF_001428645.1 Acidovorax sp. Root217
GAACGCAGCATGGCGACTGCCCTTGCTGATTTTCGCCATGCGCAGGGACGCGGCTTGCGCGGGGTTGGTTTTCTGCAATGCGCTGGCGCGAATTGATTGCGTGTACTCACTGTCTGCGTGGTTCCGCTCCGCTAGATCGAGTATCTCCAGCGCTCCTTCCGTATCGTCTGCATCTAGTCGCACCTTGGCTTCGTTGTTGTAGAATGTAGGATTGCGGCTGCCCGCGCTGATTTTCGCCATGCGCAGGGCGGTTGCTTGCGCGGGGAGGGCCACTAATTTGAGGCAGTCTGCTTGGATGGAATGCACATGGTCGTTTATGGCCTGCGGAGAATCTTTTTCCAGCACTTCCAACCGTTGAAGAAAATCTAGTGCGCCAGCATTCCCTTGCGCCAGCAAGGTGCGACCGAGGTTGGCCCAGTATTGAGGAAAATCACGACGCAAGCTGCAAGCCGCCTCAAAACACTTGAGTGCCTTGGTGCTTCCGTTTCCTTCTTCTCTTGCCCAGCATTCGCCAAGAAAGCGTTGCACCGCATGATCGTCAGGGTCGAGCACAGCCCGATATTCAAGTACCTTGAGCAGTTCGGCATTGGGCGCTCTTGTCTTATGGAGGTAGTCGCCCAGCGCCTTCATTCTCTGCCTCGCCCATTCCAGATTCCCTGTGATCAGCTCCACAGCGATACTCTGCACGCGGTCACCGTCACCTGCGGCTATCAGATGGTGGAATGCTTCCATTGCACGCTCGATGTTGAGGTTCGTGGCTCTGCGGCTAGTCCCCAGTTGGTCTAGCCAACATGTCGCAATAGCCGAATGTAGGCGGCGTACCTCTTGCCTCTTGACCTCATTGGTAGCCTTAGCAAACTCGGTGTCACCTTCTTCGCCGTGACCGGCATAGCCAAGTTGGCGAGTGCGTAGCCAGGCAGCGATAAAGCTGTGCAGATAGAACTGTGAATGGTCGGAGCTGGAAGAAAGCAAACATCGACGGTCAAGTCCATCCCATGCACCAGGAACTTCCAGGCGCTCCTCGAGTATTTCCAAGTGATCGTGCGGAATCACCTTGCGATACAGCGCCAGAGCTTGTATCAGGTGCCGTTCGGTGGCGTCCAACACATTATGGTAGAGATCGTTCATCAGTACATTTTCGACCCTTTGCTCGAACTCCCCGATATGACGCTCAAGAACATTGCGGGGTGTTTCCCTGCGCCCCCGTGCCACTTCGATCAAAAGCTGGATGGCTTGCGGGTGGGCCTGTTTTCCATGACCTCCGCCCAGCCAGCCGTAAATGCGTTTGAGTTGATCACCGCTGTAGCTCCATTCGGCGGTTCGACCGTCCGGCGCCGCATCGACCAGACATGCACGCAGACTATCCTTGTCAAGACCGGGTATTTCGCACGATGCTGCAATACTACCTAGCAAGCCCTGCGGGGGACGCTCGCGCAGTTCTAAAATCCAATTCCATTGCGTGCCCAATGCCGCTTGCAAACCCGTCAGCAGATGGCGTATATCAGCACTGCGAAATCCACCGGTGTCCAACAAATGATGGGCGTGATCCAACCAGATCCAAGCAGAACGGGGGGTTGGGTAGCGGCGTCTAATTTCAGTTGCGATAGCCGCTGCATCTCCTTGTGGTGCCCTGGAGATCTCGGCGGTGTCGCCCAGTAAACTGGCAACTTGGCGGAATAAATTGTCAGGGTTTGTTGTGGAGTCAACAACGATGTGCGCAAGCTCTTTGCCTTGTAGCGGGGCTTCACCTGCTAGCGCTTTGATCAACTCAGTTTTTCCGTTGCCGCGCATGCCATAAATCAGAAGGAATGAGTGGTTCCGTAATTTTTTCGCCGCGTCTTGTAACAGTGCTTCACGTCCATATAGTTTCAAGTTACGTTTGGCTGGTTCCGTTGGTATCGTCGGCGTAACGAGTTCTGAGTTGGGGGTAGTAAATGTGTTGGTTTTCAGCTGACGAACGGTCAGGATTTCCGCTGTGGTGCCATGGTCGTCTTCCAGGTGGCTACTGTTGTAGTCGGGAATAAAACGCCAAGGGCCGGTCTTGTTGGTGGCGACGCGGGGCCAGACTCTGAAGATAGCCTTGTCCTGCATGAATTCAATCTTGCCGGCGGCGTAGCCGTGGCTGCGTGTTAGCTCCAGAGACTCACCAACCTTTTCCATGCCGAACACTGAACAGCCTTGGCATAAGCGGCTCGCGTTGGGGTTTCCACCCGTGCGAACGTACTTGATGCCCGTTTCGTGCATGTGCCCAAACAGATGCAGTGCGAAGCGCCCAGCAGGTGAAATTTCGCTTTCGCCGTGTCTTTGCGCTGCAGGCGTTAGCCAGTCCGGACCTTGGTGGGTCAGCAACAAGCAAAGCGAATGGTGCTGCAACCAGTCGTCCACGGCGCCGCCGCACACTTTGTGCAATTGCTGCGTGTTCCAGACCAGCTTGCCCTTGTAGTCGCCGCCCTGCAATTGCAGGAAAGCTGTGTTCAGCCCGACGATCCCAATGCGCTGCTCGCCGCATTCTAGGGTGTAGGCAAAATCGCCAGGAAGTTCTCCAGTGGTTAAATCCTTGGGGCGATGCGGTGCAGCTTCCCACCATTCGGTATAGGCGGTGAATGCGCCGTTGATGACACGGCGATAACCACCTGCTGGGTTGCCCCAAAACTTCGCAGCGATGTCGTCGAATCCATTCTTCTCCAATAGCTTGTCCAAGGCAGCGTTGTCAGATTTTGGATTGGGGCGACATAAGTCATGATTGCCGGGTACGGCCAGCAGCTTGGCATTGCCAGAGCCGAGTTCGGCAAGCTTTTCCCACAGCCTGTTTAAGACTTCCTTCTGCATGAGATTGAACTCATCCGGCATCCCCTGTTGAACCAAGTCGCCGGTAAAGAACACCGCATCCCAAGGGCCAGTTTTTTCATGCAACGCTGCCAGATCATCAAGGAACGGCTGGCGCAAATTCGGCCATAGAATTTTTTGCCCATCAAGGCCGAAATGAAAATCGGTGAGATGAAGCCAAGAGAAGGATGATGTGGGCATTGGATTAAGTGCAGGGAATTCCTTGTGAATGGTATCTCATCAGAAACCCGGATTGGTTATGTTTACTGGTACAGATCAGGTCAGAGTTCTTACCGTTCACAAAGGGAATGTCGCTACTCCAGCGGTCGAGACGACAGAGCGTCCTGATCTTCATTGTCACTCGCGTCATCGCGGCAACACCTTACAAATACAACAGTGTCCTTCTGGCTGCATCGACTCATGCCGTGCCGGATCCATCTCATCACAGGAAGAAATCAATCGGAATCAACTCCACACCCCACCCACCTGCTTCACCCAACGTGGCAGCAGGGTGCATCGCCGCCAGCCGCACCGCCTTCTCACGGTTCTTCGCCTCAATGAAGAACAGGCTGCCCACGATTTCCTTGGCCTCGGTTTAGGGACTGTCGCCGATCTGCTGCTTGCCCTTGCAGGGGCGCAGGGTGGTCATGGCCAGCGGTCGTGCTTCCACATGTCGAGTATTGATCAAGCAAAAGCGCATCCACTGCGACAGGGCTGGATATTTCGGTGGTGCGCCCGCATCTACCCACTTCTGCGGCCCCGCCGCGCCACCCCTGCCCGCCATGCCGCTGCGCCCGCTGACCATCCTGACAACCCTTCTGCACCTGTACATCGGCCTGCGCCTGGTGGGGGCGCTGTCTGCATGGCCGGGTGCCGGGCCTGTGCTGGCGGTGGCGTTGCTGGTCTCGGCCATTGCGTTGCCGATGCCGTTCCAGCACCGCTCCGGCCGCCGTGGCGCCGCGCACCCCGCGTGGACCTGGCTGGGCCTGCTGGCCATGGGCTGGTTCTCGTCGCTCTTCTTGCTGACGCTGCTGCGGGACCTGGTGCTGGCCGGGGCGTGGGCCGGTGGCTGGCTGCAGGAGGGCGGTTCGGCACGGGCCGATAGTGCGGCAGCGGTGGTGGTGCTTGCCACGCTGGCATCTCTGCTCGGTTTCTGGAACGCGCGCCGTACCGCTGGCGTGCGGCGGGTGGATGTGGCGTTGGCCGGGCTGCCTGCGGCGCTGCATGGCTTCACCATCGTGCAGCTCAGCGATCTGCATGTGGGGCCCACCATCCGGCGCGGCTACATCGCGCGCATCGTAAACCGTGTGAATGCGCTGAAGGCCGATGCCATCGCCATCACGGGCGACCTGGTGGACGGCAGCGTGGCCGAGCTGCGCGAGCACATTGCGCCGCTGGCCGACCTGGAGGCGCGCCACGGCAGCTTTGTGGTGACGGGCAACCACGAGTACTACGCCGGCGCGCTCCCGTGGATTGCCGAACTGCGCCGGCTGGGCCTGCGCGTGTTGCTCAACGAGCATGCGGTGCTGCGGCCGGCTGCGGGGCAGGGCGATGGCGATGCGTTGGTGCTGGGCGGCGTGACCGACTTCACGGCCGGGCACTTCGATGCCAGCCATGCCAGCGATCCGCAACGCGCACTGGTGGGCGCGCCGCCCGAGGCCCTGACCCGCGTGCTGCTGGCGCACCAGCCGCGCAGTGCACCGGCCGCTGCGCAAGCGGGGTTCTTGCTGCAGTTGTCGGGCCACACGCATGGCGGGCAGTTCTGGCCGTGGAATCTGTTCGTGCCGCTGCAGAACCCCTTCGTGGCAGGGCTGCACCGGCTGCAGACGATGTGGGTCTATGTGAGCCGCGGCACCGGCTATTGGGGGCCGCCGATGCGGCTGGGGGCGCCGTCGGAGATCACGCTGATCAGGCTGGTATCAGCGTGAAGTGAAGCACCCCCTGAGTCGCTTCGCGCCTTCACCCCTCTCTCGCATTGCTGCGCAATGCGGGTGGGGGACGCCCCCAGTGCACGCAAGCGCAGCGCCGCCTGCGCGGCTTGGCGGCCCTTGCACGGGGGCACTGGCCTTGATCGCGCCCGTTCATGCATCGCAGCGTGGCTGTTGCAGGCAGAGCAAGACAAAACCTGCTTCATTCGGAATGCCCATCAACGCGATTGGCGGCCGAGCCCACCCACCTCAGGCGGCGGCTCCCACGCCCGCATCCACCCCATCAGATCCTGCAGCGGCATGGGCCTGGCAATGCCATAGCCCTGCAGGCCATCGCACCCCAGGTCGCGCAGGGCCTGGGCGTGCGCCAGGGTTTCCACGCCTTCGGCGATCACGCTTCGGTTGAAGGCGTGGGCGAGGCTGACGATGCCGCGCACCAGGGTGCGGTCGCGCTCGTTGTCCAGCATGTCCCGCACAAAGGACTGGTCGATCTTCACGGTGTGGGCGGGCAGGCGCTGCAGGTAGGTGAGCGAGGAGTAGCCCGTGCCGAAATCATCGATGGAGCACCGGATGCCCAGCTCGCTCAGGCCCTGCATGACATAGGCCACGGCAGACAGGTCGTTGAAGGTTTCGGTTTCCAGCAGTTCGACCTCCAGAAACTGCGAGGGCAGGGCGGGGTATTGCCTGAGCAGTTGGGCGGCTTGCAGCTGAAAGCGGCTGTCGATGAGGGTGGATACGGTGATGTTGATGCTCAGCGGCAGCGGGTTGCCCTGGGATGCCAGGGTGTGCCCGGCCTGGAAGGCGGCGTCCAGCACCCAGTAGTCCAGCTTGTTGGCCACCGGGGTGCCCACGATGTCTTCCAGGAAAGCGCCCGGCGCCAACAGCCCCCGTTCGGGGTGGTGCCACCGGATCAGGCACTCTGCACCGATGACCTGGCCGTCAGAGATGCGGACCTTGGGCTGAAAGAACAGCTCCATTTCACCTTGCAGCAATGCGTCTTCGACCAGCTTGGCGGTGTGCCTGCGCGCTTGCACCCTCTGGCCTTGCTGAACGTCGAACACCACGATGCGGTCTTTGCCCTGCTCCTTGGCGGCGTACAGGGCCAGGTCCGCGTGGCGCAGCAGGCCGTCGGCGTCGGCCAGGTCGTCGGGGAAGAAGGTGACCCCTGCGCTGCAGGTCAGGCGCAGGGCGATGCCATCGAGCGTTGCGGTCTGCGCAAGTGCCAGGCGCAAGCCTTCCAGCTGCTGCAGTGCGGCATCGGTGTGCGCGCAGTTCTTCAGCACGACGGCGAATTCATCGCCTCCAACGCGCCCGATGAGGCTCTCGGTACCCGCCTCTTTTCTGAGGCGCTGTGCAAAGACCCGAAGAAAGCGGTCCGCCATGGGCTGGCCCCACTGGTCGTTGAGGTCCTTGAACTGGTCGATGTCCAGCAGGCACAGGGCCAGCACGCTGTGGGTCTGCGCGCCATGCTGCAAGCTGGCATTGAGCTCTTTGGTGAACAGGCGCCGGCTTGAGAGGCCTGTGAGGGCGTCGTAGTTGCCAAACTGCTGCAGCACCTGCTCCAAGTGCCGTTGCTCGGTCACGTCCTTGCCGATGGAGACCCACTTGCGCACCACACCATCGGGGTCCCGGATGCCTTCGATGGTGACTTCCGAGACAAAGTCTTCGCCATTTTTGCGGCGCCGGATCAGCTCGCCGTGCCATCGGCCCCCGCGCTCAATGGCGTGCGCCACCCGGCGCAAAAATGCGGCCTGCCCGTCCTCGTCGATGCGCAGAACGGCAGATGATTTGCCGATCAGCTCTTCGCGCGAATAGCCAAGCACATGGCTGTACGCCGGGTTGACATCCAGCACGGTGCCGTCTGGCTGCACGATGGCGATGGTGTCCTTGCTGTTGACGAACACGCTGGCGGCCTGGCGCGCTTCGGCGAGCATGTTTTTCAAGGTCTCGGCCGTCCGTGCCAGGGCCTCTTCGCGCTGGTTCAGCTTCTGCGTGTTGTCCAGCAGAAAACCCAGCAGAACGGTGCCGATGGGGTAGACCACCAGCACGGCCAGCCACGACCGCGCGGTGACCGCCCGTGCGATGTCTGGCGGCAAGGTCTGTATGGCCAGCATGCCGCCTGCGGCAAGGCTGAAGCCAAGCCCCACCAGCCAGAGCCCATCGGACAAGGTGCTGCCAAGGCGCAGGGTGGAGAAGAACGGCCGGTGGCGCTGCCAGAGCCAGCCGATGGCGGTGGTCAGCGCAATGCCGACCATGGCGGGGCCACTGCCGATGCCGCCCAGGCTGAGCCGGTAGGCGCCCAGCACCGCCGCGCACAGCAAGGCGCTCAAGGGCGACAGGTAGGCCCCGGCAAGCCCGGTCATCACCAGCCGGGTGTCGACGATCACGCCCTCGGCCAGGCGCAGGGGCACGAGCATGGTCAGGATGCCGGTGACGCCGAACATGAGCCCCGTGACCCAGGGCAGCCATCTGCGCCGCTTGTGCACCACGGCCGGGTCGGGGTGGCGCTGGCCGCTGATGACGATGCTGTACAGCGCCGCCAGAAACGACAGCAGCCCGGCATTGATTCCCATGTCCTGAATCAAAGACGTCGTGTCGATGTTCATGGCGCCCTCTGGAGCGGTTGTCCAGACATCATAGGCAAAGACGCGGCGGATGGGGTGTTATCTCGCAGCCCCTCGCACCCAGGCGGGGGCCGTGGGGCGGTACCCGGCATGCGGGCGCTGAGGTGGGGTGCCCGGCATGCGCCGGCCCACCCCGGGGGGCAGGCTCAGGTGGCGGCCAGGAAGAAATCCATGGGAATCAGCTCGACGCCCCAGCCGCCGGCCTCGCCCAAGGTGGCCGCCGGATGCATCGCCGCCAGACGCACTGCCTCTTCGCGGCTGTCCGCCTCGATGATGAAGAGCCCGCCCACCATCTCCTTGGACTCGGTAAAGGGCCCGTCGCTGATCTGCGCCTTGCCGCCGCGTGGGCGCAGGCTGACCCAGTGCTCGGTGTCGCCCAGCGACGCGGACACCAGCACCTTGCCCGTGGCACGCATCTTCTCGTCCAGGGCGGGGCACTGGCTCACCAGGGCCTGCACGTCGGCGGGCGCCATGGCGGCGAATTTCTCGGGGGTGAAGTAGGCAAGGCCGAGGTATTTCATGGCGGAATCCTTTTGCAGCTTGGTTGATGGTCCTGCCTTCACGACGAAGCGGGCCACCGGGAATCGACAGGGTGCGCAAAAAAACATGCTGCGCTGCAAGAATACGCCGGTGCTGGGGCAGGGCGCATGGGGCTTGCCGGGCCGCATGGCCCGATTGGGCTGCAGCAGGTTAAAATCGCGCCATCGCTCCGGGGTGCACGCAAGTGCTGAGATCCACACCCGAGAACTTGAACCGGGTAATTCCGGCGGAAGAAGAGCTTTCACCCCTCCCGATGCGGGCGCATTTTGCTGCGCAGTGCCGTCGATGTGCCGGGTGACCTCGGAGCATCCTGTCAAAGACAACACAAGGACGCTCGCTCATGCACAAGGTCACTCCGCTGGTGGCAGACCTGCTCGAATTCATCGCGATGGATGGTTGCACGGACGAGCAGTTCGACGAGATGGCGCTGCGCCTGTTCGCGCACCAGTTTGCCGCCAACCAGCCGTTCCAGAGTTTTTGCCGGCTGCGCGGTGTCAACGTGCGCAGCGTCAAATCGTGGGCGGACATCCCTGCCGTGCCCATCGATGCCTTCAAGGCCCTGCCGCTGCGCTGCGAGGCACCGGCCGATACCGACCGCATCTTCATGACCAGCGGCACCACGCGCGGCGGCAGCACGCGCGGGCAGCACTTTCACCCGCTGCTCGATGTGTACGACCTGTCGATGACCCGCAACTTCGCGCAGCGCTTCATGCGCGGCACCGAGCGCATGCCCATGGGCATCCTGTTCCCGGACGAGGTGGCGATGCCCAATTCGTCGCTGGCGCACTATCTGGACCTGGCCAAGTCGGCCTTTGGCACCAGCAGCGCCAGCCAGACCTTCGTCACGCCGCAGGGCATGGACCTTGACGGGCTGTGGGCGGCACTGGAGTCTGCGGAGCGCAGCGGCGAGCCCTATGCGCTGCTGGGCGCCAGCTTCAGCTTCGTGCACGTGATCGACGCCCTGCGCCAGCAGGGCCGGGCCTTCAAGCTGCCGCCGGGCAGCCGTATCCTGGACACCGGCGGCTACAAGGGGCAGTCGCGCGAGCTGCCGCTGGATGCCTTCTACACCGAGCTGTCGCAGGCGCTAGGCGTGCAGCGCACGCACTGCATCAACATGTATGGCATGACGGAGCTGAGCACGCAGTTCTATGACGATGGCAATGCACAGGTGCCGTCTGTCAAGTCGGGGCCGCACTGGATCCGTTCGCGCCTGGTCGACCCGGTCACGGGGCGCACGGTGCCTGCAGGCGAGCGCGGCATCCTGGTGCACTGCGACCTGGCCAACTTCAACTCGGTCACCACCATCCTCACGGAGGACGTGGGCCTGGATGCCGAGGGCGGCTTCTTGCTGCTGGGCCGCGCGGAGGGCGTGGAGGCCAAGGGTTGCTCGCTCGCGGTCGAGGAGTTTGTGCGGGCCACTGCGGCATGACCACTGCGCGTATCCGGGCAGGCTACCTGCCGGGGCTTGATGCCGCCGAGGTCGACTGGCAGGTGCTGCCGTTTGCGCAGGGCGACCAGGCGCTCGAAGTCGAGGTGCCGGTGCTGTCTGCCGCGCAGATGGATGCGCTCGCAGCGCGCGTGCGGCAGGCGAGCGCTTTGCACCTGAAGACCATGGCGGTGTCGGAGATCATTGCTGTGGTCGACCAGGCCATCACCCGCCTGCTGGACCGCAGCAACCCCTACCGCCAGCAGGCCGAGGCGTATCTGCCCTTGGTCAGCGGCTACGACAGCGACATGGTGCGACTGGGCCTGACGGGTTTTTTCAAGACCTTTCGCGCAGCGCAGTTGCACCGCTTTGTGGCGGAGGATTTTTCCAACCCCAAGGTGCTCGACGGTTTTCAGCCCACGCCCAAGGGCGGCGCGGTGCGCGCCTTCGGCCCCGACCTGCTGGTGCACAACTGGGCCGGCAACGTGCCCGCGCTGGCGCTGTGGAGCCTGGTCTGCGGCCTGCTGGTCAAGGCCGGCAACATCGGCAAGCTGCCCAGCGCCGAGCCCCTGTTCGCGGGCTGGTTCGCGCGCCTGCTGGCCGAGGTGCATCCGCCGATTGCCGATTGTTTTGCTGTGGTCTGGTGGCGCGGCGCGGGCGATGACGGGGCCTCGGCCCTCTACGCCCAGGCCGACACGGTGCTGGCCTATGGCGGCAACGAGGCGCTGGACGCGATCCGGCGGCGCCTGCCGGTCACCACGCGGTTCTTGCCCCACGGGCACAAGCTGGGCTTTGGCGTGGTCAGCGCCACCGCGCTCGATACGCTGAAGGCGCCCTCCATCGCGCGGCTGGCCGCGTGGGATGTGATGCGCTACGACCAGCAGGGCTGCTATTCGCCGCATGTCTTTTATGTGCAGCGGGGCGGGGCGGTGTCGCCGCGTGCCTTTGCCGGCTACCTGGCGGGCGAGCTGGCCAACCTGCAGCGGCGCTTTCCGCGCCGGCCGCTGGAGGTGGAGGATTCCTCCGCCGTAGCCAAGTGGCAGCAGGGCGTGGAATGGAAGGCGCTGTCTGCCTCGGCAACGGACTGTGCCGATCCACTGATCGGCTCGCCCCAGGCCGGCTGGAGCGTGGCCTGCAGCGACACGCTGCAGCCCTTTGCCCCCACCGCGATGCAGCGCACCATCCAGGTGGTGGACGTGGATGCGCTCGACGATGTGGTGCCCCTGGTGGCGCCGCACAGCCGCTTTCTGCAGACTGCCGGGGTGGCGGCTGCGCCGGCCGAGCTGTTCCGGCTGGCCGGGCTGCTGGGCGCGGTGGGTGTCACCCGCATCAGCGCCATCGGTGCCATGAGCGCGCCCGAGGCCGGCTGGCACCACGATGGCCGCTTCAACCTGCTCGACCTGGTGCGCATGACCGAGATCGAGCAGTCCGCCGAGCTGGCTGCCGAGCCGTTTGCCCCTTATGCAGACTGAAGGCCGGCCATGACCTTTCTTTCGATGGACCAGCTGGTCTTCACCTACCCGGGCCGGCCGCCCGTGGTGGACGGCATCGACTGGCACATGCAGGCCGGCGAGTTCCATTGCCTGGTGGGCCGCAGCGGCTGTGGCAAGACCACGCTGCTGCAGCTGGCCGCGGGCCTGCTGCGCCCGCAGTCGGGCCGCGTGCTGCTGCAGGGCCAGGAGCTGCTGGCGCCCGGGCCGCAGCTGGGCTTCATGTTCCAGGCGCCGACCCTGCTCGACTGGCAGCGCGTCATCGACAACGTGCTGCTGCCCGTGTCGCTGCAGCGCCGCCCGGGGGCGGGCGATGTGGAGCGCGCCACGGCGCTGCTCGACCAACTGGGCCTGGCCGCGCATGCGCAGCACTACCCGCGGCATTTGTCCGGCGGGCAGCAAAGCCGCGTGGCGCTGGCACGCGCGCTGGTGCTGGAGCCCGCGCTGCTGCTGCTCGACGAGCCCTTTGCCGCACTCGACGCCATCACCCGCGCCGAGCTGCAGGACGACCTGCTGCACACTTGCCGCCAGCGCGGCACCACGGTGCTGTTCGTCACGCACGACATCAACGAGGCGGTGTACCTGGGCGACCGCATCGCCGTGATGCATGCCGGCCGCATCGTGGACGACATCCGCATCGACCTGCCGGGCCCGCGCCAGCAGGCCATGCGCGACGAGGTGCCGTTCAACCGCTTGTGCGGGTGGGTGCGAAGAAGCATGGACGGGGTCGCCGCATGAAGCTGACGGCGTTGCAAGCGCGGCTCATTTCCGGTGCGCTGCTGCTCATCCTGCTGGCGGCGTGGGAGCTGGCCGTGCGCCGCTCTGGGCTGTCGGCGCTGGTGCTGCCCGCGCCTTCGTCCGTGGGCGCCGCGCTGTGGAACGGGGTGGCTACCGGCTATTTCTGGCCCCACATCCGGGCCACGGTGTCGGCGCTTGTGCTGGGGCTGGTGGGTGGCGGTGTGGCCGGCCTGCTGATGGGCATGGCCCTGGCCGAATCGACCCTGCTCGAACGCGTGTTCAGGCCCTACGTGGTGGTCAGCCAGGTGGTGCCCAAGCTGGCGCTGGCGCCCCTGTTCGTGCTGTGGTTCGGCTTTGGCATCGCGCCCACGGCGCTGATCACGGGGCTGATCTGCTTTTTTCCGCTGATGGAGAACACGCTGACGGGCCTCAAGCATGTGGACCCGCAGCGGCTGCAGTTATTTCGCATGCTGGGCGCCACGCGCTGGCAGACGCTGCTGCGGCTCAAGCTGCCGGTGGGGCTGCCCTCCATTCTGGCCGGCCTGCGCATGGCCGTGGTGCTGGCGCTGGTGGGCGCCGTCGTCGGCGAATTCATCGGCGCCAGCCAGGGTCTGGGCGCCGTGGTCATCGCCTCGCAGGGAATGATGGACACCGCCCTGATGTTCGCCGCACTTGTCCTCATCGCCCTCATCGGGCTGGTGCTCTACCAGGCCACGCTGCTGCTGGAGCGCCGGCTTCTGACCCCTTACCTCGACAACCCTTGATTGCCATGAACACCTCCGCATACTCCCTGCCCATCTCCCGCCGCACCGTGCTCGGCGCCTCTGCGGGCCTGGCCGCCTTGCCGTTCGCCGGCCTGGCCATGGCGCAGTCCAAGGGCAAGATCACCGTCGGCGGCTGGAGCAAGCCCATCAGCGAAATCACCAACCTGCTGGTCGAGCCCGACAAGGGCTTCTTCAAGGCCCAGGGCGTCGAGCTGGGCTACGCGCCCGGCGCCGGCGGGGGCGATGCCATTCGCAACATGCTCAGCGGCCAGGCCGATGTGGCGTTCACCGACCCCGGCTCCTTCTTCACGGCGCTGGACAAGGGTGAAAAACTCACCGCCATCTACGACATCTACCCGCAGAACGTGTTCAACGTGGTCTCGCTCAAGTCCGCCAACATCCACAAGCCGGCGGACTTGAAGGGCAAGAAGATCGGCGTGTACAGCCTGGCCAGCGGCACGCGCCAGAACCTGCTGGTGATGCTGCACCAGGCGGGGCTCAAGGAGTCGGACGTGACCATCGTCGTGACCGGCCTGCTCAACTTCGCACCGCTGCTGCAGGGCCAGGTCGACGCCACGGCCGCCACCGACACCGGCCTGGTGGTGGGGCAGCGCAAGGGCATCGGCGAGGTCAACGTGATGCAGGTGCGCGACTACCTGAATGTGTCGAGCGACCTGTTCGTGGTGCGCGATGAGACCCTGCCGCAAAAGAAGGAGCTGCTGCGCGCCTTTCTCAAGGGCTACCGCGACAGCGCGGCGTGGATGATCGCCAACCCCGAGGAGGCCGCGACCCTGGCCGTCAAGTACGCCATTGATGGCACCCAGCGCGACATCAACCTGGAGGTGATCCGCCTGCGCAACATATCGTCGATCCCCTCTGCTGCCGTGAAGCTGGGCACCTTCAACCTCGACTCCCTGCAGAAGGCCGCCGATGCCTACCGCGCGCTGGGCCTGGTGCAGCGCCAGATCAAGGTGGCCGACGTGGTCGACACCAGCCTGTTGCCAGGGGCATAAGTGGATCAGGCCATGAAGTTCCAGGGCAAGGTGGTGCTGGTCACCGGGGCCAGCCGCGGCATCGGTGCCGCGATAGCGACGGCGTTCGCACAGGAGGGGGCGACGGTGGCCATCAACCACCTGAGCAATGACGCGGCTGCGGCCGAGGTTGTCGCAGCCTGCCGGGCCGCCGGTGGCGATGCCTGGGCCGCCAAGGCCGATGTGGGGTCGGCGCCTGCGGTGCAGGCCATGGTGGATGCGGTGGTGCGCGAGCTCGGCCCCATCGACATCGTGGTGAACAACGCCTTTCGGCCCTATGCCTTTGACCCGCAGCGCCGCACGCTGTTCGACGACCTGGAGTGGAGCGACTACCAGGCACAGTTCGACGGTGCGGTGGGCGGTGCCTTCAATGTGTGCCGCGCGGTGCTGCCGCTGTTCAAGCAGCGGGCGCAGGGCGCCATCGTCAACATCGCCAGCAACCTGGTCGAACACCCGGTTGTGGCCTACCACGACTACACCACGGCCAAGGCCTCGCTGGTGGCCTTCAGCCGCAACCTGGCCACCGAGCTCGGGCCCCTGGGCATCCGCGTGAACTGCGTGGCGCCCGGCCTCGTCTACCCCACGCAGGCCAGCGAATCCACGAAGGAGTCGTTTCGCGAATCGCTGATGGCGGCCACGCCGCTGCGGCGCATCGCCCGGCCCGAAGACATCGCCGGGCCGGTGCTCTTCCTGGCTTCGGACTGGAGCGGGTTCATGACCGGGCAGGTGCTGTTTGTCGATGGTGGGTTGGTGATGAGGTAGGGTGAAGCGAGGGGGCGCTTGCCTCCCGGCAAATTAACGGATACGGTAGAACGCTGTATTTGTGAAGAGCCCTGCCATGCCGCACGCTGCCCGCGTCAACCTCAGGATGAATGCTGATGAGAAGGCTGTCATCGCCAAGGCAGCCGCCCTGATGGGCACGAGCATGGCCGGCTTCGTGCGCGCTGCGGCCACGGAAAAGGCCCAGCAACTGCTGGAGCGCGAGTCGCGCATCACCTTGTCCCAGCGCGACTTCGCGGCGTTTGCCAGTGCGCTGGAAGGCGCGTTCACGCCCAACGCGGCATTGCAGGGCGCTGTTGCGCAGGCCAGGGGCAAGGTTCGGAGTGCTTGACGCGGACTCACAGGATCCAGCCGTTCATGGCCGGGCCGAATTCGACGCTTGTGTTCTTGGGTGTGGCGGCTGGTGTCGGTGCATCGGTGCACCGGTTCAGTAACCTGTTGAAGCTCCTTGCGCAGTCCGCTCGGGCACCAGCAGAATCTTCCCCACACTCAGCCCCGTCTCCATGCGCCGGTGCGCCTCGGCCGCATCCGCCAGCGGATACGTGCTGTCGATCACGGGCCGCAGCGTTCCATCGGCCAGCGCGCCCATCCAGCGCTGTGCAAAGCGCTGCGTCATGGCCTGCTTGACCTCGGGCGGGCGCGACTTCATCACCGTGCCGTAGATCTGCAGGTGGCGGTAGAGCAGCACGTCGATGGGCAACTGTGCGCCCTCGGTGGCGCCGCCCAGCAGCCCCACCACCGTCATGCGCCCCCCCACGGCCAGCGAGCGCACGTTGCGTTCAAGGTAGGGGCCGCCGATGAAGTCGATCACCACGTCCACGCCCTTGCCGCCCGTGTGCTCCGCGACCACGGCCTGGAAGTCTTCGCTGCGGTAGTCGATGAACACATCGGCGCCCACGCCCAGCACGGCGTCGCGCTTGTCGGCGCTGGCGGTGGCGAACACGCGCGCCCCGGCGGCATGGGCCAACTGCACGGCTGCCGAGCCCACACCACCCGCCGCCGCGTGGATCAGCACCGACTCGCCGGCCTGCAGCCGTGCCAGGTGGAACATGGCCTCGTGCGCGGTGACGAAGACCTCGGCCACGGCGCCGGCCTGCTGCAGAGACAGGTTCTGCGGCACATGCATGGCCATGCGGTGGTCGATGCGCGAATACTCCGCATACGCGCCGCCGCCGACGATGCCCATCACGCGGTCACCCACTGCAAAGCCCTGCACCTCGGGGCCCACCTCGGCCACGGTGCCGGCGACCTCCAGGCCCATCAGGTCCGAGTCGCCGAAGTACGCGCGGCCATAGGCGCCCTTGCGGTGCGACAGGTCGGCGCGGTTCACGCCGATGGCGGCGTTGTGCACCAGCAGGTCGTGCGGGCGCACTTCAGGGCGGGCAACTTCGCGGGCCACGAGGACTTCGGGGCCGCCGAACTGGTCGAAGACGATGGCTTGCATGGTGGGTTTCCTTTGGTCTTGTTCAGTGATGGCCTACAGCTTAGGGCGCAAACGCGCCTGTCAAATGCAGCGTTTTTGCTGTCTATTGATGCAAAATTGCATCGCATGAACTGGGACGACACGCGCATCTTTCTCGCACTGACCCGCTCGCCCTCGCTGCGTGCCGCAGCGCGCAGCCTGGGCGTGGACCAGGCCACGGTGGGCCGGCGCCTGCAGGCGCTGGAGGCCGAGCTGGGTGCCACCCTGTTCCTGCGCGCCAAGGGCGGCTACCTGCTCACCGCGGCGGGCGAGGCGGCGCTGGGCGCTGCGCGGCGCATGGAGGCCGCGGCACTGGACCTGCGCACCCGTATCGAGGGACAGGATGAAAGCCATGCCGGGCTCGTGCGGGTGACCAGTTCGGACTCGATCGCCATCGAATTTCTGCTGCCCGCCATCGAACGGCTGCAGCAGCGCTGGCCCGGCATCCGCGTGGACCTGGAGGTGTCCACCCAGGTGCTCAGCCTGAGCCGCCGGCAGGCCGACATCGCCTTTCGCAACGTGCGCCCCGATGCACCCGACCTGGTGGTGCGGCGCGTGGCCTCGTGGTCGGTGGGGCTGTTTGCCAGCGCGGGGTATCTGGAGCGCTTTGGCATGCCCGTGCCTGACGACGAACTGCGCGGCCACCACCTGGTGGCCTACGGCCCAACCCTGGAGCAGCGGCCGTTCCCCACGGCGGCCCAGGTGCCAGCCCGCCAGGCCCGCATCGCCATGGCGGTCAACTCCGGCCTGTTGGTGCGCAAGGCGGTGGCCGCAGGCATCGGCCTGGGCGAGATGCCGGTCCATCTGGGCGAGCGTGAAGGCCTGGTACGTATCTGGCCCGAGCGGCGGCGCGCCAACGACCATGAAGTCTGGCTGGTGATGCACCCCGACCTGCAGCGCACGGCGCGGGTGCGGGCGACGGCAGAGTTCTTGTCGGAGGCGCTGGGGCAGAGCCTGTCTGAAATGGGGTAAGGGACAGGTGCGTATTTCGGCTTTCCTGGACATCCGGTTCGGCGCCGTTGACACCGAGTTCGGCACCGCGAGCGGATGGCAGTAGATGGCCGGCTAAACCAACGCTGAGGAACCGTTGGGGCGGTGGACTAGACTTCCGTGATCGGCCGAGGCTGTGTGAAAACGTCGATAAACGACTCTTGCAGGGGTACTGCAACCATTGCTCGTATCGATATCTTGCGTTGTAGGGCGATCTGAGCTGTCCATTTCTGAGCGGATCGTCAAACCGAGGGCCCCACGCGCGTTTTCACACAGCCTCGGCCAGAAGCGGAAGTTCAGCTGTGCTATCCAACAGACTGACTGGCAACACCTATATGCAGCTTCTATTCGAGATCGAAGACGTTTTTGATATTGGCGGTCGAGGTTGCGTGCTGGTGCCAGGCGTGCCGTATCAGCTTGGACAGAATGTGAAGCGTTGCGCGCAACTTCTCATCATTGCGCCCGCTGGCGAGGAGACTCGAACAAGCATCCAGGGTTTTGAGATGATCAACCGCGGACGGCCCATGAATCACGCACCCTTTTCCGTTCCCCGCTCGGTGAAGAAAGAGAGCCTGCCCGTCGGCTCAAAGGTGTATCTCCTCGACGCCAGCGACGTATAACGGCCAAGAGCGGCCAGTGGGGCGGCTTAAAGCGGACGCCCAACGTTTGAGCTAACCGGCAGTTTGTGGTGGGCCGAGTTTGGGCGAGAATGGAATGAGCCCAAAGCCAGAATGCCGCAAGCTGTCCGGTCGAGCAGATGGTTAGGCCTCGCGCGACGAAGCCGGCAGATTCCAAGCGGACGTACCAACTCCGCTCCAAAGCTCGCGCAGTTCGAGCGGCAGAGCGTCCAACGCACGAGCGAAGGCATCCGAAGGGAGCACGGCGAATAGTGCGAAGCCAACGGATTCAATGGCGTTGTCCGGGGAGAAGTTGTGTTCGCTTCGCAGTGATCGGACTTCGTCCAGCATCTCGGTCCGAGTGCCGACGGTGCAAACTTGATTGCCAGGTCTCCAGCCTTCGATGAAGAGGCCTCGTACCGCAGGTGGCAACTGATCCGCAAAGCGAAGAGCTTGCTCAAGAGTAAGCCTACGACGGAAGGCATGGAGAACGCCTTCTACCATGTTCCACGCCATGTTCGTTGTCGCGAGGCCAGCGTGATCGCGGGCAGCCAGCATGAATTTCTCGAAATCGACGGAAGCGCGTTGGTATTCTGGGGGCCAGGGCATGGGATTTGGTTGGCCGCGAGGCCTAACTCAGAGGCTCGGAGTGCCGTTGTTATTTCCACTTTGAGATTCTATTGAACGTCGGCTTTGGGCCGAGGCTGTGTGGAAACACCCGACGAGCATACGGGCCGGCCCCATCCCGCAGCA
>NZ_LMIH01000044.1:0-41534 GCF_001428645.1 Acidovorax sp. Root217
GTTGAACTGTACGCCGCAGGTGATCAAAGAAAAACCACCCAGTCGCGAACTGACTGTTCCAGTATTGGAAATAGTCGAGGCTGCGGGTACGAGGTGTGCGGAAACAGGAGGGTCATGTTGCAGACATGCCATTGCCTTGTTTTTGTCATGCAAATGTCATGATGGGGGCGCATCCTCATCGCATAACAACAACAAAAAGAAATGGAGGGACATCCATGGCAAGAGAGAACAACCCCGAAAACATAGACACCCTGGCCAAGCGCCTGGGAATGCTGCTGTTTAGCGGGCTATTCGCAGCGGCCTTTGGTCTGGGCGGCTACTTCGCGGGGCTCCAGCCCCTGGCGCAGACGCTCCGGGCGGCGCTGGAGGTGCGCAGCTGGCATCCGGTGGCGGCCCAGGTGCTGGGCACCGAGCTCAAGCGCCACACGTCCAGCGATGGCACCACCTACCGGGTGCAGGCCCGCTACCGCTACGAATTCGCGGGCCGGCAGTACGAGGGCACCCGCGTGGGGCTCGACCCCGAGGCCGGTGCCGACAACATCGGCGACTGGCACCAGCACTGGCACGGGCTGCTGCAAAGCGCCCAGTCCCGTGGGCAGCCCATCACCATCATGGTCAACCCGCAGGCGCCCTCGCAGGCGCTCATCGACCCTTCCATCCGCTGGGCGCTGCAGATGTTCCGCGTGCCCTTTGCCCTGGTCTTCACGGGCGTGGGGCTGGTGGCGGCCTGGTTCTTCGTGCACATCCTGCTGGGCGGGGGCGGCAGGAAGCCGGAGGCCGAGCTGGGCGCTGCGCCCGAGCCCCTGAAAAAAGGCGCGGCCAGCAAGTCGGCGGGCGCCACCTGGTTCTTCACCGTCTTCTGGTGCGGCATCGCCTTCCCCATGGCCGCCATGCTGTGGACCAGCGGCAGCGCGCCCTGGTTCGCCAAGGCCTTCATCTCGATCTTCGTCATGGTGGGGCTGGTGCTGATCGGCCTGGCATTGCACCAGACGCGCCAGGCCTGGCGCTATGCGGGCACAGCGCTCACGGCGCTGCCAGCCCGGCCGCGCGCCGGCCACCCGGTGGAGCTGACGCTGCTGCTGCCCGAGCGCGCCGCTGCCCACCAGAACGAGAACCGCCCGCAGCTGCGCCTGGCCCAGTACCGGGTGGACGAATCGGGCTCGGGCTCGCCCGAGCGCTGCGTGGAGTCATTCACCGAAGCGGCGCGCATGCAGCGCACGGCCGATGGCGGGCTGCGGCTGGCCGCGCGCTTCGATCTGCCGGCCGATGCGCCCCCGCACGGCAGCCAGCGCTCCGGCGAGCGCGTGGACTGGCGGCTGGAGCTGCTGCACGGCCCGGACGGCTCGGTGGAGCTGACCTACGACCTGCCCGTGCAGGCCGCGCCGCGCGGCTTCGAGGGTGGCGGCGATGAACTGCCCGACCGCTTCGACCGGCGCGCCGCCTGGAAGCAAGTGGTGCCCATTGCGCCCCTGAGCGAAGCCGAGGTCGCGAACGAAGGCCCCCTGCCTTTGCCCCCGGCAGTCACGCTGCAGGAGACCCGAGAGGCATGGACCTACCAATTCAGCCAGAGCGGCTGGCGCTGGGCCGCCGGCCTGGTGCTGGCCGGCCTGGCGCTGGAGGCGGCGATCAACGGCCGCCTGAGCGCGCAGGGCCTGGTGCTGCCCCACGGGTTCTTCGCGGCGGGCGCCTGGATCGGCCTGGCCGCCTTTGCCCTGCACGCCGCCACCCGCCGTTGGAGCCTGACCGTGCAGGACGGCGGCATCACCGCGCGCCGCCACTCCTGGCTCTGGTCGCGTGCCGACACCGTGCCCGGCGATGCCAGCCGCACCCTGGCGCACAAGCTGCTGTACACCACGGGCAGCGGTGCCAGCGAGCACCGCTACCACGCCGTCTACGCGCGTGGGGCAGGGGACACGCTGGTACGACTGACCCCCGGCCTGGGTGGCGAGGCGGCGGCCACGGCCCTGGGCCATTCGCTCGCGCAGGCCTGGGCGCACCGGCGTGGCCGCTTTGCGGCCGGCATGCAGCGGCCCGCTCGGGCTCAGTATTCCCGCCCGGCCTGGGGCGCGCTGCTGGTGCTGGCCCTGGTGGTCTGGTGGGTTGTGGGGCCCAAGGTGGCTGGCATGGCGCGCCGCACGCCAGCGGCTGAGGCGGCTGAGGCGGCTGCGCCCGCCGTGTCGTACTCCGCCGTAGACGGCCGTCTGCTCGACGCCCAGAACGCCGGCGACGCCGCCGCCCTGCGCGCCGCGCTGGCGGCCGGCGCCAACCCCGACCTGCTGGCGCCCAACGGCTCCAGCGTGCTCATGCTGGCCGCGCACCGGGGGCAGATGGAGCACATCGAGGCGCTGCTTGGCGCCGGCGCCAAGCCCGACCTGCGCCAGACGCAAAAGGACAGCGAACTGGGCGACACCGCGCTGCTGCGCGCCTTCTACGGCGGCAACCTGGCTGCGGCCCAGCGCCTGGTGCAGGCCGGGGCCGGCCTGTCGGCCCGCAACCGCTGGGATTGGGGCCCCGTGCACATGGCCGCGCAAAGCGGCTGCATCGCCTGCCTGGAATGGCTGGCTGCGCAAGGCCAGCCGCTCGATGAACCCGCAATGGCCAGCCGGGGCGAAACCCCGACCATGCTGGCCGCCGGCCGGGGCCGGGTGGAGGCGCTGCAGTGGTTCGAGGCCCGGGGCATCGACCTGGCGCGCAAGGACCCCCATGGCAAGACCGCGCTGGACTGGGCGCGCTTCAAGCAGCAGGCTGAAGCGGAGCAGTGGCTCTTGGAGCGAGCGCGCTGAGCGCGGCAGCCTATGCTTTTCGCTTCACCTGCGCACGCAGGTACGCCAGCAGCCGGTCTACCCGTTGCACCATTTCCTTCTTCATGGCGGCAGGCGCCGTGCGCTCTTCATGCGCTCGTTTTTGCTGCGCCATCTCCTGGAACTGCTCGCCACCATACAGCCAGGCACTGACCAGCGCGGCGTAGCCGAAGTTCTTCTGGGTGTGTTCCGCCAGCGTCTTGTGGCCCTGGGGGTTGCCGGCCAGCGGGAACACGGTGGTGCCCGACAGGATGGCCTGCATGCCCAGCGGCGTGCGGGTCATCTCCAGAATGGGCCCCACCGGGTCCTGCACCTCTTTCACCATGCGCTGCAGGTCTGCCGAACCCTTGATGGGGAAATAGGCATAGGTGTCCTGAAAAATCCCGACATAAAAATTCAGCTGGCGCCGGAAGTACATCTCGTCATGCTCGGGAAAGACGGCCCGCAGGATGTTGGCGATTTCTTCACTGAACACATTCACGTCGATGGTCAGGCACGGCAGGTGGTTGGTGTTCGACGTCAGCAGCGTCACGCCCTGCCCACCCGCCGGGGTGGGCCGGAAATACGTCGCCTCCGCCTGGGCGTGGTAGTACGGCACCTCGATCGCCTGCCGGGGTGATATGAAGCCGTGCTGTGGCAGCATCGACGAGAGCACCGAGCGCATCTCGTCGCGCGCCGACGCAAGTGCCATGGACAGGGGCGCTCGCGCGGGCGCTGCGGCGGGCGTGGAGGCCGGTGTGGGAGTGGGGGCGGGCGTGGCCGAGTCCAGGGGCGCGTTCTCCAGCACCCGCATCGCCTGTGTCCAGAAGTCGGTGCGCTCCGGCGGCAGCACGCGGTGGGGCGCCACCAGCGCCAGGCCCACCTGGTCGTCCAACACCGTCAGGCCCAGCGCGTTGGCCCGCTTCACCACGGCGCCCAGCAGCTTCATGCGGTTCTCGGCGGGCAGGGAAAACGTCCACACGGCCTTGCGGCAGTTTTTCGCATCGTTGACCGGATCGCCGTCCCAGGGCGCCTCGCCGCAGTCCTTGTAGGCTGCCATCTGCGCGGCCAAGGCCGCGAACTTCGGGTTGGGCCCGGGCTCCAGCAGCTCCAGCCCGAACCAGTTGCGCAGGGCTTCCTCGTACGAGGTCGGAGGGGCCTGGCCGGCCGGGGGTTCCCAAACGCGAAGGTCGTAGCTCATGGTGCGGGTGTGAAAGAGGGTGGGGCGGTTTCAGAATTTTGCGCGATGGGCAGCAGATGGTGCACCAACTGCTGCGCATGCTGTGGCAAATCTTGCAGTTTGCGCAGGCACAGCACCAGTTGCCGGTCGGCCCAGGCGTCGGTCAGGCGCACGGCCTTCACATGCTGCGCGCGTGCGTGGCGCATGGCTGCCGCGCGGGGCAGTATGCCCACGCCCACCCCCAGGCCGACCAGCTGGCACACCGCCTCGAACTGGCGCAGCCGCACCCGGTAGCGCAGCCGCTGGCCCTGGCGCTGGGCGTGGCGCACCACCAGGGCCTGCAGCGCGCTGCCTTCGGCCAGGCCGATGAAGTCCAGGTGCGCCACCTCGGCCAGTGCCACGCTGCGGCGCGCGGCCAGTTCGTGCCCCTGCGGCACCACCAGCACCAGCGGGTCGGGCCGCAGCACCCGCGTGGCCAGGCCTTCCAGGTCCACGGCATCGGACACCAGGCCCATGTCGCACAGGCCCGCGCGCACCGCGTCGGCCACCTCCTGGCTGGAGCGCTCGTCCACGTCTACCGAGATGCGCGGGTGCCGCGCCAGAAAGCCCGCAATCGCCTGCGGCAGGTATTCGCTCAGGGCCGAGCTGTTGCACAGCACGCGCACATGGCCCGCCAGGCCAGCGCCGTACTCGCCCAGGTCGCCGCGCAGCTGCTCCATCTGCTGCAGCACCAGCCGTGCGTGGTGCAGCAGAGTGTGGCCCGCGGGCGTGGGCTGCACGCCGCGCTGCTCGCGCAGCAGCAGGGGCACACCCAGCGCGTCTTCCATGCCGCGTATGCGCTCGCTGGCCGATGCCAGCGCCATGTGGCTGCGCTCTGCACCGCCGGTGATGGTGCCGGCCTCGTGCACGTTCAAAAACAGCCGCAGGTCGGTCAGGTCAAAGCGCATGGGCCACAACGTACCACAACGGCCTTCGGCCCAGCCTGAGGCTGGGTGCGCCGCATTCCGCATTTTCAGGCGCGCCCGCCTTGCCAAGAATGGCGGCCATGGCCTGCTGCACCGTGCGGGCCGCCGAAGAATGTCCGCGATGAATCCAGCACAATTTCAAAATTGTCCTACATGCCAGGGCCTGCGGGCGGGGCCGCAACCATGATGGCCGGCCTGTTCGGTGGGGGCTCCTGGGCCTGGCTGGCGGGCGCGGTGGCCGTCTTTCTGGTGGCCGGCGGCGTCAAGGGCATCGTCGGCCTGGGGCTGCCCACCGTGTCGATGGCCCTGCTGGCGATGCTGATGGCGCCGGCCGAGGCAGCGGCACTGCTCGTCATGCCATCGCTGATCACCAACCTGTGGCAACTGCGCCCATGGGCCACGCTGGGGCCGCTGCTGCGGCGCCTGGGCGGCATGCAGCTGGGCATCTGCGCAGGCACCTGGCTCGGGGCCTGGGTGCTGGGGGCGCCGGCCGGTGCGTGGTCGCGTGCATTGCTGGGTGTGGCGCTCATCGCCTATGGCTGCTGGGGCCTGGTGGGTGCGCGCCTGGCGGTGCCGCCCCGGGCCGAGCGCTGGCTGTCGCCCCTGGTGGGCTTTGCCACCGGCTGGGTCACTGCCGCCACCGGCGTTTTCGTGGTGCCTGCGGTTCCTTACCTCCAGGCACTCGGCCTCCAAAGGGACGCGCTGGTGCAGGCCATGGGCATCTGCTTCACCGTCTCCACCATCGCGCTGGCGGGCGGCCTGGCGCTCAACGCCAGCTACCCGGCATCCGCCCTCGTGCTCTCGGCCTGGATGCTGCTGCCCGCGCTGCTGGGCATGGCCCTGGGCACCCGCATCCGCCAGCGCCTGTCGGCGGTGTGGTTTCGGCGCTGCCTGATGGTGGGGTTGCTGGCGCTCGGCACTTACATGGTGGTGGATGCCCTGGCATGGCACGGCTTCGCCTCGCACGATGGCGAAGGCGCACTGCGCATGGGCCGCGACAAGGCGGCGTAAAGGGCGGGCCTAAACCGGCCCCGGCCACACCGGCTTGGCCGCGCTCTCCAGCACCCACAGCGCCGCCCGCGCCCGCGTGGTGGCCACGTAGAGCATGTTGCGCTCGCGATAGGCTTCCTGGTGCGATGCGGGGCCGGGAAAGCGCCCGCGCTCCACGAAGGGCACGGCCACAAAGGTGAACTCGCGGCCCTTGCAGGCGTCCACGCTCAAGAGGCGCAGGCTGATGGGCTCCTGGCTTTGGTGCATGGCGATGCTTGTCGTCACCAGCAGGGTGAGGCGACCCAGCAGCTCCGCCACCGGCAGGCCATGCGCCAGGTGGGCCAGGCTGGCGAGGCTGGCCAGGCAGGCGCTGCGCTCCGTGCCGTTGATGGGCGCATCGGCAAAGATGCGCCGCACCAGCGGGTGCTGGCAGAAGGCGCCGGCATCGGCCAGCACGGCGGCCCGCGCCGCAGCGGGCAGGGCCATGATCTCGGCGCAGGCATCCTTGAGCTCGGGCGCATTCGGGTTCAGCGTGCCGTGCGCGATGTAGCGGCGCATGCGTGTGGCACCGCTGTACAGCGTGGCGGCCAGCTTGCTGCCCTCGTCGGCGCCGGGCAGGTCGGTCCAGCCTGCGTTGTCGAACTGGCCCTGGGCCAGCAGGTCCACGTCGGCGGCGCCGCTGCGCGCCGTGCGGCGGCCATAGTGCAACAGGCCCTCCACGGCGGCGCCCACGATGCCCGGGGTCAGGTAGCGCTCGTGGCCGTCATCGCCCTGCAACGCCCACATCAGCGCCAGCGCCAGTGCCACCTCGCGGCGCAGGTAGAAGGGGCTCATGCCCTGGCAGCCGTAGTGCACGCCCTCGTGGCCAAACACCCATTCGAGCAGGATGCTGTCCTGCGGGTTGCGCAGCACCACGTTCAGCGAGCTGTTGTGCTGTGCGCCCTTGTCCCCCTTGCTTTCCTGCAGCGCGCCCCAGCCATTGACGATCTGCCCATGCAGCTCCACCAGCTGCGCGGCGCAGTGCTCGTCGCTGTCGTAGGTGAGGTGGGCAAACGCGTCCGAGCTACCGGCCACGGGCGCAAACTCCACGCCGAACAGCGGGTTCAGCGCTGCGCAGATATCGGCGCCAAAGCGGCGCGTGGTGTTGATGGTCAGCACCTGCGTATCGGCCGGCAGGCACTCGCGCACGCGCTGCATGCCGCTGCCGAACACTGAGAACGAACCCTCGTGGATGTGCTGGTTGAAATCCCCCGCGCCCACGAAGAAGCCATTGCTGCCCTGCACCAGCTTGCGCAGCACCGTCAGCGCGCCCTCGTCCAGGTCGTGCAGCTCGTCGAACAGCACGGCGCTGTAGCGCTCTTGCAGCCATTCAAACGGCTGGTCCCAGTCCAGCGCAGAGAGCTGGCGGCACAGCTCGAAGGTGCAGTCGCCCTCGGCATAAAAGCGCGGCTCGTGGTTCATGCCCACGCGCATGCGCTCGTACTGCCCGTACAGGCGGCACAGGCCGTAATCCAGGTCGCGGTCTTCGCAAAAGGCGCGCAGGTCCAGGCCCGAGTCTTCCACCTCGCGCGCCAGCAGCCGCTTCTTGGCCAGCGCCTCAAAGGCCAGAAAGGCATCGATGTCCACGTTCTGGCCCAGCATGGCGTCGTCGATGCCATCGCTGCCGCCACCACTGTCACTGTTGCGCTCCAGCTCCAGCCGCAAGGCCTCTTGCGCCTGCAGTATGAGAAAGCGCCGCCGCACCGGGTCGTCCAGCTTCTCCACCGGGTCGCCCTGTTCCTTGAGCACCTGCTCGCACAGCTGCTCCATGGTCAGCACCTCCATGCTGCGCGGCACCGCGCCGTGCAGCTGCAGCATGCGGTCGCGTATGGCAGTCACCCCGGCGCGTGAATACGCCAGCACCAGAATGCGCGGTGGCGCCGCGTCGCGCTGGCCCTGCAGGCTGGCCAGCAGGTTGCAGGCCTTCATGCACAGCGTGGTCGTCTTGCCCGTGCCCGCCAGCGCGCTGATGATGATGGCCGGCGCCGTGGAGTCCAGCACACGCCGCTGCTCGGCGGTGGCCGTGATCCGGGCGTGGGCCCAACTGCGCGCAGGCGGCTTTGGCGGAATGGGCGAATTGTGCACAGGCATGTCCGGGAGAAAGGGGTGCCATTGTCACTGACCCGGTCAGGGCCGTTGGCGGCAGCAACCCTTGCTTCCCCCGGCGAATCGCCATCCCCAGCGCATTCCGCGCGCTACCGTAGCCTCATACGGATTGGCATTCGATCGTATGGCTAGGCGGGAGCCGCAGACAGTGCTGTGGCACGGCAAGGCGAACCAACGACGCTAGACGATTGAAGGCCAATTCGTATCACTGACGCAGGGCCGAATCCCAGTGCTCCACGATCTTCCCGTTCTCGATGCGGAACATGTCGAACCAGGTGGTGGTGTACTTCTTCGATGCGTCCTTCGGATCGGGGTACTCGCGCACGAAGCTGAGCGTCACCAGATCACGCTCGGCCGTGATCGAAACCAGGGGAGCCTTGATCCGGTCCTCCACCGGCTTGGGGCTTGCATGCCGGCTTGAAATGAAGCCAACCAGCGCGGCCCGGCCGTTGGGCACGTTGGGGTTGTGCTGGATGTAGCCCTCGGCCACGTATTTATCTACCGAGCTCACCTGGCCCGACTCAAAGACCTCACGCCAGAAGTCGTACACCAGGCGCTTGTTGGCAGCGATCTTGGGGTCGCTGCTGGCGAGCTGCGCCGCCTGGTCCGTGGCGGGGCTGACAGGCGTCTGGGCGAATGCGGGCGCCCCGAGGGTGATGGCCAGCGCGGCGATGGCAAGCAGTTTTGAATGGTGCATGGTGATGTGAATGGTTGCGATGGTGATATCTGCATGCGCCTGCCATGGCAGCCGCATGCAGGTGGTGGACTTGGCCAGCCCGGCAAAGTTTCTTACGGCGCGTTGCCCATTGCCTGGCGCACCAGCAGCGTGTCGGTGAATTGCTCGAAGGCCATGATCTGGCCGTCCTGCACCTTCCACACATGGGCCACCCGCGCCTGCATTGCCTTGCCCGTGGCGCGGAAGGTGCCGTGGTAGGTGCCCACCCCGATCACCTGGTCGCCCGCATCGATCAGGGTTTGCAGCTCGAACCGGTAGCCGATCCAGTCGCGGCCCAGCACGGCAAACACGTTCTCGGCCACCGCCTGCGGCCCCACCCAGGTGCCCGCGCACGGAAACCCGGCCATCTCGGTCCAGCGCACCTGGGGCGACACGTTGGCCATCATCTCCTGCACATTGCCCTGGGCCGACGCGGCGTAATGCGCGCGCACGATATCGATAGGTTGGGTCGTCATGGCTTCAGCCCCACTTCATTTCGCCGGTGGCCACCTTGGCGCCGATCTGCAGCGCCACGCCCATGCCGGCGTCCGGGTAGCGCTGTGTCATGGCGGCGATCAGGGCGGCACTGTCGGCCGCCTTGGCCAGCTCTTGTTCAAACGCCAGCAGGTAGTCGAGGGTGTAGGCAAGTGCCGTTGCATCGGCAGCCGCAGTGATCGCCATGTGCCCTGGCACCACCACTGCCGGCTGGCGCGCGGCCATGGCGTCGAGGTTGCTGATCCACGCGGCACGCGCATCGGCGCCCTGCGTGTCTGCCGTCCACACGTGCACGCCCGAGAACACCAGCACCCCGCCGAAGACGGCGTTGAGCGACGGCACCCAGACATAGCGGCGATTGGCCAGGCCGTCGGCATTGGCGATGTCGATGGTGTGGCCTTCCAGCGAGAGGCTTGGGCCGTCAAAGGCCTCGGGCATCACGATGTCTGCCAGCGCCTGCGGGCCGTTGTCCTTGAGCTGCGGGCCCCAGGTGGCCAGCTTCTTTTCCACATTGGCCTTGATGGCGGCAATGGTGGCCGACGCAGCGATCACCCTGGCATTCGGGAAGGCCGCCTTGATGGGCCCCAGGCTGAAGTAATAGTCCGGGTCGCTCTGGCTGATGTAGATGGTCGTGAGCTTCTTGCCGCTGGCCTTGATGGCCTCGGCCAGCGCCTTGCCATCGGGCAGCGTGAAGCCGCCGTCGATCAGCACGGCATCGCTCGTGCCAGAGATGAGCACCGGCGCGCGGAAGAATCCGTGCTCGCCAGCGGGGAAATGTTTCCACGTCAATCGGGTCGTATCAGCCATGGCGTTTCACTCCTGAAAATCAACCATCGCGACGCCTGCGGCGGTTGCATTGTGGATCACTGATTGCAGCTTGGCGCAGCTCTTTTTGCGGGCAGTTGCCGGCCCGGTGGAGAAGCGCTGGGCCCATGGTAGGCACTATCGATTGACTCTGAAATACATACATGCTAAACACAATGTATGCTAAAAACATACAATCAGGCCGACAACAGCCTGGGCGGGCTGGGCAACCTCAGGCGCCTGGCCTACTTCGTGGCGGTGGTGGAGACGGGCTCTTTCACCGCTGCAGCCGAGCGGCTGGGCATCACCAAGGCCGTGGTCAGCCAGCAGGTGGCCCGGCTGGAGAGCGAGTTTCGCACCTCGCTGCTGGTGCGCACCACGCGCAAGGTGCAGCCCACCGAGGCCGGGCAGGCCTTCTACCTGCGCTGTGCATCCATCCTGCACGAGGCCGAAGACGCCTTTGGCGAACTGGCCGAATCATCGGCAGAGCCATCGGGCACGCTGCGGCTCACGGCCCCGTTCGACTATGGCGTGGGCGTCGTCGTGCCGGCCATCGTCGCCTTCATGCAGCGCTATCCCGCCTGCAAGGTCGACGCCATCATGAGCGACCAGACGCTGAACCTCATGACCGGCAATATCGAGCTGGCCATACGCGTCGGCTGGCTCGCCGAGACGGGCCTGCAGGCCCGCAAGATCGGCGCGTTCAGGCAACTGCTGGTGGCGCCCCCTGCCATGACGCGGCAGGTGGCAACGCTCACGCAGCCGGGCGAGTTGGTGGGGCTGCCCTTCGTGGCCAACACCGCCTTGCGCGACAACCTGCGGTGGGATTTCGCGCGCGACGGGGCCGAACGCCAGGCGGTGACCATGCAGGCATCCATCTTTCTCGATGCCACCCTGGCCGTGCGCGAAGCCGTGTGCCAGGGCGCCGGGCTCTCCGTGCTGCCTGACTATGCGATTGCAGACCACCTTGCCACCGGCCGCCTCATCCAGGTGCTGCCGCAGTGGGAGCTGCCCTCGGGCGGCATCCACGCGGTGTTTCCGGCCGCGCGGTTTCGCCCGGCCAAGGTGCGCGCGTTTGTGGACCTGCTGGCGGGCAGGGAGGCGGTGCGGCAAGGCGCCAGCTCAGCTCCTTAGCAGCGCGATGCTTACCGGCACCCCGCCGCCCGCATATCCTCCGACCCGACCCGCGCCGTGCTGCCTGGCTTGGTGATCGCGCAGCGCGACTTGAAGTAGAACGACAGCCGGTCGCGCACCGGCGTGCCGCCCACCAGGTAGGGGCGGTTGCCCTTCATGACCGAATCCCCTGCCGCCGCCTTGTCGTACAGTCCCTGGCTGATGTTGTGCCGGTCGGCCGAGTCGTCGAAGGTTGGCGCCGTGAGCCGCCGGAACGCATCGGCCGCCAGCGCCGGGTCGTGCGCGCCTTTCAGGTAGCGGTCGAACCAGGCCAGCGTGTAGTAGTTGATGACCGATTCACCATACCGGCTGGCCGGCCCGCCAAACAGCGAGAAGTCCAGGTGCGTGCCCGCGCGCAGCGCCACCAGCATGGTGTCCACCCCGGCGCCCTTGAGCTCCTGGTAGCCCAGGTCCTTGGGGTGGGGCTCGGCCCCACGGCCCCGGCCGCCCTGGGTATTCGTCTTGGCGGGCTCGGGCGCTTCGGTGGTGGGGATCACCTTGAAGTAGTAGTCCGCCCCAATGCCCAGCGCCGGTGTGCGAATGGCGACGTCCGCCGGTGGGTCCATGCCGATCTTGTCGACCCAGCCGGTCTTGAGTGCCGTGAGGTTGTCCCACGACACGATGGCGCCGATGCGCTTGTCGGTTTGCCCGATCAGGCTGGCCGTGCTGCCGCCTTGCGAGTGGCCCGCAATACCCACCATGCGCGCGTCCAGCTCCTTCCCGTGCGGGAAGGCACCGCCGGCCAGCGGGGCGGATGGCGTGGCCAAAACCCAGTCCACCACGCTCTGCGCGTCGGGGCCGTGCGTGCCCATGGGGGCAGTGGTTTCCAGCGCGATCGTCATGTAGCCCGCCTCGGCCAGCACCTGTGCGGCCGAACGGTGCAGCCGTTTGGAGCTGTAGCCGCCATGCACGATCACCACCGCAGGGTAGGGCGGCTCGAAGGCCTTGAGGCCTGCCGGCATGCCCCTGCAGGTGCCTGCGGAGCAGGGCCGGTAGATCTCCACCGCAATCGGTTTGCCCGATGCGGATGGTGTGCTCGCCTCGGTGTACCGAAAGCGCTTGTCGGCATGGCTGGCCGGGTTGCGATAGGCGTCGAGCGCAGGCGTCTTGCCCGGGGTGAACAGCGAGGCGGGTTGCTGCGCAAAGTCGTCGATGCGCTGGCGTGCGCAGGCCATATTGTCGGCATCGCGCTGCTTCCACTCGGCCGAGCCGGGAGCGGGCGATTCGTGCTGCACCGGGCCCAGGCAGTCCAGCGGCGCGGGCTCTGCCGCATGGGCAGCAGCGCCCAGGCCGCCCAGGGCCAGCAGTGCTGCTGCGGCAAGGCCACTGCTGCGCATCACTTGGCACCCCCGGCGCTCGCGTTGCGCTTCATGAACGCCGCCAGCGGCCGGATCACATTGTTCGTCGCATCGTCGTCGGCCGTCACGATGTCCACGTGCGAATAGCCCTCGCTCATGTGTACCTCAAAGCCGCCTTCCACCCCGCCGTACTGGCGGTTGGCCACCAGTGTGGGCTGGCCGGCGGGCGTGCGCGCCATGCCGGCCTTGCAGCTGGCTGCGGCGCAGGGCGCAATCGCCTCGGCAAAGCCACGCCAGATGCCGGCCACGGGCGTGAGGCCATTGGTGCCGCCAAACGCGATGACGGGGATGTCGATCTTCTTCGCCTGCGTCTGGTTCACGATGTCGGCCCGGCCGCGCCCGCCCTGGCTGGTGGGCAGCGACAGGGCGCTGGTATCCAGCCCCAGGTTGGCGCCGCCGCTGCCTTCGGCATTGGCGAGCAGCAGGCCCGAGCTGGGGTAGTACCAGTCGCTGTAGGTGGTGTTGCCCACAAACAGCGCGCGCGACATGCGCTTGAGGTTGGTGGGCTCCACCTCCTTGCCCCAGGCGGGCGGGTTGGCCACCAGCGTGGCCGGCTGCGGGCCGAAGTCTCGGTAGGCCGCTGCGGGCAGCGGGTCGGTGTTGTCCAGCCAGGTGCGCAGGCCGTCGGCCCGCGCCGGGCCCAGGGCGCCCATCGACACCGAATAGAACACGGTGCGCTGCAGGTTGTCGTCGTCCATGAAGGTGCCGATGGCCGCGCCCGCCGTCACCCCGAAGTCGCGCTTGGTGAAGTCTGCCACGCGGTTGTACACGTTGTTGCCCGCCACGCCCCCCTGGTCCGCCTGCAGCAGCGCCTGCGTGCCGTTGACCGTGCCCTCAAAGGCCATCTGCATGCCCGCGATCTCGGTCGATGCGCTCACGCGCGGCGTGAGGCCCGGGCGCGACACAAACCCTGGCTCGGCCCCCGACGCCACCGCCGCATACAGCCCGCCATCGGCCGCGCGCACCACCGCATCGAGCTGCGCCGCCGTGGGCGCGCTCGTTGCCAGCGCACCGCCGGGGCCCTCAAACAGCACCAGCCCCTTGAGCTTGGCGTAGCCCGGCTGCGCAGGCCCTGTGCCCGTGAGGTTGAAGTCCGTGGCCGCATAGCGCGCCACAAAGCCCGTGCCCGCCGAATGCCCGCCCAGAAACACATTGCCATTGCGCGCCACCGTGTGCGCTGCGGTCACCACCGCATCCAGGTCCAGCGAATGCACCTGCGGCGTCCAGTCCGCCAAAAACGGGATCTCACGGCTTTCATGGAACACCGCGCGCCGGCTCAGCTTGGCCGGCAGCGGCAGCCCCAGCTCGCCGCCGTACAGAAAATTCAGGCCCAGCGCCGCATCGCGCTCGCGCTCGGCGATCTGCAGGCCCTCCATGTCCTGCAGCGCCACGGACCGGCGGTCCACCCCCCACACCTCCACCACCGCCTGGTGGTCGACCCACATGCGGCGCACCAGGTTCTCAGCCAGGATCAGGTAGCTGTGCGACGCCGCCAGCGTGCCCGGCATCGCCACCAGCACCGCATCCACCGGCTTGCCCGCATTGGCCGCCAGCCCATAGCGCGTGTAGCGCACCCGGTTCAAATCCGGCCCCGCCGCGCCGAACTGCGTGGCCAGCTTGCTGCCCGCCGTCACCGTGACGCCTGCCGTGCCCGGCGTGCGCGCCGCCTTGGCGCGGCTGGCCAGCTCGTGCGTGCTGATGGTGAACTCGCCGGAGGTGGCGCCGCCATCCACCAACGCCTGCCCGCCACCGCCGCAGGCCGTCAGCGCTGCGGCAAGGGTCAGGCTCAGCAACGTGCGGCGCAGGGGCGCGCCGACGTGGTGGTTGCCGATATCTCTTTTGTTCATCTGCATGCCTGTCTCCTTGATGGTTGTGTGAGGCGGTGGGTAAAAAATGGGCGCAAGCTAACGCTGCAGGTGCGTTGCCCAAGCAACGCACACGCGTGTCAACATCAGCAGGGAGTTAAGCGGTTAAGAAAGCCTCTCTGGCTAGGCGCTTCTGTCGCAGACAGTACGTTCAGTACGGCAAGACAGAACAACGACGCCAGGGAGGCTTTATTAGCCGCTCAACCCAGCCACCAGATAAGTCAAAAACTCTTCTTGTTCGCGCGCTTCGTTGCCAGGCATCGAAAGTTCCATGGCTCCAAAGGGCGAGCGCCGCATGTAGCTGCGGTACGAGATGCCGTAGTACACGGCGTTCATGGTCAGCAGCAGCCGAAACTGGATCGTCTCGCGCCCCACAGCGGGCATGAGCGCCTGCAGCCGCGCCAGGGTCAGCTCCAGCGTGCGGCGGTGCAGGGCGGCCGATATTTCCTGCCCCTTCTCGCCATAGTCCCACCCCAGCCGGCCGATGAAGTTGACCGCATCGCGCCCCAGCGCGGGCTCGCCCAGCATGGCGATCACGGGGCCAAAGGCCGCCTCCACCACATCGCGCACGGTGTAGCCCGGCTGGTCCGCCAGTGCCTGCAGCCGCGCACAGGCCCGCGGCTCCAGCCATTGCTGCAGAAAGTGGGTGATCGCTTCGATCAGCTCATCGCGCCCGCCAAAGTGGTAGTGCAGTGCCGAAGGGTTCTGCGCCCCCGCCGCGATCACGATGCGCCGCAGCGACACGGCGTTCATCCCCTCGCGCGCCATGAGGTGCATGGCTTCTTCGATCAGGCGGGTGCGGGTGGCCTGCGGGTCGGTGGGGGAGGGGGCTGGCGGCGAAGGATCATCGGCAGGCAATGCAAGGGCAGGCGTCATGGGGTGAATAATGCACTTGAATTAATTCATGTGCATTAGGGCTTGCCCTCACCGTGCCGCTTTGGCGGCGAATGCAGTCGATGCTCCTTCTGCAACAGGCTCCTTACGCCACTTCCTCTTGGTAGTAACCCAACAGTAGCGCTTGAAGCTCTGGGGGGAGGTGCGCATTGAATCGGTCTGCTTCATGTTTGGACAGCGAAAAGCCCTCCGCATAAAGGACCGCAATCCAGGTGGGCTCGATGCGCCTTAGCTCTGGTTCCCGCTCTTGCCCCAGTGCGTACCGCATTGCGTTGACCACTTGCTTGTTCTGCGCGATTTCCAGCAGCTTGGCACGCTGGCGGCTGGTTCCAATGGCCGATGTGAAAAGCAACGCACGAAGCTGGGTCAGGTTGTGCTTCCATGATGCGCGCAGGGCTTCATCGTCGTCCGACAGGTCGACGATGCGGGTCAGGGCGTGGGTATACCGGGTGAGGTCAGAGCGCTCTTGCAGAGCGCTGATCGATTCACGCACCAACTGCGGCTTGGCCGAAAGGAGCAGCTTGGAGCCGGCATCAAATGCAGCCCACTGGTCCCATCCCTTCCAGATGATGCAGCGGATGAATTCTTCAGCCGATTTGGGCTTCTGCAAAAATTGATCGCTGTAGGGGTGCATGTCGGGAGAACCGTGGTTGCCGCCGGGTTCGCGGCAGCACTTGGAGTCTAGCCGCATGCTGGTTTTCTTGGATCGAGATGGGGTAGCTGTTCGCTTGCCGTCGTTCCAGGGCGCCGCCGCTCTTGGAAGATTGCGGACCAAGACGGTAAAGTGATTGCCTCCATGATCGCGCGCTCCTGCCTTGCTGAGCCATCACCGAATTCAGGCCCAAAATGGCAGAGTTCTTGCGTGTCCCATGGCTTGTGCCAACGCGCAGCATGTCTTTTTCCTAGCTAAGGTGCCTTCGATGCTCTTCCCCTCTTTCCACCCCGCGCGCTGGCTCCTGCTGGCCCTTGCTGCGCTGTCCATTTCCGGCTGCGCGACATCGCCCTCGGCCACCAGCACCGCACCCATCCGCGTCAAGGTCTTCGTCGCCGCCATGTTCGAGATCGGCAAAAACACCGGCGACCGCGCGGGTGAGTTCCAGCACTGGTACGAGCGGTATTGGAAAGAGGCCACCCCCATCACCGTGCCCGGCGCGCTGGGCCCCGTGTACTGCAACGCCGACGGCGTGTGCGGCGCCGTGCTGGGCATGGGCAAGGTCAACTCGTCGTCGTCCATGCAGGCCATTCTGCTCAACCCCCAATTCGACTTTGCGCAGGCGTACTACGTGATCTCCGGCGTGGCCGGCACGCCGCCGCAGCGGGGCACCATTGGCGACGTGAGCTGGGGCACATGGCTGGTCGACTACGACCTGGGCCACCGCTGGGCGCCTGAAGAAAACAAGGCCGGCGAGCCCACCTTCATGCCGCGCAAGGGCTATGAGGAATACCGCCGCTTTCAGCTGAACCCCCTGCTGGTCGACTGGGCCATGAACCTCAGCGTCGATGCACCGCTCAAGGATTCAGAAGGCGCCCGCGTCTACCGCCAGCGCTACCCCGACGAGGCCGCCCGCCGCGGCCCCAGCGTCATCACCGGCACCCACATGACCGGCGACACGTTCTTCCACGGCCCCGGCATGTCCAAGCAGGCCCAGTACATCGCCAAGCTTTACGGGGCTGACGACTACGTGATCACCGAGATGGAAGCCGCCGCCATTGCCCTGGTGGTCAAGCGCACCCACGGCACCGACCGCCTGTTGAGCCTGCGCGGCGCGGTCAATTTTGACCAGGGCAACCCCAAGGAAACCACGCTGCAGCATCTGGACCCGGCACCGGGCGAAACGGCCGGGGGCTTTGCGGAAACGGTGGAGAACGTGGCGCTGGTGGGCACGCGGGTGGTGGACCATATCGTGCGGAATTGGGGGCAGTGGCGGGGCGGGGTGCCGGCGCGGTAGAGCCTACCCAATTTATTCGGATCTCTTTTGATACTAGAGATCTTCTGCCAGACCTCGCTTTTCGAAACCCAAGCCCAATGGAATCAACTACTTAGGCGGCTTTTCTCGAAACTTCAGAGGGCGGACCTTCCCTAATCCGCTCTCTCGTCGTTTGCCTGTAAAAATCTCCCATAGAGTTCAATGAATATTTTATCTATTAGTATCAACATGAAGAAAAATAAAAAATAATTCTCGTATTTATATTTTTCATCTAGTAAAGTCTTCAGTGTTGGCAAATTGTGTTGATAAGAAGATGTGTTGTGAGCTATTCTGTTTCTTTGTCGGTATAAGTGGTCTGTGTATAAGGATCTTAGGGCGGAGTCTGTGAAAATTTCGTTATCACTTGCGATGTGACTTGGTTTGATTGATGTAAGGATTTTCTTGAAGTCAAGAAATGCAGCCTGCGCCCAAATGGCGAGGTTAGTTTTCTCAAATGTCTCTATTATTTCTTTGGTCGCGTATTCAATCAATTCCTTTCTGTTGCTAAATACTTCATTGATCTGAAGATCATGCTTTTTTGCGATCTTTGTAAGGTCTTTGTAAATGGTATTTTTGTCTGGGTAGCTTGAGCATTCTCCCAGCGGCTTCTTGGTGAATTCATACCGGTATTCGAAATCAATGGATGCCACGTCCCAGCAAATGCACTTCATTTTTTGCTCTTGAAAGCCCGTCATTTTTATAAATATGGATTGCATGACATAGTCGCACAGGGAAAAGGTTTCAATGCCCGATCCAATTCCTGCGCTTGCTGATACAGCATCCCTGAGAATTTTTGATATGGGCGAAAATATAAAGTCAGAGTGCGTTCTTGATGGCATATTTGTTGTATAGCTTTATTGATTCATCGATTCTCAGTCGCAAATATTTTAGATGGCCCGGAGCTCTTACGTGTTGTGCATCTTTTCTAAGTTCGGTGATATTTGATTCGATATTTTCTTTCAATTCTTTGATTTTATTTTTATCAACAGTTTTGCCTAGAAAAACAGTGGTATAAATAAGTCCAAAGAAATACATGTCAAGATCAATGATGGATGAGAATTTTTCATAAATTTTCATTTCATCTATTGTGCTTTGCAGTGTTGTAAGCCGCAAGTCATATTGCTTTCCAGGGAAAATGCTGGAGAATTTTCCATATCTTCCGTCGCTGTCACTGATCGCGGAGTATATGTACTCTTCGTAATATTTCTCCATGATCTGCTTGTAGCTTCGAGCAACGTATTCTGATCCCCCATCTTTGTTGTATTGTGATAGCAAAGCCAAAAATCTTACGAAATCGATTTTTGTTTCTCCGCTGAATCCTTTGATAACGAAATTCTGTGTAAACCTTTTGGTGAAGAACTGTGTCAGGTCTTTATCCAGAAAGTACAGTGATGCCCGGCTCTCTTGGGGTAGAAGTGTTTCCCCTTGAATGTTTATGTTCCTAAAAACAGAAGAGTAGTATTTTTGTTGTATCTTCTCATCATTTGTCGATGGGACCAAATAAGAAAATCCAAGAAAATTCTCTTCAAAGAAATTTTCTTTTATATTGAGATTTGTTTTTTTGTAATTTCCATCTTGGATTTTTTTAAGGATTTCTTGTTTGCTAGATGCCTTTTCCGTTAGCTTGTGAAACGTCCACTCGAAAACGTTGTCGAGTAGCTCGCCGGGCTCACTATCATCGTTTTCACTAGCAAATATTTCAATGGTTTTTTTGTATGTCTTTTCATCCGGATACAAATCAAGATATGCTAGCAAAATACTTGTTAGTCGTTGCTGTCCGTCCAAAATGAGATTTTGACTTGTGTCGCCTATTTTAAATGCGCCAATCGTGACTGGTGGTATAAATTGCTTATTGCTAAACGCCTCAATTAAATTTGCTACCTTGTTCTCGTTCCATACGAAATAGCGCTGATATTCTGGTAGTGCGATATTTTTCTTTAAAATTAGATTTATCCAATGCTTAAGTGAGTACTGTCCGTAATAAACTCTATTTTCCAATTGTTTCTCCTATGGGATTTTGTGAGTGTTCGACGCCATTTTCTTTAGACTCGATGTGATTGATATTGAAGAAAAACTTAAAGACTAAATTGAGTTCCTCGTCGCGAATGCTTCGCGCAGTTGCAGGGTACGGCATCAAAGTGCCTCGATAGGAAGGCGATCTCTTGTCTATTCATGCGCTGGCTGGATGAAGCGGCTCATTTCTGTCATTGTCACTATCTGCAACGATCTGGCAAAGAATGCTTTGCTGCTCATGGCGTTGATGCCACAGCAAGCCTGTACTGGTGCGCTCCAATGGGCTACGTGGCCAAGCTGCTGAACTCATGGCCTCGCTGTTGCCATGCGCTATCGGCATGCGAGACCGCTTGAACGCCTATGGCGCTCCATCTCCGAGAAAGCGAACTTTGGCTCGTCTGCCAGCACCTCGTGGACCCGCTTTCGTCCCAGCGTCTTGAGAAAGCTAGATCGCTTGGTCCCGTCCACCTCGGTATCGCCCTCGCGTGTGCCAGAGGCGGACTCGATGTGATCGGCGTTGGATAGCTTGGCCAACCGCGGCAGGCACTGATCAAGCAGCTTCAGGCCAAGGGTAGCTAACACGACCTCTCAACAAGCCGCGAGCAGATGACGGCTACGGCCAATTTCATAAACGCCTCGTGGATGTCCAGTTGCCGTTCAAAGTGGATGCGCAGCTTGCCGAAACCTGCAAATCACACATGGGTTCTCTCCACTACCCAGCGATGCTTGCCCAGGCGCTTGCTGCTTTCTAGGCCCCGCTTGGCAAACCTGCTTGATATGCCGTGGCCGCGCAGGTGTGCTGTGCAGTTGGAATAGCCATCCCTTGGCGGCGTGCAGTTCGGAGGGCCAACGCCTGAGCCTGCCGCGCAGTCTTCGAACTTGTGGCAGAGAATCAATGCACTTATCGAACATCATGCGGCCGTGCCGGTTGGCGCCACTGACCAGCACTACTACTAATAGGATGCCTCGGGCATCTACGACGATGTGCCGTTTGCTTCCGAGCTTCCCTCGTCCTGTAGGGTTGGGGTCTGTTACTTCGCCCCGCCCGGGCCTGAGATCGATGCGCCATTGATGCTGGCACGACTCCTATCCATCTGATCGTGCTCGCGCAGACGCACGAGCATGGCTTGGTGCAGCTTGTCCCACACGGCTGCGGCATTCCGATCCCTGGGCCGTCGCCAGCAGGTCATGCCGCTGCCGCACCCAATAATTGAGGAAGGTCCTCCCGGGAGATGCCTGTTTGCCGCATGAACAGGATGCCTTTGAGGGTGGCTTCGCTGATGACTTTGAGGCTGCGGGGGGCGCCTATGACAAAGGGGATGCAGCTGTTGCCACAGTTTTTTGTTAACGGGGCATCGAGACATGAACTGTCAGGCGTACCTGCTTTCGATGTCGCTTTTGCAAGGCGTGTTAGCCGCTCTCGGTGGCAAGGCGGGCGCCATTTGCATCGTGCAGGCCTCGTCCCACGCAAGATCGAGAAGATGCCGGAGCAAAACAGGTGATGTTGAACACACTGGGACTACAAGAATAGGGCAATGTCAGGTACATTGCCTGACATGGATAAGCCAGCACTCTTCATAGCCTCGTCTGTCGAGGGCCTACCGGTAGCAAATGCCATCAATGAAAACCTTGATCGGGATGTGCATTGCACCATTTGGCAACATGGGACATTCAAGCTTGGCTCTGATGGCCTAGGTGATTTGATCCGAAAGTCATCTGCCGTGGACTTCGCTGTGTTTGCATTTACGCCGGATGACGTTACTACGATGCGGAAAAAAGAGGTCGCAGTGGCTCGCGACAACGTGGTGTTTGAGCTTGGTTTGTTTATTGGATCGATTGGGAAGGATCGCTGTTACGTTATCAAGCCTCGGAACGTTGAGATGCATCTTCCGTCTGATCTTGCTGGCGTGACAGCAGCCAGTTACGACGCAGACCGGCCAGATGGTGACATTGAATCAGCCCTTAACGTTGCCTGCTCCCAAGTTCGGCGCCGAATCAAGGAGTTCGGTATTTTACCCAGATCATTTAGCGAAGAGATTCGAAAGCCAGGGCAGCATTTGTCAAACCCTCCAGACTACAAGTTAAACGGTGTTGACCTTGAGTTTCTTGCCCAGTGTGTGCAAAGTCATGTGGCCTACCCTATTGGCCTTGCGTACGGAATTATAAGCAGTCGCATAAAAAAGCCAGATTACATGATTTCGTTGGCTGCGGTGAAGCTCGTAAGGCTTGGTTATATCGAGAAGTCCATAGAAAATGATGACCGTGACGGCGGGCAGTACTTTGCTTACCGGGCTACCGAAGACGGTCTGGATACTTTTCTGAAGAGCGAAGGTGAGTACGCCGAACTAACGTTGGAGGCATTGGCAAGAAATCGTACGATTCAGCGCGCACCGCCTCCTCGGGTGCCTCCCTCGATCCACGTTGATGGTTTTGATGACATGGATAAGGACATTCCTTTCTGACCCATTGAAATAGCTTCTGTCATGCTGAGGCTTGCGAAGGAGGTCCACGAGGCTACGCTCCATACCGGTACCTGGTTTGTGAGCATCGCCATTGGGTGGGTGTCAGCTCACCTGCTGCTTCTCCAACTTCCGCGCCAACGTCCTCCGGTGCATCCCCAACCGCCGCGCCGTCTCCGAAATATTGAACCCCGTCTCCGCCAGCACCTCGTGAATCCGCTCCCACTCCAGCGTCTTGAGCGAGCTGGAGCGGTTGGTCACGTCCACCTCGGTATCCCCGGCCTTCAAGCCAAACGCGGCCTCGATGTCGTCGGTGTTCGACGGCTTGGCCAGGTAGTGGCAGGCGCCCAGCTTCACAGCCTCCACCGCAGTGGCGATGCTGGCGAAGCCGGTGAGCACGACGATGAGCATGGCTTCGCTGGCGGCGTGCAGTTTTTGCACGCAGGCCAGACCGGATGCGTCGCCCTTGAGCTTCAAGTCGACCACGGCGTAGCCGGGGGTGTGCTGGGTGAGCAAGGCTTCCACCTCGGGCAGGCTGGCGGCCTGGAGCACGCGGTAGCCGCGGCGCTCGAACGAGCGGGCCAGGGTGCGGGCAAAGGCCTCGTCGTCTTCGACGATGAGCAACTGGGGCTTTTCCTTGGCATCCTTGGAGGGTGGATCTGCTGCGGGGCTGCTGCTGCTGCTGGCGGTGGTGATTTCGTCCATGGCGGTCGGGCTCGGGTTTTGTACTAGTACGAATTCAACTTTGACTGGCTACAAAAGCTGCTTGTTGGTCTGGTTGGTTGTCCAGCCAATCCATCCAACGCACGCTAATCCGTGGCCATCACACCGGCCGGTGGCCGCGCGGCATCGCCACGGCTGCCAGCGGCAGGCGAATGCTCACTTCGGCCCCGCCCTCGGGGGCGCGGTTGCGCGCCGTAACGCTGCCGCCCAGGGTGCGCGCCACGTTGACCACCAGGTACAGGCCCAGGCCGCTGCCGGGGCGCTGCTTGGTGGACTGGTAGGGCTCGCCCAGGTGGTCCAGCATGCCGGGCGCAAAGCCGGGGCCTGCGTCGTTGACGGTGATGCACAGGGCGGGCACATCGGCCTTGTCGTCGCGGGTGATGAGCAGTTCCACCCACTGGGGCGAGGCGTCCCTTGCATTGTCCAGCACATTGAAAACCATCTGCTTCAACGTGGTGTCCGACACCATGGGCGTGTCGTCGCCAAAGTCGTTGCGGTACGAAAACGCGGGTATCGACCGCGTGGTGCGCCATTCGTCGGCCAGGGCGTCGACAAACGTTCTCACGGTGGTCTGGGCCGACTCTTCGCCGCGCGCCTCGCCGGCCGACAGCAAGATGCCGCTGACAATGCTCTTGCAGCGCTGCACCTGCGTGCGCATTTCTTCGATGTCCTCGCGCAGCACTTCGTCGCCCATCAGCTCCTGGTCGTGCTGCCAGTCGCCCAGAATCACGGCCAGGGTGGACAGCGGTGTGCCCAGCTCGTGCGCGGCGCCCGATGCGAGCAGGCCCATGCGCACGATGTGCTCTTCTTCCACCCGGCGGCGGCGCGCGGCGGCCAGGCGGGCGTCGCGCTCGCGCAGGTTCAGGCTGATGCGGGTGATAAACACCACCACCAAAATCGCGTTGAGCACGAAGCACACCAACAGGCCGATGACGTACAGGCTCGACAGGCCCTGGTGCAGGTCTTGCGGCAGCTCCAGCGGCAGGTGGTGGGTGGCCAGCACGCAAAAGCACACGGTGGTGATGACCACCATGCTCCAGATGTAGGCCCCGCGCAGCAATATGGCGCCCAGCGCGATCTGCAGCAGGTACAAAAAGACAAAGGGGTTGCTGGTGCCGCCGCTCAAATACAGCTGGGTGGTGAGCACGGCCACGTCCACCAGCAGGGCCAAAAAAAGCTCCACATTGCGCACCTGCACCCCCGTGCGCAGGCGCAGCAGGCTGACCACGTTGAACACGGCCAGGCAGCCCACCACCATCAGCATCTGGTGCAGGGGGATGGTCAGGCGCAGGCTGTGGTGCGCCACCTCGATGGTGAAGACCTGGCCAATGACGGCCATCCAGCGCAGCTGAATAAGCTGCTGCAGGTTCTTGATGCCGGCGGCGGCATCGGCAGCGCGCGGGTTGCGCAAGAACTCGGCGCTCTTGGCGATGCGTAGAAGGGGCATGGTGGGAGTCTACCGGCGCCGCTCGTAGCGCACCACGAACCAGCCCGCGCCCAGCACCATGAGCGCCAGGCCGTACCAGGTGAGGGCATACACCGCATGGCTGTTGGCAAAGCGGATGGTGGTGAGCCCCGCGCGCGGCCAGGTGCTGCCCGCCGTGGTGGCAGCGGTGCCGGCCACTTCCACCGCCTCGGCGGTCGGGTTGGCCACGCCGCGCGTGGGCAGGCCGGCGTCGATGAAGAAGGGGGCGGGGCGGGGCAGTTGCAGTGCCCGGGCGATGGCCGCGACGTCGCGCGAGAACCAGCGCTGCTCGGCGGGATCGTTGCTGCGCAGGAAGCCGCCCTTGGGTTCGGTGATGCGGATGAGGCCCTGCACGGTGGGGGGGGCGGCGTCATCGACCTTGCCTGCCCACTCTGCGCGCTGGTCTTGCGGGATGAAGCCGCGGTTCACCAGCACCTGGGTGCCGTCGCCCTGCTGCAGCGCGCTGATGACCCAGAAGCCCGAGCCCAGGGCCGTGACGGCCTGGGTGAGCACGGTCTTGCCGGGCAGCCAGTGGCCGGTGATGGTGACGGGCAGGTATTCATGCCCTGCGGCGTTGATGCCGGGCCAGTCAGCGGCCGGGGGCAGGGCCACGGGGGCGGCGTGCACGCGCTGGTCCACGCGCTCGATGAGGTCGAGCTTCCACACCCGCCGCTGCACCTGCCAGGTGCCCAGGGCCACAAAGCCCAGGAAGAGGGCGATGCCCAGCACCAGCAGCACGGCGCGGCGCAGGCGCCGAGGGGCTGCGTGGTTTGCGTGGGTTGAGGTCATGGGGATTTCCTTGGCTTGGTCGATTGCACGGCCCCAAAACGGCTGCGGCCGCTGTGGGCGGCCGCTTTGCAAGGGGTTGCGCCCCGCCCCGCATCGTCGTGGGGCGTGGCGGCGCTGCACCCATCAGGGCGTGTGATGGCTGGCTGCCGCGCCGGCTTCGCTCTGGGTGGGCGGGGTAGGGGTGGGGTGGTCGGGCATCATGTTGGCGTTCATGTGGAACATGACCCAGAGCGTGCCGCTGATGGCGATGGCCACGAAGACCACGGTGAAGATGGTGGACAGCAGCGTCCAGCCGCCCTCGACCTTGCCGTTCATGTGCAGGAAGCAGACCATGTGCACCAGGATCTGCACCACCGCGAAGCCGCCGAGCACGAGGATGGCGGTGTTGCGGTCGGCAATCACCTTGGCCATGACCAGCCAGAACGGGATGGCGGTGAGGATGATGGACAGCACGAAGCCGACCATGTAGCCCGAGAAGGTGCTGTGCGGGCCCACGTCGCCATGGTGGTCGTCGTGGTGATCGTCATGGCCGTGGCCGTCGTGGGCGTTGGCGGTGTGTTGTGCGGCGCTCATTTACAGCACTCCCATCAGGTACACGAAGGTGAAGACGCCGATCCAGACGACGTCCAAGAAGTGCCAGAACATCGACAGGCACATCAGCCGGCGCTTGTTCTCGTGGATCAGGCCGTGCTTCTTGATCTGCAGCATCAGCACCACCAGCCAGATGAGGCCGAAGGTGACGTGCAGGCCGTGGGTGCCGACCAGCGTGAAGAAGGCCGACAGGAAGGCGCTGCGCTGCGGGCCCGCGCCCTGGTGGATCAGGTGGTGGAACTCATACAGCTCCAGCCCCAGAAAGCACAGGCCGAACACGCCGGTGATGGCCAGCCACAGCAGCGTGCCATTCACGTTGTTCTGCTGCTTCTTGATCATCGCGAAGCCGAAGGTGATCGACGACGCCAGCAGGAAGGCGGTGTTGATGGCCACCAGCGTCAGGTCGAACAGCTGCGCGCCGGTGGGGCCGGCGGCGTAGCTGCGGCCCAGCACGCCGTAGGTGGCGAACAGCGCAGCGAAGATGAGGCAGTCGCTCATCAGGTAGAGCCAGAAACCGAGGGCGGTGCCGTTCTCGGGATGCGGCTCGTGCGCCAGGTGGTACTCGCGGCGCGCCAGCGTGGCGCCCGTGGGGCCGCCCGCCGTGATGGCGGCGGCAGCTTGGTTGTAGGTGATATCAGACATGGCTGGCACGCAGTTGTTGGGTACGCAGGTTTTCGGTCTCCGTCACTTGCGCGGCGGGGATGTAGAAGTCACGCTTGTAGTTGAACGTGTGGATGATGGCCACCAGCACCACGCCCGCGAACGACAGGCCGGCCAGCAGCCACATGTGCCAGATGAGGGCGAAGCCCAGCACCAGCGACAGCGCCGAGATGATCACGCCCGCGCCGGTGTTGGCCGGCATGTGGATGGGCGCAAAGCCGGTGAGGGGGCGCGCGTAGGCGTGCTTCTTCATGTCCCACCAGGCATCGATCTCGTACACCTTGGGGGTGAAGGCGAAGTTGTAGTCCGGCGGGGGCGACGAAGTGGCCCACTCCAGCGTGCGGGCGTCCCATGGGTCGCCGGTGTGGTCGCGCAGCTGTTCGCGCTTCAGGTAGCTCACCACGATCTGGATCAGCAGGCAGGCGATGCCCAGGGCGATCAGGAAGGCGCCGAAGGCGGCGATGACGAACCAGATCTGCAGCGACTGGTCTTCGAAGTGATTGGCACGGCGGGTGACACCCATCAGGCCCAGGATGTACAGCGGCATGAAGGCCACGTAGAAGCCCACCACCCACAGCCAGAACGAGCACAGGCCCCAGAAGCGGTCGAGCTTGTAGCCAAAGGCCTTGGGGTACCAGTAGTTGATGCCGGCGAACAGGCCGAACAGCACGCCGCCGATGATCACGTTGTGGAAGTGGGCGATCAGGAACAGGCTGTTGTGCAGCACGAAGTCGGCCGGGGGCACGGCCAGCAGCACGCCGGTCATGCCGCCGATGGCGAAGGTGACCATGAAGGCCAGGGTCCACAGCATGGGCAGCTCGAAGCGGATGCGGCCCTTGTACATGGTGAACAGCCAGTTGAAGATCTTCGCGCCCGTGGGGATCGAGATGATCATCGTGGTGATGCCGAAGAAGGTGTTCACGCTGGCGCCGGAGCCCATGGTGAAGAAGTGGTGCAGCCACACCAGGTACGACAGGATGGTGATCACCACCGTGGCGTAGACCATGGAGGTGTAGCCGAACAGGCGCTTCTTGCAGAACGTGGCCACCACTTCGGAGAAGATGCCGAAGCAGGGCAGGATCAGGATGTACACCTCGGGGTGGCCCCAGATCCAGATCAGGTTCACGTACAGCATGGCGTTGCCGCCCAGGTCGTTGGTGAAGAAGTTGGTGCCGGCATAGCGGTCCAGCGACATCAGCACCAGCGCTGCGGTGAGCACGGGGAAGGAGGCGACGATGAGCGCGTTGGTGCACAGGGCTGTCCACGTGAAGATGGGCATGCGCATGAGGTTCATGCCGGGCGCGCGCATCTTGATGATGGTGACGATCAGGTTGATGCCCGAGAGCGTGGTGCCCACCCCGGCGATCTGCAGCGCCCAGATGTAGTAGTCAAGCCCCACCCCCGGGTTCTGCGCCCCCAGGTTCGACAATGCCAGCCAGCCGGCGGTGGAGAACTCGCCCAGGAACAGCGACACCATCACCAGGATGGCACCGGCGGTGGTCATCCAGAAGCTGAAGTTGTTGAGGAACGGGAAGGACACGTCGCGCGCGCCGATCTGCAGCGGCACGAGGTAGTTCATGAGGCCCGTGACCAGCGGCATGGCCACGAAGAAGATCATGATCACGCCGTGGGCGGTGAAGATCTGGTCGTAGTGGTGCGGCGGCAGGTAGCCCATGTTGTCGCCAAAGGCCATGGCCTGCTGCAGGCGCATCATCAGCGCGTCGGCAAAGCCGCGCAGCAGCATGACCACGCCCAGGATCATGTACATGATGCCGATCTTCTTGTGGTCGATGCTGCAGATCCAGTCGCGCCACAGGGTGCCCCACAGGCGGAACTTGGTGATGCCGGCCAGCACGGCCAGGCCACCGAGCACGACGCCGATGAAGGTGATCAGCACGATGGGCTCGTGCGCCATGGGTATCGAGTCCCAGGTGATTCGGCCCAGGGCCCAATGCGGTGGTGCGGTAACGGGTGAGGTGGACATGTTCGTCAGTCTCTTAGGCGCGGATCATTGGCGGGAAAGGGTGCGGTCATAGACCGTGGCGTGGCGCGCTTCGAGTGCCGCCACGATCTGGCCGGCGTTGTCGACTGTGCACACGTCCTGGGGCAGGTTGATGCCCATGGCCTTCATGTAGGCCTCGCCGCCGCGCTCGTCGATGGTCATCATGTGGTGCATGCACATCTTGCCTTCTTCGACGCAGCGGTTGAGCACCTTGTCGTACAGGCCGTCTTCCACGCTGGCAAAGCGCTGCACGGGGTCGCGCTCGCTGGGCTTGACGAGGTTCAGGTAGGTGGCTTTGTCCAGCGCCTTGCCTTCGGTCTTGGCCTTGGCCACCCACTGCTCGAAGTCGCCCTGGCTCAGGCCGTGGAACTTGAAGGTCATGCCCGAGAAGCCCGAGCCGCTGTAGTGCGAGGCGATACCGGGGTACACGCCGGGCTTGTTGATCACGGCGTTCAGCTCGGTCTGCATGCCGGGCATGGCGTAGATCATGCCGGCCAGGTCGGCCACGTAGAACGAGTTCATCGTGGAGGTGGCGGTGAGCTTGAACAAAATGGGGCGGTCCACCGGGGCGGCCAGCTCATTGACCGTGGCAATGCCTTGCTCGGGGTAGAAGAACAGCCATTTCCAGTCCATGGCGACCACCTGCACCACCAGGGGGGTGGCCTGCGCTTCGAGCGGCTTGGTGGCCGAGATGCGGTCCAGCGGGCGGTAGGGGTCGAGCTTGTGGGTGCCGATCCAGGTCAGCGCGCCCAGGGCGATGATGATCAGCAGGGGCACGGTCCAGATCACCAGCTCCAGCGTGGTGGAGTGGTGCCAGTCGGGGTCGTAGTCCGCTTCGGTGTTGGCGGTGTTGGACTGGCGGTACTTCCAGGCGAACCACAGCGTGAGGGCGATCACCGGGACGATGATGATCAGCATCAGCAAGGTGGCCTGCACGACCATGTGGCCTTGCTGCGAGGCGACGTCGCCTGCGGGGTTGAGGACGACAGCCTTGCTGCAGCCGGCGAGGCTGGTGGCTGTGGCCGCCAACGCAAGCCATGCCGGCCCGCGAAGTTGGGGAAGTTTGAACATGTGATGGGCCCAACAAAGGCGTTTAGGGGTAAACGCGAATGACAATTTGCCGCTCAATGTAATAGAGCAGGTAAATTTGTCCATTGGACATTTTGTCCAAGGTCAAGTTTTTGCCCCATTCCGGTGCCAACGGCGCCATGCCTTGACCCCGTCGTGAGCACACTATGGCATTTGTCCTGCAAGAGCGTCAGTGAAAGCTCACTTGCCGCCAGGGGGCCTTGGGTGTAAAACGTGGGTGTATCAGTTACACAACAAGGAATTCCGTTCATGAGCAGTCCCGCCTCTGCTATCTACCCAGCGAATGGCTTTGAAGAAGGCCACGACTCTCTTTCCCGCGCGGACACCCATGAAGACGTCACCCCCAGCGAAATCGCGGTGGGCGTGATCATCGGACGCTCGTCCGAGTATTTCGACTTCTTCGTTTTCGGGATCGCCTGCGTGCTGGTTTTCCCGTCGTTCCTGTTCCCCTTCATGTCGCGCCTGGATGGCACGCTGGCCTCCTTTGCGCTGCTGGCCGTGGCCTTCGTCGTGCGGCCCATCGGTACGGCCATCTCCATGGCCATCCAGCGGCGCTGGGGCCGGGGCACCAAGCTGACCATTGCGCTCTTCCTCTTGGGAGTGTGCACGGTGGGCATGGCCTTTTTGCCGGGCTACAAGGACCTGGGCACCACGGCCATCGTGGCGCTGCTGATTCTGCGCATCGGCCAGGGCCTGGCGCTGGGCGGCTCTTGGGACGGCCTGCCGTCGCTGCTGGCGATGTCGGTGCCCAAGCACCGCCGCGGCTGGTACGCCATGATCGGCCAGCTGGGCGCGCCCGTGGGCTTTGTGCTCGCGGCCGGCCTGTTCGCCTATCTGTACGCCAACCTCACGGTGCAGGAGTTTCTGGCCTGGGGCTGGCGCTATCCGTTCTTCGTGGCCTTTGCCGTGAACGTGGTGGCCCTGTTCGCCCGCCTGCGCCTGGTGGTGGGGCAGTCGTACACCGAGCTGCTGCAGGACCGTGAGCTGCAGCCCGTGCCCGTGCACGAGGTGATGCGCGACGAGGGCGGCAACGTGCTGCTGGGTGCCTTTGCGGCGCTGGCCAGCTTTGCGCTGTTCCACCTGGTCACCGTGTTCCCGCTGTCGTGGATCACGCTGTACACGGACCAGCCCGTCACCCAGATCCTGGGCGTGCAGATCGTCGGCGCCTTCCTGGCGGCCGGGGCCATCATGGTTTCGGGCTGGCTGTCTGACCACTTGGGCCGGCGCAAGCTGCTGGGCGGCATGGCGGTGCTGATCGGTGTGTTCAGCTTCATGGCACCCGTGCTGCTCAACAGCGGCGAGGTGGGCAGCACCATGTTCCTGCTGCTGGGCTTTGTGCTGCTGGGCCTGTCGTACGGCCAGGCCTCGGGCACGGTGACGGCCAATTTCTCGCCCAAGTACCGCTACACGGGCGCCGCCCTGTCGGCCGACCTGGCCTGGATCATCGGCGCCGCCTTTGCGCCCCTGGTGGCCCTGGGCCTGTCGGCCCAGTTCGGCCTGCTGGCCGTGACGGTGTACCTGCTGTCGGGCGTGGCCTGTACGCTGGGCGCCCTGAACCTGAACCGCCGCATGGAGCGCCGCGACCGATAAGAGCGGCTAACAAAACTCTTCTGGCGTCGTTGCAGCGTCTTGTCGTACTACCCGTACTGCCTGCGACGCTGCGCCTAGCCAGAACCGCTTCGCTGAGTTTTGTTCTCCGCTCTCACGTAGTTACATAAGAGAGAGCGAGGGGCGGGCCCACGGGAGGGCGGCCCCGCTGAGAAGCGATGCAAGAACCCGGTGGCTGCCTTGGTGGTCACCGGGTTTTTTGTTTTTCGGAACCTGTTTTCAGGACTCGCGGCCGATGATCTCGAAGAACGCCCGGATCAGGCGCATGTCCCGGCGCTCGGCCAGGCAGACCACGTGGGCGTAGGTCTTGATCTGCGCGTCGCTGATGCGCACCGCGTGCAGGCCCGCGCCGGGCACGTATTCGACCTCGGACACCGCCGCCACGCCCAGGCCCTGCAGCACGGCCTCGCGGATGATCTCGCGGCTCGCCACCTCCATCACCACCGTGGGTTGCACGCCTGCGGCCTTGAGGGCCGACTCGATGGCCTTGCGCGTGGTGGAGCCCTGCTCGCGCAGGATCAGCTTTTCGCCCTGCAGCTCGGCCGTGCGGATGCTGCGCCGGCGCGCAAAGCGGTGGTTGGCGTTGCAGAAGATCACGATGGGGTGCTCGCTGTAGGGCACCGAGACGAAGCGCTTGTCCTTGAGCACCTGTGCCAGCACGCCCACGTCGGCCGAGTAGTCGAGCAGGCGGGTCAGCACGTCTTCGGAGTTGCCGGTACCCACCGAGATGTTGATGTCCGGGTAGCGCTGGTTGAAGGCGGCCAGCATCTTCGTGACATGCGAAGGCCCCACGGCGGCCACGCGCAGGTGGCCCGAGCGCAGCTCGCCGGCATCGCGCAGCACCTGCACGGCCTCGTGCTCCAGCCCGAAGATCTGGCGCGACAGCTGCAGCAGGCGCTCTCCGATCTCCGTGGGGCGGATGCGCCGGCCGGTGCGGTGGAACAGCTCCACCTGGTACAGCTCCTCCAGTTGCTTGACCTGGGTGGTCACCGTGGGCTGGCTCACGTGCAGTGCCTGGGCCGCGCGCGTGAAGCTGCCCTCCGTGGCCACGGCGTGGAAGGACCTCAACTGTGTCAAGCGCATGACATTTTTCTCCGTGTTATCCCGGGCCAACTATAGATTGAATGAATGCAACGGTGAAAAAAGTTGAATTTGCAAGATAGTGGCGCAGCGCCGACAGTAGCGCCATGCGTCGGGCCACCGAGGCATGCGCAAAAGAGGTTCACACCCAACCCGTAGGAGACAACGATGAAATTCACGCGCCGATCCCTGCTGGCCAGCACATCCATGCTGCTGGCTCCACCGCTCCTGGGGCTGGGAGCCTCCGCCCAGACGCCCAATGTCCTGAACGTGGGGCTGATTCCCTCGGAGGACTCGCGGGCCATGATCGCCAACAGCCAGGCGATGATGGACATGCTGTCCAAGTCGCTGGGCATGCCGGTCAAGCCCTTCGTGGCGGCCGACTACAACGGCGTGATCGAAGCCCTGCGCTCCAAGCGGCTCGATGTGGCCTACCTGGGGCCCTTCTCGTACGTGATGGGCACCACGGTGGCGCCCATCGAGGCCTTTGCCGTGGCCGAGACCAAGAAGGCCGGGCGGGCCTTCTACCACGCGCTCATCGTGGCCCACAAGGACAGCGGCATCAAGACGGTGGCCGACCTCAAGGGCAAGACCTTCGCCTTCGTGGACCCGACCTCCACCTCGGGCCACCTGTTCCCCAAGGCCGGCCTGATGAAGGAGGGCTTCAACACCGACAAGGACTTCGGCCGGGTGATCTTCTCGGGCTCGCACGACTCGAACGCCGTGGCGGTGCAGAACAAGAAGATCGAGGCCGTGGCGATTGCCGACCGCATCCTGGACGCCGCCATCGCCAAGGGCCTGGCCAAGCGCGAGGACCTGGTGGTGGTGTGGAAGTCGGACCCCATCCCCGAGTCGCCCACCGTGTGGCGCAAGGACCTGGACCCCGCGCTCAAGAAGCGCGTGCAGGCCGCCTTCCTGGATGTGAAGGATATCCCGTGGTCGGACCAGGGCATGCTCAACGGCTTCCACCCCACGAACGACAAGGCCTACGACATCATCCGCGAAACGGCCAAGGTCCTGAACCTCGACCTGAGGGCCATGAAATGATCAAGATCCGTGGCCTGAACAAGCGCTATGGCGACTTCGATGCACTCAAGGGCATCGACCTTGACGTGGCCCCCGGCGAGTTCCTGGTCGTGCTGGGCCCCTCGGGGGCCGGCAAGTCGACGCTGCTGCGCTGCATCAACCGCCTGGCCGAGCCCACGAGTGGCGAGGTCCACATCGACGGGCAACTGGCCCAGCCCGGCGGCGCGAGCCTGCGCGCGCTGCGCCGCCAGGTGGCGATGATCTTCCAGCACTACAACGTGGTGCCGCGCCTGTCGGTGCAGAAGAACGTGCTGACGGGCCGCATGGGGGCCATGCCTGCCGTGCTGTCGTGGCTGCAGTGGTTTCCGCGCAAGGATGTGGCGATTGCCCTGGAATGCCTGCGCCGCGTGGAGCTGCAGGACAAGGCCGAGCTGCGCACCGACACGCTCTCGGGCGGGCAAAAGCAGCGCGTGGGCATTGCCCGTGCGCTGGCCCAGCAGCCCAAGGTGATCCTGGCCGACGAGCCCGTGGCCAGCCTGGACCCCAAGACCTCGCGCACGGTGCTCAACTACCTCAAGCAGGCCAGCCGCGAGCTGGGCATCACCGTGGTGTGCAACCTGCACCAGATCGACTATGCGCGCGAGTTCGGCGAACGCATCGTGGGCGTGTCGGGCGGGCGCATCGTCTATGACGGCGGGCCCGAGGGCCTGACGGACGAGGTGCTGCGAAAAATCTACCCCGGCCTGGACGAGGGCGATGCGCGCAGCCGCAGCACCCCTTGCGTGGCGGCCACAGCCGCACCCGCGCTGCGCCAGCTGGAACTTGAGGAGGCAGGAGCATGAACATCGGTTCTTACACCTTTCTGGTGGCCCGGCCCAGCGGTGGCCTGGGCTGGTGGCCGCGCATCGGCATCGGCGCGCTGTTCGTCGGCGTGCTGTGGTGGGCCGCGCGCGGCGCGCAGGTCAGCTTTGGCGAGCTGGGCAAGGGCCTGCCGTGGATCGGCGACTTCATGGGGCGCATGCTGCCACCCAACTGGGCGTTTCTGGACAAGCTGATCGTCCCGGCGATCGAGACCGTGCAGATCGCCGTGTGGGGCACCTTGCTGGCCGTGGTCCTGGCGGTGCCGGTGTGCTTCTTTGCGGCGCGCAACCTCACGCCGAACGTGGTGGTCTACCAGCTCACGCGGCAGCTGTTCAACTTCACCCGCGGGGTCAACGAGATCATCCTGGCGCTGATCTTCGTGGCGGCCGTGGGGCTGGGGCCGTTTCCGGGCGTGCTGGCCCTGGCGGTGCATGGCGCGGGCATGCTGGGCAAGTTCTTTGCCGAGTCCATCGAGGAGATCGACCAGGGGCCCATCGAGGCGCTGCGCTCCACCGGGGCCGGTGCCATACAGACCATCGTCTTTGCCGTGCTGCCCCAGGTGGTGACCGCATGGATCGCCGTGGTGCTCTACCGCTTCGAGACCAACCTGCGCCAGGCCACCGTGCTGGGCATGGTGGGCGCGGGCGGCATCGGCTTCGAACTGGTGGGCAGCATGAAGCTGTTCCAGTACCAGGACACCGCCACCTGCATCGCCGTGATCATCGCCATGGTGATGGTGGCGGACTATGTATCGACCCGGCTGCGTGCCTGGATTCAAAAAGGAGCCCGATGATGAATGCCGCTGTGATCGACTTTGTGCAGGCCAATGGCCGGCAGTACGCCAGGCCCGCCGCACCGGTGGTGGTGGTCTGCGTGGATGGCTGCGAGCCCGACTACCTGACCCAGGCCATCCAGGCCGGCGTCGCGCCCTACCTGGCGCGCATGCAGGCCCAGGGCGGCTCGCTGATCGGGGACTGCGTGGTGCCCAGCTTCACCAACCCGAACAACGTGTCCATCGTGACCGGCGTGCCGCCCTCGGTGCATGGCATCTGCGGCAACTACTTCTACGACGTGGCCGCCGACCGCGAGGTCATGATGAACGACCCCGAGTACCTGCGCGCCCCGACGCTGCTGGCCGCCTTTGCCGATGCCGGCGCGCTGGTGGCGGCGGTGACGGCCAAGGACAAGCTGCGCACCCTGCTCGGCCACGGCCTCAAGGGCATCTGCTTTTCGGCCGAGAAGGCCGACAAGGCCACGCTGGCCGAATGCGGCATCGAGAATGTGCTGGAGCTGGTGGGCAGGCCCGTGCCCTCGGTGTACAGCGCTGATCTGAGCGAGTTCGTCTTTGCGGCCGGCGTGCGCCTGATGGAGACCCGCCGGCCGGACCTGATGTACCTGTCGACCACCGACTACGTGCAGCACAAGTGCGCGCCCGGCACGCCGGAGGCCAATGCCTTCTACGCGATGATGGACGGCTACCTGCAGCAGCTCGATGCGCTGGGCGCGGTCATCGGCCTCACCGCCGACCATGGCATGAGCCCCAAGACCGATGCCGCCGGCAAGCCGCGCGTGGTCTACCTGCAGCAGGAGCTGGATGCACAGCTCGGTGCGGGCAGCACGCGGGTGATCCTGCCCATCACCGACCCCTACGTGGTACACCACGGCGCCTTGGGCTCGTTCGCGACCATCTACGTGAATGCCGGCGCCACGCTGGAGGGCGTGCGCAGTGCGCTGCTGGCCCTGCCGGGCGTGGAGGTGGTGCTGACACGCGAGGAGGCGGCGGCCCGCTTCGAGCTGGCGGGTGACCGCATTGGCGACCTGGTGGTGGTGTCGGACCACCTCACGGTGCTGGGCACCAGCGCGGCGCGGCACGACCTGAGCGGGCTGACCGTGCCCCTGCGCTCGCACGGCGGCATCTCCGAGCAGAAGGTGCCGCTCTTGTTCAACCGGCCTTTGAGGGGTGTTGCCCCCGGCCGACGGCTGCGCAATTTCGACGTGTTCGACCTCGCGCTGAACCACGCATTTTCTTCCGTCTAGAGGTTCCCTTCCATGCCACATGAATACTTCAACCCCGTACGCAGCGTCTACGGGGCCGGGGCACTGTCGTCCCTGCCCGGGCTGCTGGCCGGACGGCGCGCGCTGCTGGTCACCTTCCCGGAGGCGCGCCAGCTCGGCTTGGTGGCGCGCATCGAGGCCCTGCTGGGCGACCAACTGGTGGGCGTGATCGACGACGTGCGGCCCAACCCCGACGTGGCCGAGCTCGCGGCGCTGTACGACGCCTTCTGGTCCGGCGACAGCGCTGCGGCCGAGGTGATCATCGCCGTGGGCGGGGGCAGTGCCATCGATACCGCCAAGGCCTTGATGGTGGCCACGCCCAGCGGGCGCTTTGCCGAACTGGTGGCGCTGCTGGCGTCCGGGGCCAGCTTTACCCCGGCCCAGACCAAGACGCTGATCGCTGTGCCGACGACGGCCGGCACCGGCAGTGAGGTGACGCCCTGGGCCACCATATGGGACCGCGGGGCGCAGAAGAAATACTCGCTGCACCTGCCCGAGACCTGGCCCAGCATCGCGCTGATCGACCCCGAGCTCATGCTGTCGCTGCCCGCCTCGGTCACGCTGCAAAGCGGGCTGGATGCGCTGTCGCACGCGCTGGAGTCGATCTGGAACGTGAATGCCAACCCGGTGTCCGACACCTTTGCGGTGGCGGCGGTGCACGAGATCCTGGACGCGCTGCCGCAGCTGATGGAGCGCCTGGATGATGCGGCGCTGCGCGGGCGCATGGCGCTGGCGGCGCTGAAGGCCGGCATGGCGTTCTCGAACACGCGCACGGCGTTGGCGCATTCCATCTCCTACGAGATGACGCTGCGCTATGGGTTGCCGCACGGCATTGCTTGCAGCTTTCCGCTGCCCATGGTGCTGGAGCGCGCCATAGGCCAGAGCCCCGAGCGCGATGCGGTGCTGGAGCGCGCGCTGGGTGCCCTGGATGCTGCGCCCGGCCGGCTGGTGCGCTTCATCGAGACATTGGGCGTGAGGACGCGCTTTGCCGACTATGGCGTGAGCGACGACCAGGCGCAGCAGATGGTGGCGCACGCGCTGACCGGCGCACGCGGCAAGAACTTCATCGGAACGACCACGGTACCCTTCAAGGAGGCAGCATGAGTTGCATCATGGAAAGCGCGGATTTTCGCGCAGAGGCATTGCGCATCGGTGGCGTCAAGGTGCGCACGGAGCGCAGCATCGACGTCGTCAACCCCTACAGCGGCGAGCGTGTGGGCACGGTGGCCATGGCCAGCGTGGAGGACGTGCGCCGGGCGATGGACATCGCCCACGCCTATGTGCCCACGCTGTCGCGCTACGAGCGCTCGGCCATCCTGAACCGTGCGGCGGCGCTGCTGCGCGAGCGCACCGACGAGGCATCGAGCATCATCACCGCCGAGTCGGGCCTGTGCAAGAAGGACAGCACCTACGAAATCGGGCGTGTGGCCGACGTGCTGAACTTCGGCGCCAACGAAGCCTTGCGCGACGATGGGCAGGTGTTCTCGTGCGACCTCACGCCGCACGGCAAGAAGCGCAAGGTGATCACCACGCGCGAGCCGCTGCTGGGCGTGATCACCGCCATCACGCCCTTCAACCACCCCATGAACCAGGTGGCGCACAAGGTGGTGCCCGCCGTGGCCACGAACAACCGCATGGTGCTCAAGCCCTCGGAGAAGGTGCCCCTGTCGGCCTACTATTTTGCGGACCTGCTGTACGAGGCCGGCCTGCCGGTGGAGATGCTGCAGGTGGTGACCGGCGACCCGCGCGAGATTGCCGACGAGCTGCTGACCCACCGCCATGTCGATCTGGTCACCTTCACCGGCGGGGTGGCCATCGGCAAGTACATTGCGTCGAAGGCTGGCTACCGGCGCATGGTGCTGGAACTGGGCGGCAACGATCCGCTGATCGTGATGGACGATGCCGACCTGGACAAGGCCAGCGATCTGGCGGTGCAGGGCTCGTACAAGAACTCGGGCCAGCGCTGCACGGCGGTCAAGCGCATGCTGGTGCACGAGAAGGTGGTGGCCGAGTTCACCGAGCGCGTGGTGGCCAAGACCCGGGCATGGCGCTACGGCGACCCGATGGACAAGGCCAACGAGATGGGCACGGTGATTGACGAGGCCGCAGCCCGCCACTTCGAGACGGTGGTGAACGAGGCCATCGCCCAGGGCGCGCGCCTGTTGGCAGGCAATGTGCGCGAGGGCGCGCTGTACTCCCCCACGGTGCTGGACCGCGTGCGCCCGGAGATGACTGTGGTGCGCGAGGAGACCTTCGGCCCCGTGTCGCCCATCATCACCTTCAAGGACATCGACGAGGCGATCCGCATCTCCAACGGCACGGCGTTCGGCCTGTCGTCGGGCATCTGCACCAACCGCATGGACGATGTGACCCGCTTTGCCAAGGAACTGCAGGTGGGCACCGTGAACCTCTGGGAGGTGCCCGGCTACCGCATCGAGCTGACCCCGTTCGGCGGCATCAAGGATTCGGGCCTGGGCTACAAGGAAGGGGTGCAGGAGGCGATCAAGTCGTTCACCAACTGCAAGACGTTTACCTTGCCGTGGTGAGGGGGTGCCGGGCCGGTGTCGGAAGGTTCGGTGGCTGCCTGTGGGAGCTACCGGTCGCTACATGGCAGGAGCTGGCAGCTAGGCGCACCGCACTGATGGACGTGATCGACCTCGGACCGATGCACCGATCCGCACCTGCGTCACTGGGCAGCGCTTTCCGTGCGCCGGGCAATCTCGGTAGTGCCGGGCAAGGTGCCGCCCATGGACGCGAGCCGCTTGGCGGCTTGCACGCGCACAAAGGTCTTCATCGCCTCCCGGATGAGTCGGCCTTGTCCATCCCGGGTTCTGCAACCTGCAGCGCTTCCTCGTACAGGGCGTCATCGATCGTCACGGTCATTCGCATGCTGGTTCCTTTGAACCGCCATTTTGATGTGATTTTGCGTCAAAAATTGCATCAGCACAGAACGCAAACCTGTGAGGCCGCATACCAATGGAACTCCTTGGGCGTCGACCAGTACCTTGACTTCGACCCTGCTCACCAGTGCGCTGGAACGCGGCCGGGATAGGTCGGGGCCTGTCAATCCTGCGGTCTGAACCCGATGGTCAGCGAGGGCGGCACGCGCCCGTCCACGTCGCGCGGCAGGGTTTCGGTCTTGTCCAGGGCGCGCAGCACGGCATCGTCCCAGGCCTTGTTGCCGCTGGACTGCACCAGGCGCTTGCCGACGATGGTACCGTCGGGCGCCAGGCGCACCTCGACCTCGGCGCGCGGGTTGCCCGATATCGCGTCGGGGTAGACGATGTTGGGCTTGACCTTGGCGGCCACGCGGCCGCCGTAGCCGCCCGAGGGGCCTGCGTCGCGTTGCGCGGTGCCCGTGGATTTCTCGTTGCCTTCGGAGCCCGCCAGCCCTTGCATGCGGCGCAGGTTGGCCTCGCGCTGGGCGGCGAGTTGCTTGGCTTCGGCCTCGGCGCGCTGTTTCTTCGCTGCGGCCTCCTTGGCTTCCTTCGCGTCCTTGGCGTCTTCGGCTTTGCGCTTTTCTTCGGCGAGCAGCTTCTTTTGCCTTTCCTGCTCGGCGGCCTTCTTTTGCTCGGCGAGCTTTTCCTTCTTTTCCTTTTCGAGGCGCTCTTCGCGCTCGTCTTCCTTGCGCTCACGCTCGCGCTTGTCGCGCTCAAGCTTCTCGGCGCGGGCCTTTTTCTCCTGCTCCAGGCGCTTTTTCTCGCGCTCGATGGCGATGTCGGCCTCGCGCGTATCGGGCTCCACGGCGCGCGGTGGCGGTGGGGGAGGAGGAGGGGGCACTGGCGCGGGCCGGGGCGGCTCGGGCGGCGGTGGCACGGGGGGCGTTGGCGGGGTCGGGGGTGTCGGCGGCGTCACCTCAGGGGGCGCCGCCTGTTGGGGCACGGCGGCCCACAGTTCGGCCTGCACGGCGGGCTGGTCGGAGCTGGCCTTCCAGTTGACGCCCCAGGTGAGTGCGCCGATCAGCGCCAGATGCACCAGCACCGCCAGCGAGATGGCTCGCAGGCGGGCAGGGGGTGCGGGGGGCGCAAACTGGTCGCGGTCGTCTTGGGCGTGCATGGAGGGAGTAGAGCGTGTACGTCGTCTTCGGTTCAGTCAATCAAGGAAGGCGGGGCACTTCGGCTTCAGCCGCCCTGTTTGACGGAGAGACCTACGCGCTGCACACCGGCTTTCTGCAGTTCGGACATGGCCTTGACCACGTTGTCGTATACAACGCCCTTGTCGGCCGTAATGATGACAGCCGTCTCTTTTGTCTGGTCTTTCTGCCAGCGCAGCGCGGCTTCGCCGATCTCGCGCTGGCTCATGCTGCGGGTGGCCTCGGGGGTCTTGAGCTGCAGCGAGCCATCCTTGTTGACGATGACCTGCGCCACCACCTTGGGCAGGTTCTTGCCCTTGCCCACGCTGGGCACGTCGACCATGCCGGGGGTTAGCATGGGGGCCGTCACCATGAAGATGATGAGCAGCACCAGCATCACGTCGATGAACGGGACCATGTTGATCTCGTTGATGGTGCGGCGGCCTCGGCCGCGGGATGCCATGGCGGGCATGGTGTCAGTGCCCCGATGCCGAGACGGGTTGCTGCGCGCCCAGGTTGCGCTGCAGGATGTTGGAGAACTCTTCGATGAAGGTCTCCTGGTGTGTGGCCACGCGGTCGATGTCGCGCGCGAAGCGGTTGTAGGCGATGACGGCCGGGATGGCGGCGAACAGGCCGATGGCGGTGGCCACCAGCGCCTCGGCGATGCCGGGGGCCACGGTGGCCAGGGTCACCTGCTCCATGCCGGCAAAGCCGGTGAAGGCGTGCATGATGCCCCACACCGTGCCGAACAGGCCCACGTAGGGCGACACCGAGCCCACGGTGGCCAGGAACGACAGGCTCGACTCGACCACGTCCATCTCGCGCTGGAAGCTGGCGCGCATGGCGCGGCGTGCGCCGTCCATCAGGGTGCCGGCATCGGTGATGCGGCGCTCGCGCAGTTTCTGGTACTCGCGCATGCCGCTGGCGAAGATGCGTTCCATGGGGCCGGCGTTCTTGGCGTTCTGGGCGGCGCTGGCGAACAGGTCGTTCAGGCTGGTGCCAGACCAGAAGTCGCGCTCGAAATCGTCGTTGAGCGACTTGATGCGCTTGAGCGCGAACAGCTTGCGGAATATGGCGGCCCAGCTGGCGACGGAGACGACCAGCAGCAGCAGCATGACGAGTTGCACCACCCAGCTGGCCTGCAGCACCAGGCTGAGGATGGACATGTTTTGGGAATTCATGGTGTTGTTGAGAGTTGTTCCAGAAGGGTGCTCGGTATTCTCGCGGGCCGCAGGGTGGCGGCGTCCACCCAGCCGATGCGGATGGTGCCTTCGCTGAGCAGTGCGGGCGGATTTTCGGTCATGTCGTGCTCTGGTTTCAGGAGCGCTTGCTGCAGTATTGTCAACGATGCGCGGCCGGCCTCTTGCAGCTGGGCAGTAACAATGAGTTCATCGTCCAGCCTGGCAGGCCGCAGGTAACGTACCTGGCTGTGGGTTACGACAAACATGCCGCCGGTTTGTTCCCTGAGGGCTTGCTGGCCGATGCCGAGGGAGCGGAGCCATTCGGTGCGGGCGCGTTCGAAGAACTTGAGGTAGTTGGCGTAGAAGACTATTCCGCCCGCGTCGGTGTCTTCCCAATAAATTCGGATGGGGAATTCAAAGGCCATTTGCTTGCCTCTTGTGTTGTGGTTGCTGTGTGCTTTGGTTGAGGGCGGAGGCCGGGGTGTGCGCCCGGCGGCGCAGTAACTTTCTCTTGCGTCGCCAAGAGAAA
>NZ_LMIH01000044.1:41625-41741 GCF_001428645.1 Acidovorax sp. Root217
TGCCGATGAACTCGCTGCGTTCCCCCTGCGGTTGAACTCCGCTCAAACAGCATCGGCAAGCCAGATCACGAAGTGCGTGTGTCCTTCGGCACACGCACCCACCCCAGGCCCTGCGC
>NZ_LMIH01000044.1:41810-41975 GCF_001428645.1 Acidovorax sp. Root217
CCGGCTGCTGCTGCGCAGCCGCGCCGGGTGTCGGTTACGCGCTGCGCGCTGCCGATGGGCGGCGCAGCCGCCCTGCGTGCCGAGTGCAGCGATGGCACACCGGGCCGAGCGAAGCAATGGCCCGTATGGAGCCCGCTTCCACCCCCTTCTGACCGTGCCGAGAAG
>NZ_LMIH01000044.1:42073-42168 GCF_001428645.1 Acidovorax sp. Root217
CCCGCAGGGGGAACGCAGCGAGTTCCGCGGTGCACCCCAGGACCGAGCATCGCAGGCTGCCCCCTCGCCCCTCGGGCGAGGGGGACACGGGCAGC
>NZ_LMIH01000044.1:42276-57533 GCF_001428645.1 Acidovorax sp. Root217
AAGAGAACAGAAGCAACCACTAAGCAGATCACCCCAGCAAACGACGCAACCGAGCTACAGACTCCTCCAACTGCGCCATCGAATTCGCAGTAGAGAACCGCACAAACCTCTCCGTCTCCGCAGTCCCGAAGTCCCGCCCAGGCGTCACCGCCACGTGCGCCCGCTTCATCACCTCAAACGCAAAATCCCAACTCCCATTCACACCCAGCCGCAAAGCAGCCTCGGAGCAATCCGCCCAGGCATAGAACGCGCCATCGGGCATGACAGGAACCGACAGCCCCATGGACTGCAAGGCGGGAATGAAGAAATCGCGCCGCGCCTTGAACTCCGCCCGCCGCCGCTCGTACTCTGCAATGCTCTCGGCCTCGAAGCAGGCCAGCGCCGCATGCTGCGACACCGTGCTCGCGCAGATGAACAGATTCTGCGCCAGGCGCTCGACCACGGGCACCATGGCCTCGGGCACCACCATCCAGCCCAGGCGCCAGCCGGTCATGTTGAAGTACTTGCTGAAGCTGTTGATGCTCACGATCTGGTCGTCGATGGCCAGCGCCGTGTGGCCGAATTCTTCTTCGTACGACAGGCCCAGATAGATCTCGTCGATCAGCGTGATGCCGTCGTGCCCGCGCACCACGTCGTGGATGCGGCGCAGCTCATCGGGCGCGATGGACGTGCCCGTGGGGTTCGATGGCGAGGCCAGCAGCACGCCGCGGGTCCTGGCGGTCCAGGCGGCGCGCACCTTCTCGGCGCTGAGCTGGTAGCGCTCGGCCGCGGTGGTGGGCACGAGCACGGCCTTGCCGTCTGCGGCGCTCACGAAGTGGCGGTTGCAGGGGTAGCTCGGGTCGGGCATCAGGATCTCGTCGCCCGACTCGATGAGCGCCAGGCAGGCCAGTTGCAGCGCGGCCGATGCGCCGGCCGTGACCACGATGTGCCGGGCCGGCACGTTCACGCCGAAGCGCTGCGCATACCAGGCGCTGATGCGCTCGCGCAAGGGCTCCAGGCCCAGTGCATTGGTGTACTGGGTGGCGCCGTCGCGCACGGCGCGGGCGGCGGCCTCCTGCACCAGGGGCGGGGCGGTGAAGTCGGGCTCGCCGATGTTCAAAAAGATCATCGGCTCGCGCGTGCCGGCCACTTCGCGTGCCATGGCCTGCGCAGCCTTGGCCACTTCCATCACGTAAAACGGTTCGATGCGCTCAGCGCGGGAGGAGAACTTCATTGGCATGGGTCCTGGTCCTGCTGGCGGGGCAGGGGGTGGCTGGCGCGGGGAGAAGGGGGGAGGGGCCGCGGGCTGCGCACCATGGCGGCGGCCCGGGGCAGGGGGCTGTCAGCCCTCTGCGCTGTCGTCGGCTGCTGCAGCGGCTTCAGGTGCCGATGCTGCGGCAGGCGCCGTGGTGGCGCCCGAGGCCTTGTCGGCCGCAACTTCCGCCGCGCGCAGGCGCGGGGCCAGGCCGTTGAGCACGGCGTTCACGTACTTGTGGCCGTCAGTGCCGCCAAACTCCTTGGCCAGCTCGATGCACTCGTTGAGCACCACGCGCCATGGCACATCCAGGCAGTGCTGGAACTCGTACACGCCGATCCACATCACGGCATGCTCGATGGGCGAGATCTCGGCCATCTTGCGGTCCAGCAGCGGGGTGATCAGTTCGTCCATCTCGGCGGCCAGCTTGATGGAGCCGTGCAGCAGCGCGTCGTAGTGCACCGAGTCGGCCTTGTGAAAGCCGGCCAGGTCGCGGGTAAATGCGTCGATGGCCTCGGGCGCATTGCCGCCCACCAGGTGTTGGTACAGCGCCTGCAGCGCGAATTCGCGTGCGCGGCTGCGGTTGGACTTGGAGGCGGCCTTGCGCACGCCGGTGCTCTTGAGGCCGGTGCGCGCCTGCTTGGGCGGGCGGGTCGAGGGGTGGCTGTTGCCGGCGGTGGTGGCGTCGTCGCTGTTGTGGTTGTTGTTATCGCTCATGACAGGTCTTCCAGCAGGTTGGCCATCTCCACGGCGACGCGGGCGGCGTCCGTGCCTTTCTCGGTCTGGCGCGCAATCGCCTGCTCGAGGTTTTCGGTGGTGATGATGGCGTTGGCAATCGGGATCTGGTAGTCGAGCGACAGGCGCGTGACGCCCGCGCCCGATTCATTGGCCACCAGCTCGAAGTGGTAGGTCTCACCGCGGATGATGCACCCGAGGGCGATCAGCGCGTCGTACTCGTCGGCTTCGCACAGGGCCTGCAATGCCACGGGCACTTCGAGGGCGCCGGGCACCCGCACGTGGGTGATGTGCTTTTCCTGCACGCCCAGGGCCAGCAGTTCGGCACGGCATGCCGCTGCCAGGGCGTTGGTGATGCCCTCGTTGAAACGGGCCTGCACGATGCCGATGTGCAGCTTCTTGCCGTCCAGGCGGTCCGAGCTTCCTTTTTCTGCGCCAAACATAGTCTTTTATTCCTTGGGGATGAAGCCGGTGATTTCGAGGCCATAGCCGGCCATGCTGGGCATGCGGCGGGGCTGGCCCATGAGTTGCATCTTGTGCACGCCGCACTCGCGCAGGATCTGCGCGCCCACACCGTAGGTGCGCAGGTCCATGCGGCCGCGCTCGGGGGCCTGGGCGGCGCGCGCCGTGCCTTCGAACTGTTCGAGCAGTTGCTCTGCTGTCTCGCCGCAGTTGAGCAGCACGGCCACGCCCTTGCCCTGGGCTGCCAGGTACTGCAGGCTCGAATCGAGGCCCCAGGAGTGCATGGAGCGGTTCACTTCGAGCGCATCGAACACCGACAGCGGCTCGTGCACGCGCACGGGCACCACGTCGTCGGCGCCCCACTGGCCCTTGACCAGCGCCAGGTGCACGGCCTGGCTGGGTTGGTCGCGAAAGGCGTGCACGGTGAACTCGCCGGCGGCGGTCTGCAGCGTGCGCGTGCCGACCTTCTCAACCAGCGTCTCGTTGCGGCTGCGGTATTCGATCAGGTCGGCGATGGTGCCGATCTTCAGGCCGTGCTCGGCCGCGAAGAGCTGCAGATCGGGCAGGCGGGCCATGGTGCCGTCGTCCTTCATGATCTCGCAGATCACCGAGGCAGGGCTGCAGCCGGCCATCACGGCCAGGTCGCAGCCGGCTTCGGTGTGGCCGGCGCGCATGAGCACGCCGCCGTCCACCGCCTGCAGCGGGAAGATGTGGCCGGGCTGCACCAGGTCTTCTGCGCGTGCATTGGGCGCCACGGCGGCCTGCACGGTGCGCGAGCGATCGGCGGCAGAGATGCCGGTGGTCACGCCCTCGGCGGCTTCGATGGAGACGGTGAACGCCGTGGCGTGCTTGGTGCCATTGCGCGTGACCATGGGCGGCAGGCGCAGGCGCTCGCAGCGCTCGCGGCTCAGCGTCAGGCAGATCAGGCCGCGGCCGAAGCGGGCCATGAAGTTGATCGCCTCGGGCGTCACGTGGTCGGCGGCCAGCACCAGGTCGCCTTCGTTTTCACGGTCTTCTTCATCCACCAGGATGACGATGCGGCCGGCGCGCATCTCGGCCACGATGTCCTCGACGGGCGAGATCGGCACGGGGGTGAGGGGAGAGTTCATGGAAGGCTTGGGCTTTCTGTGGGGACGTCTGGCGAGTGTGCGCAGCGCAGGTTCCCGTGGCCGGAGGTCGCCATACGGCATACACCTCCAAGAAACCGCCCAAAGAACATGCGATGCGGCGCTGCCGCACGTCGAAGGGGCATATTGCCCCACAAGGCATGGATTTTAATGCACCCGGCAGCAGAGCGCATGCAGGAAGTCTTGCGCCGGGTCAGATCATGCTGCCCTGGATCACCACGTCTGACTCAGGGTAGGCCACGCAAGGCAGCACGCAACCTTCTGCCTTTTCCTCGGGCGACAGGCCGGGCCATTCGATGTCGTAGCGCACACGCCCCTCCACCAACTGCCCGATGCAGGTACGGCAGGTGCCGTTGCGGCAGGAGCTGGGCCAATCGATGCCGCCCTGCTCGATGGAGACGAGCAGGGGCTGCTCGGGCCAGGCATCGCACTGGGCACCATCGGGCTCGATGCGGGCGGTGAAGAAGGGGCTGGCGGGGTTCGTCATGGCGTATGCAGGTGTGCGTGCAGGTCAGGCGCTGGCGGGCGTGCGTTGCCACACCAGCAAGAGGTTGTTGGCGGGCAGGGCGTGGCGCTCGGCCAGTTGCAGGCCGGCGGCGGCGGCTTCGCGCTCCACATCGGCGCGGTTGCGGATGCCCCAGTCGGGGTTCTGTGCACGCAGGGTGGCGTCGAAGCCCTGGTTGCCCGGTGAGGTGGGCACGCCGTCTTCGATGTAGGGCCCGTAGGTGACCAGCCGGCCGCCCGGCGTCAGATGCCGCGCTGCACCCTGCATGAGGCCCGCACAGCAGGCCCAGGGGGCGATGTGCAGCATATTGGCGCAATAAATCAGGTCGAAGGGCTGGGCAAAGGGGGCCGCACCATCGGGCCAGGTGGCAGAGCGCACGTCCAGGCGCACGGCGGGGCGCACGTTGGTGGCGCCGGCCTGCAGGGCCCAGCCGGCGATGGCGAAGAACAGCTCGTCCTTCAGGTCCGTGGGCTGCCAGGTCCAGCCGGGCAGGGCGGAGCCGAAGAAGGCCACGTGCTGGCCCGTGCCGCTGGCGATCTCCAGCGCCGTGCCGGTGTCGGGAACCAGGCCGCGCAGCAAGGCCAGGATAGGCGCTTGGTTGCGTTCGGAAGCGGGACTGCAGGGGAGGGCGGGAGAGGTCATGGATGTGGACAAAGTACGGGGCGCGATGCTATCAAATTGAAAGCAAAGTGGGCTTGGCAGGGTCTTTGCCAGAGTGCCCAAATTTTCATCAATGCAGTGATATTCCTTGCAAATCAAGCACTTGGCGCGGCCATACAGGGCTTGTCCAAAGTTATCCCCATGATTGTCCAGTGCGGGCAGGGATAACCGGGCACCTTCTGCCTAAAAAATGAGCACTGCATTCATTTTCGTTGTGAATCAATGGCTTGGATCGCCCATACACGGCTTGCCCAAACTTATCCACATGATTGTCCAGCGCAGGCAGGGATAACCGCAGGTTTTGGCCTGCCGGTCGCTGCCCAAAAAATGGGCGGCGGGTGGGTTTTCGTTGTAGATCAAGCACTTGCATCGGCCATACACGGCTTGTCCTTAGTTATCCACACGATTGTCCAGTGCCATCAGGGATAACCCTGGGCAGGCGCCAGGCCAGGCTGCCCAAAAAACGGGCGGTGCAGTGATATCCCTTGTGAATCAATCACTTGGCATGGCCATACAGGGCTTGCCAAAACTTATCCACATGATTGTCCAGTGCGGGCAGGGATAACTGCCGCGTGCGTCAGGCCTCGATCTTCACGCCCTTCCAGAAGGCGACACGGCCGCGGATCTCGTCGGCCTCGGGCTTGGGATCGGCGTAGAACCAGGCGGCGTCGGTGTTCATTTCGCCGTTGACCAGCAGCGAGAGGTAGCTGGCCTGGCCCTTCCACGCGCAGGTGGTCTTGTGGTTGCTGAAGGTGACGTACTCGCGCTTGAGCGATGCGTCGGGGAAGTAGTGGTTGCCTTCGACCACCACGGTGTCGTCGCTTTCGGCAATGACCACGCCGTTCCAGGTTGCTTTCATGGGGAAATCCTTCGATAAGGGAAAGAGGGGGGGCGCAAGTGCCCGGCGTCCGTGCGGTTTGCGGGGGCGCCAGCTGCGATTTTGCCTGCACCGGGAGTGCCGTGCACTGCCGGTCGCGCGCGGTACCGCGTGGGTTCGCGATGTGGCTTAAAGTCGCTGCGGTTCCAACCGCCTTTTCAAAACCACCACAGGAGAACATTGACCATGGGTATCGATTTCAAGGGCCGTGTGGCCATCGTCACGGGCGCCGGTGGCGGCCTGGGCCGCCAGCATGCGCTGGCACTGGCGGCGCGCGGCGCCAAGGTGCTGGTCAATGACCTGGGCGGGGCGCTGGATGGCAAGGGCGGCTCGGTGGGCGCGGCGCAGGCCGTGGTCGACGAGATCATCGCGGCCGGTGGCGAGGCGATTGCCAACGGTGCCTCGGTCACCGACTATGCGGCCGTGCAGGCCATGGTGCAGCAGGCCATCGACGCCTGGGGCCGGGTCGACATTTTGGTGAACAACGCCGGCATCCTGCGCGACAAGTCGTTCAGCAAGATGGAGATGGACGACTTTCGCCTGGTGGTGGACGTGCACCTCATGGGCGCAGCCCACTGCTGCAAGGCGGTGTGGCCGCACATGGTGGCCCAGCAGTACGGGCGCATCGTGATGACGACCTCCTCCACCGGCCTGTACGGCAACTTCGGCCAGTCCAACTACGGCGCCGCCAAGCTGGCGCAGGTCGGGCTGATGCAGACCCTGGCCATCGAGGGTGCCAAGTACCACATCCATGTGAACGCCCTGGCGCCTACGGCCGCCACGCGCATGACCGAGGGCCTGATGCCGCAGGAGGTGCTCGACGCCCTGAAACCCGAGGCCGTGGTGCCCGCCATGCTGGTGCTGGCCCATGAAAGCGCGCCCACGCGCACCATCCTGTGTGCGGGCGCAGGCACCTTCGAGGCTGCGCACATCACGCTGACTCAGGGTATTCACCTAGGCATTGGCGCGGACACCCCTGAGCAACTGGCCGCACGCCTGTCGGAAGTGACCGAGCGCGCTGGCGAGCAAGTACCACAAAGCGGCGCAGCGCAGGGAACCAACGAGGTGAGCAAGGCCTTGGCGGCCAGGGTTTAAGCCAGGTCCACACGCGCAATCGTGCGCCGTGCTAAGTTCCGGGCCGACACGAGATCGGTAATAAAGATATGAGAACTTTGCAGGAACGACTGACCGCCTACCCCGCCGATGCCCTGGCAGGGATACGCCGCGGCATCGAAAAAGAGGGACTGCGCGTGCTGCCCAGCGGGGGGCTGGCCCTCACGCCGCACCCGGCGGCGCTGGGTTCGGCACTCACGCACCCCTTGATCACCACCGACTACAGCGAATCGCAGCTGGAGCTGATCACCGGTGCGCGCAAGGGCGTGGACGAGTGCCTTAACGAGCTGGCCGAGGTGCACCAGTTCGTGCACCGCGCGCTGCAGGCGCAGGGCGGCGAGCTGCTGTGGGCGTCGAGCATGCCCTGCGGCCTGCCCACCGACGAGACGATTCCCATCGGCCGCTACGGCAGCTCCAACGTGGGCCGTGCCAAGAGCGTCTACCGCATGGGCCTGGGCCACCGCTACGGCCGGCGCATGCAGACCATTTCGGGCATCCACTACAACTGGTCGTTGCCCGGCGTGGGCAGCGATGACTACTTCGCGCTGATCCGTAATTTCCGCCGGCATGCCTTCGTGCTGCTGTACCTGTTCGGTGCATCGCCCGCGCTGTGCCCGTGCTTCGTGCAGGGGCGCGACCACCGGCTGCTGCCGCTGGGCGACAAGGGCCAGGCCATGTACCTGCCGCACGCCACCTCGCTGCGCATGGGGCGCCTGGGCTACCAGAGCGACGCCCAGGCCACGCTGGCCGTGAGCTACAACGGCCTGGCAGGCTACGCCAACTCGCTGCACGAGGCGCTGACCAAGCCCTACCCCGCCTACGAGACGGTGGGCGTGCGCAACCCGGGCGGCGACTACAACCAACTGGGCACCAGCCTGCTGCAGATCGAGAACGAGTTCTACGGCACCATCCGCCCCAAGCGCACCGTGCACACGGGCGAGCGCCCGCTGCATGCCCTGCGCGAGCGCGGCGTGGAATACGTCGAAGTGCGCCTGATGGACCTGGACCCCTTCGTGTCCGTGGGCATCACGGCGTCGACCATGCGCCTGCTGGACGTGTTTTTGCTGCACTGCCTGCTGTCCGACAGCCCGCCCGACACGCCCGAAGAGATTGCCGAGCTCCAGCAGAACCAGCACCTCACGGCCGAGCGCGGCCGCGAGCCGGGCCTGCTGCTGCACCGCGCCGGCCAGGCCGTGCCGCTGAGCACCTGGGGCGCCGAGGTGCTGGCCGAGTGCGAGCCGCTGGCCGCCGCGCTCGATGCCACGCACGGCACCACGGACTACAGCGATGCCCTGCGCGACGCCCGGGCGCTGATGGAGGCGCCGGACCGCACCCCCTCTGCCCGCGTGCTGGCCAGCATCGTGCAGGACCACGAGAGCAATTTCGAGCGCTTTGCCTTCCAGCAATCGGCCAAGGCGCAGAACACGCTGCTGGCCCTGCCCTGGAGCGATGCGCAGCAGGCGCGCTACCTGGCGTTGGCCGACGAGTCCATCGCCGCGCAGAAGGCCATCGAGGCAGCGGATACGCTGCCGTTCGAGCCCTGGCTCGAACAGTACATGGCGGTCGAGGGGCTGGGCTGAGCTGATCCAGCGGCGGCTGCGGATCAGTCCTGCAGCCGCTGCAGCGCCGCCTGCACCCACCCAAATCCCACGTGCTCCTGCTCCAGCCGCAGGTTGGCTTGCAGCCGGTTGTCGCGCAAGTCGTCGTACAGGGCTGCTTCGGCCTCTGTCAGGCGGGGCAGCTCGCGCCGGGTGGGCTGGTTTTCCTGGCCCCATAGCGGCGCATGGGCCTGCAAGGTGCCCTTGTCCATCAGAAATGACTGGGCATGGGGCCATTGGTGGCGCAACTGGTCGAGTATGGCGAAACCGTGGGTATCGATGTCGCCCCAGTAGTGCAGGGGGCAGTGGGCCAGCCATTGCGCCTGCCGCAGCACGTCAAACCCATACCCGGCGCCAAAAACCACCAGGCTGCGCGGGTGCGCTGGCAAGGTCAGGAAGTTGGTTTCGTTCTCGGTCATGAACACGCGCGCGCCCGCCAGGGGCAGCTGGGCGAAGGGCCCTGCGTCCAGGGTCACGTCCTGGCCCCAAGGCCCTGCAAGCAGGGCGGGGTCCAGCAGGCGCAGGCGAATGCGCAGAGGCTTTCGCAGCAGGCCGTAGCGCTCCTCGAACAGGCCTGCCCCCGATGCACCCCGGTCGATGGCGTCCTCGGGCAGCGCCAGGTCCAGCAGGTCGGCCAGCACCGTGCGGTGTGCTTCGACAAACTTGCTGTGCACGCCCGCCACATCGATCTGCCGTGCATAGATGCCGGGGCGAGGGTGCTGCTGCAGCCACTGCACCACGTCCAGCAGGCGCTGCCAGTCGTGCGTCAGCGCCAGCGCCTGCAGGGGGCGCTGCGCCAGCCATGGGAGCAACAGGGGCTGTTGTTGCCGGGTGGTTTCCACCAGGGCGTTGAAATGCGCCAGGTCGCGGCGCTTTCCCAGCCAGGCCATGGCGTCGTCCAGGCTGTCCACCCAGATCTGGTCTGGAACTTCGTTGGTGCCGAAAAGGCGGTGGCGAAAGCTGCGCATCTCCACGCGGCAATGGGGTAGCGCCCTGATTTGCGCCACCCAGGCGCGCACGCTGGCAAACTGGTCGGCGATGTCGCCCGAACTGGGGCTGCGCAGCGACAGGCGGCGCGGGAAAAGCGGGGCAGGCTGCAATGCGTGCGACTCGGCTGGCACGATGCTGGCCAGCAGGTCGCCGCGGTCCCAGAGCCTCTGGAGCTGCGCCAGCAGATCGTCGGGGCGGCTCCAGTTCATTCACCCGCCTCCGGGCGGGAGGCCCGATATTCCTCGATGGACAGGTTGCGCAGTTGCGAGGACCGGCCATCCGCGTTGTGCACGAAGCCCACGCTGGAGACGAAGGGTTCGATGGTGTGGATTTTCTGCAGCGGGGTGATCACCAGCAGCTGCAGTTGCAGCTGCGCGAACAGCTGCAGGCCGTACTGCGCGGATTCGTCCGAGCCCCGCCCGAAGGCCTCGTCGATCATGACGAAGTGGAACCGGGGCGAGCGCGCAGCGCCCCATTGCAGCCCGAACTGGTAGGCCAGGCTGGCCGCCAGGATGGTGTAGGCCAGCTTTTCCTTTTGCCCGCCGGACTTGCCGCCAGAGTCGGAGTAGTGCTCGTGCTCGCTGTCGTCCTCGCGCCAGCGCTCGCTGGCGGCAAAGACGAACCAGTTGCGCACGTCGGTGACCTTGGCGGCCCAGCGCCGGTCTGCCTCGCCCGTACCCTCCCGCCCCCGCAGGCGTTCGATGATGCGCTGCACCTGCAGAAACTTGGCCTCCGAATACTGCGCATCGTCCGAGCCCGTGATGCCGCCTTCGGTGCAGGCGCGCAGGTCGTTGCGAAAGTCGCGTATGTCCACGTCCGGCGCCGTCTGCGCCTCCAGGCGGATGGTGCGGCCGGGGTTGTAGTCGATCTGCGTGAGCGATGTGTTGATGCGGCCGATGCGGTCCAGAATTGTTCCCCGCTCCCTCTCCAGCATCGACAGGAACATGGCCACCTCATGGATGGTGTTCTCGTTGAGCAAGTTCTTGAACGTGGCCTCGAAGCGCGGCAGGTCATCGGCACGCAGGTTGTCCAGCATCGTCCGGTACTCGTGGCTGGCCTCGATGCTGGCGTCCACCTCCTGCGTTTCGAGGGGGTAGGTGTTCTTGTAGGCCGACATGTCGCGGATGATGCGTTCGCGCAGGCGCTTGAGCTGCAGATCCTCGGCATCGATCTTCTTTTGCAGCCAGTCGCGCAGGTCGCGCTCACGTGCGTCGCAGGACTCCAGTGTCAGGCGCTGGTCAAGCTGTGCCTGTGCGCGCAGCGCCTCCAGTTGCGCCGGCAGGTGCGCGTCGCCGGACAGCGGGTGCTCCGCCAGCAAGGCCTGGGTCTGGCTGCGCAGTGCCTGGGCGTCGGAGCGCCGCTGCTCGGTCCTGGCGCGGGCATCGCGCTGGTGGTCCATGTCGGCCTCGATCTTCTTCAGCTCTTGGAGCACCGCATCGCGCTGCTCTCCCAGGTGCCGCAGCAGGTCGGAGGCCGCGCGCAGGGCCAGCTGCTCGTGCTGCAGCCTGGCGATGTCGGCCACCAGCGGCTGCCAGTCCAGATCGCGAAAATCGGCATACACATCCAGCTGCGTGAGGTTGCGCATCTGCAGCTTCAGTGCCTGCTGCTCCAGCTGCCGCTGCGCAATGCGCTGGCCGACGTCGCCCAGCTGGTTTTCGAGCTGCCGGGCCTGGGCCTGCAGCGCGCTGACCTTGCCCGTGTTCTCCCAGCCCAGCACGTAGCGGCTGCGGTCATCCAGGCGGTGGCGGTCGTCCTTCTCATGGCGTTCGCCCCGGGACTTGATCTGCCCGGTGCGTGTCAGGGCGTGCGCTTCCCGGCGGAACTGTTCGGGCGTGGTGCAGCAGGCCACGTCGAACCGGTGTGCCAGCTCGCGCTCCAGCCAGTCGTAGAACGGTGTGTCGGGGTGGATCTGCAGCTTGTGGACCAGGGACTCGCGGTGCAGCGCAGGCATGTCGCTGCGTTGCCCGGCGCGGATGCGGTAGTACACCAGCCGCCCCTTGAGGTGGGTGGCATCCACCCACTCGGACACGGCAGCGTAGTGGCTGTCCGAGACCAGCAGCGACAGGCCGAAGCCTCCGAGCAGTCGCTCTGCCGCGCCTTCCCAGTCGCGCTCGGTTTCGTGCACCTGCAGCAGTTCGCCTGCGAACGGCAGCGCCCGCGCTGGCAGGCCCAGGGCCTCGCACAGCTGGTGGCGCAACGCGATGTGGTGGGCCGGAATGTTGTTGCGCCGGGCCTTCAGGCTGGCGATCTCGCCGAGCAATTTCTCATGGGTGCGCCGCCCTTCGGCCATGGCGACTTCATCCTCGATCTGGCCGTTCTGCAGGGCTGCCTCTCGGTCCTGCGCCAGTTGCTGCATGCCGGCCAGGCTTTGCCGCTGTGCCAGAAAGTCGGCGGCGCTGCCCATGCTCAGCAGGCCTGCGGCGCGTGCCAGTTCGTTGTAGCTGTCGGCCTTGGCCTTGCGCCGTTGCGCCTGGTCCTCTTTGTCGGCAATCTCCTGCGCCAGTTGCTCCAGCCGGTCGCCGCCGTTGTCCGCCATGCTGCGGCGCAACTCGCCCTCCAGGGCCTGCTTGGCCGAGCGCTGGCCTTGCAGGCGCTGAACCCGCCCGTCATGGCTCTCCCACTCGTCATCGAGGTTGGCAATGCGTTCTTCCAGCAGCACCAGCTTGTGCTGGGCAAACCAGGGCTTGAGTGCATCGCGGCATTCCCGCAGGCCCTCGCTGTGTGCGGTCTGCGCATCGTGGCGCCCGCAATCCTCCACCAGGGGAGTGAGCAGTTCCACCTGCTTGTGCGCTTTGAGCACGGCGGCATGGGCGCGGCTCAGGTCATCGAAGTGGCCGATCAGTGCCGCAATGGGCGGTGCCATGTCGAATGGCTCCAGCATGTGGCTGCGCACGAACCCCGTCAGATTGCCCACGGACTTCATCGAGACGGTCTGGTGGAAAAGCTCCAGCGCCTGCTCGTTGTCGATGCCGAAGCGCCGGCGAAACCAGGCGCTGTAGGGCGGAAAGCTCTCGTGCAGCGTGGCGCCCCTGGCGCGCAGCTTCTTGCGCAGGGCGCCGATGTCGCTGCCAAAGTCGGAAAAATCGCTTGTGATGGACAGCGCGCTCTCGGCGCACACGTAAAAGCGCGCTGGCTGGCCGTGCGGCTCCTTCATCCAGAACACCTGCGCCAGTGTCACCGTGTGCCCATAGGCGGCGTTGTGGAACACCCCGAGGATGACGGAATACGTGCCGGTGTCGCGCAGCGCGACCGGCTTGGCGCTGCCGCTGGCCTCGTTGCGCTCGGACTTGTAGTGGCCCAGCACGTAGGACCGCAGGGACCGCTCTTTGCCCTGTGCGCCAGCGGCCTTGTTGTAGGCGATGCGCTGCGCCGGGACCAGCAGCGTGGTGATGGCGTCCACCAGCGTCGATTTGCCGGAGCCGATGTCTCCGGTGAGCAAGGCGTTCTTGCCGCCGGGGTGCAGGCTCCAGACGTGGCCATCGAAGGTGCCCCAGTTGAAGACCTCGAACCGCTGCAGCCGAACGCCTGGAGGCACGTCGCCGGCTTGCTCTGCGCTGTGCTGCGCGTGCAGGTCATTCATCGGGGGCCTCTGCCGTTTGCATGGGGGCGCTTGCCAGCTGCGCCTGGTAGGCGGCCAGGCGCTCGTCGAATTCACCCAGCCACTGCGCATCCACGAAGGCCTTGAGGATGCGCCGCACCTCGTACACGGCGCTCTGGCCGCCGACGGGGCTTTTGTGGCGGCGCAGGAAGCCCAGTTCGACGACCTTGTTCAGGTGCGTGTCGATCTGGTCGATCAGGCGCGCTTCGTTGCTGTGCTGGGGCAGGAACACGCGCACCATCTCCACCAGCTCGTCGCGGGACAGAACCAGCCGGGTGTCCCCTCCCACGGCGTCGAACTCGAGCAGCTTCTTGCGCAGCAGCGCCAGCATGAGGCTGACCTGGAAGGTCAGCGGCCGGCGCGCCACCAGGCGGGGCACGGGGGCCGTGGGTTCTTCCGGCTCCGGGCGCGCCCGCAGGTAGGCAAAGCCCTCGGCCTCGTCGATGTGCAGCGCCAACCCCAGAACACCCACGTAGTCGCGCACCCGCGCCTGCAGCCCCAGCAGGGCATGCCAGTAGTTGGCGTCGCCCTCCTGGTACATGACCCCCTTGAGCAGCGGGATCACCAGGGTGGAGAGGTCGTGCGTCGGCAGTGCGGGCGGGGCATCTTCTGCGTCTTCTTGCATGCTTATCTTACAAAAATGACCCGCGGCAGGCGTGCGCGCTTGAGTCTGGGCGGGTCGCCAGAGGCAGGGCCAGGCGCGGCGCTCCAGGTGATGGTTTCGGTGCTGGTCTCATCCACGGCAGAGGCGAAGCTGCTGCTGGCCAGCTGCAGGTAGGCGATCAGTTCGGCCAGGCCGTGCTGCAGCGGGTGGGCCTGGCACAGGTCGCCCAAGGTGATCTGTCCCTGCCGCTGCAGGGCGCGGCGGATCTGCTGGGCGAGCTTCGCCTTGTCGATGACGATCTGCGAATACAGCGCGGCGTCGTCCATGTCGGCCTCTCCGGCCTGCAGGGCGATGCTGGCGATCAGTGTCTTGACGCCGGGGGCATGCAAGGGGCGTTCAAAAGGCAGGGCGATGTCGATGCCCGGGGTGTCCAGGTGCATCGCCGGGCCTTGCGGCGGTGCATCGCGCAACCGCAACGCATGCCCTTCGATGTTGCGCATCAGGTCCATGATGCGGCGATTTTCCAGCCAGGACTGGTCGTCCAGAAAGCGCCGCAGCTGCTGCGAAAGCAGGGCCACGGTGCGCTGGGTGTGCTCACCGGCTTCCATCCAGTCGTGGTGCACACGGCGCACCCGCATGTCGGGCTGCATGGCCGCCACGGCCTCCAGCTGCAAGACCTGCTCCAGCATCGCCGACAGCTCCTGCTGGCGCTGGCTGGACATCAGAAAATCCCAGAAGGCCCGGAAACTGCGGCCCTGGTCGGAGTCGGCAATGGCGTCGCGCTCGCCCAGAATGTCCTCCAGCAACGCGCCCCGCGAGCCCCGCCACAGGGTGATGCGCTCGCGCACCGTGCGGTCCAGCAGGCGAAAGTTCTGCTCCACCTCGCGAAAGTCCGCGAGCAGCTCGCGTGACAGCTGCGTGAACTGGGCAAACCGCTCCTTGACGGCCGTGTCGCCCAGCACCGGCAGGTTGCCGGAGAGCACGCGGGCTATTTCCGCATCGATTGCATCGCGCTGGCGCTGCAGATCCAGCAGGCGCACGTTCACATCGGTCTGCGTGCCGGTACTGATCTGGCGCAGCAACTCGAACAGGGTGAGCAGCCGCGATTCCGTGCCCACAAAGCTGCGTTCGGTCAGCGTGCCCAGCCAGGCAATGGCTTTCTCGCTGGCCGGCGTCATGTCGAACACCGGGGCATCCGAGCCCGCGCGGTAGAACTTGCGCAGCCAGCCCTTGTCCACGCCGGCCCAGTCGTTCAGGTACTCCAGCGCCGTTCTGGGAAATGCCTGCTCCCCCAGCTGTTCACGCAGCAGGTACAGGTCGTCTTCGAGCGCTTCGCACAGGTCCGCCTGGGCGATGGTGCGCACATTGGGGGTGATGAAGACCCGGTGCAGGAAGCTGGCCACCAGTGCCACGTGGTCTGACCGCAGCAGCCGCCAGGCCGGGTGGTTTTGCAGCAGCTGGTCTAGCTTGGCATGGTCCAGGGACATGGAGGGTGGAGATTGGCCAGGCGGTGGGGCAGGGTGGGAGGGGGCGGGCGACTTTTTCAGCCGCGCCTGCCATCTTAGGGTACGGCCGGGGTGTCTTCTCTGTTGCCTTCTTCGCCTGGGGGTTGGGTGCTTGCCTCTTTTGAGTGGTCTGGTGGTCTGGGCGTTGTTTTGCGGCTTGGCTTTCGTGGTTGCTGCGTGCTGTGGTTGAGGGCGGAGGCCGGGTCTCGGCCCGGCGGCCGAGGTACTTGTTCTTTGCTTCGCCAAAGA
>NZ_LMIH01000044.1:57628-57721 GCF_001428645.1 Acidovorax sp. Root217
GGGGCGAGGGGGCAGCCTGCGATGCTCGGTCCTGGGGTGTGCCGCAGAACTCGCTGCGTTCTTCGAACTCCGCTCAAACAGCTGCGGCAAGCC
>NZ_LMIH01000044.1:57806-57998 GCF_001428645.1 Acidovorax sp. Root217
CAACTGCCTCGCTGCGCTTGGCCTGGGCAGGGCGGCTGCGCCCCAACCGTCGGCAGCGCGCAGCGCGCGTCCCCGACCCCAGGCGCAGCTGCGAAGCAGCAGCCGAGTGGTACCCGCTCCCCACCCCTTCTGGCTGCGCCGAGAAGCGCAGGAGCTGGGGTGGGCGTGTGTGCCGAAGGACACACACGCTTC
>NZ_LMIH01000044.1:58037-58202 GCF_001428645.1 Acidovorax sp. Root217
ACTGACTTGCCGCAGCTGTTTGAGCGGAGTTCGAAGAACGCAGCGAGTTCTGCGGCACCACCTCAGATCCGAGCATCGCAGGTTGCCCCCGTTCGCCCGACAGGGCGAATGGGGGACGCAGACTGGGGGTCGCCTTTTCTTGGCCCACCTTCTTTTGGCGACGCA
>NZ_LMIH01000044.1:58245-83933 GCF_001428645.1 Acidovorax sp. Root217
TCCCGCACTCAATCAAAGCATGCCGCTACCGCAGAGACCAAACCGCTGAACCAGAACCGGTAGCAGCGCTCCGTCAACCCAACTGCAGCAGCGCCTCCTCGCGCCAGTAATCTGCCGCATCCAGAAACCCCTCCCACACACAGCCATTGCACCCCCGCCCACAGCAACTCGTAGGCTCGGGCGGTGGCGCGCGCAAGGTGATGCCCGCCGCCCCAGCCTGCTGCTGCAACTGTGCGAACATCGCCTGGGCCGACGCGGCGTCGGTCGCGCGGGCGGGTATGGCGGTGGTGGTGGTGGTGGTGGTGCCGCTCACGGCTTGCGCTTGGCCCTGCGCAGCAGGTAGTTGACGATGAAGCCGCCACCCAGCACCAGCGCGAACCAGCCCACCAGCGTGGCCTGGGCCATCAGGTCGCGCACGCTGCCCGAGCGCGCCACGTAGGGCGCCAGCAGGATCACCAGGCCGATGAGGGCGCAGGTGACGCCCTTGAACAGCATCTCCTTGTCGGTTTTGGCCTGGGTGGAGTTGCGTGGGGTGTTGTCGTTGGTGGGCATGGCGGTACAGAGCGGAAAGCGGGTCCCCATGGGGCCAATGAAAGCCCCGGGGCAATCCGCGATTATCCTTCTCACCCTGATTTCGCTTAGTTTCCCCCAAGAAAGTACCCCCGCATGGCCATCCAGTGGTTCCCCGGTCACATGCACCTGACCAAGAAAGCCATCACCGAACGTATCAAGGACATCGACGTGGTGATCGAGGTGCTGGACGCGCGCCTGCCCGGCTCCAGCGCCAACCCGCTGCTGGTCGAGCTCACGGGGCACAAGCCCACGCTCAAGGTGCTCAACAAGCAGGACGTGGCCGACCCGGCGCGCACGGCGCTGTGGCTCGATTGGTACAACGCCCAGCTCAGCACGGGCGCCGTGGCGCTCGATGCCTCCGAAGCCGCGCCCGCGCGCAAGCTCATTGACGGCTGCCACCGCCTGGCGCCCAACCGGGGCGGCATGGCCAAGCCCATGCGGGTGCTGATCTGCGGCGTGCCCAACGTGGGCAAGTCCACGCTGATCAACACCCTGACCAACAAGCGCCAGGCCAAGACCGGCGACGAGGCCGGCATCACCAAGATCGAGCAGCGCATCACGCTGGCCGACGACTTCTACCTCTGGGACACGCCCGGCATGCTGTGGCCGCGCATCATCGTGCCCGAAAGCGGCTACAACCTGGCCGCCAGCGGCGCCGTGGGCCGCAATGCCTACGACGAGGAACTGGTGGCGCTGGAGCTGCTGCGCCGCCTGCAGCAGCACTATGCGCCGCTGCTGGAGGCGCGCTACAAGCTGGGCCTGCCTGAAGGCGCCATGGCCACCATGCACGACGAGGAACTGCTCGAAGCCATCGGCCGCAAGCGCGGCGCCATGCTGGGCGGTGGCCGGGTGAACCTGCAAAAGACGGCCGAGATCGTGATGACCGACTTTCGCACCGCCATCCTGGGGCGCATCACGCTGGAGACGCCTGACGAGTTCGAGGCCTGGCGCGCCGTGGGCCTGGCCGAGGACGCCAAGCGCCAGGCCAAGAAGGACGCGCGCGCCAAGTCCAAGGGCAAGGGCTCGGGCGTGCGCGAGCCGGCACCTGGCGACGACAGCGGCGACGCCGGCTCATAAACCCTTCGGGTGACGGGCGGCTGAACTGGCTGTCCGGCCGGTGGCAATTGAGGACTCGATAGGCGCGGTGTATCGCGTTACCATGGTCACCACCGGTTGCCACCGGTTGCCACCGCTTACACCATGCGCGCTGTTGCCCACCTGCTGCCCTCTGAGCGAGACGACGCCACCACGCAGCAGTTGGTGCGGGCCGGCTCGTGGGTGGTCGCGGTCACCGGGACCCTGATCGCCGCGCTGCTGCTGCGGGACAGCCCCCTTTCCTGGACGCACGTGCTGCTCAACCTGGGTGCGGGCGGCATGGGCGCCCTGGCCGTGGTGCTGGGCCGCATGGGGCGTTGGCACCAGGCGGCGCTGGTGCTGGTCTGGGGGGTTTGGGGCGTCGTGGCACTGGTGGCGGCCAGCAATGGCGGCCTGCGCGGGCCCAACCTGCTCAATTTTCCGGTGCTGATCGTGTTTGCGGGCTGGATTCTGGGCGCACGCGCCACGCTGTGGCTCACCGGCTGCACGGGTGTGCTGCTGCTGTTCTTCCTCTGGGCCGACCTGCGCGGCCTGCTGCCGGACGCACGCTATGGCAACCGCCTGGCCTACCTGGCCTACCTCACCGGCGTGCTGGCCGTGACGGCCGCAGCCACGCTGCTGTCGCGGCGAAGCTACCTGCGCCGTGTGCAGGAGGCGCAGCACACCGCGTCGAGCCTGGCCGCCAGCGAGGCCGAGCTGCGCAAGCTGCTGCGCGCCGTGGAGCAAAGCCCCGAGAGCATTGCCATCACCGACCTGACCGGGCGCATCGAATACGTCAACGCCGCCTTCCTGGCCCGCACAGGCTATGCGCGCGACGAGGTGCTGGGCCAGCCCTCGGCCCTGGTGTCGAGCAACGGCATGGCCGCGGCCCAGCGCCTGGGCCTGCGCGACACGCTGGCGCGCGGCGAGAACTGGGCGGGCGAGCAGGTCAACCGGCGCAAGGACGGCGTGGAGATCATCGAGGCCGTGGTGGTGGCCCCCATCCGCCAGACCGACGGGCACATCAGCCACTACGTGGAGCTCAAGCAGGACATCACCGAGCGCAAGCGCGCGGCCGAGGAGATCCACCGCCTGGCGCATTTCGATGCCCTGACCAGCCTGCCCAACCGCCGGATGCTGGTGGACCGGCTGGCCACCCTGCAATGGCGCGCGGGACGTGCCCCCGGCGCGCCGGGGGCCCTGCACGCACTGGTGCTGCTGGACCTGGACCGCTTCACCACCTTCAATGACGCGCGCGGCAGCGAGATGGGCGACCGCCTGCTGTGCGCCGTGGCGCTGCGCTTGTCGGAGCTGCTGCCCGAGCAGGGCCTGCTGGTGCGCGTGGCCGGCGACGAGTTCGCCATCGTGCTGCACGACCTGGCGACCCAGGGGCCGCAGGCCAGCCGCCGCGCGCTGGCCTTTGCCGAGCAGGTGCAGGCGCGGCTGCTGCAGCCGTTGCGCCTGGAGGGCTATGCCGACGAGGCGCAGCTCGGCGCGAGCATCGGCATCACGCTGTACCCGCAGAGCCCGGCCGACTCGCCCCAGGAGGCGCTGCGCCGCGCGGGCACCGCGCTGCACCGGGCCAAGCAGGCGGGGGGCGGGCGCTCGGCCTTCTTCGAGGAGGGCATGGGCGAGGCGGCGGAGCAGCGCTTTCAGGTGGAGCGCACGCTGCGCCAGGCGATTGCGGGCGACGAGCTGCGGCTGTTCTTGCAGTCGCAGGTGGATGCGCAGGGGCAGCTCACGGGGGCCGAGGTGCTGGTGCGCTGGCAGCACCCGCGCGATGGCCTGCTGGCGCCCGGCGCCTTCATCCCCATCGCTGAAGAGTCGGACCTGATCGTGAACCTTGGCACCTGGGTGCTCGCGCATTCGCTGGCGCTGCTGGCCTTGCCCGCCATGCGCGAGCGGGGCCTGCGCCTGTCGGTCAATCTCAGTGCGCGCCAGTTCCGCCAGGCCGGCTTCATACCGCAGCTGCGTTCGCTGCTGGCGGCCTCGGGGGCCGATCCGTCCCTGCTCACGCTGGAAGTCACCGAGGGCCTGGTGATCGACGATTTCGACGATGCCGTGGCCAAGATTCGCGAGCTGGGCGCGCTGGGGGTGGAGTTTTCGCTGGACGACTTTGGCACGGGCTACTCGTCGCTGGCCTACCTCAAGCGCCTGCCGATCCGCGAGATCAAGATCGACCGCAGCTTCGTGCACGAGGCCCCCACCAACGCCGACGACGGGGTGCTGGTCGAGGGCATCCTGTCGGTGGCCAGCCACTTCGGGTTGCGCGTGGTGGCCGAAGGGGTGGAGACGCGGGCCCAGGCCGACTTTTTGCGCCAGCGTGCGCCCGGCATCTTCTACCAGGGTTATCTGTTCGGCCGGCCCGAGCCGCAGGAAGACTGGCTGGCCAGGCTGGCTCCGGGCCCCCTCGTCTGAATTCAAAAAAGAAAGCCCCCGCTGCCTGTGGTAGCGGGGGCTTTCTTTCGGTACGGCAAGGGGGCGCCGGACTTTCTTACTTGTTCTTTTCCTTGCCGCGTGGCACGACGGCCGTCACGGGCGGCATGGGGCGGTCAGAGCCGTGGGATTCCTTGGGAATCGACGTGTCCTTCTTGGGCTTTTTCGCCATCTTGTTGCTGCGCTGTTCACCTTTGGCCATGGGTCCTCCTGTGTGGGTCTCCGGATGGGACCGCTGCGCAGCATGGTACGCCACAACCGGGGTGCTCGGCATGACTGAAGGCGGCTCTTTTTCAAGGCGCCGGGCAGCGTGGCGCTGTCATGCCTGCGCGGTTGTGACCACGGCGGTGGCCTCCACTTCCACCAGCATGCCGTCCAGCGCAAGGCGCGGCACAGGGATCAGCGTGCAGCCGGGTGTGGGCGCATCGCCCCACACGCGGCGGGCGGCCTCGGTCCACAGGGCCAGGCGGGCTTCGGTGTGGTCCACCACCAGCAGCGTGAGCCGCACCACGTCATGCACGCTGGCGCCCGCCGCTTCGAGCACCGTGCGCATGTTGGCCAGCGCCTGCGCAAGCTGCTCGGCAAAGTCGGGCGACAGCTCGCCCGCCAGGTTCTCGCCGCCCTGGCCCGAGGCATAGACGGTGCGGCCCGCCGCAGGCGCCACCACCACGTGCGTGTAGCCATTGGGGGCCGGGTCGTAAACGCCTTCGGGGTTGATGTGGGCGAGCGTGGCGGCGTTGGCCGGGGTCAGGCGCGAAGCGATCTGCAACATGGGTGTGGTCCTGAAAATCGTGGAAGAGGCTGTTAGTATTCAACCTCAAGTTAAGTTGAGGTCAACGGGCACTTTTCGGAGCAGGGTCATGAAGCAGCACGACGACGCACACGGCGATTCCATGGCAGAGCTGGCCGCCGATCTTTCGGTGGGCGAGGTGGCGCGCCGCAGCGGGCTGGCGGTGTCGGCCCTGCATTTTTATGAAACGCGCGGCCTGATCGCCAGTGTGCGCAGCGCGGGCAACCAGCGGCGCTACCCGCGCTCGGTGCTGCGCCGGGTGGCGGTGATCAAGGTGGCCCAGCGCATGGGCGTGCCGCTGGCAGCGATTGGCGAGGCGCTGCAGGCCCTGCCCGCTGGCCGCACGCCGACGGTGGCCGACTGGCGCCGGCTTTCGGAGCGCTGGCGCGAGGACCTCGACGAACGCATCCGCACGCTCACGTCGCTGCGCGACCAGCTCGACGGCTGCATCGGCTGCGGCTGCCTGTCGCTCAAGGTCTGCCCGCTGCGCAATGCCCAGGATGCGCTGGCCCAGGAAGGGCCCGGTCCGCATTTCTGATACGGATTTGCCTTCAACCGTCCAACGTCGTTGGTTCGCCTTGCCGTGCTACAGCACTGTCTGCGGCTTCCCGCCTAGTTATACGGTCGAATGCAAATCCGTATGAGCGGTCGGGCGAGGGCTCACCAGCGCAGTGGTGTGGGCTCGTTGTCCCAGAAGATCCAGCGGCGTACCTCCATGTAGGGCGAGGTACCGATGGAGTAGGGGTCCAGCCCCGTCTCCGTGCGCTGCAGCACGGCCAGGTAGCCGCCGTAGCTGCCCACCAGCAGCGTGCTGCCGTCCCCCGAAGCCTCAATGGCGCTGATACTGCTGCCCACGTGGTGGCGCCACAGCGTGCTGCCCTCATCGTCCATGGCATGCACGTAGCCGCTGGCGTCGCCCATGACCACCATGCCGGGCAGCGTGGCCGAGGCGTACACGCGCCATTGGGTGTCGACCACCGTGCCCTCGGTGTCGCCGGCCGCATCCACGGGCGTGGCGATGGTGATGCCGTTGTACAGGTGGCAGGAGTTGAACCACAGCCGCGTGCCGTCGTGCGAGAAGCGCGCGTGGTGCGGGTACGAGGACTGGGTGCTGAGCGTGCGCAGCGGCCGGCCGTCCTGCGCGCTGAGCAGGATGTGGGCGCTGTCCTGGTCGCCCAGGGCGATGAAGCGCTCATCGGGCGACAGGGCCATGTGCAGCATGTCCATGGCCAGCAGGCTGCCCGGGGGCTCGCCGTCGGCCGCATCCTGGTGGTTCTTGGGCCAGGTGTAGGGGCCGCCATCGTCCGCGTCGCCATCGCCCTCGTCGAACTCCTGCGGGTGCAGGCGCTGCACGCCGTGGGCCGCGCTGACCAGGTACACCCCGGTGGGGTTGCGCAGCAGCACGCGCTGGCCGTCGTTGAAAGGAATGATCTCGTCGCAGCGCTGGCCCAATGATCCTGCTACCAGCCCCATGGACTCGGGGATGCCCTCGTTGCCCCGTGGCAGCGGCAACTGCGCAATCTGCGCGCCGCCAAAGCCCTGGTGCGTGGTGATGTGGATGCCGTCGCTCTGCGCAAAGCAGCTGCCGTCGGCCGAGCGCCCCAGGCCCTGGAGCGCTGGCAGCGAGGTGGGCACTGCGCCATCGATCTGCACCCAGTGCGCCGATTCACTGTAGCTGGGGCCGATGCGCGCGAGGATGCGGCCATCGGCCAGCAGATAGACCGGGCCGATGAACTGCCCCGCCTTGGCCGCCGTGCGCACATAGGCATCGGGGGCAAAGGCAAAGCGCTGGCGAAAGCGCGCGGCCAGCGCTTCGTCGGCATGCCGGTTCACCAGGCGCGCGAGCTGCAGCACCGTGGGCGCACTGGCCTTGCGCGGGTCTTCCGGCAGGTCGGCGGTGGGCTCGTCTTCATCTTCATCTTGCGCGCCGTCGTCGCGCTCCTGCTCGCGGGCGGTCATCGCGAACTGGTGCGCGCGGATCGCGGCCACATAGGTTTCGCCGCCGCTCTGCCATTGCCCGGACAGCAGCATCAGCTCGACCGGGAACACGGCAGAATCCGGCAGGTCGTCGGCCAGGGGCGGCGTGGCCAGCAGGTGCACGGCCGTTTCGATACGGCGCTGTTCTGCCTGGTGCGCCTGCTGCTGCTCGTGCGCGCCCTGTATTTGGGCCTCTACCTGGGCGTAGATGCGCAGCAGCCGGGCAATGTGGTCCACCGCACCGCGGGGCAGTGTGGTGCGGGCCTCGCTTTGCCGCTGGGTGTACTTGAACTCCACCACCGGCGGGCCCGCGCGGGCCTCGTCGATGTCGAGCTGGTAGGCGCCGTAGGCATCGTCCGAATCGTCGCCGGGCCGGGGTTCGCCGTTCTCCCAGCTCAGCTTGAGCGCGCGGCCATAGGGCTCGCCCTCGTGCAGGCAGGGCTGGCGCGCACCCACCCACACGTCGCCATGCCACTCGCCGTTCTTGTCGCTGTCCCACCAGTCGTTGTACTCCTCGGTGAAATAGGGCAGGCTGGTGAACTGCTCGATGCGCCGGGGCGTGAGCTCGGCCTGCAGCCGGTGGTACAGCGGGTAGCCGGCGCGCGACTGGCCCACCGCAAGGCGCACATAGTCGAGCACGCCGCGCCAGGCCCGGGTAGCGGCCTCGCGTGCCTCGGCCGGCGCCTCATCGTCCAGCACCTTCCAGCCGTCGGGCGTGCCCTCGGTGTAGCCGCGGTAGATCAGCGTGGCCACCTCGATGAACGGGATGGGCCGGCGCAGCACGGCAGCCGCCAGGCGTGCCAGCAGGCCTTTGCGCTGGGGCTCGCGCTCCACCGAGAGGTAAAAGTCCCAGGTCTTCCAGACGGTGATGAACACGTTGTCGTCGCGCTGGTCGCCATCGGCATCCACATGCCGGCGGCACAGCGAAAAATCGGTCTGGCCAAACCAGCCGGGCGCCTTCTTCTCCTTGTGCGTGACGATGGGCGAATTCACCGCCGCCAGGATGTTGGCCACGCTGATGGCTTCGTCGGCGAAAAGGTCGCTGGCCAGCGGCATGTCGGCGGTGATCTCGGCGCTGGCACGCAGGGGGCTCTCGCCGGCGCGCACGGCCTCCACCACGCGGTCGCGCGACAGCAGGGCGCCGATGCCGTCCGCACCGTCGTCGATGCCGTCGAAGAACTCGGGCGCAAACACCAGGCCTGCCACCTCGGCGGAAAACTCCGCCAGGCTGGGCACGCCGCACGCCTCGTCGAGCAGAAACTCCACCTGCTCGCCGCCGGCCACCTGCACGTGGTATTCGTCGGTGAACAGCGCCACGCGCGCGGTAAGGCCGCCGTTCACCTGCAGGTCGCCATGGTTGTAGTGGCCCCAGAGCAGTTCATCCACCGTGAGCGCGCCCTGCACGTACACCAGCTGCCCGCCGATCACCGCATGCTGCACCTGCAGGCTGCCCAGCACCACCAGGTTCGCCGTGCCATCGGTGTCGCTGGCGGTGAGTGCGCCGTCGATGCGCAGGTTGCCTTCGATGAGGACCAGGTAAGGCGCGCGGCGGGGCAGGGGGGCGGCGTCCGGCTGGGTCTGGGCCAAATGGTGCAGGCCGCCATCGGCCACGAGCGGCGTGTCCAGGTGCAGTTCGGGCCACTGCATGTCGCCAGTGATCCAGGCGGCGGTTTCATCGGCCAGCCCCTCGGGGTCGTCGCGCAGGCGCTTGGCGATCCAGGAGTCGGCTGGGAGCAGGTGGGCCACATCGGCCAGGGGGACAAAACGCAGGCTGGGCAGGCTGGGCATGGTGCTTTCAGGGCAACGAACAGTCGGCGGGCATCGTACACCGCGTGCACGCGCGGCACTTTGGGTCGACAATGATGTGTTGTCTTATTAATTAAACCCTCCCACCATGAGTCAGAACCCGCCCTTGTTTGAAGTGCTGCCCCGCGACCTGTCCGCCTACCGCCAGGGCAATGTCGGCATCGACTATGTGCACCGCTTCGAATCGGGCAAGCCCGGCCCCCATGTGCTGGTCAACGCGCTCACCCACGGCAACGAAATCTGCGGCATGGTCGCGGCCACGCACCTGCTCGACAGCGGCGTGCGCCCCCTCATCGGCACGCTGACCATCAGCTTCGCCAACGTGGCGGCCTACGAGTCGTTCGACGAGTCGCGCCCGTTCGAGAGCCGCCAGCTGGTGCACAACCTCAACCGCGTATGGTCGGCCGCCGAGCTCGACGGCAGCGACGACAGCCCCGAGCTGCGCCGCGCGCGCGAGCTGCGCCCCGTGGTGGCTGCGGCCGACCACATCCTCGACATCCACTCCACCAGCCAGGATGTGCAGCCCTTCTGGGTCTACCCTGCCTACGAGCGCAACTCGGCGGCGGCCCTAGCCATCGGCCTGCCCCCCGTGCACATGGTCATGCCCAACGGCCTGGGCTCCGGCACGCCGCTGATCCAGCACGGCCGCCACGGCCAGGCCCTGGGCGATGCCGGGGTGGCCATGGTGGTCGAATGCGGCCAGCACTTTTTGAAATCGGCGGCCGACCTGGCCACCCTGGTGGCGCAGGATTTCATCGCCCACTTCGGCCTGACCGCACCGCGTGCCGACCGCGCTGCACCCGCCCCACAGCGCCGCTTCGAGCTGCTGGAGACCTGCATGGTGCGCACTCCCGACTTCGCGTTCACCCGGCCACTGGAAGGCTTCGAGACCTTCGCCAAGGACGAACTCATCGCCACCGACGGCACCGTGGAGATCCGCGCGCTGTGCGACGACTGCACGGTGATGATGCCCACCCGCGAGCCCATCGTGGGGCGCGAGGCGGTGTACCTGACGCGGCCGATCTGAGGGGCTGACGCCGCGCAGGCGCGGCCTACCCCCTACGCCTCAAGCGCAGGCAGGTTCCTGCTGGTGTGGCGCGGCGCACGGTGCGCAGCACGTGCCGGGCCGCGCGCGCCAGCGCTTCGTCCAGTGCAGTGCGCCAGTCCTTGGCTGCCGACGACACCACCACCGATCCCGCGCCATCCGTGCGCAACTCGATCTGGCAGCGCTTGTCCAACCCGCCCCGGGGGCCGTTCACGTCGGCCAGTTGAACATAGGCACGCGGCACCAGCGCTTTGAGGCGCCGATGCGCAAAGCGCACCCGGCGCTCGACGGCCTCGCGCATCAACGCAGCATCGGGATGGCGGGACTTGAAAAGTATCTGCATCAGCGTTCTCCTTGGGTTGGAGTGCGCACCTTAGCCCGCGCAGTGTGGCGGTAACAGCAGGTTTTTTCTGCAGGCAGTATCTGTAAAGCCTGTGGTTGGCGTAGGCATCTTTCTGATTCAGGTTCGGTAAAACCGATGCAGGTGTCATGAAAAACCTGCTTCTTGAAGCAACCTGGTGGCCGCACATTCAAGCTTGTTCCAACCACTGCAAGGTGCTTCATGAAGCCATTGATGTCTGTCCATTCCCTGCTGAGCTCGCTGCGTGCCAAGGTGCTGCAGTGGGTCTGGCCGTGGTCGCAAGGGCGCAGCGCACTGCTGCGTGCACCGGCGCTGGTTCCCATCCGGGTCCATTCCTCCCAGCGCGAACACCCGCGCCGCCGCTACCGCTACCGCGACTGAGCCCCTGGGCATGCGTCCCGCACCTGCACCCAGAACCCACCCTTGTGGCATGGCCACACCGTCCTGAATACAAAGCCCCCGAGAAGGAAAAAATCATGCGCAGCTACCCCCACAACAGCCCCGAAGCAGCAGCCCGTATCGTCGCCCTGTTGCTGATCTCCGACGGCAACGTCAGCCGCCAGGAGCTGGAGGCCCTTTACGGCCAGGACATCGAGCGCGAACTCGGCCTGGCGCCCGGCGACTTCGCCCAGGTGCTGCACACCCTGTGCGAGGACCTGCTGATGGCCGCGCACGAGCGCCGCCTGCTCACCGGCAGCATCGACCAGGCCACCCTGGACGCGCTCATGGCCGAAGTGACCGACCCTGGCCTGCAGCACAAGGTGCTGTTCTTTGCCGACGCCGCTGCCATGGCGGACCGCCACGTTGCGGCTGAGGAGGCATGGATCATGCGGGCCGCGCTGACGCAATGGCGCATCGGCAAATTGCCTGCGCACAGCTGAGGCAGCGCACCGGCTGCGCACTACCGCGGCGCAGCTACGATGCGCGTGCAGCGTCCACCATCTGGCGCACCAGCGGGTGGTGCTGCCCGCGGCGTGACCAGATGGCATGCACCTCCTCGCTGATGCCGGGGCAATCGCCCAGCAAGCGCAGCCCGCGCACCAGCCCCACGTCCTGGGCACCCAGCTGGCTGACCGGAAACACCCCCAACCCCCGTGCCGCGAACACGGCCAGCAGGGCGCTGTCTTCAAACTCGCCCACCACCCGGGGCTGCACCCCGATGTCCTGGAACCAGTGGTCCAGCGTGGAGCGCAGCGGCGAATGGAAGGTGGGCAACAGCACCGGCAGGTCCTGCAGCGACTGTGGAAACCGGTCGCGCGTGCTCTTTCGGACCAGCGAGGCCGGCCCGTACCACTGCAGCGCGGAGCGGGCGATCCGTTCGCTGGACAGGCGTTGGTTCGGATTGCGCGGCGCGGCCTGCCCGGCCAGCACCACGTCCAGTTCGTGCAGCGCCAGCTCGGACAGCAGCTCGTCGAACTCCCCCTCGTGGCACGCCAGGCGCAGGTGCGGGGTGGCCAGCACCGGCTCCAGCAGCGCATGTGCTGCCAGCTTGGAGATGCCGTCGGACAGCCCCACCGAGAGCCGCGCGACCTTGGCGCTGGCCGCTTCGCGCACTTCATCGGGAATGCTCTGCCCCAACTGGAATATCTCTTCGGCCCGCGCATACGCCGCCTGGCCCGCCTCGGTCAGCGCCACCCCGCGGCCGGCTGGCTTGAGCAACTGGTGCCCCAGGGCCTTCTCCAGATCGCGCACCTGCGCACTGATGGTCTGCACCGCCATCTCCAGGCGGTCGGCGGCGCGGGCAAAGCCGCCTTCCTTGGCAACCATCCAGAAATAGTAAAGATGGCGGTAGTTCAGCATGCGGTCTCCGGTTCGGAAAAACCGAATACTAGATTCGGCTGAGCCTGGTGTCTATTCCGTTCCACCATGCCCATACTTGGCGCTTGATATTTCAGAAAGACAACGTTCCATGTTTTACGCAATCAGCTGGTTTCTGTCGTTCATGCTGCTGGCCCTGTGGTCACTGGCCTGCTGGGGCGCGCACGCGGTGACGGTCTGGGCGGTCGGCAGCGCCGGCGCCCTGGCCGGCGGTACTGCCGCCATGGATGCAGTCCTGCTGCCCGATTGGATCAAGGTCTGGGTACCGCCCCAGTTGGCGCAGGAGTTCGGCGGTGTGATTGCCTCCGTGGGGGGCGTCGTGCAGGCGGCGCTGGAAACTGTGCCGGCACTGTCCGGGGCTGTCTCGGTACTGGCCTGGGTCATCTGGGGGCTGGGTGCACTGGCGCTGATGGCGCTGGCCGTGGGAGCGCATGTGCTGATTGCGGTGCTCAGGCGCCGTACGACGGGTTCCGGCCTGTCGGGAGTGTCCGCCGTGAGATGACGCGGGGCTGATTCGGCTCATCCCTCTGCCTACGCCGAGGGTGCGGGGATCGATGGAGAGCAACGATCTGCAGCCGCAACGTTCAGCGCTCCAACCATCGCCTTGCGATGCAGCTTGGTCATATGTCGGATGAGCTGATATGGCCTGGTGGTGGGAGCACCCATTTGGACGGGTGGTATGCCGCCTCGTGAGGGTCTCCGGGGTGTTTGCAGGGCTACTGCTGGACCAATTCAATCCGGTAGCCGTCCGGGTCCTGGATGAAGGCGATGTGTTCGATGTGTGTCCGGTCTGGCGACATTTCAGAGAGGGGGCCGGGTTGGCGGATGACCGTGGCGCCGGCGCGCTCAAGCAGTCTGCAAGTCGCATGAACGTTGCTGCATCCTACTGCGATGTGCCCGAAGGCATCCCCAATGGCATAAGTCCGGTCGCCCCAGTTGTGCGTCAGCTCGATGACCGCGGCTGTGCTTTCCTCCCCGTATCCGAGAAAGGCCAGAGTGAATTGCCCCTGCGGGTAGCGCTCCTTGCGCATCAGTGTCATTCCCAGCAGCCTGGTATAGAAGTCCACGGAACGCTCCAGGTCGTAAACCCGAAGCATGGTGTGTAACAGGCGCGTGGGTCGGCCATTGAATGAAGTCTCTGCGATGTGGGTCATGCTCTGGCCTGTGCGGCTTGTGTGGATTCGTGAACTGGCTGCCCATCGGCGGATCGGCAGCCAGTCGGGAGCTTTGTCAGCCTCGGGCTGCCGCAGCGCCCAGTTCTTCGTTGGTGTAGGCCTTGCCACCAATGCCCCACATGCCGTCGATGGCGTACTTCAGGTTCACCCAGATTTTTTCGCGCGGGTGCTTGCCGTCGCAGGCGTCGTAGATGATCTGCGTGGCCTCGGCCACATAGGCTTCCTGAATCTCTCTGGACGCAAAAGCGAAGGCTGGCGTCAGCCACTCGACGATGGCGACAGGTGTGGGCTTCAAGCCCGCAAATGTGCTGTCGGCAGAAACGTCGGCAATGTGTCCAATCACATTGGGTGTGAAGAATTTGTTGCCGGTCAAGCCGTGCAGCTTCAAGAAAGCTTCAGAGAGCCGGGCCATCGTCGTATGTCGGCGGTCTTTCGGCAGAAGACCTTCGGTGATGATGAGTGTGAGTGGCATTTTTTCTCCAGGAATGATTTGCTGGGTGCATGACTCTGCGTGGCTCGGTCTTGCGCTGTGCACGGGACATCCGCGCTGGCGTACTGTGCGATGTCCACGGTGTTGTGGAAATCCTTTGCGCAGATCAATGCTTGTGCAGAAAATGCACAACCATGAATGATTTGAACCTGGATGATTTTTCTTTGTTTTTGCAAGTGGCGAACGCGCAGTCGTTCTCAACGGTTGCACGTGATCGCAATGTCGCCCCCAGCCATGTGTCGCGAAGAATTGCGCGCATTGAGGCCGCTTGCGGTTTGCGGCTTGCCCATCGAACTACCCACAGCCTGTCCTTGACAGAAGAAGGGGAAGTTTTTCTGGAGCACGCCCGCAGAATCCTTGATGAAGTTGGCCAGCTTCAGGACGGTATTGGCGGGCGCAGCAATAGCATTTCGGGCATGGTGCGAATCAGCGTGAGCCAGTTGCTGTCGGAGTATGTGGTGATCCCCCGCTTGCACAAGCTGGCCGACCTCCATCCCGGGCTGTCCCTGGAACTGCAGGTGGAAGATCGCTTGGTGGACATGGCGGACGAATCGATAGACATCGCCATTCGCGCGGGCGCTGAACCTGCTCAGGCTGCAATTGCCAGAACGCTGGGTACACATGGCCGTGCCCTATATGCATCACCAGCCTACCTGCGCAAGTGGGGCACTCCGAAGTCGATCGACGACTTGTCAGAGCACCGACTTATCTCCAATGCGGCCACCAGGTCCCACAATCGATGGGAGTTTCATTGCGACGGGGCTCCAGTCACCTTGGAAGTGCAGGGGAATGTGCGCGTGAACAGCAGCGCCTCTGTCATTTCTCTGGCACTGTGCGGAGCCGGAATCGCGCGAATCAATGACGTTGTTGGCAACGCTCTGGTTGAAGAGGGGCGGCTCCGTCCAGTCTTGGGCAAGCTCATGCGTCCGGGTAGCAGCCCTGTGTATGCTGTGATTTTGAGCACCAGGCACAGGGCTCCCAAGATACTGGCAGCGATGGCCTTTCTTCAATCCTGCTTTTCGGAATTCAGAGAGCCGGCAAGGAAGTCCTGACCTATGGACTTCTCCGCCCGCGCATCAATGATGAAGCGCGAACTTTGGCCCATAGCAGAACTGAAATACCGGGCGCCACCCTATTCATTCCGCAGCGAACCCACTTCACACCCGCAGCCCATCCAGCAACCGCGCCACATGCACCGCCTCGCGCTGCGCACCGTCGGCAATCTGGTGCCGGCAACTCGTCCCGTCCGCCACCACGATGGCATCGGGGTTCTTGCGCACTGCGGGCAGCAGCGCGGTCTCGGCCATCTGCATCGACACCTCGTAGTGCGATGCCTCGTAGCCAAAGCTGCCGGCCATGCCGCAGCAGGAGCTTTCGATGAGCTCGGGCGCCGCGCCTGGGATCAGGCGCAGCACCTCCAGGATGGGGGGCACGGCGCCGAAGGCCTTCTGGTGGCAGTGGCCGTGCAGCAGGATGGGTTTGCCTGCGGACTTGAGGGATGGCGCAAAGCGGCCGGTCTTGGCCTCGCGGGCCAGGAACTCCTCGAACAACAGGGCCTGTTGGGACACCGTCACGGCCTTCTCGCCCAGGCCCATCACCAGGGCCTCGTCGCGCAGGGTGAGCAGGCACGAGGGCTCCAGGCCCACGATGGCGATGCCGGCCTGGGCCAGGGGCAGCAGGGCGTCGATGAGCGCGCCTGCCTTTTTCTTGGCTTCATCGACCATGCCGGTGGCCAGGTAGGTGCGGCCGCAGCAGTGGTGGCCGCCAGCTTTCTCCACGGTGTGCAGCACATAGCCCGCGGCATGCAGCACGCGTGCGGCGGCCAGGGCGTTCTCGGCCTCGAAGGTGCCGTTGAAGGTGTCGACGAAAAGCACGGCGGCCTTGCGGCCGGCTTGGGCGGCGGCGATGGTGTCGGCCTGGCTGCTGAACAGTGCCTTGTCGTGGCTGCGCCAGAAGGTGTCGCTGCGCCAGGCGGGCAATGAGCGTTTGGCCGAGAAGCCCAGCAGCTTCTCGCCCAGCCAGGCCGCGCCGGGCGCGGTGTTGCGCAGGTTGAGCAGCCAGGCGAAGTGGCTGGCGGTGCGCGCGTAGCCGGGCAGGTGGGCCACCAGGCGGTCCTTGAGCGTATGGCCGTGGCGGCGCTTGTAGTGGTCCAGAAACTCGACCTTCATCTTGGCCATGTCCACGCCCGTGGGGCAGTCGCGCTTGCAGCCCTTGCAGCCCACGCACAGTGCCATGGTGTCGTGCATGGCTTCGCTGGTGAAGGCGTCGGGACCGAGCTGGCCCGACACGGCCAGGCGCAGGGTGTTGGCGCGCCCGCGGGTCAGGTGCTGCTCGTCGCGCGTCACGCGGTAGCTGGGGCACATGGTGCCGGCGTCGAACTTGCGGCAGTGGCCGTTGTTGTTGCACATCTCCACGGCCTTGGCAAAGCCGCCGGTCACGTCGCCGCCGGTGCCGGGGGCGGTGGTCACCTCGGTCACAGGGTCGGCCTGCACGTTCCAGGCGGACCAGTCGAGCACGGGGGTGAGGGGGATGCGCTTGTAGGGTTTGGGCGCCGTGGGCGGGGCAAAGCGGAACAGCGCGCCGTCGTCCATCTTGGGCGGGTCGATGATCTTGCCAGGGTTGAACAGGCCGATCGGATCCAGGTGGTTCTTGATGGCGCGAAACGCCTCGTTGATCGGGGGGCCGAACTGCCATTCGATCCATTCGCCGCGGCACAGTCCATCGCCGTGCTCGCCGCTGAAGGCGCCCTTGTACTTGCGCACCAGCGCGCTGGCTTCTTCGGCAATGGCGCGCATCTTGGCGGCACCATCGGTGCGCATGTCGAGGATGGGGCGCACGTGCAGCGTGCCCACCGAGGCGTGGGCGTACCAGGTGCCGCGGCTGCCGTATTTGGCGAACACCTCGGTCAGGCCGTCGGTGTACTCGGCCAGGTGTTCAAGCGGCACGGCGCAGTCCTCGATGAAGCTCACGGGCTTGCCGTCGCCCTTGAGGCTCATCATGATGTTCAGGCCCGCCTTGCGCACCTCCCACAGGTTCTTCTGCGGGGCCTCGTCGGGCATTTCGACCACGCTGCCGGGCATGCCCAAGTCGCCCATCAGCTCCACCAGTTGGCGCAGTTGCGGCAGCAGGGCGGCCTTGTCGGCGCCCGAGAACTCCACCAGCAGGATGGCGGCGGGCTTGCCGATGAGTGCCGTCTCCACCGTGGGGCGAAAAGCCGGGTTGGCCAGGGCCAGCTCGATCATCGTGCGGTCCACCAGCTCCACCGCCGTGGGGCCGAGCTTGACGATGTGCTGCGCCGAGTCCATCGCTGCATGGAAGGTGGGGAAGTTGATGATGCCCAGCACCTTGGCGCGCGGCAGCTCGCTGAGCTTGAGCGTGAGGCTGCGCGTGTAGGCCAGCGTGCCCTCGGCGCCGATGAGCAGGTGCGCCAGGTTCACGCTGCCGTCGGCGGTGTAGGGCTTCTCGCTCTGGTTGTCGAAGATGTCGAGGTTGTAGCCCGCCACGCGGCGCAGCACCTTGGGCCAGTGCTCGGCGATGTCGCTGCGGTGCTGCGCGGCGAGCTGCCGCACATGCTGCGCGATGGCCGTGGCGCGCGGGCCCAGCGTGGCCAGGGGGCCGAAATCGACCAGTTCGCCGTCGCTCAGCCAGGCGCTCGCGCCCAGCACGTTGTGGACCATGTTGCCGTAGGCAATGGAGCGCGAGCCGCAGGAGTTGTTGCCCGCCATGCCGCCCAGCGTGGCCTGGGCGCTGGTGGAAACGTCCACCGGGTACCACAGGCCGTGGGGCTTGAGCTGTGCGTTGAGGTGGTCGAGCACGATGCCGGGCTCCACCGTGGCCGTGCGGGCTTGCACGTCCAGTTCCAGCACCTTGCGGAAATGCTTGGTGTTGTCGATCACCAGCGCCGCACCGGTGGTCTGGCCGCACTGGCTGGTGCCACCGCCGCGCGCCAGCACGGGCACCTTGAGATCGCGCGCGATGTCGATGGCCACCGCGATGTCGCGCTCGGTGCGCGGCACCAGCACGCCGGCCGGCATGATCTGGTAGATGGAAGCATCGGTCGCATAACGCCCGCGCGATCCGGCATCGAACAGCACCTCGCCCTCGGTCTCGGCAGACAGGCGCCGCGCCAGCGCCTCGCAGGTCTCGTTGGGGGGCAGGGTGGTACCGGCTGGCTGCAGGCTGCTGGCGGGTTCGATGCGCATGGGGCAGGGTCCTAGGTAGAGGCTTTTCGCTTGGGCTTGGGGTAGATCTCGCCGGCGCGCAGCAGCTCCAGCACCGTGTCGCGCTTGCGCAGCACGTGCGCCACCAGCACCTTGCGCATGGCATCGGCGTCGTGGGCGGCCAGGGCTTCGATCATCTGTTCGTGCTCGGCCACGGCCAGCTTCCACTTGGCTTCGTTCTGGTTGGTGCGAAACCGCAGCGATTGCACGCGCGCGTTGATGGAGCGGTAGGTGGCCGTGAGCACCGGGTTGCGCGCCGCCGCGTTGATGGCGGTGTGGATGTTGTTGTTGATGCGGTAGTAGCCCGACAGGTCGCGCCGTGCGAAGCAGGCCATCATTTCGTAGTGCACGGCGCGCAGCTCGGCCAGCTCTTCATCGCCGATGCGCTGCGCGGCCAGCTCGCCCGACATGCCTTCGAGCATGGCCAGCACCTCGAAGGTGTTCACCACGTCCGCCTCGGTGAGTTTGACGGCCACCGCGCCCCGGTTGGGCAGCAGGTCCACCAGGCCCTCGGCGCCCAGCAGCTTGATGGCCTCGCGCAGCGGGGTGCGCGATACGCGCAGTTGCTCGCTCAGCTCGCGTTCATTGAGCTTGGCGCCGGGCGCGATATGACCTTCCACCAGCATGGTGCGCAGCCGCGCAGCGACCTGGTCGTGCAGTGCGAGGCGAGAGATTTCAATGATTTCAGCCATGGATTGCTTTCTTGGTTGAATTTTGCATGCAAAAAATTGGCGGCGCAATTGGCTAATTTAGGGGTATTCCCGCATGCAATTGTGTTTTTTGCATGCAAAACTGAGGGCAGAAAGGACGCTCCATGCTTCAACTCGACTTTCATCCTACCGGCCGCCACTTCCTGCAGATCCCGGGCCCGAGCCCGGTGCCAGACCGCATTTTGCGGGCGATGAGCCTGCCCACCATCGACCACCGGGGGCCTGAGTTCGGGGGCCTGGGGCTGAAGGTGCTCGCGGGCATCCAGAAGATCTTCCAGACCCGCCACCCGGTGGCGATCTACCCCGCCTCGGGCACTGGCGCCTGGGAGGCGGCCCTGTGCAACACCCTGAGTGCGGGTGACCATGTGCTGATGTTCGAGACCGGGCACTTCGCCTCGCTGTGGCAGAAGATGGCCACGCGCTTGGGTATCTCCACCGAGTTCCTCGCCTGGGAGGGCAAGGACGAGCACCTGCCCCTGGCCGGCGGCTGGCGCCGCGGCGTGCAGGCCGACCTGATCGAGGCCCGCCTGCGCAAGGACACCGAGCGCAAGATCAAGGCCGTGTGCGTGGTGCACAACGAAACCTCCACCGGCGTCACATCGGACATCGCCTCGGTGCGCAAGGCCATCGACGCGGCGGGTCACCCGGCCCTGTTGATGGTGGACAGTATCTCGGGCCTGGCCAGCGCCGACTTCCGCCACGACGAGTGGGGCGTGGACGTGACCATCAGCGGATCGCAAAAGGGCCTGATGCTGCCCCCGGGCATCAGCTTCAACGCCCTGTCGCCGCGTGCGCTCGAAGCATCGAGGACCGCCACGCTGCCGCGCGCCTTCTGGGCCTGGGACGAGATCGTGGAGATGAACAAGGACGGCTACTGGCCCTACACGCCCAACACCAACCTGCTGTACGGCCTGTCCGAAGCGCTGGACATGCTGCTGGCCGAGGGGCTCGACAACGTCTTCGCGCGCCACCAGCGCTGGGGTGCGGGCGTGCGCGCCGCAGTCAACGCCTGGGGCCTGCCCATCCAGTGTGCCGACCCGGCCGTGTATTCGCCCGTGCTCACGGGCGTCATCACGCCCGAGGGCGTGGACGCCGATGCCCTGCGCCGCCTGATCCATCAGCGCTTCGACCTCTCGCTGGGCACGGGCCTGGGCAAGCTCAAAGGCCGCATGTTCCGCATGGGCCACCTGGGCGACAGCAACGACCTCACGCTGGTGGCCATGGTGGCCGGCGTGGAGATGGGCATGAAGCTCTCGGGCATCGCCCTGGCGGGCAGCGGCGTACAGGCGAGCATGGACTATTTCGCCAGCCATGCGGCGCCTGCGGCATTGAAGAAGGCGGCGTGAACGCCGCCCGTTCCTCTTTTTCCTGATCGGGGTACCAGGCCAGCGCGCGTGCGCTGGCCTTCGCCGTGCCCGGCGCGGCCTGGAGCCGTGGAGACACCGTGTTTTTCTGCCGCCGGGTGCGTTGCGCGTGCCTGATGCGGCGCCTTGCTGGGTTCATTCAAACCAGGCTCAGAGAGCCAACGAAGGAGACAAGCGATGATGAAAAGACGTTCCCTGATCCAGACCGCAGGCGCGGCGGTGGCCACCCTGGGCGCGCCACGCCTGTTCGCGCAGGAGTGGCCGAGCGGCCCGGTGCGCATCATCGTGGGCTTTCCGCCCGGCGGCGGCACCGATGCGCTGGCGCGCGTGGTGGCGACCAAGTTGTCCACGATGTGGAAGCAGTCGGTCATCGTGGAGAACAAAGCCGGTGTCTCGGGCGTGCTGGCGGCCGAGTACGTGTCGCAGCAGCCCAGCGATGGCAGCACGCTGCTGATGGCGCACATCAACAGCCATGCGCTGGCGCCCAGCCTGCAGCCCAAGCTGCGCTACGACGTGCAGCGCGACTTCGTGCCCATCGTGATGGTGGGCGTCACGCCCAACTTGCTGATCGCGGGGCCGGGGCAGAAGGCCCTGACCGTCAAGGAGATCGTGGCGCTGTGCAAGGCCGACCCCGGCAAGGTGAGCTTCGGCTCGGCAGGCCCGGGATCGGCCCAGCACCTGGCGCTGGAGATGTTCAAGCTGCAGGCGGGCGTGGATGCGCTGCATGTGCCCTACAAGGGCAGCGCGCCCGCGCTGGCCGACCTCATGGGCAACCAGATCCAGTACTGCTTCGAGACGATGACTGCCGCCACCCCGCACGTCAAGAGCGGCAAGGTGGCCGCCGTGGCGCAGACGCGCACCAAGCGGGCCAAGGGCCACCCCGGCGTACCGACCATGCAGGAGCAGGGCTTCAACGGCTTCGAGGCCACCACCTGGTACGGGCTGGCGGGGCCGGGCAAGCTACCATCGGGCATCGCCGACAAGATCAACCGCGACGTGAACACCGTGCTGGCCATGCCCGACGTGCAAGAGCGCATGGACACCTATGGCGCCGAAGACGGCGGTGGAACGCGCGACAAATTCAAGGACTTCATCGCCACCGAAATCGCCAAGTGGGGCAAGGTGGTGAAGGAAGGCAACGTCAAGGTAGAAAGTTGAACAACGATGGCTGAGCAAGACCCGACGACCGGATTGACCCAGGCCCTGGTGGCCGCATGGCAGGCTGGGCACACCATCAGCGCCTTGCCCTGGGGTGGGGCGCTTGCCGATGCGCCTGCGGCCTATGCCGTGCAGGAAGCGGTGGGGCATGCCATGGGCTGGTTCCCGCCGGGGCCAGCGCGGCACTGGAAGTCAGGTGGGGCCAACCGCCAGGTGGTACTCACGCATGCACCGCTGCCGCCAGCGGGCGTGCGCAGCAGCCCGGCGCAGTATGCCGACATGCAGTTCCACACCATCGGCATCGAGGCCGAGATCGCGCTGCGCCTGGGCCAGGCCGTGTCGCCCGCGCAGGCGGCGGCGCTCACGCCCGAGACAGCGGGCATGTTCGTCGATGCCATGGCTGTGTCGATCGAGATCGTGGATTCGCGCTGGCAAGAGGGCGGCGATGCAGCCGCCTTGCTGCGCCTGGCCGATCTGCAGTCGCACGGCGCGCTGGTGCTGGGCGAGTGGGTGCCCTATGTGGCGCGCGACTGGGCGGCCCAGCGCTGCGTGGCCCGCATCGGCACGCGCGAGCCGGTGCTGCGCACGGGCACCCACCCGCTGGCCGATCCGGTGTGGCTGCTGCCCACCTGGCTGCAGCACGCCACGCGCAACGGCGCGACCGTGGCGGCCGGTACGGTGGTGACCACCGGGTCGTGGGTGGGGCTGCTGCCTGCTGCCAGGGGTGAGGCGGTAGAAGTGGAATTCGACGGCGTGGGCCGCGCTTCCCTCACGCTTTAGAAAGACGATCCCGGCTGCGCGAGGAATGCCGTTTCCTCCGCCGTCGAGACCCGCCCCAGCACCTGGTTGCGGTGCGGGTAGCGGCCAAAGCGCTCGATGATCTCGCGGTGCTTGATCTCGAAGGCCAGGTTGTTTTCCAGCCCTGGCTGGTCGAACAGCTCCATGGCGTGCAGGTGGATCACCAGCGATTCGCTGTGCATGTAGGGCATGTAGGCAAAAGCGCGCTGCGCGGCGGGCAGTGCGTGGTGTTGCCCGCTGGCCACCAGTTCCTGGGCCAGGGTCAGCGCCTGCGCATCTTGCGCAAACGCCTGAGCGGTATCGCGGTGGATGTTGCGCGAAAACTGGTCGAGCACGATGATCTCGGCCAGCCGCCCTTCGGGCGTGGCGCGCCAGGGCGCCAACTCGCACTGCCTTGCAGCCTGCAGCGTGGCGCCAAAGCGGGTGGCAATGGTCTGGTCGAGCACCTCGTCTTTCTGGAATTGCTGCTGGGGCGTGAGTTCCTGGAACCAGAACTGGAGAATGTCTTCTTCGCGGTGCATGGGCAATGGATCTGCAGAGGGGCACCCATCATAGGTGCAAGGGCGTTGAAAAAGGCCTGTCAGCCGAACTGGTAGGAGGCCATGGCCACCTCCATGGCATGGTCGACAAAGACCCGGTGGCCCACGTCGGCACCCGCGGCGCCTGCCACCACCATCAGCGGAATCAGGTGGTCCTCCTGCGGATGCGCCAGGCGTGCGGCTGGGGCCTCTTGCCAATGCACCAGCATGTCATTGCGCTGCTGCGCGCTGGGGGCGGTGATTGCGTCGTTCAGGAAACCCTCGAAGGCCTCGGCCACCGGCGTGGACTGCGGCCGGCCAAAGCCGCGCATGTTGTGGTACGTGAGGCCGCTGCCCATGATGAGCACGCTTTCGTCCCGCAGCGGCGCGATGGCCTGGCCCAGGCGGATGTGCTCCGCCGGGTCGTAGCTGGACTTCATCGACAGCATGACCACCGGCACATCGGCCTCGGGGTACATCAGGCTCAGGGGGACGAAGGTGCCGTGGTCGAAGCCGCGGTGGGCATCTTCCTTGCAGCCGATGCCGGCGGTGGTCAACAGCTCGCCGACGCGTCCTGCGATTTGCTTCGACCCCGGGGCTTTGTACTGGATGCGGTAGGTGTGCTCAGGGAAGCCGGAGTAGTCGTATTCCATGGGCGGGTGCTCGGCGGTGGAGACGGTGAACTCCTGCGCCTCCCAGTGGCCGGTGATGACGAGTATGGCCTTGGGCCTGGCGGGCAACAGGCCAGGCATATTTGCAAACTCACGTGCCGTCTTGGCGAACAGCTGCTTCATGCCGTCGACCCACGGCCAGGGGCCGCCGCCGTGGGAGACGAAGAACGTGGGGAAGGTGGGGGTGGTCATGCGGTTCCTTGGCCCGAGGAGAAGTGGGGAATCTCGGCGCGATGGATCGAATATAGGTGCCCACCTGGGGGTCCACAAGGCAGCATGGCTGGGAAACACTGTCCGGCAGGCAGGACAATCGGGAGGTGGTCCTTGTACCGCCGGGCCTGCAGGCCTGAGCTGCATCACGGATGGCCGTCACTGGCCTCCCGATGCCGCTGCAGGTCCAGGGCTTGCATGGGCCTGCATCAGCTCAATGCTTGGTCAGGCGGATCTTACCGTCGCGGACGTACTGGTTGTACTGGTCCTTCGGTATCGCGGCCGAGCCCGCGATATCGTCTTCCACCGACCAGCTCAGCGTGGTGCTGTCGGGTGACGTGATCAACTCCACCGGACCTTCGGGGATGGTGATGGGCGCGCCATCGCCAGGCGTGTAGGTCACATGGCCGTGGATGGTGGCGTGCTGGGTGTGTGCTGGTTGTGTCATGGCAAATCCTCATGCGGCAGGGCCGCTGTTGGCATTTTTCCATTACAGCGTTGCGCGCGCCCGCGCATTGTGGGACCACGCGCCGTGGCGGTGCGGGCCAGGGGCTCAAGGTGGCAGCACCGCCTGCTGGTTGCGCTCCGTGCGCACCAGGTACAGCCCGCTGCCGATGATGATGGCCCCACCGATCAGGGTGTAGGCACCCGGCACGGCCTGCCACAGCACCCAGTCCAGCCCCATGCCCCAGGCCAGGGCGGTGTACTCGAATGGCGCGACGACCGAGGCCTGGCCGTGGCGGAAGGCCTCGGTGATCGCCAGTTGGCCGAGAAAGCCCGACACCCCCATGGCGGCCACCAGCGGCCAGTGGGATGCGTCCAACGCCTTCCACTGCGGCAGGGCCAGGGCCGTGGCGCCCAGGGCCAGCATGGCCGTGGTCCAGAACACCAGGCTGGCACTCGAATCGGTGCGCGTGAGCAGGCGCCCGGCGATGGCCGAGATGGCGTAGCCCGTGGCCGCGCCCAGCACGGCCAGCGCGCCCACGGAGAGCATGGCCTCCTGGCTCGGGCGCAGGGCCACCACCACGCCCACCAGGCCGAGCACGATGGCCACCCAGTGCGCGCCGCGCACCTTCTCGCCCAGCACCACGGTGGACAGAGCGGTGATGAGCAGCGGGGCGATGAAGAACAGCGTGTAGGCCTCGGCCAGGCCCAGCTCGCGCAGCGCAAAGGCGAACAGCGCCAGCATGGTGATGTTGATCGCGCCGCGCAGCAGGTGCAGCGGCCAGCGCACCTTGAGCAGGCCGCGCACCTCGCCGCGCCACAGCACGTACAGCGTCACCAGGGGCAATGCCGCCAGGCCGCGCATGGACGCGACCTGCATGGCCGGGTAGCTGCCCGACAGGGTCTTGAGCAGTGCGTCCATCACCGAAAAGCAGCCCACCGCCAGGCACATGGCGATGATGCCGCGCAGGTTGGCCGAGAGGGGCGCGGTGGCGGAGGTCTGGCTGGATGTGGCGGCCTGGGCGCTGGGCTCAGCCACCGGAGGCTCCTGGCGGTGCAATGGCTGCAAGGTCAGCCGGGGTGGGGTGAGGCGTCATGGCGGCAATCAATCGTGGGCTATGGGATCGGTCCCCAACGCAGTGCGGGGCTTTGCAAAAAGTGTAGCCCAGGCCTGCTGCCAGTGGGCTGCCAGCATTCCCATGCCGCGAGACGCTTGCCCTGCCGGCTGATCAATCGGCCTTCGTGGGTTCCTTTTCTTTGCCACCGCGCTGCGAACGGCTCTGCGTCGCGTCGTGCAGCATCGGGATGGCCCAGAGCACGGCCAGGGCCAGCACGGTGCTCAGCACCGCCGTCATCTCGCGCCCCAGGCCCGCGGCCACGCCGATGGCCGCCGTCAGCCAGATGCCGGCGGCGGTGGTCAGGCCCCGCACCTGGGACTCCCCATCGCCATCGCCCTTGAGGATGGTGCCGGCACCGAGAAAGCCAACCCCCGCGACGATGCCCTGGATCACGCGGCTGTTGTCCGCCGGGCCGATGCCGACCTGCTGCGCCACCAGCACGAACAGCGCGGCGCCCATGGCCACCAGCATGTGGGTGCGTATGCCGGCGGCCTTGCCTGCGTGCTCGCGCTCCCAACCGAGCAGGCCGCCGAGGACGCCGGCCACCGTGAGGCGCACGACGATGCGGGTGGCTTCGCCGGCGTCGGGGACGTCGGAGAATTCGGAGGCGATGGTGGTGGCGATTTGTTGCCACCAGGCTTGGGATGCGTCAGCCATGGCGACGGCCTGGTGGGTGAGGGTTGTGGTGGTGTGTTGTGGTTATGGGCGCGCGCATGGCATCTCCGGGTGCCGTGCCCACGGCGGGCACTGGCGACAATGTGCTTGCTTGTTGCTTGGGGCGCTAGCAGTGGAATGCGAGTTGGGGGGTAGGACGCGGCCGACGCTGAGTTGTGCGTTCATGGTTGCTGCGTGCCTTGGTTGAGGGCGGAGGCCGGGGTGTGCGCCCGGCGGCGCAGTAACTTTCTCTTGGCCGCCAAGAGAAAGTCACCAAA
>NZ_LMIH01000044.1:83995-84135 GCF_001428645.1 Acidovorax sp. Root217
CCGGGCGAATGGGGGCAACCTGCGATGCTCGGTCCTGGGGTGGTGCCGCAGAACTCACTGCGTTCTCCCTTCGGGCGAACTCCGTTCAAACAGCTGCGGCAAGCCAGATCACGAAGTGCGTGTGTCCTTCGGCACACGCA
>NZ_LMIH01000044.1:84213-84423 GCF_001428645.1 Acidovorax sp. Root217
TACCACTCGGCTGCTGCTTGCGCAGCTGCGCCTGGGGTCGGTTCGCGCTGTGCGCTGCCGACGGACGGCGCAGCCGCCCTGGCGAGCCGAGCGCAGCGAAGGACCACAGGCCGACCGAAGCGATGGCCCGTATGGAGCCCGCTTCCACCCCCCTTCTGACCGTGCCGAGAAGCGCAGGGCCTGGGGTGAGCGCGTGCCGAAGGACACGCG
>NZ_LMIH01000044.1:84494-84567 GCF_001428645.1 Acidovorax sp. Root217
GCCGCAGGGGGAACGCAGCGAGTTCCGCGGTGCACCCCAGGCCCGAGCATCGCAGGCTGCCCCCTCGCCCCTC
>NZ_LMIH01000044.1:84676-98007 GCF_001428645.1 Acidovorax sp. Root217
CAAAGCACGCCGCCAAAAAAGACAGCAATGCACCGTTGGGGTCATGCTCAGCAGTGCAATCCGCTCACGGTGTACGCCCATCCACCGTCACCCCCGGCAACACCCCCAACTCCCCCCGATGAACAATAGGACAGTTCAGCACCACCCGCGTCACCTCCAGCACCACAAAACCCTTGTCGGCAGCATCCAGCACCTCCTCCTCCGACCGCAGCACGCGCGCCTGCGCAGGGTCGCGCCAAGTGACCTTCACCAGCTGCCACAGCGGGCTGTAAGCCGCGCTGCGGTTGGCATGGCCCAAGGGCTCCGGGGCCGAGGCGAACACACTGGGCTGGCGGAAGTTGGTGCTGCCGTACACGCGCGACGTGGCGCCAGGGCGCCGGTTGCCGCCCGCAGCGCTGGGCACGTCGGCCAGCGCATGGGCGAGCTGGGGCACGTGGTTGGCAAGGTGCTCGCGCGCCACCTCGGCGTCGGATGCGTCGGTGGTCACGTACAGCACCTCCTTGCCGTCGAACCAGCCGCGCAGCAGCGGCAGGTGCGCCCGCTCGGCGCTGGCCGGCCCGGGGCTGGTCTCGGTGTTGGCGGCGGGTGTGCTGCAGCCTGTGAGCAGCGCTGCGGCCAGCAGCAACAGGCCGGCCCCTGGGGGCAGGCGGTACGGGCGTTTGGTGGTGTGTCTGCAAAGGGTGGGCATGGCAAAGGTCCTTTGGAAGTGCGGTTCGCCGGGCCATTGTGGGCCCACCACCCACCACCCATCAACCGAAGGAACGCGCCGTGCCCATCGCACCCATGCGCGCCGTAATGGAAAAAAACTCCGCCACCGTATCGTCAATGATCTGCTGCGCCGTCTTGACGGAATCGATCAGCCCCGCCGTCTGCCCCGCCAGCGCTGGCGCAGCCTCCATGTCGCCGTCGAAGTACACGCGCTGTATGCCCTCGAAGCTGTCCGCCGGCATCAGCCCGGCTTCGTGAATCGCGGCAGTGCGCTCGGACTTGAGCGCGCGGATGCAGGGGCTGGCGCGGGTGTTGAGCATCCAGGTGCCGGTGGTGCTGGCGCCCACGATGGCGTTCTTGTAGTTGGCGTGCACCGGGCTTTCGGCGCAGCTCACGAAGCGCGTGCCCATCTGCACGGCCTCGGCGCCCAGCGCGAAGGCCGCAGCCATGCCGCGCCCGTCGCAGATGCCGCCGGCGGCCACCAGCGGCACGTCCACCCGCGCGCGGATGGCCTGCAGCAACACCAGGGTGGACACCTCTTCAGGGTTCTTGAAGCCGCCGCCTTCGCCGCCTTCCACCACCAGCCCGTCGATGCCCGCATCCACGCACTTGAGCGCGGCCTCCAGCGTGGGCACGGCGTGGTAGACGGTGATGCCCGCGTCCTTGAGCGGTGCGATGAACTTGGCCGGGCTGCCGGCCGAGGTGGTGACGAAGCGCACGCCCGAGGCGCAGACGAAGCGCAGCATGGCGTCGTCCTTCAGAAAGCGGATGGGCAGGTTCACGCCGAAGGGCAGGCCGAGGGCGCGCATCTTGGTGATCTCGGCCTGGCAGTTGGCGGTTTCGCCCGACGAGGTCTCGATGATGCCCAGCCCGCCGGCGCGCGACACGGCAGAGGCCAACTGCGTGCGAGCGATCCAGCCCATGGGCGCCTGGATGATGGGGTAGCGTGCGCCCGTGTGGGCGAGGACGCGGTTGTTGCCGGTGGTCGGGGTGGTCATGCGTGCGGTCTCCGTTGTTCTGGGGAAAACCCATTATTCGGGGCCAGCCGTCCGCTGCATGTCGCCCGCGTTACGGGACCATGCACCAGGGGCGCTCTGCCAGCAGGCGCTGCCAGTCGGCGGTGGGGGCGGCCTGCTGCACGCCATCGCCTGCCTCCAGCCTGAGCCCGCTGTCGAACACCAGTGTCTCGCCCGTCACCGGGTGCGGCACCTGCAGTTGCCAGGCATGCAGCCACAGCCGCTGCAGGCCCAGGCGCTCGGCCCACCAGCGGTTCAGCGGGCCCTTGCCGTGCGTGGCGTCGCCGATGATGGGGTGGGCCAGGTGCTTGAGGTGCCGGCGGATCTGGTGGCGCCGGCCGGTGGTGGGCACGGCCTCCACCAGCGAAGCGCGGGTGCTGGCAAAGCGCGGGTCGCTGGCCTCGGGCAGGGTCAGTTGCGCCAGGGTGCGAAAGCGCGTGTGCGCGTCCTGCACCAGCGCATCGGCCGGGGCGTCGTCGGGTTTGAGGGCGTGGTCCACCTCCACCGCTGCCGGTGCAAAGCCGCGCACCATGGCCAGGTAGCGCTTGTGCGTGGCATGGTGCTCGAAAGCCTGCGACAGCGCGCGTGCTGCATCGCTGTGCAGCGCCATCACCAGCACGCCGCAGGTGCCCTTGTCGAGCCGGTGCACGGGGTACACATGCTGGCCCAACTGGTCGCGCAGGGTCTGCATCACGAAGCGCGTCTCGCCCGCATCGAGCCCCGTGCGGTGCACCAGCCAGCCGGCAGGCTTGTAGACGGCGACGAGGTGCTCGTCGCGCCAGAGGATGTGGAGCGGGGTCATGGTGAGGGGATGGGGCAAGGAGATGGCGCTATGGGGCAGGGTGCGGGCATTCGCAGGTCCGAAAATGGCGAGCCGTGCTGGGCGTGGCTCCGTATCGTGCCGGCTGATTTCATCACTTCCGGCTTGCAAAAAGCCCTTGAACACCATGAATATTGTTCTCCTTCACGGCAGCTGGCATGGCGCCTGGTGCTGGCACAAGGTCGTGCCGCACCTGCAGGCGGCAGGGCACAGCGTGCACGCGCCCGACCTGCCGGCCCATGGCCGCCACTGGCGACTGGCGCGCGGGCGCACCACGCTCGCCGACATGGCGCGGCATGTGTGCCGGCTGGTCGATGCGCTCGATGGCCCGGTCTTCATCGTCGCACACAGCCGGGGCGGCATCGTCGCCTCCACCGTGGCCGAGATGGTGCGGCCCGGCAAGGTGGCAGGCGTGGCCTACCTGGCGGCCTACATGCTCCAGAGCGGCGAGCGCGTGGCCGACTTTTTCCGCCAGGACCGGGATTCGCTGGTGCGCACGCACCTGCGCATCCACCGGGCCACGCTCACCGACAGCCTGGCACCCGAGGCCTACCGGGAGACGCTGTATGCCGACTGCTCCGATGCCGATGTGGCCCTGGCGAGCGCGCTGCTGACGCCCGAGCCCGCGCTGCCCGCGCTCACGCGGCTGAAGCTCACCCCTGAGCGCTATGGCCGGGTGCGCCGGCATTACATCGAGCTCACGCAGGACCGGGCCGTGACGATTGCGCTGCAGCGGCAGATGCAGGCCGCCTCGCTCTGCGCCAGTGTGGCCTCGCTCGATGCGAGCCACTCGGCCTACTTCTCGTGCCCGGATCGGCTGGCGCAGACCATCCACCAGATGGCACAAGGTGGGTGATTTTTGGGGCGACCTGGCCAGAGCCTGTGCCGAGCGGACACTTTCGGCCGGGCATGCCAGAATGCGGCCAATTCATGATCCCTCTTTGCCGAAGGAGCCCACGCCGATGATGATGTTGCGCGCCATTGCTGCCGCCTTGACCCTGGGAGCCGCCATGTCATTGCCCGCCCTTGCCCAAGCCGCTGTGAACGACGGCATCGCCGCCTACGGCAAGGGTGACTATGCCGCCGCCTTCAAGGAATTCAGTGCGGCGGCGAATGCCGGCGACGCTGCCGGCAAGCACATGCTGGCCAGCCTCTACTACACAGGCCAGGGCGTGGGCAAGGACCTGAAGAAGGCGGTCGCGCTGTTCACCGAGGCGGCGCAGGCAGGCTACACGCCCTCCATGGCCAACCTGGGCCTGATGTACTCCAAGGGCGATGGCGTGCCGCAGGATATGCAGCGTGCAGAGCACTACGCCACGCTGGCCGCCGAGAAGGGCGACGTGCAGGCGCAGTTCAACCTGGGCCAGTCCTACCGCAAGGGCGCCGGTGTGCCCCAGAGCCACGAGAAGGCCGCGTTGTGGTACCGCAAGGCGGCCGAGGCCGGCTCGCTGGCCGCGCAGAACGAATACGGCCTGCTCTTCGCCCAGGGCCACGGCGTGCCGCAAGACTATGTGCAGGCCTTTGCCTGGATCGACATGCCGGCCAGCGCAGGCGAGCCCCAGGCCATCAAGAACCGGGCGCAGTTGCTGAGCATCCTCGATGCCAAGGGTCAGCTGGCTGCGCGCAAGCTGGCTGCCGAGTACGCAGCCAAGTACGGCAAACGGCGCTGATCAGCAAAGGAGGAGTTCCCATGTCCGCAGGCGATTGGAAAGACATGTATGCCGCCGCCGTGGCCGGTGATCTGGCGCTGGTGCGCCACCACATCAGCGCGGGCGTGAACCCCAACTACCAGCACCCCGAGATCCTGTGTACGCCGCTGGTGGCGGCCCTCATCCACGGGCACGGTGCCATCGCGCACTACCTGCTGGACCACGGCGCGGACCCAGCGCTGCGCTCGGAGTTCGACGGCATGACGCCGCTGCAGGCGGCCAGGCGCCATGGCCGCAAGGAGTTTGTGCAGCTGTTGCAGGAGCGCGGCGCGCGCGAAGTGAAAACGCCCTTCTGGTGGCGCTGGCTGCCGGTATAGCGCGGATCAAAGGAGGGCCGCCGCTTCCTTGGCGCGCATCTTGGCAGCGATGTACTCGCCGTGCGTCACGTGCAGCAGCCCGGCCACCTTGCTGATGGCGTGCATCTCGTTCTCGTCCAGGCGGGCATCGGCATAGGCCACCTGCCACATCGCCTCGACGAGTTCGATCTTCTGCGGCTGGGTGAAGTGGTCATTGAGGTTGCCGGTGAAGCGCTGGTAGTCGTAGGCGGTTTTGGCGGTGTCAACGGCCAGCTCCAGCAAGCGGTGGATCTCGTCGTCGGTGAGCGAGAAACGTTCGCGCAAGGCGTGGACCATGGCATCGCGCTCCGCGGGGTCCATGGAGGCGTCTGCGCGAACCACCTCCACCAGCAGCACGGCAGCCGCCAGCTGCACGGAATGGGCGCGCTCTGAAGGAGTGGCCTCAGGCGAAAAAGGGGCGGTGAAACTGTCGAACAGTTCTTTGAGGGTCTGGAACATGGGCCGGCCAAAGAAGGTGGAGAGCGAGGGGGATGGAATGCGAAACACCATACCCTATCGAGCCCGTCTGCAATGTATTGGTTCCCGCCGTCACGCAGGCGCGCGACAATCGGCGGCAATGATGAAAAAATCGATTCTTCCCCTGCAACTGCTGGTTGCCCCCGATCTGAACGACCCCTCGCCCCTGGTGCTCTACCATGGCCGCAACTGCCCGGACGGTTTTGGCGCCGCGCTGGCGGCCTGGCTGTTCTACGGCGACAAGGCCGAATACGTGGGCCTGGACCATGGCGACGTGCAGTCGGTGGACGACCTGCCCGCGCTCGATGGCCGCTCGGTCTACATCCTGGACTTTTCGTTCTCGGCCGAGATCCTCTCGGCCATCGACGAGCGCGCGGCGCGCCTGGTGATGCTCGACCACCACAAGAGCGCGGCCGAAAAGCTCACCGGCTTTGCCTGCCGCTGCGGTGTGGTGCACTTCGACATGGACAAGTCCGGTGCGCGCCTGGCCTGGGAGTTTTTCCACCCGCACACGCCCGTGCCGGCGCTGCTGCAGTACGTGGAAGACCGCGATATCTGGAAGTGGGAGTTCCCTGAGAGTGCGGCCTTTCTCTCTGCGCTGGACATGGAGACGCAGACCTTCGAGCGCTGGCAGGAGATCGCCCGTTTCACGCCCGAGCAATTGGAGCGTTTCATGGCGCGCGGCTCGGCCATGGACGAGAAGTACCGAAAGCTCTGCGCCGACATCGCCGAAGGCGCCCAGCCCCTGGTGTTCAACGGCATCGAGGGGTTGATGGTGAATGCGCCCGGCATGTTCCATAGCCTGGTGGGCGACATCCTTTCAGCCCAAACCGGCACCTTTGCGCTGATGTGGAGCGCCGGTGCCAAGGGCGTGAAGGCGGGGCTGCGCTCGCAGCGCAACTTCGACTGCATCGCCCTGGCCGAAAGCATGGGCGGGGGCGGCCATGCGCAGGCCTGCGGCTTCAAGATGAAGATCGAGCGCCTGCCCGAGCTGATGAGCGGGGTCCTCAACGCGTGATGCGCTCGCGGCTCACACGAGCCGCAGATCGCTGGCGCGTGCGCCCGGGAACACCCGGGCCAGGGCCGTGGCATTCAACCCGTACAAGCGGCCGAACAGGCCGCCGAGCACGGCGCGGTAGTCGTTGAGCACCGGGTGGTCGCGGTTCTGGAACAGCGTGGTGGCGCTCAGCGCCTGCTGCTCGCCCGCGATGCGCCCGCCCGCCACGCCACCGCCCAGCACCCAGAAGACGGTGCCGTGGCCGTGGTCGGTGCCGCGGTTACCGTTCTCGCGGAAGGTGCGGCCGAACTCGCTGACCACCACCACCACAGTGTTCTTCCAGGCCGTGGCGCCCATCTCGTCGGCAAAGCCGGCCAGGCCCCGGCCCAGTTCCTCGAAGCGGTTGGCCAGCGGGCCGGTGGCATTGCCCTGGCCCACATGCGTGTCCCACCCGCCCACGTCGACAAAGCCCAGGTGGTAGCGCGTCTGCATGAGCCGCGCCATGCGCCGGGCCGTGCCCTCGAAGCCCTTGGTGCTCAGCGCATTGCGGCTGGCGGCGTCCAGCTCGCCTTGCATGCTGCGCACCACCTCGGCCTGTGTGGCAAAGCCCTCGGCCACGGGGCCGGCCAGGGCCGTGCTGCGGTACATCATATCGATGAGCCCGGCCTGGCGCTCGTCCACGCCGGCTTTGCCTGCTGCAGCGGCCAGCGCCGTGTTGGGCACGTCCACCGCGCCGCGCAGCACCAGGGGCAGGGTGCTGGTGAAGGCCATCGGAGACGCCTTGTCCCGCTTGGCTCCCAGCTCGGCCGCCAGCCGGTTCAAGAAGCCCGATCCGTAGTCGCGCCGCCCAGAGAGGGGCTGGCCCAGCTCGATGCTGTCCTGCGTGTCGAAATGGCTGCGCGAGAGGTCGTCCGTGCCGGCAAAGGGCACGAAGGCCAGTTCGCGCCGCTGGTACAGCGGCAGCAGCGAAGGCGCCAGCACCGGGTGCAGGCCCCAGTCGCTGGTCAGCTCCAGCGCACCGCCTTCTTCCCCCGGGCGGGCAATGGCAATGTTGGGCCGGCTTTCGTAATAAAAGCTGCTGCTGGTGGGCACCAGCAGGCTCGCGCAGTCGTAGCCACCGCGCAGGAACACCAGCAGCAGGCGTGCATCGCCCGCGCGCGGGGCGGCTGCGACCTGGGCCGATGCGGTGGCCAGGCCCAGGGCGCCTGCGCCCAGGGCCTGCAGGCAGTGTCTTCGCAGCATGGGGAGTCCTTTCAGCCGTGCATGAATTCGGGTGAAGAGAGGAACAAAAGGTTCCATTCGCGCGGCGACGTCGCCTGCACCAGGGCGGCGCGCGTGGCAGGTGCCAGCGTGGCGTCGATCTGCTGCAGGTAAGGCGTTTGCGAGAGCGCCGGTAGCGGCGGGCGCTTGCCCTGCGCATCGGTTGGTGCCAGGGCTCCGGCACCCAGCACACGCGCCGCCTCGAAGCGCGTGCTCATCTGGCCCGAGCCCGACCAGGTCGCGGTATCCAGCGGGTAGCCGTCCGGCGTGGCGCGGCCATACAGCGGCTCGGCCAGGCGCTGCAGCCAGTTGAGCAGGGGATCGGTGCTCGCCAGCACCTGCTGCTCGCCATGCACCAGGCGCGCACCGGCCAGCAGGTACTGCACCGGGTCGCGAAAGCGCTGGCCCAGCGATGCCTGGAAGGCGCTCGACTGGAACAGCTCGGCCAGCACGGCGGCGATGTCGCCATCGGTGCGCTCGAAGGTGCGGGCCAGGGTGTCGAGCAGCTCGGGCGGGGGCGCATCGCCCACCAGGTAGACGGCCATCTTGCGCGTGACGAAGCGGGCCGTGGCGCTGTGCCGGGCCAGGCGGTCCAGGGCCTCGTCCAGCTCGGCCAGGCCCTCTGCACGGATGGGTGCGCCCAGCAGGGTCTTGGACTCCCAGTCGTGGCGCTGGGGGTTGAATTCGAACAGGCCCTGGCGCACGTAGTGGCTGCGCAAGGCCGGCTTCATGCGTGGGGGCTCGTCCTCCAGCGGGCGCAGGCTGATGCCCACGCCCGTGAGCACGCGCGCCAGCTCCTGCACATCCTGCTGGCTGTAGCCGCCGCCCACGCCCAGGGTGTGCAGCTCCATCAGCTCGCGCGCATAGTTCTCGTTGATGCGGCCGGCGGCGTTCTGCGCGTTGTCCAGGTAGCGCAGCATGGCCGGGTGGCGCGTGGTGGCCCCCAGCAGGTCGCGGAAACGGCCCAGCGCATGCGGGCGCACGGCGCGCTCCTCGTAGTCGCCCACGCTGGCGCGCAGGTCGGCCTTGCCGGCGAACACGCTGAAGTGGTTCATCCAGAACCAGGTCATCTTCTCGCGCAACTGGGCGGGCGAGTACAGCGCGCGCAGCACAAAGCGCTGGCTGGCCTCGCGCTGCAGGTTGCGCATGTCCTTCTGCCAGGCTTCCAGGCCGGCCTTGCGCTCGTCCTCGGTGGGCAGGGCGCGGGCCTCGCGCTGGCGCGCCTCCATCTGCAGGGCCAGGGTTTCAAACGGGGTCTTGGTGATGGCCATGGCATCGATCTGCGCCTGCGCTTGGGCTGGCAGCGGCGCATTGGCGGGGCCGCGCAACTGAGCGGCCAGCCATGCCTCCCGACCCATGCCAGCCAGCGCCCGTGCGCCCTGGGCCGTGCAGCCCCAGGTGATGCGGTCCATCAGGCGGGCGGGCAGTACCTCGCCGGGCAGGTCCGCCGGTGCGGCGGCGGATGTGGCCCAGGCCGGCACCGCGTTGGCAGAGGCGCCAAGGGCCGCCAGCGCCAGCCATTGGCGGCGGTTGATGGGCGAGGGCGGGGCAAGGTCGTGCAGGAGCATGGTGCAGGCATCCATCGGCCCTGTTGAAGCAGGGCTGGGGCACCATGCTGCGCCTGCCGCAGGGCCAAGGCAAGGGCCTGCGGCGGGTTTTACGCGGGCGACACAAATGCGCCGCAGGTTGTGAGCAGTTGTAGGGGCGCTGTGCGCGCCGGCTCAGCGGGACTTGGCCGCTTCCTCGAACTTGTCCACCTTGCGCAGCTGCTTGAAGCCCAGCGTCCACGCCCCCACCACGCCCAGCGTGCAGATGCCGCCCAGCACGGCGGCCGGTACCACCCCCAGCCAAGCGGCGCTGGTGCCGGCGCGGAACTCCCCGAGCTCATTGGACGAGCCGATGAACAGCATGTTCACTGCGTTCACGCGCCCGCGCATTTCGTCGGGCGTGGAGAACTGCACCAGTGCGCCGCGGATGTACACGCTCACCATGTCAGCGGCCCCCGCCACCAGCAGCGCGGCGAACGACAGCCAGAACAGCGTGGACAGTGCGAACACCAGGTTGGCCGCGCCGAAGATGGCCACGGCGATGAACATGGTTTGCCCTACCTTGCGGTTGAAGGGCCGCATGCTCAGGTACAGCCCGGCGCCCACCTCGCCCACGGCCATGGCACTGCGCAGCGCGCCCAGGCCGGCAGGGCCTACGTGCAGCACCTCGTGCGCGTAGATGGGCAGCAAGGCCACCACGCCGCCCAGCAGCACGGCGAACAGGTCCAGCGAAATGGTGCCCAGGATGATGGGCCGCGAGCGGATGAACACGATGCCCGCGCCAAAGCGCTGCCACATGGTGCCCTGCGCCGCTGCGGCGGGGGTGGCGTAGGCCACCGCCACACGCGCCAGCAGAGCTGCCCCGAGCGCAAAGCACACGAAGCACAGCGCATAGGTCAGCTCGCCGCCGCCCACGGCATACAGCATGCCGCCCAGCAGCGGCCCGCCGATGCTGGCCGCGCGCATCAGCATGCTGTTGGCGGCGATGGCCTGGGCCAGTTGCTCGCGCGGCACGATCTGCGGCAACAGGCTCTGCATGGCCGGCCCCGAAAAGGCGCGTGCGCAGCCGAACAGCACCAGCACCGCATAGATGCCGCTGACCCCCGTGGCGCCATGCCCCGACAGCCACCACAGCAGCGCACTGCAGACGGCGCCCACGGCCCAACTGATGGCCAGGATGCGCCGGCGGTCGAAGCGGTCGATCAGGTCGCCGGCCGGCAGCAGCAGGCACAGCATGGGCAGAAACTGCGCCAGGCCGACGTAGGCCAGGGCCAGCGGCTCGCGCGTCAGGTCATACACCTGCCAGGCCACCACCACGGCCTGCACCTGGGTGGCGAACACCGCGATCAGGCGGGCGGTGAGAAAGGCCAGAAAGCCTGAATGGCGGTAGACGCTGGCGGCCGGTGTGGGGGAGGGCTGGGAGGTTTGGGACACGGGATGCGGTGCTGGACGGCGAGAAAGGGCAGGTGGTCTGCAAGGCAGGGCGGGAGAAAAACGGCATGCCGCTGGCCTCAGGGTTTATACCGGGTGCCTGCCGATGCTACCGGCTTTGCGCGCAGGCTGCCGGAGCGCCTGGAGATGGTGCGCGCAAGTGCACCGCCACAGAGGTGACCGCCACGGCAACAGTGCGGGTTGTCAGCCGGTGGCGGGGTCAGCCCATGCCATGCGGGCCACTGCCCGGGCCTTTGCCATAGGGCCTGGGGTGCCGGTGCCGGTAGTCCCACGGCGCCAGCGGGCGCTTCTGTGCCCACAGCCCTTCGCCCTGGGCGCGCGCCTGGCGCTGCAGCGGTGCCAGGTGCGGGTGGCGCTCGGCATACGGCGTGTACACCCAGGCCAGGCCTGCCGTCACCTGCGCGGTGGCCACGTCGGTGCCGCCGCAGCGCACATTGGCCACCGTGCGGCCATAGCTGTCCTCCTCGATGGGCTGCAGTGTCGCCTGGCGCTTGAAGCACATCTGCGCCAGGTTCTGCCGGGCTTTCTGGCCAAAGGCCTGCTTGCGCTCGGGCGCATCGATGGCTGCCACCCGCACCTTCACCTGCTGGTAGGCCCCGGGCGGGCCGCAGCGTGCGGTGAGGGTGTCGCCGTCGCTGATGGCGACCACGAGGCAGAGCAGGGCAACGGCAGGCAGGGGCATGGGGCAGGAGGCGTCTGGCGGGCAGTGAAAAGGACGCGCATTGTCTCCTACACTCCGTGCTGCGCGGCGCATGCAGGCGGCGTGTACAACGAACGACAAGAGCACAAGAGGGGGAGTTTCAGATGCGTACCGTGATTTTCGCCACCCATTCGGGCAGCGTGCGACGATGGCTTGCCGTCGCTTTTTTGATGCTGGCGGTCGCCCTGCCGTCCGCGCAGGCCAAGGACGAAGCCGGCGCCTATGGCAAGACGCTGGAGAAAATTTACGACCTGTCGCCCGAGACGCTGGCGAAGTTCCAGCGCTTCCAGGAAAAGCAGGCGCAAAAGCCGGGCGACAAGGGCAAGGGCATCTACGCCGACACCGAGCGGTGGCGCGGCGACGAGCTGTCGCTGCCCACCAGCAAGAACCCCTTCACCATCGTCGTCAAGGTTTCGGGCGTGGCGTTGGCCGATGGCGACGCTGGCTCGCGCTGGCAGACCGGCCTGCAGTTTGACGGCCCCTCGCCCATCTCGTTTTTGCCCGAACTGGTGCACAAGGGCGCCCGCGCGGGCCAGCCCGTGTCCATGGTGGGGGCCTCCAAGGGCGTGAGCTTTAAAGAGGACCGCAAGGCGGCCCCGTCGCTGGACTTCGAGTCGTCGCGCAACCTGCGCATCGACCGCGTGCAGGTCGAGGTCTGGTCGGGCATCCGCAAATCGACCTGGCTGGAGCTGCTGATGTCGTGGTCGCCCATTCTCACCGGCGTGGTGTTCCTGGGCGTGGTGCTCTGGTTCCGGCGCCGGTAGAGCGCTGCTCCAGACGCTCAGACGCTCATTCCTCGCTGGTCCACTCCACGTTCACACCCAGGCTGCGCAGGTTTTCTACGAAGCGCGGATGGGCGCGGCGGATGGGCGCGGCGTTGCGGATCTCCGAGCGCCCCTCGATGCTGGCCGCCACCATGAACAGGGCGATGGCCACGCGGATGATGTAGGGGCTCTCCACCAGGGCCGGACTCAGCGGATTGCCGCCAAAGGTGATGAGCCGGTGCGGGTCCGATGAGAACACGTGGGCGCCGAACTTGGAGAGTTCGCCCGTCCAGCCCAGCGCGCCGTCGTACACCTTGTTCCAGAACATGCAATTGCCCTGTGCACGCACCCCGAGGGCGATGAAGATGGGCAGCAGGTCCACCGGGAAGTAGGGCCAGGGAGCGGCCTCGACCTTGGTCAGCACGTTGCTGGTGAAGGGCGTCTGCACCTTGAGCGGGCCGGGGCAGTGCGCGCGCGACCAGCCGTCCTCGTGCGTGACGACCACGCCGAACTTGGCGAAGGTGCGGTCGATCAGCGGGAAGTTGCCCGGCGCACTGTTGCGCACGATCACATCGCCGCCGGTGATGGCGCCCAGCGCCAGGAAGGTGGTGATCTCGTGGAAGTCTTCATCGAAGCGGAACTCGCCACCGCCCAGCGCCGCACCGCCCTGCACCGTGATGCGCGAGGTGCCGATGCCGTCGATGCGCGCGCCCAGCATCACCATGAAGCGGCAGAACTCCTGCACGTGCGGTTCCGACGCTGCATTCGTCAGCGTCGAGGTGCCGTTGGCCTCCACGGCGCAGAGTACGAAGTTCTCGGTGGTGGTGACGGAGGCGTAGTCGAGCCAGTGGTCCGTGGGCGTGAGCGGCCCCTGGCTGCGCACCAGCAGCGAGCCCTCGGCGCGCTCCACCGTGCCGCCAAAGCGCTGGAACACCTCCACATGCGGGTCGATCTCGCGCACGCCCAGGGTACAGCCCTTGACGTTGTCTTCGAGCCGCGCCACGCCAAAGCGCGCCAGGAGCGGCGGTATCAGCATGATGGACGAGCGCATCTCCTCGGGCAGTCGGTGCTGCGCAGGGTCGAACACGGTTTCCTGGTGGTGCAGGCTCAGCGTGCCCGTGGGTTCGTCCAGGTGCACGCTGCTGCCCAGCATGCGAAAGATGTCGAGGATCTTGCGCACGTCGGTGATGTCGGGCACGCCGTGCAGGCGCAGCGGCTCGCGGGTGAGCAGGGTGGCGCAGAGCACCGGCAGTACGGCGTTCTTGTTGGCAGACGGGGTGATGCGGCCACGCAGCGGCGTACCGCCGTGCACGATGAGGTTGGACATGGGGAACTGAGAAGGAGAAAAAGGGGAGGGGCGGGCAGAAACAGGCACCGCAGGCGCTACGCTGGCTGGCGCAACGCCCACGAAAGCCCTGCACTGTACCCGCGCCGCGCCCCGGCGGCTGTATCTGCCGGTAATCTGCCGCTCAGTGGGTCGGCTTTAGAGCGGCTAACAAAACTCTTCTGGCGTCGTTGCTGCGTCTTGTCGTACTGCTCGTACTGC
>NZ_LMIH01000044.1:98041-105179 GCF_001428645.1 Acidovorax sp. Root217
AAGCACCACTCCAAAGCCATCGAAGGCTTCGGCGCTTCAGAAGCCGAAGGGCTGGCCAGGTTTCCAGGCGTCGGCCAGGCGCTTGGCCTCGGCCACCTCCACGATGCTCATCGTGGGCGCCAGGCGGCGCTGCGTGCCGGCGGCCCAGAAGGCGCCGCGGTTGGGCGGGGTGAGCGAGTCGTCCTGCTGCTGCTCCTTGTGCGCGCGCTGGGCCAGGTCCAGCAGCATGTGGGCGGCCACGGGCCGGCGGCCCACGTTGTCCAGGCCCGTGGAGTAGAGCAGGCCCAGGCTGTACAGGCCCGATGGGTCGCCCTGGCGCGCGGCGCGCAGGTACCAGTTTTCGGCCTGCTCGGCCTGCTGGGTCTCGCCCAGGCCGCGCTCGTAGATGTAGCCCAGCTGCACGCTGGCCAGCGAATAGCCTTCGTTGGCGGCCTTGGTGAGCCACTGCATGGCCTGGGCCTGGTCCTTGGGCACGCCGCGGCCGTCGCGCAGCGTGATGCCCAGCACCAGCATGGCCCGCAGGTCACCCTTGGCGGCCAGTGCCTGCAGCTCCTGCACGGCCTCGGGGCCATCGGTGCGGCGGGCCTGCTTCTCCAGGTCCTTCAGGCGCGCCTGGTGGTCCTGCGCTGCCTTCTGCGCCGCCACTTCGGCGGCGCGTGCATCGGCTTCGGCCTTGGCAATGCGCTCCTGCGCACGGACCTTGTCGGCTTGGTACTTCCAGCCCACCAGGCCCAGGCCCACCACCACGGCCAGCGCCAGGGCAATCCAGGTCGTGGGCAGCTCGCGCGGGGCCTTTTTCTTGGCTTTTTCCTTCTTCTTGGCGGCCGCCGCAGCCTCTGCGGCCGCTGCAGCCTCCGCGCGCTGCCGCGCGGCCTTGCCGACATAGGGCGCTGGCGCAGGGGCGGCGGCCTCGGGTTCGCGCGGCTTGGGCGGGTCTACCTTGTCGTAGGCCACTTCGCAGCTCGGGCACTGCCAATCGGGTGCCATGTCGGAGGCCTGCCGCGCGTACTTGCAACGGGGGCAGGTGCGCTCCGTGAAGACGGTCTTGGCGGCGGATTCCTTTTCAATGGGTTCCAGGGAAAACGAAAGGTCAGGTTTTTGGTTCACGTAGCTCTTCCTTCACCGCGCGCGAAGGCGCGGCCCTCCTCGGGCATCTTGGTGCGGCCCCCTCCCATAGGAGCGCCAGCTGGCCCATAGCCGGCTAGTGTATTTGTAGTAAATGGTTTTTTGTATGTCCAGATGTGTAACGGCGCAAGGTATTGCGCCTGCGCCCGCGACTTGCGCGGCTATTTGTAACAATCAAGACCAATGTCGTGCAGATGGGCTTGCGGGCTATCGAAATGAGAGCAACATGGCATGATGGTGCTTCGGCCGAGAACTGCGCAGTTCGACCGTCGTGCCCCGATGGGCATGCCATCCCGGAGACGAATTTCATTTTTAGAATGCAGGGAACCGACCGCAGGTACGGCGCCTCACAGCGACAGTTGCCCGCCGTTGCCTTTGTCTGTCGTTGTCCACAGTGCCGGCGCCCCGGCCACCCTCCAATGCCTGCCTTTTCGGAGTGCCGCTTTTGAATCCGACGATGCCCTCGAACCCTTCTGCCCTGTTGCCTTGCGGCGCCACGTCACGCGCCTATCGACCGCTTTGCGCACTGCTGGCTGGCGTTGCCATGCTGCTCGCGGGCTGCGGCGCCCTTCCCAGTAGCACACCGGGGCCCCAGGCACCGCAGGAGAAGTTCGGCTCGCTGGCCACCTACTCGCGGCTGTTCGATGCCACGCCGGCGCAGACCTGCGAGGCATCGCGCCGGGCGCTGCTCAGCCAGGGCTACCTCATCAACACCAGCTCGGCCGAGCTGGTGGAGGGCAAGAAGAACTTCCAGCCCGGTACCGAGACGCACATGCAGATGGTGATCCGCGTGGTCTGCGTGCCCGAGTCGCCCACGGGCAAGATCAGCCTGGGCTTCGTCACCGCCATCCAGGACAGTTTTGCGCTGCGCAAGACCAACAACTCGGCCAGCCTGGGCGTGGGTGCCATCGGCTCGGTGTCGCTGCCGTTCTCGTCGAGCAGCGAATCGCTGGTGCGTGTAGGCAGCGAGACCATCACGGCGGACACCTTCTACGAAAGCTTTTTCGACCTGGTCAAACGCTATCTGGTGATCGACGAGGCGGCGCAGGCCAGCGAGTAGCCGGGTTGCTGCCGGGTTCTTAGGCGTACAGGCGCGCGCCGGCATCGCGGATGCGCAGCGCGGCCTCGTGGCCCAGCGCATTCACCACCGGCTCCCACACGCTGGCATAGCGTGGCAGGGCGTCGGGTGCGAACGAGGTGTGCGGCCAGTCGGAGCCCCACACCAGGCGATCCCCCATGTGCGCGGCCACGCGGGTGATGGCCGGGTGCAGCAGGCCATAGGGCGCGCTGGCCTGCAGCCGGTACCAGCCCGAGAGCTTCACCCAGGCGCCTTGCCCGGCCAGCTTGGCCAGGGCCTGCCAGGCACGGTCATCAGAGGGCAGCAGGCCGTGCAGGCCGGCCAGGTGGTCGAGCACGCAGGCCACGGGCGTGCCCTGGTGCAGGTGGACGATGGTGGCCAGGTCTTCGGGGTTGGCGTACCACTGCACATGCCAGCCCCGCTCGGCCAGGCGCGGGGCCAGGGTCTTCATGGTCTCGGGGCCGTTTCCCACGGGCGAGACGAGGTTGAAGCGCACGCCGCGCACGCCCAGGGCATGCATGCGGTCCAGTTCCGCGTCGGGTACGGTGCCGTCCAGCACCACCACGCCGCGGTGGCGGCCGCTGGACTGGGCCAGCGCATCGAGCAGCACGCGGTTGTCGGTGCCGTACACGCTGGGCTGCACCAGCACCAGGTGGCCCACGCCATGCGCTGCGGCCAGCGCCTCGATATCGGCCAGCGGCCGGTGCACGGGCTGGTAGTGGCCGGCCTGCGCAGGTGCGGCGCTGTCGAACACATGCACGTGGGTGTCCCAGCCCTGGGGCAGGGCGGGTGAAAAAGGGGGGGCGGTCAAAGCCATTTCGGTGATTGAGGGGGCTGCGTGCCACTGGGCCATGCACGAAACGTGCGCGCCCAGGGCTGGGGCTTGTCTATCCGACGGAAATCTTGCGTTCGCGCACCACTCTGGCCCACTGCTCCTGCTGCGCAGCGATGAACTTGCCGGCGGTCTGCTGCGAGGCATCGGCGAACACATCGCCCCCCAACTGGCGCACGCGGCCCAGCACCTCGGGGTCGGCCAGGGCCTTGCGCACGGCGGCCACCAGCGTGGCCCGGGTGTCGGCAGCCATGCCGGCGGGGGCCAGCAGCGGGTTCCACTCCAGCACCTCGTAGCCGGGCACGCCGGCCTCGGCCATGGTGGGCACCTCGGGCAGCGAGCGGGCGCGCACCATGCTGGTCACGGCCAGGGGGCGCAGCTTGCCGGCCTGGATATGGCCCAGCGACGAGGCCACGTTGGCAAAGAACAGCGGCACCTGCCCGCCCATCACGTCGGTCATGGCCGGGCCGCCGCCGCGGTAGGGCACATGCAGCAGTTGCACGCCCGCTCGCCCCTCGAACATGGCGCCCGCCAGGTGCTGCGCCGAGCCATTGCCCGAGGAGGCATAGGTCAGCTCGCCCGGCTTGGCCTTGGCCAGCTGGATCACGTCCTTGACCGATTTGGCCGAAAAGCCGGGCGTGCACACCAGCACGTTGGGAAAGGTGGCCAACACCGCCAGCGGCGTGAAGGCCTTGGCACTGTCGTACGGCAGCTTGGGGAACAGCGAGGGGTTCACCGCGAACGACGAGGCGTCGAGCAGCAGCACGCTGCCGTCCGGCGTGGCGCGCGCCACCTGCGAGGCGGCCAGTTGCCCGCTGGCGCCGGGCTTGTTCTCCACCACCACGCCCTGGCCCAGGGCTTCGGCCAGGCGCGGCGCGATGATGCGCGCGATCAGGTCCGCGCCACCGCCTGCGGGGTAGGACACCACCAGCGAGATCGGCCGGCCACCCGCTACGGTGGCGGCATGGCTGCTGGCCACCCAGGGCGCAGCCAGCGCGGCGCCTGCGGCCTGCACCAGCAGGCCACGGCGCGAGAGGGTGGCGGTTGAAGTGGAGTGCTTGGAATGGGTCATGGCGGATGTGCTCCAGTGTTCCGGGGTGAAGGCGGCCGGGGGCGGTCAGGTGATCGTGATGGTGTAGTGGAAGGCGTTGGCATCGCCGCGCGTGGTGCGCCACTCGACGCAGCGGCCTGTCAGGTCGTAGGCGCTGCGCTCCACGGCGACGCAGGGGTGGCCGGCCGGCAGGCGCAACTGGGCGGCCTGGGCGCCGGTCATTGCGCCAAAGCCGATCTGGTCCACCGCGCGGTGCACGTGCACGCCACAGCGGCGCGCGAACATGGGGTAGAGCAAGTCGTCCCACCCAGCCAGGTCGTCGTCGGCCAGCGGTGCGAACAGGTCCAGCGGCAGCCACATCTCTTCGATCAGGCAGGGCTGGCTGGCCAGCAGACGCAGCCGCAGCAGGTGCAGCACGGGCTCACCCGGGCCAATGCCCAGGCCGCGCGCCACGGCGGTCGTTGCGGTCACGCTCTTGCGCACGAGGATGCGCGACTGCGGTACTTCGCTGCCGCCACCGCCGCCAAAGCGAAAAAACCGCAGCATGGACCCGCCCGCGATGCCCTGGCGCACGAAGGTGCCCTTGCCGTGGATGCGCTCGATCAGCCCTTGCTCCACCAGCAGCTCCAGCGCGCGGCGCATAGTGCCCAGGGCCACCTGGTGCTCGGCGGCCAGCAGGCTCTCGGCCGGCAGGGCGCTGCCCGGTGGCCACTCGCCCGCCACCACGCGCACGCGCAGGGCATTGGCCAGGGCGGCATAGCGGCGCATGCCCGGGGCGCTGTCGACCAGGGCCAGGTGCGAAGAGGACTCCATGCAAGAACTATAGTCCTCTATAGGACTTGAAAAATTCGGGTTTACCCTCGACGGGGTGCTTGGAAAAGCGACACGGCTGGCCGGGCGCCGTGGTTGTTACAGCACGGCCTGCTCGGCCCACGCCCCCGGTGCCAGCCCGTCGAGCGTGTAGGGGCCGATGGCCGCGCGCACCAGCCGCAGCGTGGGCAAGCCCACGGCCGCCGTCATGCGCCGCACCTGGCGGTTGCGGCCTTCGCGGATGGCCAGCTCGATCCAGGCGGTGGGGATGGCCTTGCGCTCGCGGATAGGCGGCGTGCGCTCCCATACCGCTGGCGGTGGATCGAGCAGGCGGGCCCGCGCGGGCCGTGTCGGACCGTCATTGAGCTGCACGCCGCTGCGCAGTTGCGCGAGGGCATCTTCACCGGGCAGGCCTTCGACCTGCACCCAGTAGATCTTTTCCATCTTGAAGCGCGGGTCGGCAATGCGGGCCTGCAGCGGCCCGTCGCTGGTGAGCAGCAGCAGGCCTTCGCTGTCGGCGTCGAGCCGGCCGGCCACGTACACGCCGGGCTGGTCGATGTAGTCCTTGAGCCCCTGCCACTTGCCCTCGGCCGTGAACTGGCTCAGCACGCCATAGGGTTTGTTGAAGCGGATCAGGCGGGGTGGCATGGGGGCGGCGCGGTGGCGCATGGAGTGCAGCGGTGGGTGGGCCGCCAAGCATAGCCGCAGCCATGCGCCCCCTGCGCGCAGCCTGCGCATGCTCTGGAGGGGGCATTTGTGCGGCGATACACTCGCCGGCTCGCGCAGCGTGCTGCTGCATCCCCATGGCCACCCCATTGACCCGGTGGCTGCGTTCCGGCCAGGCCTTGCTGCCTGGCACCAGCCAACACCACCACCATGATCACCATCCAGCTGGACATTGCACAGACCATCGGCGTTGCCGCCGTGCTCCTGGTCCTGGGCGACTTCATCAAGAAGCACGTAGGCGTGCTGTCGCGCTACTTCATACCAGGCCCCATCATCGGCGGGCTGGTGTTCTCCCTCATCGCGCTGGCGGGCCACCTGAGCGGCAGCTTTGCGTTCGAGTTCTATGACAACATGCGCGCCTTTTTGCTGCTGGTGTTCTTCACCACCATCGGCTTTTCTGCCAGCTTCGAGTTGCTCAAGAAGGGCGGGGTGGGTGTGGCCCTGTTCCTGGCGGCGGCCGTGGGGCTGGTGCTGCTGCAGAACACCCTGGGCGCGGGCCTGGCAGCACTGCTCGGCGTGCACCCGCTCATTGGCGTGGCGGCGGGCTCCATTTCCCTGACGGGCGGACATGGCACGTCGGCCGCCTTCGGCCCCCTGCTGGAGCAGGCCGGCGCAGCCGGTGCCCTGCCGGCCGCGATTGCTGCCGCGACCTATGGCCTGGTGGCGGGCTGCGTGATTGGCGGCCCCCTGGGCACGTTGCTCATGCGGCGCAACGGCCTGCACGCGCATGGCGCCAGCGCTGCCACCGCGCCGGCCATACCGGTGCCCGTCACGGCCAACACGGGCAGTGGTGGCGATACGGTGATGTACGCCAGCATCCTGATTGCCGTGTCCATCGGCATCGGCACGCTGCTGGTGAACTGGCTCAAGGACCTGGGCGTCACGCTGCCCTCGTACCTGGGGCCCATGCTGGTGGCGGCGCTGGTGCGCAACATCATCGATTGGCGCAACAGCGAGCTGCCGCTGCGGCAGTTCGAGGTGGTGGGCAATGTGTCGCTGGCCTTCTTCCTGGCCATGGCGCTGATGTCGATGAAGCTGTGGGAGCTGGCCGAGGTGGCGGGGCCGCTGCTGGTGATTCTGCTGGCGCAGACGGCGCTGATGTTCGCCTACGGCTACTGGGTCACCTTCCGCGTGATGGGGCGGGACTACGATGCCGCCGTCATCGCCGCCGGGCATTGCGGCTTCGGCATGGGCGCCACACCCAATGCCATGGCGAATATGCAGGCGTTCACGGCGGTCAACGGGCCGTCGGTCAAGGCGTTCTTCGTGATCCCGCTGGTGGGCTCGCTGTTCATTGATTTCTTCAATGCGGTGATCATTACGGCGTTCATGAATTTCTTGAAATGATGCGCCGCTGAAGCCGTTTCGCTAGATTGTTGCTTTTGCTTGGCTGAAGGCGGAGCACGGGTCTCCTTCGTCGCTTGCGGTTTGATGGTGGCTGCATGCCTTGATGGAGGGCGGAGGCCGGGTCTCGGCCCGGCGGCCGAGGTACTTGTTCTTTGCTTCGCCAAAGAAA
>NZ_LMIH01000044.1:105262-105353 GCF_001428645.1 Acidovorax sp. Root217
TGGCGAGGGGGCAGCCTGCGATGCTCGTTCCTGGGGTGACGCCGAAGAACTCCCTGCGCTGCCTCTGCGAGGCAGCTCCGGTCAAACAGCT
>NZ_LMIH01000045.1:0-25471 GCF_001428645.1 Acidovorax sp. Root217
GCACGGTTTTTTAAGTTCCGTCAAACTTTTTGGAAGTTTTTGAAGCCGCTTGGCGTCTTCATCCACCCCCAGCACCTCGAAACCCTGACCACCTTTCGGCAACCAGCTCTTCTCAGCGCAGCCTTTGATTGTATACCGAGTTTTTGCTCGCTTTTCTCAAAGGCCCCAACTTTTTGCAAAGTCTGCTTCGGTCTACCCAAACCGCCGAAAGCACTACCGGGGCAGTACCTTCTGCTGACCGACTTCTGTGAACAGAGGTCTTGGTAGCGAAGCCCTCGACTATAGCACTACTTTTGAGGGGTGGCAGGGAAAACCCGAGGAATTTGCGCCTTTGCCTGCGATGGAAGAACTGCGCCCCAGAACCCTCCCCTTGCTCTCTTATATATAGAGCTACGCCCCCGCCCCTTGGCGCGCAGCGAAATCCCCCGGTATGAGCCCATGGCGCTGCAACTTGTCGTACACGGTCTTGCGCGGCATCTGCAGCATCTCGGCCGCGCGGGCCACGTTGCCCTGGGTCAGGCGCAGGGTGTCGCGCAGCAGCTTGCGTTCGAAGGCGTCCACGCGGGCGGCCAGTGAGGGGGCTGACGCATCACCCGCCCCCAGCGGCTCCATGGGCAAGCCCAGGCACAGGCGCTCTGCGGCGTTGCGCAGTTCGCGCACATTGCCAGGCCAATCGTGGGCCAGCCAGGCGGCCAGGTCGCGGTCGGTCCATGCGGGCGCGGGCCGGCCATGGCGGGCGGCGGCCTGGGCGATGAAGTGGGCCATGAGCACGGGGATGTCCTGCGGGCGCTCGCGCAGCGGCGGTATGGCGATGCTGGCCACGTGCAGGCGGTAGTACAGGTCGGCGCGGAACTGGCCCTCTACGGCCAGTGCCTTGAGGTCGACCTTGGACGCGGCCACCACGCGGCAGGTGATGGGCACGCTCAGGTTGCTGCCCAGGCGCTCGATCTCGCGCTCCTGCAGCACGCGCAACAGGCGCATCTGCAGGGCCTGCGGCATGGACTCGATCTCGTCGAGCAGCAGCGTGCCCTGGTTGGCATGCTCGATCTTGCCGATGCGCCGGCGCGTGGCGCCGGTGAAGGCGCCGGGCTCGTGGCCGAAGAGCTCGCTCTCGATGATGCTTTCTGGCAGCGCGCCGCAGTTGATCGCCACGAACGGCCCGCTGCGCCCGCTGGCCGCATGCAGCGCGCGGGCCACCACCTCCTTGCCGGCCCCGGTCTCACCGTGCAGCAGCACGTCCACGCTGAGCGGTGCCAGGGCCACCACCAGGCGGCGCACCTCGGCCATGCCGGGCGATGGGCCGACCAGCGTGGCCAGGGCATCGCGCGGGTTGCGCTCGCGCAGCACGCGCAGTTCCTCGGCCAGGGCCCGGCGCTCCAACGCACGCCGCACGGTGGCCACCAGGTGCTCGGACGAAAACGGCTTTTCGATGAAGTCGTAGGCGCCGTCGCGCATCGCGTCCACGGCCAGGGCCACGTCGCCATGGCCGGTGACCAGCACCACGGGCAGGTCGGCGTCCAGCGGACGCAGGGTGCGCAGCAGGTCCATGCCGCTCATGCCCGGCATCTGGATGTCGGTGACGACCACGGCCGGCCGGTCCTGGCCGAAGGCGTCGAGCGCGGCCTGGGCATTGGCGAAGGCGCGCACCTCGATGTCGGCCAGCGACAGCGCCTGCGCGTAGGCGCGGCGCACCATGGCGTCGTCTTCGACGAGGTAGACGGTCGGTGGGTCTGCCGCAGAAAGGTTCATGGAAGGTCCTGTGTGGCGGGGTGGGCGGCCTTGCCCTGAGCTGCAACGCCCGCAGCCCGGGGCAGGCGGACGGTGAACTCGGCACCGCCCTCCGGCAGGTTGGACGCCGCCAGCGTGCCCCCCATGCCTTCGACGATGATGCGCGACACGGCCAGCCCCAGGCCCAGGCCCTCGCCCGCCTTGGTGGTGTAGAAGGGCTCGAACAGGTGGGTCTGCACCTCGGGGTCCATGCCGCGGCCGGTATCGGCCACGCGCAGCAGCACGCGCCCATCGGCCTGCACCTGCACGGCAAAGCGCACCTCGCGCACCGCCTGGTGCTGCACTGCGTCGAGCCCGTTGCGCAGCAGGTTCACCAGCACCTGTTCCAGCCGCGTGGCATCGGCCAGCACGCACAGCGCCTCGTCGAAGTCAGCCACGGCGATCTGCGCATCCACCGCCTGGCAGCGCGGGGCCAGCAGCAGCAGTGCATGGTCCAGCGCCTCGCGCACGCTGCAGGGGCTGAGGGCCGGCGGCTCCTTGCGCACGAAGCTCTTGAGCTGGCGCACGATGCGGCCCATGCGCCCGGCCAGTTGGCTGATGAGGCGCAGGTTCTCGGCCACGTCATCCCCGCGCTGGCGCTGGTGCAGGGCGATGGCGTTGTCCGACAGGGTCTGCAGGGCGGCCAGGGGCTGGTTCAGCTCATGGCTCATGCCTGCGGCCATCTGGCCCAGCACGGCGAGCTTGCCGGCCTGCACCGCCGTGTCACGGGTGCCGCGCACGATCTGTTCGGCCTGCTGCAGGTCGCGCACGCGGTCTTCCAGCGCGGCATTGGCGGCGGTGATCTCGCGGGTGCGCTGGGCGATCTGCACCTCCAGCATGCCGTGCGCCTCGCGCAGGCGCTCGGCACTGGCGGCACGCTCGGCTCGGCCCAGCCGGTCGAGCCGGCGCAGCAGCGCCAGGCCCAACACCAGCGCTGCGCACAGGCCGCCCGCCAGGCCGGCGACCAGCGCCTCCTGCCGGGCCGGGCGCTGGTCGGCCAGCAGCAGCATCTGCCAGCCGAGCGGGCCCACGCTGCGCGCCGCCACGCTGAAGTCGCGCAGATGCCCGGCCTGCTGCAGTCGCAGGGTGTCGCCGTCGGCAGGCAGGGATGCCTCGGCGTGCAAGGGGGTCAGCGGGTGGTTGCCATACTGCTGCACGCCCTGCAGGCGGGTGCGCACCTCGGCCGGCAGGGGGGCCAGCGTGCGGTAGCGCCAGGCGCGCTCGGTGCTGACGAAGACCACGCCCTCCCTGTCCGCCAACAGCACGGTGTCGCCGCCATCGGCCAGCGCCGCCTCGAAGGCGTCGAGCGAGATCTTGACCGCCACCACGCCGGGCGCGGGCGCCTCGGGTGGCAGGGCGGACGCCATGAAGTAACCCGCCTTGCCCGTGGTCACACCCACGCCGAAGAAGCGCCCGATGCGGCCCTGCATGGCGGCCTCGAAATAGGGGCGAAAGCGGTAGTTCTGGCCGACGAAGCTGCTTGGCTGGTTCCAGTTGCTGGCAGCCAGCGTCAGGCCCTCGGTGTTCATCACATAGGCCGTGTCCACGTCGGCCAGCGCCACAGCAGATGCCAGGTAGGCGTTGGCGGCCTGCAGGTTCTGCGGATCGGGCCGCTGCAGGGCCAGGTTGGTGCGGCTGTTGAGCGCCAGCAGCGCGGGCAGCGCCTCGTTGCGCTGCAGCAGCGACTCCAGGCTTTGGGCCGCAAAGGCCAGCCGCTGGCTGGCGGCGCGCTGCTGCCCAGACAGCTGGGCGTCGAGCGACCAGCGGTAGGCCAGCGCACCCACGAACACGCAGGCCAACAGCGCCAGGCCGGAAGTCAACAGCGAACGGGTGGGTTTCAAACGGATCGGCAACAGAAGGTCAACGGCACTGCCATTGCGCGGCAGCCTTGCCCGCATTGTGCGGCGCTCCCCGCACCCTGCAGGCAAGGCGATACCCGGTTGACAAGGGGCGCTGTCTGAAAATCCGCACAAACCGGGGGTTTTCGTGTGGAAATCCGCCAGTTTTTACGGACCAGCGCATGGATTTCCATGCCGGCCCCCGTGGGCCAAACCCAATGGCGGCGCGGCCTGGCGGCCCGCCAGGTGCCGCACGGCAGCGCCTGGCACACAAGCTGCAAAAAGCCCAGGGCGGGCATTGCGGCCAACGCAGCCCGGCCTTTTCGCACCACAACCCGTCCGGAGACAACACATGACATCGACACAACCTTCTTTCAAGCTCTGCAGCGCCGTGGCCATTGCCGCTGGCCTGCTCGTTGGCGCAGCCCCCGCGCTGGCACAGGACTACCCGAACAAGCCCGTGCGGCTGATCGTGCCTTTTGCCCCCGGCGGCACGACCGACATCGTGGCCCGCGTGGTCAGCCAGTCACTGGGCACGGCCCTGGGCCAGCCCGTGGTGGTGGACAACAAGGCCGGTGCCGGCGGCGTGGTGGGCGCGACCGAGATCGCGCGCTCCCCAGCCGACGGCTACACGCTGGGCGTGGCGACCGTGTCCACCGTGGCATCGGCCCCGGCCATCAACCCTGCGGCCAAGTACAACCCGCTCACGGACTTCACCTCCATCGTCAACATGGCCGCCACGCCCAATGTGCTGGCCGTGCACCCGAGCTTTGCGGGCAAGGACTTCAAGGGCTTCATGGCCGAGGTGAAGGCCCACCCCGGCAAGTATTCGTTCGCCAGTTCGGGCACAGGCGGCATCGGCCACCTGCAGATGGAACTGTTCAAGTCACTGACCGGCCTGGACCTGGAGCATATCGGCTACAAGGGCGCAGGCCCGGCGCTGAACGACGCGGTATCGGGCCAGGTGCCGATGATCTTCGACAACCTGCCCTCCGCCCTGCCCTTCATCAAGGACAAGCGCCTGATCGCCATTGCCGTGGCCGCCCCGCAGCGCCTGGCCTCGCTGCCCGAAGTGCCGACCTTCAAGGAAGTGGGCTTCGAGCCCGTGAACCGCATGGCCTTCTACGGCATCCACGGCCCCAAGGGCCTGCCACCGGCCGTGGTGGAGCGCATCTCGCAGGCCGTGAAGAAGACGTTGGAAGACCCGGCGGTAAAGAAGCGCATTGAGGACACCGGCTCGCTGGTGGTGGGCAACACCCCGCAGGAATTCGCAGCACAGACCAAAGCCGAGTTCGAGCTGTACAAGGGCGTGGTAGCCAAGCAGAAACTCAAGCTGGAGTGATCGAACGGCCGGCAGGGTAGCCCACGGCCCTGCCTGTTCGCCAGCCTTTTGGGGGTGAACCCACCCACGCCGTCCAGGCGCAGGGTGGGTCTGTCATCTCAGTGGGGCGCGGTCGCCGGCACCCAGGCCACCAACGGCGCCAGCAGGCGCGGCTTCCAGGCCAGGGTGAAGGCAATGGTGAGCGCCGAGCCGGCCAGCACCATGAACCAGACCAGCGAGGCCATGGAGCCATGGTCCACCGACAGGCACACCGCCAGCGAGGCGGCCACCACCGCAGCCCCCAGCCAGCGCAGCAGCACCACGGAGCCACGCGCAGGCGGCACCGGGCCTCGCACTTGCTCCCAATGCACGTCCATCGACAGGGCCAGCCAGGCCAGACCGGTCAGGTTCGCCACGAGGGCCACGGCATAGAGCAGCGAGTCAGGCATTGGCCACCTCTGGCGAGCGAGCTGCCTTGGCCTGTACGGAGGGGCCCAGCGCGCGGCGCCGGAGCCTGCGGGCCGCGACCACGGCCAGCGCTGCGGCGGCCAGCAGCGCCAGGTCCACCCCGGCCACGGGCCAGTAGCCGTTGCCGATGGTACGCAGCAGGTGGTCGCCCGTGGTCACCCAGTTGAGCAGCACGGCCGCCACGGCCAGCGCGGCTGCGGCCCAGCACTGCTCGGCCCAGGCCGGGGACATGCGCCCTTCGCCCATAGGAGCGGTGCGCCAGATGGCGTGCGCACAGGCCAGCACCCAGGCGCCCCAGAAGAGGTACTGCTCCACGCTGCCCCGCGCCGGCAGGTCGGTGGGCAGCAGGCGGTTGCCGATCAGCATGGAGAAGGTGGCGATGAGCATGCCGGTGACGGTGGTCACGGCGAAGGCATCCACCCAGCGCGCGCCGCTCACGGCCTGTTTCGCATGCTGGCGCTTGCGCTTTTCCACGAAGAAGATGAAGCCCGTGGCAATGCACACGCAGCCCGACAGGCCGCCCAGCACATACAGCCAGCGCAGCAGCCAGTGGCGAAAGTGCTGCAGGTGCAGGCCGGTGAGGAAGTTGTTGATGCCGGCCACCACCGTCACAGGCGGGTCTTCGCGGATCAACTCGCCGGTGGAGCCCTTGAAGTGGATGCCCTCGCCCGTGAGCGTCACCCGGTCGGTGCCGGCGCGGTAGACGCTGACGTAGGCATTGGCGTCGCCCACGTGCTGCACGGCCAGAAAGCCCACGTCGCCGGCCATGCCCTTGGCGGCCCAGCGGCGCTGGGCCTCGGCCACCATGGCGTCCACCGACGCCAGCGTGGCAGGCACGCCGGCCTTCTCGTGCGGCAGGCCGGTTTCCTTTGCCTCGTGTTTTTCATGCAGTTCGTGCAGGGGTTCGAGCTGGGTGTGCGTGACGGGAAAGTAGATGCCGCCAAAGATCACCAGCCCCGACAGCGCGAAGATGAAGTGGAACGGCAACGCCACCACGCCCGTCAGGTTGTGCAGGTCGAGCGCGCTGCGCTGGGTGTGCTTCTTCGGGCGGAAGGTGAACAGCTCACGGAAGATCTTGCGGTGCATGACCACGCCGCTGATCAGCACCACCATCATCACCAGGGCGGCGAAGCCCACGATCCAGTAGCCCAGGTTCTTCCACTCCAGGTGCAGGCTGTAGTGCAGTGGGTAGAAGAACTGGCTGCCGATCTTGAGGTGGTCATCGGGCAGCGAGGCACCGGTGCGCGGGTCGATGGTGCGGATGCCGAAGACCTCATCGTCCTTGTTCTTGGCATTGGGCAGCTCATGGCCTGAGAAGATGCCCAGCACCGGGTCGCGGTGGGTGGTGTAGGCGCCCCAGCGCTTCACCGGGAAGCTCTCGGCCATGGGGCCGTTGACGCGGCTGCGCGCCTGCTCGATGGCCTCGGGCGTGGGCTTCAGGTCCTGGAACACCGGCAGCAGGATCCTGTCGAACGAGGGCATGGGCTGCGGTTCGAAGCGCGTGCCGGGGATGGCCCAGCGGTCGATCTCGCGGTCGAACACCGAGAGCGAGCCGAAGAAGAACACCACCATGAGCACGAAGCCCAGCACCAGGCCGAACCAGGTGTGCAGCCAGGCCATGGTCAGCCGGAAATTTGGGAACATCGAACAATCTCCTGGTGCGCGATCCCTCTCTTCGGGGCCGCACCGCAAAAAAGGATCAGAGCAGGGCCTTCTGGACCAGGGACCCAGCCCCTGCCATCAGGGCGCCGCCACCGGCCAGCACCAGCCAGACACGCACCAGGCTGGCGGCGCAAAAGGCCCAGAGAAAAGCCACCAGCAGCACGATGAAGCCCAGGATGTAGCCCAGTGCCTCGGCATCGTGGAACGGCATGCCCGCCGCGAACAGCAGGCCGATGCCCAACGCAATGAAGCCCCAGGTGAACGCATAGCTGCCCAGCGTGCCTGCGGCAATGCGCGAAACAACGTGCAGACGGGAAGCAGTGCTGGTGGCCATGGAATCCTGGGGAAATTTACGAATGCGATTGATTCGCGATTATGCAATGCGTCTGCGGGTAACCCCTGGGGCCGTGGGGAGTAGCGCGCACCGGCACAAGACCTCACAACAGGATCGGCCTTGGCACAGCGGGACGCACAGGACACCATCGCGCAGGTTGCAAAAATGCCGGTCTTTGGGCCGCTGTTCAACGGCTTTAAGCTATCAATAAAAGAGCATTTGATAAACAACTTGTCACACATGTCTTTGTGTGGCTGCACAATGGCTCCAAAGTGCTTCTCTGCACGCATTGCCCTCGATGGCTGCCCTGCCCATGCAAAGCATTTCTTCCCTGAACGTCGTCGATCTTTTGCTCGACGCGGTTTGTATCGTGGATGCGGACAGCCGCATCATTTTCGTGAGCCCGGCGTTCGAGCGCATCTTTGGCTACCCTCCCGACGAGGCCGTGGGTCTGCGCATGCTGGACCTGGTGCACCCCGAAGACCGGGGCACCACGGAGCGCCAGGCACAGGCCGTCATGCAGGGAGAGCTGCAGCTGCACTTCGAGAACCGCTACGTGCGCAAGGATGGCCGCATTGCGCACATCCGCTGGACAGCGCGCTGGATAGAAGAGCGGCAGGTGCGCCTGGCCGTGGCCCACGACATCACCGAGCGCAAGAACATCGAGGTGATGCACGCAGCCATCTATGCCATCTCGGAGGCGGCCCACACCGCCAAGGACCTGATTGCGCTGTTCGAACACATCCACCAGGTCATCGGGCAGTTGCTGGCGGCCGTGAACTTTTCGGTGGTGCTCTACGACGCAGCCCAGAACGTGCTGAGCTATCCCTACCACGTCAACGAGCGCCACCCCGCGCCCGGCACCCTGGCGCTGGCTGACGATGCCCTGTGTGCAGAGGTCATCCGCAGCGGGCAGTCGCTGCTGCTCACACCCGGCACCCGCGCCGCCCTGCCCGCGCACCTGCTACCTGCGGACGATGAAGGCGCGCCCCTGTACTGGCTGGGCGCACCGCTGCACACGCACAACGGCGCCATCGGTGCCCTGGTGCTGCAGGGCTACACCGAGCATGCGCCCTACACCGAGAAGGACAAGGAGCTGCTGCAGTTCGTCTCCACGCAGGTCGCGGCGGCCATCGAACGCAAGCAGATGCACGAGCGCCTGGCGCACATGGCGCAGTACGACCAGCTCACGCACCTGCCCAACCGCCAGCTGTTCCTGGACCGGCTCAAGACCGCACTGGCCCGCGCGCGGCGCGACCAGAGCCTGCTGTCGCTGATGTTCATCGACCTGGACCGCTTCAAGGAGGTGAACGACACCCTGGGCCACGCCATGGGCGACCTGCTGCTGCAGCGGGTGGCCCAGCGCCTGCTCGAATGCGTGCGCGGCTCGGACACCGTGGCGCGCATCGGCGGCGACGAGTTCGTGGTGCTGCTTGAAGGCGGCCATGCGCGCGAGCATGCCCATGCCATGGCCGAGAAGATCCTGGCAGCATTTGGCCCCCCTTTCGACCTGGAAGGCCGCCCTGTGCACACGCAGCCCAGCATCGGCGTGGCCATCTACCCCGACCATGGCCGCGAGGAGCACCACCTGCTGGTGCATGCAGACGAAGCCATGTATGTCTCCAAGAAGAACGGTGGCAACCAGGTGCATACGGCACCGCCTCCGCAGTCGCCCCCTCCCCCAGCCGTAGCCGTAGCCGTAGCCGTAGCCGTAGCCAGGCAGCAAACCTGAGGCCAGAATGGGGACTATGCAGCCCCAGTTCCGACCACCTGCCCATGAGGGCGCGCCCCGGCAGCCTCGCCACGGGCTGCTAGTGCGTGGGCTGATCACCCTGGCCTGGGTGCTGCCCGCGGGGCCGGTGCTCACGCTGCTGCTGTTTCCCTGGTGGTCGTGGGTGGAGGCGGCAACCGGCTGGGAATCCCTGGGCCACTCGGGCCCAGCAGGCTGGTGCTATGTGGCGGTGTGGTGCGCACTGCTGGCCCTGGCCCTGCTGGTGCCCAGGGTGGCCCGCTGGTTCCTGCGCGGCTGACGCCTTGTACCTGCCCCATGAACCACTCTGCAGCATCCAGCACCCGCGACGAACCGATTGAGTTGGTGGAATACAACCCCGCGTGGCCCGCCCTGTTCGACGCCGAGCGCCGCCTGCTGCAAGAAATGCTGGCGCCGTGGCTGGCAGGGCCTGTGGAGCACATCGGCAGTACCGCCGTACCGGGACTGCCCGCCAAGCCCATCATCGACATCATGGCACCAGTGCACTCGCTGGCAGAGTCAACTGCGGCGATCGCCGCGGCCAGCGCGCTCAACTACCTGTACTACCCCTACAAGCCGGAGCAGTTGCACTGGTTCTGCAAGCCCAGTCCCGCGCACCGCACCCACCACCTGCACCTGGTGCCGCTTGGCAGCACCCTGTGGCACCAGCGCCTGGAGTTTCGCGATGCGCTGCGGGGCAGTACCGATCTGACCGCACGCTATGCGGCGCTCAAGCACCAGCTGGCTCTGCAGTACCGGCATGACCGCGAGGGCTACACCGAGGCCAAGGGGCCGTTCATCGCGCAGGTACTGGCGAAGGTGTAATCCCCTTGGCATGCACGGCCTCCGGGCAGGCCGGCGCCCGTGCCCGCACAATCGGGCCACTACAACCATTACCAGGGCCCCACGCCCTGCCCGCCCGCCATGCTCTACGCCGCGCTCAAGTTCGTCCACGTCTTGTCCCTCATCGTCTGGATCGGCGGCATGGTCTTCGCCCACTTCTTCCTGCGCCCGGCCACGCTGTCGTTGGAGCCACCGCAGCGCGTTAAGCTGATGCACGATGTTCTGCAGCGCTTCTTCGCCGCCGTGTCGGTGGCCGTGGTGCTGGTGCTGGGTTCGGGCCTGTGGATGATCGGCAACGTCGCGCGCATGGCCGCGCAGACGGGCGGGCGCTTTGCCATGCCGCTGTCGTGGACCATCATGGCCACCATCGGACTGGTGATGATGGCGGTCTATGGCCACATCCGCTTTGCGCTGTTCAAGCGGCTCAAGATCGCCGTGGCGGCTGCGGACTGGCCAGCGGGCGGCAAGGCGCTGGCGTCCATCCGCACCCTGGTGGGCGTGAACCTGGCCCTGGGCGTGGCAACCGTGGCAGTCGTGTTCCTGCTCTGATGCGGATCTGCCCCTCAGGGCGTCAGCAGGTGCAGCGAGTGCGCCGCCTGCAGCACCAGCAGCGCTGACAGCAAGGCGGGCGGCATCACCACCAGCCCGAGCCTGAGGAACTGCCAGGCCCCCACGTGCAGGCCCTCGCGCCGCAGCGCGGCCAGCCACAGGATGGTGGCCAGCGAGCCCGTGACCGAGAGATTCGGCCCCAGGTCGATGCCGATCAGTGCGGCCGCGCGCACGGTGCTTGATGCGGATGCGGCGTCGAGCGAGGCCCCGGCCAGCAAGCCCGCAGGCAGGTTGTTGACCAGGTTGGTCGCCACCCCCAGCAGGGCGCCGAGCAGCGTGCCCGCGCCCTGCGGCCAGGCTGTGGCGGCGTTGCGCAGTGCGCCCGCCATGAGGCCCACCACGCCCGTCAACTCCAGCGCCTGTACGAAGATGAACAGCCCCGCCACCAGGGGCAGCACATCCCACGAGACGGAGCGCAGCGCCTGCCAGGGCGCGCGCCCGCATACAAAGGCCAGCAGCGCCAGCGTGCCCAGGGCAGCACCCAGCGTGGGCCAGCCCAGTGGGATGCGCAGCCAGGCGCAGGCCACCAGCACCACCACCGAGACCGCCAAGCCCCCTGCAGCCACCCGACCGCCCAGGCCCAGGGGGTGCTCGGGCACGGTGGTGGCAATGTTTTCGGGGATGCTGCTGCGCAGCACCCAGCGCAGCGCCGCATAGGTCACACCGATGGACGCCAGCGAAGGCAGCGCGAACAGCGCCAGCCAGTGCGCCAGCGAGGGCATGCCGCTGCCCCAGACCACCAGGTTGGCCGGGTTGGAGATGGGCAGCACGAAGCTCGCCGCATTGGCGATGAAGGCACAGATGAACAGGTAGGGCAAGGGCGAGGCGCCTACCGCCCGCGCAACGGCAAAAACGGCCGGGGTCAGCACCACGGCGGTGGCGTCGTTGGACAGGAACACCGTGACCAGCGTGCCCACCGCATACACCCACACGAAGAGGCGCCGGCCCGAGCCCCTGGCCTGGCGCGCCGCCAGGGTGGCCAGCCAGTCGAACACGCCCTCGCGCCGGGCGAGTTCGGACAGCAGCATCATGCCGGCCAGGAACAGGTAGACGTCGTGCCCGCGCAGCACGCCCGCCCAGGCCTGCGCGGGCGTGAGCAGGCCACAGGCCAGCAGCAGCGCTGCGCCGGCCACGGCCCATACCGCCTCGGGCAGGCGCCAGGGCCGCACGATGACCGCTGCGGTGGCCACGCCGATGATGGCCCAGGTCCAGGGCGCGAGCGCCGTCATGCGGCCAGGCCCCCCAGGGGCTCGGGAAGATCGATAGACGCAAAGTACGCGGGACGGGTGTGCATGGGGGCGGATTCTATGCAGTGCCCGCCCATCGCGCCTCGCCCCAATGCCCCTGCCGGTGCGCCGGGTCACAAGGGCACTTACCATGTGGTCAAAAGAACGTGCCTGCGGCACGCGCCAAGGAGCCCTCCCATTGTTCGGATTTTTTGAGAAACGCGTAGCCCCCTACCCTATCGAGGAACCCCACCTGCCACCCAAGGACTTCATGGCCTTCGTGTGGGACGGCACGCGCGGCCTGCGCGGCCACGTGGTGGCCATGGCGGCCCTGTCGGCAGCGATTGCGGTCTACGAAGCGCTGCTGTTCGCCGTGCTCGGCCATGTGGTGGACTGGCTCTCCAGCGTATCGCCCGCGGCCCTGTGGGCCGAGCGCCGCACGGAGCTGATCGGCATCACCGTGCTGCTGCTCGGTTCGGTGGCCCTGGTGGCGCTGCAGACCAGTGTGAAGCACCAGGTGCTGGCCATCAACTTCCCGCTTCGCCTGCGCTGGAATTTTCACCGGCTGATGCTGGGCCAGAGCATGGCCTTCTATGCCGACGAGTTCGCGGGCCGCATCACCACCAAGATCATGCAGACCGCGCTGGCGGTGCGCGACATGATCTTCACCACCACCGACGTGGTGATCGGCATGGGTGTGTACCTGGTGACCATCCTGGCGCTGCTGGCGGGGTTCGACGTGCGCCTGCTGGCGCCCTTCGTACTCTGGATGGTGGCCTACGGCCTGGCCTGCTGGTACTTCGTGCCGCGCCTGGGCAAGGTGGGCAAGGCGCAGGCCGATGCGCGCTCGGCCATGACGGGGCGCATCACCGACGCCTACACCAACATCGCCACGGTGAAGCTGTTCTCGCACACGCGGCGCGAATCGGAGTTCGCGCGCGCCGCGATGGACGCTTTCAAGCTCACCGGCTATGCCCAGATGCGCCTGGTGAGCCAGTTCGAGATCGTCAACCACATCCTGGTGGTGGGCATGATCCTGGGCGCCTGCGGCACGGCCCTGTGGCTGTGGTCGCTGGGCCAGGTGGGCGCCGGCGCCGTGGCCGCCGTGACGGCGATGACCTTGCGCGTATCGGGCCACGCCCACTGGGTGATGTGGGAGATGACCACGCTGTTCGAGAGCGTGGGCACCATCCAGGACGGCATCAACACCCTGACGCGCCCGCGTGCCGTGGTGGACGCGCCCGATGCCAAGCCGCTGCAGGTGACGCAGGGCGAAGTGAAGTTCGAGGATGCGACCTTTGCCTATGGCAACAATGGCCGCCCAGTGATCGACCAACTGAACCTGACCATCCGCCCCGGCGAGAAGATCGGGCTGATCGGCCGCTCCGGCGCCGGCAAGTCCACCTTGGTGAACCTGCTGCTGCGTTTTCACGACGTGCGCTCGGGCCGGGTGCTGATCGACGGGCAGGACATCGCCCACGTGACGCAGGACAGCCTGCGCCGCTCCATCGGCATGGTCACGCAGGACACCTCGCTGCTACACCGCTCCATGCGCGACAACATCCTCTACGGCCGCCCCGATGCGAGCGAAGAGGACCTGCAGGCCGCCGCCCAGCGCGCCGAGGCCTCAGAATTCATCGCCACGCTGAGCGACCTGCAGGGCCGCACCGGCTACGAGGCGCATGTGGGCGAACGCGGCGTGAAGCTCTCGGGCGGGCAGCGCCAGCGCGTGGCGATTGCGCGCGTGATGCTCAAGGACGCGCCCATCCTGCTGCTCGACGAGGCCACCAGCGCCCTCGATTCCGAGGTGGAGGCGGCCATCCAGCAGAGCCTGGACGGGCTGATGCAGGGCAAGACGGTGATCGCGATTGCCCACCGACTGTCCACCATCGCGGCCATGGACCGGCTGATCGTGCTGGATGCCGGGCGCATCATCGAAGAGGGCACGCATGCGCAACTGCTGGCTCAGGGCGGCGTGTATGCGCGGCTGTGGGGCCACCAGAGCGGCGGTTTCCTCGGCGAGACCGACGAAGAGGAATCCAGCGCACTGATGCCTGGGTGACAGGCGCGGGCATGCGTGTCGCGCAGGCGGCTGCTCACCGCCAAGGTGCCCCCTAACGTGCACGGCACGGCGGCCACTCCGGCAGCCCATTCTTTGTGGAGATCCCTGCATGATCAAGATCACGGCCCTGTACCGCTGGCATGACGGTGCCACGTTCGACCACGACTACTACCACGGCGAGCACATGCGCATTGCGCGCGAGGCCCTGGGCCCGCTGGGCCTGGTGCGGCTGGAGAGCGACCGCGTGATGTACCCCGGCCCGCCACGCCCTGGCCAAGTGGTGGCGCTGACCAATGCCTTCTTCGAGACGGTGGAACAGGCCCAGGCAGCGGCGCAGCAGACCGCACCGGTGCTCACGGCCGATGTGCCCAACTACACCAACATCAAGCCCGAGTCGTACATGGCGCTGATGAAGGCGCACCCCTTGGGCGCCTGAGCCTACATGCCGCGCCGTTCCTTGGCGCGGTAGACCTCGATGGTGCCCACCGCCGCAGCCTGGTTGCCCCAGCTGTTGCGCACGAAGGTGGCGACAGCGGCCACGTCCTCATCCGTCAGCACATGGCGAAACGGCGGCATGCCGTGCGGGCGCGGGTTGCCGGCCGTGGCCGGCAAGTAGCCGCCCTGCAGCACCACGCGCACCAGGTTGGTGGTGTCGGCCAGCACCACGGCGCGGTTGCCGGCCAGCGCGGGGAAGGCGCCGGGCCCGCCCTGCCCCTGGCCCTGGTCGCCATGGCACTGGGCGCACTGCTGCTCGTAGACCTTGGCGCCGCGCGCCATGGCCGATGCGCCGGGTGGCGCAGCGGGTGGTGGCGACACGGTGTGCTGCGGCAGGTCCTGCAGGTAGACCGCCATGGCGCGCGCATCGGCATCGGTGAGGTACTGGGTGCTGCGGAACACCACCTCGGCCATGGGGCCCATCACCGAGCCGTGGGGTGCCACGCCGGTCTTGAGCAGGGCCACCACGTCCTGTACCGGCCACTCCTTCACGCCGGCTTCGGCCGCTGCATTGAGCGCGGGGGCATACCAGTTCTGCACCGGGATCAGTCCGCCGTTGAAGGCCATGGCGTCGCTGGTGGCGCCCAAGGCGTTGCGCGGCGTGTGGCAGGCCGTGCAGTGGCCCAGGCCGTTGACCAGGTAGGCGCCGCGGTTGTACTCGGCCGTCTGCATGGGGGCGACCACTGCCGTGCCCGGTGCGAAGAACAACGCCCGCCAGACGGCCAGCGCCGCCTGCGTGCTGTACGGAAAGCCCAGCGCATGCGGCCGGTTGGCCTGGTCCACGGCGGGCCTGCTCTGCAGGTAGGCGTAGATGGCGTCCGAATCCTCGCGCGTGACCTGGGTGTAGTTGGGGTACGGGAACGCCGGGTACAGCAGCCGCCCATCGCGCGAGCGGCCATGGTGCATGGCGCGCCAGAACTCGGCAGACGACCACTGGCCGATGCCGCTGGCCTTGTCGGGCGTGAGGTTGGAGCTGTGCACCACGCCAAAGGGTGTCTCGATACCGCGCCCGCCCGCGAACGCCGCCCCGCCCTGCATGGTGTGGCAGGCCATGCAGTTGCCCACGCGCGCCAGGTATTCGCCGCGCGCCACCTGTTCGGGGGTAGAGGCAAAGGCTTCGGGGGTGGATGGCAACGGTTCTTCGCCGCGCAGGTTCAGGGTGATCACGGTGGCTGCGGCAATGCCCAGCGCAGCCAGGGTGAAGGAGATGGAACGGAGGATGGTGCGTGTTCTCATGGCATCCCCCTCAGCGTGCGGCCACGGGCACGCCGTCCACCCCGCCGCAGCGCGCAGGCATGGGCTGGCCCAGGCGGGCCGCTGGCTTGCCACCGCCGGGCACGGGCTGGGCGGCCAGCCAGGCAGATACGGCGCTCACGTCCTCGGACGTGAGCTGGCGCGCGATATCGGCCATGCAGTCGGGCGCATGGGCGCGGCGCTGGCCGGTCTTCCAGGCGCCGAGCTGGCTGTTGAGGTAGTCGCGCGGCAGGCCCAGCAGGCCGGGGATGAAGGGGTTCACCCCCGTCATGGCCTGGCCGTGGCACTGCACGCAGGCCGGAATGCCGCGCGCCGCATCGCCTTGCAGCACCAGCAGGCGGCCTTTTTCCAGCACAGCGGGTGGTGCCTGGGGTGCGGGCGGTGGGGCATAGGGCACGTCGAGCGCAGCGAAGTGGGCTGCCATCTCGCGCAGGTAGTCATCGGTCAGGTGCTCGATCAGGCTGGTCATCTGCGGGTAGCTGCGCCGCCCCTCGCGGAAGTTGAGAAGCTGGTTGGCTAGGTAACCGGCCGGCTTGCCCGCGATGCGCGGGAAGTAGCCCTCTGGCGTGGCGCGGCCCTCCTTGCCATGGCAGGTGACGCAGGCCAGTACGCGCGACGCCATGCCGCTGGACACGGTGGTGGCCGCCACAGGCGCGGGCGGGGTGGCAGGTTGCGCAGCCGCCAGGCCGCAGCCCAGGGTGGCAGCCATCCACAGCGGGACAACGGGGCGCAGCACACTGCGCAAACGATCAATCATGGGGCGAAGTTTGTTTTGAAGGTACACGGTAGGCCAGTACACGCAAGCGACTCTACGCCCCCTTTAAAAAACAGTACAGATTCAGTTTCTGGTTAAAAATACAGATCAGTTTGTACTAGAACAATACTTCCCTTGAAACGCTACGAACGCCACGCCGATGCCATCGCCCAGCTCATCCACAGCGGTGCGCTGCGCCCGGGCGACCGCGTGCCTTCGGTGCGCGAGGCCAGCCGCACCCGGGGCATCAGCCCCTCCACGGTGTTCGAGGCCTACTACCTGCTGGAGGCGCAAGGCCTGATCCATGCGCGCCCGCGCTCGGGCTACTACGTCAGCACGCACCTGCCTGCCACCGCCGGACAGCAGCCCCCGGCCGAGCCCCTGCCCTCGCAGCCGGCGGCAGGATCGACCGGCGTTGCCATCAGCGACCTGGTGTTCGAGGTGCTGGGCTCGGCACGCGACCGCGACCTGGTGCCGCTGGGCTCGGCCTTCCCGGGGCTGGAGCTGTTCCCCTTCGAGCGGCTGGCGCGCTGCCTGTCGAGTGGCATGCGCAAGCTCGACCCCTGGAGCATCGTGCAGAGCCTGCCGCCCGGGGACGAGCGCCTGCGCCAGCAGATCGCGCTGCGCTATGGCCTGCACGGCACGGCGGTGGACATGGGCGAGATCATCATCACCAACGGCGCCATGGAGGCGCTCAACCTGTGCCTGGAGGCCGTGACCCGGCCGGGTGACATCGTGGTGGTCGAATCGCCCACCTTCTACGCCGCGCTGCAGGCGCTGGAGCGGCTGAACCTGAAAGCCGTGGAGGTGGCGACCCACCCGCGCGAGGGCATCGACCTGGCTGCACTGGCCGAGGCCCTGGCGCGCCACCCGGTCAAGGCCTGCTGGCTGATGCCGAGCTTTCAGAACCCGCTGGGCAGCCTGATGCCCGAGGGCCGCAAGCGCGCCCTGGTGGCCCTGCTGGCGCGCCACCAGGTGCCGCTGATCGAGGACGACGTGTATGGCGAACTGCACTTTGGCCCCGAGCGCCCGCCCCCGGCCAAGGCCTTCGATACCGAGGGGCTGGTGATGCACTGCAGCTCGTTCAGCAAGTGCCTGGCGCCCGGCTACCGCGTGGGCTGGGTGGCGGCGGGCCGCTTTGCCACCGCCGTGCAGCGCCTCAAACTCATGACCACGCTGGCGGCGGCCACGCCATCGCAGCAGGCGCTGTCGGAGTACCTGGCCCAGGGCGGGTATGACCGGCACCTGCGCCAGCTGCGGCGCAGCCTGGCCCGGCAGCAGGAGCGTGCGCTGGCGGTGATCGCCCGGCATTTCCCGGCCGGCACGCGGGTGTCGCGGCCCGAGGGTGGGTACTTTCTGTGGGTGGAGCTGCCGGCGTCGGTCAACGCCCTTGCCCTGCACCGCCAGGCCCTGGCCCAGGGCATCAGCCTGGCGCCGGGGCAGATCTTCTCAGCCGACCAGCGCTTTGCCCACTGCGTGCGCATCAACTACGGCCACCCGGCGCAGGAGCGCTTTGAGGAGGCACTGGCCACCGTGGGGCGGCTGGCGCGGGAGTTGGCGCTGGGCTGAAACCGGGCCCGGCACGCGGGGGAGCGCAACATCCTGGTGCAATACCACGCCCTCGCCTCCCATCCTGGGGAAACCCGCCGGGCCAGTCCTTGCATTTTGCTGACAAATCACGGCACAGCGTTGGATACACCCAACTTCGGGTTCGCCCCTCTTCTGGCATGGCTATTGCACGGCATACTGACCGCCGCCCGGCTTGCTGGCCCCACCAGGGCCGGCCGAGCAATCAACACCGCCCACCATGCCACCACCCCAGCGTGTCCCGATCCTGACCGTGGAAGACGAAGACGACTGGGTCGTCTCGTTTGCGTTCGGCCCCCAGGGGGCAGACCGCCTAACGCTCAAACGCACGCCGCGGCTGGAGTTCATGCTGCGCCCCGAGCAGCGCGGCGTGTTCGTGGGCGCAGGCATGGGCACCCGCCCTGCCCCGCTGGTCGCCGTGCAATGGGGCAGCAAGAGCGTGGACGTGGTCTCCACCGAGCGCCGCTACAGCCTGGACATCAGCAAGGTGGACGGTAACCTGCTTGCCGCTGCGCTGCAGGTGCTGGGGAAGATGAACTTTGACCAGAGGTTTCAGCTGGCGGGGGTGTGATGCCCTCTCGGGCCTGCGTCAGCAGGCACGGAGAGTCGCCCTCAGCGCGTCATTTTGAAATATGCGGTGGCGACCCGCACCTGAGATTCGTCAAGACCCGCCGCTATAGCAGGGTCAAAAGCCTGGGTGTCATTGAGTGGCCAGACGGCGCCAGGATGATCGTCAGCGACATTGGCGGCCAGGTTCAGCTCTCGGAAACTACCGAAACGAGCGTCACTGCGGCCGTCAATCTGCTGATCCAATGCACCAGCCAGAGAATAGGTGACGTTACTAACCACCATTACATTGCGCGGTAGGGCTGTGTAACGTCCAACTGCCGCTGCGGGCTCCGACCAATTCACGCTCTGGAAACACACCTGAACCTCCTGTGGGTTGCCGTTGCTGTCCAAATACACATAGCGATCCTGCTGGCCCTCGGTACGGCCAGTGGGTATGCGAATGCCTGCTGCCAAAAAGGCATTCATCATGTTAGCCCCGCACAGTATCTGGCCGGCAGGCGCTACCGCACCGTTGACCCGGCCCGTGGGCGCTAGCGCGTTGTCACCAGGCGGCCGTCCCACGCCGTTGAAATAGGCCTCGTACGCCAACTGCCAGCCCTGGATGAAGTCCGTGGACAGGCGTTGGTTGGCCGCAGAGCGCTGCAGATCGCGCCCCACGGCCACGGCGCCGATCAACAGGCCGATGACGACCAGAACGACGCTCAGCTCCAAAAGCGAGAAACCACGCTGGCGGCGCACACGGGTGCGGCAACTGGATGCAATGTGAAGTGAGGTCATGGTAGGCGACTCTGTAAGCGTGAAATCAATGGCCAATCGCATCGGCTATCAGTGTGTTGTTGTTGATCGAGATCGACAGGTCTGTCATGGCGGTGGTCCGTTCGGCAAAGTCTTTGTGCACTTCCTTGGCCTCGGCCAACGACGCAATCGCGTCAACCTGAGCGAATGCCGCCAGTCCCACGCTGATCCCCGCGGCCACAATGCCCCCAGCAGCCAATCCGATCTGAGCAGACCGGACACCGGCGCTGTAGGTGGTGTCGCCGACGGCAGACACCATTTCCTTGGCGGCATCGAGCACGCCTGCGGCAGCACCTGCAATGCCTGCGGCAGCGGCTGCGACGTCGGCTTCTGCCAGCTTGACGGAGATGAACAACTGGTCACGGTAGTCGTACAACGAGCGTTCAATCACAAAAGCACCCATGGCCGCGTTGAAGTGGGCGTGGGAGATTGCGGACAACGCGGCACCGCAATGCAATTCGGCAAACAACTCCGCGTGGCTGGCAGCCATCACGATGTCGTCGTAGGTGTTGGTGACGCGCGTTGCGGGTGCCTCAAAGGTCGGCGCAGCACTGGTGGCGGTGGCATTCGCTCCATCGAACGATTGCCCATCGCCGTTGGCGTCCAACATGCCCGGCGCTGCGATCACGAACGCCACCGAACGCCTCACGCCACCGAGCGTGGTGGCGAGGCCTCCGGCAGGCGCAGGGATGACGACGCTCCCCAGGTTCAACGCAAGGCAGGCGTCGACCAGCGTGGTCGACTTGCCTGCCAGCGGGCACGGCGGACCGTTGGCGGCATCGCACAAGGGATTGAAGATGGGAGCCGCAGGCGGCGCGGATTGGGTCGCGGGCTGGGTCGCCCCCAGCAGGACCGCCGTGGACTGGGGAATGGGCGGCGCGGTGGCGTTGGGACCATCCGCATTTTGAGGCCGGGGCTTTGGCGTGCGAATGCGCAACGGGTTCATTCGGTCACGGGCAACAGCCAGGTCCTGGTCCAGTTGCGCGGTTGCCGCATTGGGCTGGCGGTAGACGCCATAACGCAACGCCTTTGCCTCCAGGCTGGGAATCCCCAACGCCCGCCACGGCAGGAAACCCACCTGGCGCAGCCCCGCGCCGTCGGAGCAGGCCTCCACGCCGTTGGCGTCCGCCGCAGGGCAAGGCAGGCGGTAATTGGCATGCAGAAAGCCCACAAGGGCATCGCGCGCCTGCTGCTGCGCCGTTATCTGCACCGACGTGACGCGCTGGCGCTCAGCCAGCTGCCAAAGGATCACCGCAGCAGGCAGGATGATCCCCAGGGCCAGAAGCACCACCGACAGTTCGACGAGAGTAAAGCCCCTCACTTTGCGCTTCATGGATTGAGCCCTTTCTCGTCCAGATTGATGGCATCGGTGAGGGCATTCGTGAACGACTCGTAGACCTGGATAGCGTAGGTGTCCGCAGCGATGCGCTTCTGCCGCGAGACCTCCAGTGCCGCTTGTGCAGCAGTCAGCGCTTGGGCCGCAAGCACGGTTTCAGCAATCGATGCGCCCAGGTTCACGGCGGCAATCGCAACGGTAAAGGCGGTCACCCCCTCGGTGTTCGCGGCCGACGCAATGCTCAGCACCCCCCCGGCCGTCGCAAGTGCCAAGCCCATCGCGGCAACCGCCACACCCGTCTCTGCGCTTTGGACGGCAGACTCTGATGCTGTGATGTCGAACAATCGCAGAGACCAATACTCCTGCATCACCCGTGCAGTGTCGTAAGCGGCATAGGCCCCCTGCGCCGCCGCCTGCATTTCGCTCAGGCGGGCCGCGCATCCAATGCGTGCGTTCAGGTCGGATGGACCGACCGCCAGGCTCAGATCGTCGAAATCGTGGGTCTGGGGGCGGCCTGGAAAATCGAATTTCCACGCAGGATTGGCGCCTGCGGCATTGTTGCCATCAAAACGGTTGTTCTCACCGGGGTGCACGAGGACGTAAGCCACGGGAATGGAATCCGTTGCATTCCCCGCCGACAGCGCACCTGTCGCCGTGGGGTTGGCAGCGTACTGGCGCAGCACGGCGCACCAGTCCAGGCCGTTGAACACGGCGCGGCGGGTATTTTTTGCCCTGCCAATGGCACTGGTCGCATTCGCCAAGGCGGAGGTCACACCTGCGCTCGGTGTAAGCCCCGTCTGGTGCGCGGGCACAGCAAGGCCGGTGAACTCGATATACAAGTCCGGGGAAGCCAGTTTTGGGGCGGTCGCGGTATTGAGCGCCAGGTCCATGGACCCACCGCGGTTGACGCCGTAGTGGATCTGGTTGAATTGGCTGCCCAGGCCCAGGGTGCGCCACGGCAGGAACACCGCGTCGGCATCGCCGCAGGCCTGGACCCCCTGGGCATCTGAAGCAGGGCACGGCATGGTGCTGTTGGCAAGCACGAAACCTTCCACGGCCGACTGGGCTTCCGCCAGCTTGGCCAGCATGGCGGGCCGCTGCAGAGGCTCACGCGTGGAAACGACCCAGCGCCACACCAGCACGCCAAGAATACCGATGACGGCCATCGCCACGGCCAGTTCCACCAAGGACAGGCCGCGCTCCCGGTGCAGAAGAAAGCGCTTCATCGGATGCCTCCCTTCTGGTCGGCGCGCAGGAGGATTTCCATGGCCCGTTCGATCGGCATGGGCGTAACGGCCCCATTGTTGGTGATGTTGCAAGGTGGCGGGTTGTCCTGCTGGGTCTTGAGCTGCTGATAGATGGCTTGGGCATCCGTTTCCCGCTTCTGGGCCACTGTCAGCTCGCTTTGCAGAATCGCGAGTTCCTTGCGCAGCCTGATGGGCAAAAGGAATTTCGCGTTCGGGTCAGGGCTGGTCCTGGATCCACCAAACAGATCCACGACACCAGCCAGCACATTGGAGGAAGTGTTGACAGGCCCCAAGGGGCACAGTCCATTGCTCAAAGAGCAACCCGGCTGGATTTCAGTGGCTCCGTTGAAGCGCCGGTAGGGTCCGGCGTCAACCAAAGCGTTGTAGGCTGTTTGGAAAGCCGTGGCCGCAGGCCCCAGGTTGGCCTGCGCGGCGGCCAGATCGCTCTGGGCGGTCGCAAGATTGGTCTGGGCGTTGTTGCGCTCAGTCACGGCCTTGTCGTACTCTGCCTGCAGCGCCACGGGGTCATTGAGCAGCGTGCGCTGCGAGGTCTTCTCCAGCATGGTCTTTTGCAGCGCCGCCTTGGCAACGGGATCGGTCGCAACAGCAATCTGCGCATTCAGCGAGGCGATGTCCGTATTGAGCTGGGCAAGCAATGCTGTTCTGTTGGTGATCATGTTCCCGTAGGACGTGACTTCACCGCTCCAGGAGGTCACCGCAGCCTGGTAGTCCGCGATCCGGTAGTCCGCGCTGGTTTTGGCCGCCGTGTAGTCGTTCCAGGTGGTGGCAGCCGTCTGCAGGGTCGCCACCCTGTCATCGATGTTCGTGGAAGTGGCGCCCGCTCTCACATACGCGATCAACAGGTTGATGGCATTGGTCCTGTTGGTGTCAGCGTTGTTCACGTCATTGGTTTTGCTCGTGACCGCAGCCTGTTTTGCTTGCCTGGCTGCGATGGCATTGTCCCACTCGGTCTTGGCCGCATTGACCGAAGAGCTGAGGTCGATGGTGGGGCACACCGCGCTCAGATCGGCACTGCCATCGGCCAAGGCCAGCGCGTTTCCGGCCATCACAGCGGCCACAACGTTTGCGGCGATGGAAGCAATGTTGAGGTATATGACCCCTCCCGACAATGCGGTCGCAGTCGCGTGGATGCCGATGGCGGCACAGGCGTTGACGGCCAAGCCCAGCGAGGCAGCACAAGTCACCGTGTCGACAACGGTATTGGCGGCATCCGAGATGGTTTCCAGAACCAATGCACCGGTTTCGACGGCGGTGATGGCGGCGCCCAGCGCGGCAAATGCCACGGCCTCCTTGGCAGAGGCGATATTGTCCGTACGCATGCCATGCACCTGCTCAATCACATCCACCCCCAGGGCCATGGTGTTGATGGAGTCGATCAACGGGTGGCAATGGAATGCGGACAGGAGACTGGCATGTGAACGCTCCAGCACGATGTCGTTGTAGAGCGCCAGCACCGGCCGGCGGCCCGGGTCTTCGACCATGCTGTCGCTCCCGGTGTTGGCTCCATCAAACAGGTTGCCGTCGCCATTGGCGTCCCCATTGCCCGGATGCACGAGCGCATAGGCCACGGTCCTGACAGGTGTCGCGTTCACCTCCGCCATGCCGGCAGCTGGAGCGATGGCCCGCCCTGCGTCCAGCCGCTGGCAGAAGTCCGGCAGCGTAAGGACGTTGGCCGTGTAGGTGCCGCCCGTGGCAGTGGTCTCGCGCATGGTGGCGAAAGTGCGACCGGTTTCGTCATACTCCAGCGGCCTCCAGGAGTCGTCCAGCACCGTCAGGCTGTTCGTGCCCGTCCCACGCTGCACGAGGTAGCGCAACTGGCCCACATCCACACCGGCATCGACACCCGCCAGGGCCATGGTGACCGTTGGCAACCATCCACTTTGGTTGCCGGCGCCACAGTCCGCCACACCATCGCGGTCGATGTCAGGGCAAGGCAGGCTTCCGGCCACCGTGACGTATGCAATGAGGGCCCGGTCTGCTTGCGAAAGGGCCTGGCGTTCCTGGCGGGCGGTGTTCACGGCCGAGCGTTCGCGCCACTGCAGGTAGCCAATGGTTGCAAGGCCTGCCATCACGGAGATCAGCAGCAGCACCTGCACGAGGCCGAACCCGCGTGAGCGGCCGGGCGCTGTGCGTGCGCGGTGGGCATTGGAATGGTTTGTCAGCATGGGAGATATCTAGGCAAACGCCGTTACGGCAGACTTTTGCGCAGCCAGCCGGCGAGTTGGGCCGGGGACTCGGCCACGACCACATCGTCGGAACCGAAGCGCAGGGGCGCCGAGGGGCTTGCAGCACAAGTGCTGACAGGCACATGGGGGGCATCGAATCGGCTCCCATCGTTGTCCTTGTCATCCAGCGGAACGATCACCCAGTAGGCCGCAACCATGACCAGGTTGCCAGCGCAGTCAATGGCGCCAGCGGGCCCGCCATCTCCGGTGAGGTAGGTTCTGGCCGTTGCCGCCGTTTTCCTGGATGCCGTGTTCAATGCCGCAATCAGGTCCGTGGTATCACGGTAGTTGGGACTGGCACTGGCATTGGGGTTGGAAGGATCAGGCACAGGGTCCCCGGTCCGCTCCTTCACCAAGGCAAGGTCTGCATCAGCGGTATCCACGACATTGGGGTCACGGAACACCGAATAGCGCGCACGCAACAGCGGCACCGGAAGCTCCAGCCCCACGCTCACATAGGGGAACCAGCCGACCTGCGTACCTGTGGTGCAGACCCCTGCGGTCAGTGCCTCGTAGCCGGTGCCCGCAACGCTGCTGTCAGGGCATGGAAGCCGCCCATGGCGCAGCGCAAAAGCGCGGACGATGGATTGCAGCTGTTGTGCTTCGGCCCGGCCCCGTTCGATCTGCTGCTGCGCTGTCACGGTTTCGTACCCGCTGAACGCAGCCCAAGACATCAGCCCCGCCACCACCAGCGCAACGGCAAGCTCCACCATGGTGAAGCCCGCCTGCGCAGCACGTTGCGCGGGGAGGTTGCTGCGGAGTGCGGCACAGGTCATTGCGCCTTCCCTGCGGGCGTGGCCCGGCGCGCATAGGTCTGCACATTGGCGGCCGCAACGCTCATGGCTTCGCTGACGCGGGGCAATTCTTCAAGAATGACGCGACGCCGGGCCACGTCTTTGGGGTCCAGGCTGTTGGAGATGGTCTTCAGTTCGCGGTTGAGCGACTGGACCTTGGCACTGCCTTCCAGCATCACCCGCAATGCCTGAAAATAGCGCGGATCCAGCTCACCCTGCGACAGGGACTCCAGTTCGTTGAGCGCTGCAATCACTTCGGTGGGCGAGGCGTCAGGCCCCTGTGCCGTCAGCGTCGCAAAGCGAGCGCGCACCTCAGTCAGGCGCCTGCGGCGCTCCTGCGAATTCATGCCGGAGGCCGGTGCCACAACCGCACTTGCAGCCTGCCCCGGCGCTTGGGAAGCGGGCGCGCCAGCCATCGCCAGATCCCGGCCTTGTTCCTTCACACCAGGAAGGGTTGCTGCGGGCGATACCGCCGCGCCTGCCGCACCAACAGCTACCGGCTCCGGCGCGCCC
>NZ_LMIH01000045.1:25493-38761 GCF_001428645.1 Acidovorax sp. Root217
CACGCCTACGGCGAATACCAGCGCCAGCACGAGCAGGCCAGCGGCACCGCCGATCAAAACACCCTTGCGCATCATTGCTCCGTCCCAATTTTCACACCCACGCCAGCAAGGCGGCATGAAGCAAGCGATTCACACGCCCGCAGCAGAATGCAAAACGCCGTGTCAGAGGCGAAAAGGCTTTCAGCCTTCATTGCCCGCCTCCCAGCGTATGCCCGACCGACTGCCGCACCAGGTCGTACACCGGCAGCAGCAGCGCCACGATGAGGAACAGGAACAGACCGCCGGCGATCAGGATGATCACCGGCTTCAGGATTTCGGCCAGCGACTGGACTACTACTTCCAGGCGCTTGCGGTAGTCTCCGGCCAGGTGGGCCAGTTGCTGGTCCAGGCTGCCGGACTCCTCGCCCACCGAGATCATGCGCACCGCCATGGCCGGGAAGCCGCCCACACGGCGCATGGAGGAAGACACCGATTCACCACGCGACACCGATTCGGCCACCTGGATCAGGCGGGTACGGTAGTAGCGGTTCTTGGTGGCGCGACCCAGGATGCGCAGGCTGGACACCAGGTCTACCCCTGCACGCACCAGGATGGACAGGTGCTCCGTCATGTGTGCCATGCCCGAGGACACCAGCAGCGTGCGCGAGATCGGCAGGCGGTGCAGCAGGTTGTAGGTGGCCAGCTGAAAGCTTTCCGAGCGTTTGAACAGCACGGTACCCGTGATGGCGACCACGGCGACGACGAGCAACACCCAGGGCAGGTGGGTCGAGAGCATGTTGGCGAACGAGACCAGGCCTTCGGTAATGGGCGGCAGCTTGGCCTGCATCTGCTTGAACAGCCGGGCCATGTTGGGCACCACGTAGTAGATCCAGAAGATCGCCACGCCGATGATGGTGGCGAACACGAAGGCCGGGTAGATCAGCGCGGTCTTGATGTCGCGCTTGATGTTGATCATGCGTTCCACGTGCTCTGCCGACTCGCCCAGCATGCGGTCGAGCGTACCCGTCTGGTCGCCGATGGAGACCAGGTTGCGCACGGTCTCGGGGAACACGTCGGGGTGGCGGTTGAAGGCCTCCGTCATGCCCACGCCCGCGTTCAGGTCGTCAAGCATGTTGCGGGCCACGTAGGCCATGGCGCGGTTCTCGCTGGTGTCGCTTTCGTCCACCAGGGTCTGCAGCGCATCGAGCGCAGGCACGCCGGCACGCATCATGAGGCCCATGTCGCGCAGGAAGCCCGCCAGGTCTTCGCCGCGCACCTGGCGGCGAAACACGTGCATGAGGATCTCGGAAAAGAAGGCCAGCCAGGCAGGAAAGCGGAACAGGCTGAGCACCGTGCCATCGGTGTCCGATTCGATGCGCATGCGCACCGACACCTCGCGCTTGACCGCCAGGCGCAGCAGGCCCGAGCGCACGCCGCCATGCGGCAGCAGCACCCGGTAGTAGTAGGTATTGAGGGATGAGGCCATGGGTGGTGTCCGCCGAAACGGGTCAGTCCTCGCCCACCGTGCGCAGGATCTCTTCCATGGTGGTCTCCCCCGCCAGCACGCGGTTGCGCGCCAGGGTCAGGATGGGGCGCATGCCGGCGCCCATGGCGCGCTGGCGGATTTCCGCACGCGTGGCGTCGGAGGCGATGGCGTCGGCCAGGTCGCGGTTGACGACCAGCATCTCGTACACCGGCAACCGGCCCAGGTAGCCGGTGTCGCGGCAGTGGTGGCAGCCCGCGCCGTGGAACACCTGCGGCGTCGAGTCGGGGTTGGTCAGGCCCAGCCAGCGGCGTTCATCCTCAGTCGCCAGGCGCGGCTTGGCACAGTGCGGGCATATGCGGCGCACCAGGCGCTGGTTGATCACCGCCACCAGGTTTTCGGCAATGGTTTCGGTGTCCACACCCAGCAGCTTGAGCCGGGGCATGACACCGAAGATGCTGCCCACGTGCAGGGTGGAGAGCACCAGGTGGCCGGTGGACGAAGCGTCGAGCGCGGCACGCGCGGTCTCGGAGTCGCGGATTTCACCCACCAGGATGATGTCGGGGTCATGCCGCAGAAAGTGGCGCATGGCGTTGGCGAACTCGTAGCCCGCGCGGCGGTTCACCTCGGTCTGGCAGGCCACGGGCACGCGGTACTCCACCGGGTCTTCCACGGTGAGCACGTTGCGCTCGATCAGCGGCTGCATGCGCAGGGCGGCATGCAGCGTGGTGCTCTTGCCGGAACCCGTGGGGCCGGTGATCAGGATCAGACCGTGCGGCTTGGCAAAGGCCTTGGCCATCACGGTCACGTCTTCCTGCAGAAAGCCCAGATCGGCCAGCTTGTCCAGGCTGCTGCGCTCAGGCAGCAGGCGCAGCACCATGCGCTCGCCGAATTCGGAGATAAGCGTAGACACGCGGATCGTGTAGTTGTGCTCCATCACCTGCGCGGTGAAGCTGCCGTCCTGCGGCAGGCGCTGCTCGCTGGCGTCCATGTCGGCCTGCAGCTTGACGTAGACCACCAGGCGGTCGAGTGCGGGCGACAGGGCGAACACCGGGCGCAGCACGCCGTCCACCCGCAGCAGCACCGAGCGGCTGCGCGCCGTGGGCGCCAGGTGGATGTCGGTGGCGCGTTCGCGCACGGCCAGGTGAAGCATGTGTTCAAGCAGGCGCGCCGGGCTGTAGGCACGGTCGATGTCGGCTTCGAGCTTGCGCACCTCGCTCTCGACCAGGCGGGTGGGCGGGTTGTCGGCAAAGTAGTAGTGCTGCTGGATGGCCTGCGCCACGCTGTCGAACTCGCCCTGGAAGAAGTGGCAGGACTTGCCCAGCTTGCGCAGCACCAGTTCGCGCACGGCGTCGGGCTGGGCATCGCCCAGCACCACCTCGATCTGGCCTTCGTGCTCCCGCACTGGCAAAAAGCCATAGGTCAGGCACAGCGAGCGGTTGAACACCGCTGCCACGGCCGGGTCGGGCTCGGGCATCTCGGCGGCGTTCACGAACAGCAGGCCGCGCTGGCCGGCGAGTTGGCGGGCCACCTCGTTGGCACTGGCAAAGCCCAGTTCCACGAGCAGGTTGCCCATGGGCACCTTCTCGATCTTCTGCTTTTGCAACACGTAGTCGATCGCCACGGATGAGACGACGCCAGCATTCACCAGCGCCGCCCCCAGGGAAGGGCTTTTCTCCTGCAGGGCAGCCAGGCGGTCGGTGACGGAAGTGCCGGGCGGCAGCGAAAGGGCGGCGTCTAGCACCGGGTCAGCGGGCGGATACATTCTGCTGCTCCAAGATAAAGAAAGTCAGTTCGTCTGGTTTGCCCGTGGGGGCCAACCCGTGTTGCAGCTGGAAGCGGGCAAGCGCCTCCCCCGTCTTGGAGCCGAAAAAGCCGTCGTCCAGCTCGCGCGGATCGAGCAGACCCAGGCCCTTGAGCTTGAGCTGCACGTTGCGCGTGGCCTGCTGGGCCGCCAGGATGTAGCGCGCCTCGCTGCGGCCCAGCCACGCCACCCATGCATCCTTGCCCTCGGTAAAACGGCAAACACGGGGCATGGGCTTGAGCGCATTGGCATTGGCGCCCAGGGGCTGCGGCAGGCGCTGCACCTGCAGCACGTCGTCAGCGGTGGCAATGGCCTTGAGCTGGGCTTCGCAAGCAATGCGGGGAGAAACTTCGGCCACGGACACGGTCGCAGACGCTGCAGCAGCGCTGGGGTCAGCGGCCGCCGATGCGGCTACGGCAGGTGCGGGCTCTGCCACCGTCGGCATCTGCGTGACGGGAGCCGGCGTTGGCGCCTCGGGCGCAGCCTTTGGCACTGGCGCCAGCGGGTTCTTCGGGGCGGCATCGACCACCGGCAGTGCACTGCCGCCGGAAGAAGACAGCCCCCAACTGGCCAGCGCCAGGGTGGCCGTGGTTCCGGCCACCAGGCCGGCAGCAACCCAGGCCCAGCGGCGGCGTGGGCGTGCCACGGCGGCAGCGATGGTGGCGGCGTCATCACCCAGCGCCGGCATGTCCGACACTGCGCGCTGCACCAGCGCGTCGGTGATCACCGAGCCGCGGGTGCTGGCCAAGCCGTACAGGCAGCGGTCCAGCACCAGGTGGATCTGGCGCAGGTTGCCCTGCGTGACGCGGTAGACGATGTCCACGGCGGCGGGCTCGATGGACAGGCGCCCTTCCGCCCCGGCGGCATTGACACGGAAGTCGAAGTACCGGGGCATCTCGTCCTTGTGCAGGCCCGACAGGCGGGCATGCTTGACGATGCGGCTCTTGAGCTGGCGCAACTCGGGCGTGGCCAGGGTCTCCTCCAGCTCGGGCTGGCCTACCAGCAGGATCTGCAGCAGCTTCTCCTGCCCGGTTTCGAGGTTGCACAGCAGGCGCACGAGTTCCAGCGACTGCACGCTCAGGTTCTGCGCATCGTCGATCACCAGCAGGCTGGTTTCATCGGCCTTTTGGCGCGCGATCAGGAACTCCGTCAACCGGGCGAGGCCCTGCTCCACCGAGTCGCTGGGGGGCAGGCCGAAGTCGCTTTGGATGGCCGAGAGCAGTGCGCTGTCCTGCAAAAACGTGTTCAGGATCAAGGCCGAGCGGCAGTTCTTGTCCTTGAGCGTATCGAGCAGGCGCCGCACCATGGTGCTTTTGCCCAGGCCCACCTCGCCCGTGAGCAGCACGAAGCCCTTGCGTGCCTCGATGCAATGCGCGACCTCCGCGAAATCCTCTTCCAATCGGGGCGTAAAGAAGTACGAGCCCGCATCCGGTGTGGGAGGGAAGGGATTGCGCGACAGACCCAGCGTCGCGTAGACAGGGCTGGTGCTCATTGGCGGGCGTTGGGTGTGAACTGGCCCAAGGCCGAACGCAGCGCAGCCGAGTCGGGAGACAGGCGCAGGGCGGCGCCCAGCGTCGCACGGGCCTCCTCGGGCTTGCCCCTGCGGCTGTGGATGCTGGCGAGGTTGATGGAGGCCTCTTCATCGCCAGGCATGCGGTCCAGGATGGCGCGGTACTGCTCGGCAGCGGCAGCATCGTTGCCGGCGCGCAGGTCGAACCAGGCCTGGGCACGCAGCAGGCCCAGGGAGCCGGCAGGCAGGCGCGACTTGAGGGCGGCCAGCTCGCGCTCGGCATCGGCCGTCTGGTTGTTCTTCATGGCGGCCACGAAGCGGGCGAAGCGCAGCTCCACAGGCGTTTCGTCCACCACGGGCGCGGGGGCTGGCACCACCACAGGCGGGGCGACCGCACGCGGGGCATGGGCGGGGCGTGGCGCTGCCGCAGGGCGCGGCGTGGCCGGGCGAACGTCGGCCTGGCCGGTGGCGGCCTGCGCGACCACCACGGCGGGTGCGGACACCGGTGCGGCGGCGGGGGCTGGGGCGGCCTGGACCTGCGCAGCAGGTGCCGGCGCTGACGGCGCGGGCGCAACCGAGGAAGGCATGGGGGCTGGCGCCGTGGCGGCAGCCACCGCAGCGGTCTGCGCACTGGCAGCAGGCGAATCGACCACCGGCGTGGCACCGGCAACCGCCGGCACCTCCACCAGCGGCTGCGAGGCCGCCAGTGCCGGCAGCATGGCCACCGGCGCGGCCGGTGCCGCCGCAGCCACCACGGGCGGCAGTGGCTTGGGTTGCTTCTGGCTTTGCCACAGCACCCAGCCCAGGCCACCGGCGACTACCACGATGGCAAATGCCAGGGCACCATCCAGCCACGCAGGGCGGCCGCCGCGCGGGGCGGTGACAGCGCGAGGCCGGGCCGTGGCAGCGGGCGCAGCAGGGGATGCCGTGGCCGTGTCCATGGATTTCAGTGCGTCGTGGATGAGGCTCATAGCACACGCACCCGCAGAACGATGACCAGCTCACGGCTGTTGTGCACCTTATTTTCGTTGCCGAACAACTTGCCCAGCAGCGGCACGTCGGAGACACCTGGGGCACCGCGGTCGTTGTTGGAGTTGCGCTGATCGATCAGGCCGCCCACCACCACCACGTCGCCGTCACCCACGTTGAGGGTGGTTGTCAGGCCCTTGTAGCTGACCTTGGGCAACGATATGAGGTTCTCGCCCCCCACCGCCACCAGTTGCAGGCTGGCCGGGTCCACATCGCTCTGCATCGGGTTGAGCATCAGCTCGATACGGCCGTCTTCACGCACCATGGGGAGTACACCGACCATGACGCCAGAAAACACCGTGTCGGTTTGCACGCTCGACGAGGTGGTGGATGCGCCGCCGCCGGGTACCGTCTGCGTGGAGGCCGATTGCGATACATAGCGCGAACTGGTGCCCACCGACAGCAGTGCCGGCGTGCCGTTGCGCACCTGTATGTTGGGGTTGGACAGCACCTTGAGGTTGCCAAACGCGCGCAGCGCATTGATGACGATGCCGTAGTTGCTACCCTGGTAAGACGCGCCAAAGGCAGGACCGGTCAGGCTGCCGATGAGCGCGGCGGGGATCGAGATGGCGCGTGCAGGGTAGCCGTTGCCCGCATTGGGCAGCGTGCCGTTGCTGCCGCCCAATTGCATGGGCGAGGAGCCGAAGCCCGTGGCCAGGCGGCTGCGCAATGAATTCCAGTCCACACCGAACTCGAAGTTGTCACCCAGCTGCACGTCGATCAGCTGAGCCTCGACATACACCTGCTTTCCCAGCACCTTGTGGATCTGGGCCAGCATCTTCTCCACCGTGCGCATCTTGGATGGGCGCGCCTTGACGTAGAGCGTGCCGGTCTGGGAGTTCAGGGTGAAGCCGCCCTCTTCCTTGATGGTGGTCACCGATGGACCTAGCGCCCCGGGCCCCCGGGCCACGTTCGCCGCGCCTGTTCCATTGGGGGCAGGTGTTCCCGTCCAGGCCGAAGGCGTGGATGGGGAATAGCCCGGCGCCTGCACGTTCGCGCCCTGCTGCTGTTGCTCCAGGCGATCCTTGGCGTCGTCTTCCAGAAGGGCCTTGAGCGCGCTGGCCACGTCTGCGTAAGGATCGGCAGAGCTGCCGCCGGAGCCCGACATGGTCAGGCTGCCCTGCTGGGCGCCCGAGCCGCCGCTGGAGCCACCGCCGCCCCCGCCGCTGCTCCCACCGCCGCCTCCATTGCTGCTGCCGAATACATTGCCCCCCGACCCCATCTGGATGCTGGACTTGGTGTTCAGGAAGTTGAGCGAGAAGAACTTTTCCTCGGTCAGGCTCACGCGCAGCGTGTTGCCGCGAAACTCGCCCGCCACGTCGTACGTGCGCATCACTTCGTTGAAGCCTTCGCGCAGGGTCACCTGGCGCAGGTACATGTCGGCCAGTTGGCCGCCACGCAGCACGTTGGGGTCCACGATCAGGTTGAGGTTGCCGGCATCGGCGAATGCGCCCAGGATCTGGCTGATGCTGGCCTTGGACATGGCCACGTTGATCAACTTGCCTTCGAGCGGATCGAACACGGGTGCCATCGGTGCGATCACCGGTGCCGGTGCGGGCCTGTTGAGGTCTGCCAGCAGAAGTTGCTGGTGCTCCAGCAGGCGCTTGGCCTCGGCCACCGCGTTCTCGCGCATCTGGTCGGCAGCCGCGGTGTCCGGCGCGGGCAGGCTGGAGGCGCTGCGCGGCGGCCCATTGGCGCAACCGCTGAGAATGAACGCGGCGCACACCAGGGCCAGGGGCTTGAAGATCGGAGGATGGGTCATATCGCTGTCCTTGGCACCGCTTGGGTGATTCATGGATTTCTTGAAAATGGGTACGTTCTTCTGTGCGCGAAGTTCAGACTGCCGGGCACATCCGCAGGCCGCAGGAGCGCATGGACGCTGCGGCACCTTTGCTCATCACGGCAGGCTCCTGATAGGGCCCTGGGCGTTGTCCGGTGCCGTGCCGGGCACGCCGGCCTTAAACTGCTGGCTGCTGATGCTCGCCAGCGAGCCATCGGGCCAGCGCAGCGTTCCGACCCGAAGCCCCACTTCGGGCAAGGTCAGCGTCTGGCGGCCCAGACGCTCGGAAATCACGACCCGGTTGGGCTCCACCTTGGTGATGCGGCCGCCTTCGGGCAGGCGCGCACCCTGGCGGGCCAGGCGGTCATCGATCACGACGGATTGCGTCTCTGTGGCCAGGTTGTCCAGGTGCAACGACATCGAACGCATGGGCATCTGCACGCTGCCGACGATCTCGCGACCCGGTGCGGGCAGCGCGATCAGGGTTTGCGGGTCCACGCCCCGGCCAGATGCCTGCTTCTGAATGCGGGCCATTGCGTCGAAAGCATCCGCCACCCGCGCCTGGTCGGTGCGCAGCGCCTCAGGCAAGGCTGCCAGCGACATCTCAGGCGGCCGGACGTTGGGCGTGCGGGCTTGGACCAGTTGCACCACGCCGTACATCGCCCATCCGAGCAATGCGACGGCAACCACATTCAAGAGCAGTGCTGCGTATTTCATGGTTTCATGTTCCCGGGTGCGGCAGCCTTGGCAACCAGTTCATAGGAGAAAGCGCCTTGAGAAGATTCGGCAGGGTCCATGGCCTTGAGCGTCCAGCCAGCGGCGGACATCAGGCTCACCCAGCGGGTCACCGATGCCGAGGCTCCGGGCGCGACCACGCCATCCACGCGGAAGGCACGCGCGCGGTTCGGGTTCTGGTTCTGCTGGGTGGCCTCCAGCTTCACCCGCACGATGCGGATGTCACTGCCCGTGGACGACTTGAGCACGGCCAGGAAGGCCATGGGGTCGTAGCGGGCGCCCTCGTCCAGCGTGCGCGAAAAATCTGCGACGGGAAGCAATTGCTGCGGCGCCTGAACGGTGGTCACTGCCTGGATGCGCTGCTGCATTGCCGCGAGCTGCGCGCGCTGGCTCTGGCCTTCGTCGCGCTGGGCATCGGCCTGCTGGCTGGTGAATGCACCCACGGCAACCAAGGCACCGCCAACCACCGCCGTGAGCGCCGTAATCGACGCCACCCAGCGTTCCGCACGCCAGGCCACGCGCTCCGCAAAGGGATTGAGGGCATGCCGGCCTGCAGCGTCGCGCGCCAGCGCGGGCATCACCGTCTGCACCCGCTCGCCGGCCAACGACAGCTCTGCAGCCTTCATTACCACAGGTGCACTGCCCAGCACGCCCTGCAAGGCCGATACACAGATCTCACCATCGGCGGGCTGGGTGCTCCACAAGGCGCCCCACTCCACCGCATCGGGCCCCAGGCGGCTGAGCAGCGCGCTCTGGTTGGCCACCAGCACCTGGGCAGAACTGGTCATGGCCGACGCGCCCGAACCTAGTGCCTGGGTGGAAGCGAACACCATGCCCTCCTCGCTGTGGGCAAAGCACATCAGGCGGCGCTGCGAGAGCAGCAGGCGCGCCTGGCCCGCGTCCACGCCATTGCACAGCAGGCCGCCGGTCGTCATCACCAGGCAGTGGTCGTTTTGCTCCTTAGCCCACTGCGAGCTGCGTTGCCACAGATCCAGCGACACCGCGGAAAAGAAGGCCTGGAACCCACCTGGCACCTTGAGCAGGCGGTGCATGATGATGTGGGCAGAGCCCTCCACCAGGCCTTGCGTGCGCACGCGCTTCTCGATCAAAGCCGTGGCGTATTCGGACTTGCCTTCGAAGCGCCAGACATCGGTGAAGACGTCGTCCAGGTCCAGCACCACCAGCGCGGTATGCGTGAGCCGGGGCCAGGCAGGCACTTCCTGTGCCTGGTGGCCGTGGCAATGCACCCACCCTGCATTGGCGACGCGGTAAACATGTTCGGCGGCAGCGCTCATGGCATGGTCCTGGGCGGTGGGGCGACGGAAACCGTCTGGAAATACAGCGTGCCGCTGGCACCCAGCGTCAGCCCCTTGTCACCTGGCTGCGGCATCTGGAAGAGACCCGTTTCAGGGGACAGGGTGGCGACCTCGAAGAGATCGGCAACGAAGATGGATCCTGCACCGCCACGGCCCAGCTCGCCCAGGAACTGCGCAGCCTCCACGCGGGTAGCCGGCCCTGTCGTGCGGCGCAGCTTGCGCTCGCCCCACTGCGCGGGATCGAATCCCAGGCGGTCTACCTGCTGCGCCACCTGCTTGAGCGATTGCACAAGGCGCTCGCGCTGCTCCACCTCGGGCATGAGGTTACGGGCGCTGTCCAGGCTCTGGCGCAATTGGGCGGTCTGCTGGCGCTCGAACGCCAGCCGCTTGAGCCCACTTTGCGCCAGCCAGGCGCCACCAGCCAGCAAGGCGGTGGCCAGGGCCAGGGCCCCGAGCTTGACGGTACGGGTGCCGTTCAATTACTGCTCCATGATCCAGTGGGCGGTCAGCAGGATGACCTGGTCTTCGTCGTACGTGCGGCCCGTGGCCGTACCGCCCGCGTTGCCAGGGGCGTTGACAACAACCTGGCGCGTATTGCTGGTGTTCATTTGAGTGCTGCCAGCACCACCCACGTTGATCGCTACACCCTCGGTATTGTTCGCCTCCCACTGGGTGCCCGGCCCATTGGCTTCCGTCGCAGTCGACGTCTGTGCTGGACGGCCCTGAATGCGGAAACGGCCTTCACGAGAGTCAGGCTTGCCATCGATCACTTGGTCCATGTAGCGCGCCAGGTCGGGCGTGAGGCCACGGATCACCATCACATTGCCTGCACCGCTGGCGACGCCAGCATCATTGAACTGGAAGCAGACCTGCAGTTCGGCAGGGTTGCCATTGGAGTCGATGTACAGGAAGCGGTCTTCATGCCCTTCGCCTCGGCCTGGAGGCATGCGCACACCGGCACGGGTCATCAGGTCACGCAGGTTCAGGCCTGCCAGGGCTCTATCGCCCTGCCCGACGGTGTCGGCGGCATACCCTTGGCCAGCGCAAATTTTGGAACCACGACCCGTGAAGCTAGCCGGGATACCTGGAACGCTCATGGAGCCTGCGCGAGTGCAAGCGGCGCCGCCACCAGCTCCGGCACCGGTCACTGTCGTTTCGGAACCATCCACCATGTAAGTGGGGGCCTGCTGGCAGTCACCCACCACACCGCCGGTGCGCTGGTAGTACTGGTCGTAGGCCATCTTCCACTGATAAGCGAATTTGTTGATCGCCTTCTGGTACTCGGCATTGCGCTGCACATCCTTGGCAATGGCCACGGCACCAATGATCAGGCCGATGACGGCCAGCACGATGGCCAGTTCCACCAAGGTGAAGCCTTGCTGGACTTTGCGGCCCAGGCTGCGAAACGATTGCATCTTTTTCATCGAAATCTCCGACGAGGTTGAATGGGGGTTTGAGAGAAAAATGACTGGCGGACGCGCAGCCGATTACTGGTTCATCTTGTAGATGGCGGTGACGATTTCCACTTGGTCTTCGTCGAAGCTACGGTCGTTTCCGGCGGCGCCTACACCGGCCACACCCATCTGGTCACGGTTGGTCCGGTTCCATTGCTGGCCTGGGGCGTTGATCGCGCCGCCAGCGTTGTTCAGCACACCCTGGCGGCGGAAGCGGCCTTCTCGCTCATCGGGCTTGCCGTCGATCATCTGGTCGAGCGAACGGGCCAGATCGGGGGTCAGGCCGGTGATGACCATGACGTTGCCCGAGCCCTCGCCCACAGCAGCATCGGCACCACCATCGGCCAGCGGCACGTTCCACTGGAAGCACACCTGGATTTCCTGGGGGTTGCCGTTGCTGTCGAGGTACACATAACGGTCTTCCAGTCCTTCTGCACGGCCTGGGGGCATGCGGATGCCGGCACGCGTCATCAGGGTCCGCAGGTCCTTGTCTGCGGCCGCATCAAATCCACGGGCCTGGCCCGGTCCTGCAGCACCACGGCAGATGGGCGCCGGAGCCGTAACGCCGGACATGTTGCGACCGGAACGAACATCTCCGGGTTTGACAGCAGCAGCGATGAATGCTGCGCCATTGACCATGTTCTGTGGAGCCGTCTGGCTATCAGCCAGCACCACACCGTTGCGCTGGTAGTACTGGTTGTACGCCTGCTCCCACTGGTCGATGAACTTGTTCTTGATCTTGGTGTACTCGGCGTTGCGCTGCACATCCTTGCCGATGGCCACGGCACCAATAATTAAGCCGATCACAGCCAAGACAACGGCCAGTTCAACGAGCGTGAAGCCTTGCTGGCGAGCCGAGCGCAGGCCGCGCTGGGGTTTCTTGAAGAAGTTTTTCATGATGGTGTTTCCCTGGCGCGGCTTACTGGTTCATCTTGTAGATGGCGGTCACCGTGAAGACCTGCTCTTCATCGCGCGACTTGCCGTCAGTACCTGCAACGGGCGTAGCCCCCTGGCCCGACGTGTTGTTGGCAAACCATTGCAGGCCGGGCTGATTGGGGGTGCCGTTGTCGACGCCTTGGCGGCGGAAACGGCCTTCCTGCTCATCGGGCTTGCCATCGATCATCTGGTCCAGCATGCGGGCCAGGTCGGGCGTCAAACCGGAAATCACCATCACGTTCCCCGAGCCTTCAGCCATCGAAGGGTTGTTCCACTGGAAGCACACCTGAATTTCCTGCGGAGCACCGTTGGTGTCGGTGTAGACGTACAGGTCTTCCTGACCCTCGGCGCGGCCTGGGGGCAAGCGCACACCGGCCTGGGTCATCAAGGTCCGAAGCTGGCCCACAGCGAAACCAGTGCGCACGTTAGCGACTGGAGTACGTTCGCAAACGGGCGCAGGCGGAGTGACAGCAGTCATATTTCCACCCGACAGCGGAGTCGTGGCAGGCACCGTGACCGTACCAAAGGCTGTGCCATTCACCATGATCCGCGGAGCAACCTGACTATCCCCCACCACCACGCCCGTGCGCTGGTAGTACTGGTTGTAGGCCTGCTCCCACTGGTCAATGAACTTGTTCTTGATCTTGGTGTACTCGGCGTTGCGCTGCACATCCTTGCCGATGGCAACGGCGCCGATGATCAGGCCGATGACGGCCAGAACGACCGCCAGTTCCACCAGGGTGAAGCCCCCCTGTGCGGCCTTTTGGCCGGCTGAGCCATGTTTGCGCCGCGAAGGCAAGTGGGAAAAAAGTGGTCGCATGACGTCCTCAGGCGTTGAAAAAAGAGCACACAGGAAAGATTTCTGAATGTAACGACTGTAAACAATGCATAACTGAAGTCAAGAAAAAAACAATCACTCTTTCGGGTGGTTTTCGGTCGGTTTTTCCCGCCTCGGCGGCACCCCGATTTCGCCGCCGAAAAGGCTGTTTTCATAGGAGAAACGAAGGTAGTTACAGCATCCTTCACGCCTCTGAAAGCGGTAGCGAAGCATCCCCCATCGCCTTGCAATTAGCCATAGTGCTTATGTATTAGAGTGGCCACAAAATACAAAATAAACAACTGAAATCAAAATCCAATAGATTTCACAAATCGAATTGGCGTGGGAAATCGGTCTGAAAGTGGCCAGAAATCTGTTAGCGCCTGCGCTGTAGAAGGAATGGCAGCCCCCCCCCCCCCCCCCCC
>NZ_LMIH01000045.1:38785-96337 GCF_001428645.1 Acidovorax sp. Root217
GACGCCGGAGGCGATAGCCGGCAGACACGGCCTGGAGAAGGCCTTCACCCTCGGTTTTTTGCAGATGCTTGAACAGAATGTGCAGGGGGCTGCATCGCGCAGCAGCACGCAGGGTGGGCTGTTCGCGGAATGGTCAGAGTTGCACGGCGCGCAGTGACTGCGCAGTTGCGGAGAATTGCCTCACCGGCGTGGCGCTCTTCTGTGCCATGCCGCCATGCCGTCGCGCTGAGAGATGGCGAAGGCCGTGGCCTCGACGATGGGCCTGCCCATGGGCTGCAAGTCGTGTGCGCGCATGCAGCGCGCACTGCTCACCGCACCATCGCACCCCATCGCAGGAATGGACTGCTCAAATGCCAGTGGTGACGCAGCAGCGCCCGGCTCACACCCCTTCGCCCGCCAGCGCCGTCCACTTGCGTTCGCTGCGCGCAGACTCGACCACCCGCTCGATGAAGCGCACGCCGCGCGCACCGTCTTCCACACGCGGGTAGTCGGCTGCCAGTGGGTCGGCCGGCTGGCCGGTGGCATGGGCGCGGATGTCGGCGGCCACGCCCAGGTAGACATTGGCAAAGGCCTCGATGAAGGCCTCGGGGTGGCCCGATGGGATGCGGCCCGCGCGCAACGCAGACGGGCTGAGCCAGGGGGCGCCGCGCGTGAGGATGCGGCGCGGCCCGTCCACGGGCGAATGCACCAGGTGGTTGGGGTCTTCCTGGCGCCAGGTGATGGTGCCCAGGGTGCCCGAGACCTGCAGGCGCAGGTCGTTCTCCAGGCCCGCAGCCACCTGCGATGCCACGATGATGCCGCGCGCGCCATTGGCGTAGCGCAGCAGCATCTGCGTGTCGTCGTCGAGCCGGCGGCCCGCACCGAAGGCGGTCAGGTCGGCGCACAGCCACTCGGGCTCCATGCCGGTGACGGTGGCGGCCAGGTTCTCGGCGTGCGAGCCGATGTCGCCCATGGTGCCCACGGCGCCGCTGCGCGCGGGGTCCAGCCGCCAGTCGGCCTGCTTGTTGCCGCCACCCTCTTCCACCGCCGTGGCCAACCAGCCCTGGTTGTACTCCACGGTGACCTTGCGCAGCGTGCCCAGGGCGCCGCTGTGCACCAGGTGGCGCGCCTCGCGCACCATGGGGTAGCCGGTGTAGTTGTAGGTCACGCCGAACACGGTGGCGGCCTGGCGCACGGCGGCCACCAGCTCGTCGGCCTGCGCGCTGGTGTGCACCAGCGGCTTGTCGCACACCACGTGGAAGCCCGCCTGCACGAAGGCCAGGGCCACCGGGTGGTGCACGTGGTTGGGGGTGACGATGCTGACCAGGTCGATTCGCTCACCAGCGGGGCGGCGCAGCTCGTCGGCCAGCAGGTCCTGCCAGCTGCCGTGGTTGCGCTCGTCGGCCAGGCCCAGGGCGGCGCCCGAGGCGCGGGCCCGCTCGGGCGAGGACGAGAGCGCGCCCGCCACCAGCTCGAACTGCCCATCCAGCGCCATGGCCTTGCGGTGCACGGCACCAATGAAGGCGCCGTTGCCGCCGCCCACCATGGCGTAGCGCAGCTTGCGTTCAGAGGACATGGATACCCTTGTTGGTTATTATTTCGGTTGCTCGTCGCGGGCGAAAACGGCGTCGAAGGCGCCAGCGGCGGGCTTGAAGTCGAGCCGCTTGCAGAAGGCAGCGCTTTCTGTGGCACCGTGCACGCGGTCCATGCGGCTGTCCTCCCACTCTACCGAGAGGGGGCCCTGGTAGCCGATGTCGTTGAGGGCGACGATGATGGATTCGAAATCGATCATGCCGCGGCCCACACTGCGAAAGTCCCAGTGGCGGCGCGCATCGCCAAAGCTGGTGTGCCCGCCGAACACGCCCACCGTGCCGTCGCCCCTGCCCCACCACACGTCCTTCATGTGGGCGTTGTAGACGCGGTCGGCAAACTGGCGGATGAACTTCACGTAGTCCACGCCCTGGTAGGCCAGGTGGCTCGGGTCATAGTTGAAGCCGAAGCGCCGGTGCCCATTCACAGCGGCAATCGCGCGCTCGGCCGAGGCGATGTCGAAGGCGATCTCGGTGGGGTGCACCTCAAGCGCGAAGTTGATGTCGTGCTGCTCGAACACGTCGAGGATGGGGCCGAAGCGCTGCGCAAAGTCGGCAAAGCCCTTGTCCCAGTACGCCTGGCTGGTGGGCGGGAAGGCATAGATGGCGTGCCAGACGGACGAGCCCGTGAAGCCCGTGACCGTCTTCACGCCGAACTTCGCGGCGGCCCGCGCCGTGTCGGCCAGCTCGCTGGCTGCGCGCTGGCGCACGCCTTCGGGTTCGCCATCGCCCCACACATGGGGCGGCAGGATGGACTGGTGGCGCTCGTCGATGCGGTCGCAGACGGCCTGGCCCACCAGGTGGTTGCCGATGGCAAAGCACCGCAAGCCGTGCTGGGCCAGCAAGGCGTGCTTGTCTTTCACGTATTGGTCGGAGGCCAGCGCCTCCTGCACGTTGAAGTGGTCGCCCCAGCAGGCCAGCTCCAGGCCGTCGTAGCCCATGCTGCGTGCCAGCGGCGCGAGCTCGGACAGCGGCAGGTCGGCCCACTGGCCGGTGAAGAGGGTGACGGGTCTTGGCATGGTGGAGCTCCAGAAAATGGGGGCAGCGACCAGCCCACCGGGCGGCCGCCGCTGCGATGGGGCGAGACCCCATCAGGCGTCCTGATCAGAATGGAGAGTCAGGGAAGTAGAAGCTCTTGGCGTTCTCTTTGGTGATCAGCACCGAAGGAATGATGGTCGTGGGCGGCAGCTTGTCGCCCTTGATGCGCGCCTCGGCCGTGAGCTTGATCGAGTCGTAGATGAACTTGGGGCTGTACGACACGTTGGCCTGGATCAGCGGGTTGCTGCCGTCGGCCAGCGTCTTGATCATGCCCTTGGCACCGGCGCCGCCGAACACCAGCTTGATGTCCTTGCGCTTGGCCTGCTCGATGGCCTTGAGCACGCCCACGGCCATGTCGTCGTCGGCCGCCCACACGGCATCGATCTTGGGGAAGCGCGTGAGGTAGTCCTGCATGACCTTGAAGGCGTCGTCGCGGTTCCAGTTGGCGTACTTGGCGTCCAGCAGCTTGATGTCGGGGTGGTTCTTGAGCACCGCGTTGAAGGCGTCCATGCGCTCGTTGTCCAGCGTGGTGGCAATGCCGCGCATGACCACCACGTTGCCCTTGCCGCCCAGCGCCTTGGCGATGTACTCGGCCGGGATCTTGCCGAAGGCGGTGTTGTCACCGGCCACATAGGCGTCCTGCGCGCTGGTGTCGGTCAGGCCGCGGTCCACCACCGTCACGTAGACGCCCTTGGCCTTGACCTGGGCCACGGGCTTGGTCAGCGCGGCCGATTCGAACGGGAAGATGACCAGGGCGTTGATCTTGTTCACCGTGACCAGGTCCTGCAGCTGGTTGGCCTGCTCGGGCGCGCCGCCGGCTGTCTTGACGATGACCTGCAGGCCGGGGTTGGCCTTCTCCAGGTCTTTCTTGGCTTGGTTGGCCCAGTACACGATGCCGCCCGTGAAGCCGTGCGTGGCCGACGGAATGGCCACCCCCACCACGACCTTGTTGGCCTGGGCCACGGCCGGGCCGGCCAGCGCCAGCGCTGCGGCGGCGCCCACGGCCGAGAGGGCCAGGCGGCGGGTGAAAGTAAGTTGGCTGTTCATGATGCGTTGTCTCCTGTTGCTGTTGCTTTGATGAAAAAGGCCATGGAAGCTGGCCGGCTGGGGAACACCTCGAAAAACAAATGCACGCAAAGAGTGGCTGGAAAACTCAGCGAAGCGGTCCTGGCTAGGCGCTGCGTCGCAGACAGTGCGGCTAGCACGGCAAGACACAGCAACAACGCCAGGAGAGTTGTTCCGGCCACTCCGTCACCTCTTGCCGCGTTGCATGAAGGCCACGGCTATGATCACGAAGCCCTGCACCGCCGCATTCAGGTACACGCTGATGATGCTGGTGAGGTTCAGGATATTGCTGATGACCGACAGCAGGATGGCGCCCACCACCGTGCCGGTGATGGTGCCCGCACCGCCCTTCAACACGGTGCCGCCCACGATCACTGCGGCGATCGCCTCCAGCTCCCACAGCAGGCCCGTGGTGGGCGATGCCGAGCCCAGGCGCGGCACGTAGAGCAGTGTGGCGATGCCCACACACACGCCGAGCAGCATGTAGGTCAGGATCTTGATCTTGTGCACGTCCACCGCGGCGTACTGCGCCACCTGCTCGTTGGAGCCGATGGCCTGTACGTAGCGGCCGTAGGCCGTACGGTTGAGGATCACACCGCCTACCAATGCCACCAGCAGGAAGATCCACACCGGGATGGGTACGCCCAGCAGGTTGGCGTAGTACACGGGGCTGTAGATGTCGGACAGGTCGTTGTCCAGCGTGATGGCGCCGCCGTTGGAGAAGTAGGTGAGGTAGGCGCGGAAGATGCCCAGCGTGCCCAGCGTCACGATGAAGGGCTCGATGCGCCCCTTGGTGATCAAGAGGCCATGCACCAGGCCGAACACCGCGCCCAGCACCACCGCCAGCAGCATGCCGACCACCACGGCGGCCATGGGCGAGCCCAGCACGGGTGCCATGGCGTTCATGAACAGGATGACCGAGCCGGCGATCAGCGCCGCCATGGAACCGACCGACAGGTCGATGCCGCCCGAGATGATGACGAAGCACATGCCCACCGCGATGATGCCGATGAAGGCCGTGCGCGTGAGCACGTTCATCACGTTGTCATAGGTGGCGAAGTTGCTGTTGAGCAGCGTGCCGGCAATGCACAGCAGCGCCAGGCCGATGACCGGGCCCATGCCGTGCAGCTTGCCCCACCAGGCGGTTGCGGCACCGTGGCGGCTGCCGCCTGCCTGTGGCGCGGCGGCGGTGTTCTCAGCGGGTACCTGTGGCATGGACGATCAACTCCTCTTCGGTCAAATGGGGTTCTTGCAGCGTGGTCTGCAGCCGGCCGGCGCGCATCACCGCCACGCGGTGGCACAGGCCGATCAGCTCCATCAGTTCGGACGAAATCACGATCACCGCCAGGCCCTGCGCCGCCAGGCGCTGCACCAGGTGGTAGATCTCGCGCTTGGCGCCCACGTCCACACCGCGCGTGGGCTCGTCGAGCACCACCACGCTGGGGCCGGGGTGCAGCACCTTTGCCAGCGCGAGTTTTTGCTGGTTGCCGCCCGACAGCGACGATGCGCGCACGTCGAGCGAGCCGGTGCGGATGCCGAACTCCTGCACCGCATCGCGCAGCGCGGCCTGCTCGGCCGCCGGGTTGAGCCAAGGCTTGGCATAGCGCTCCAGCGCCATCAGCGTGAGGTTGGGCCGCAGGCTGAAGTGCACATGCAGGCCCTTGCCCTTGCGGTCTTCGCTCAGGTAGGTCAAACCGTGGCGAGCCGCATCGCGCGGGCTCTTGAGCTGCACCGCCTTGCCCGCCAGCTCCACCGTGCCGGCAGAGCGAGGGCGCAGGCCCAGCAGGCCCTCGAACAGCTCGGTGCGGCCGGCGCCCACCAGGCCGGCAAAGCCCAGTATCTCGCCGCGCCGCACCTCGAAATCCACGTCCTGCGCCCAGCCGGGCACGGTGAGGCCGCGCACCTGGAGGATGGGCTCGCCTGCCGGAGCGGGCAGCTTGGCGGGGAACAGGTCGGCCAGCTCACGGCCTACCATCAGGTTGGCCATCTGCCGCCGCGTGACGCTGGCCGTGGGCTCGCGTGCCACCAGCAGGCCGTCGCGCATCACCACCACCTCGTCGGTGGTGCGCTCCACTTCGTCGAGCTTGTGCGAGATGTAGATGATGGTCACTCCCGCGGCCTTGAGCTCGGCCATCAGCGCGAACAGGCGCTCCGTCTCGCCGGGGGTGAGCGTGGCGGTGGGCTCGTCCATGATCAAGAGGCGCGCATTGCGGGCCAGCGCGCGGGCGATCTCCACCAACTGCTTTTCGGCCACGATGAGCTTCTTCACGCGGGTGTCGGGGTCCAGCGGCAGGCCGACCTGGGCCAGCGCCTGGCGCGTCTTCTCGCGCATGGCCTTGTCGTCCAGAAACAGGCCCTTCCTGATCTCGTGCCCCAGGAAGACGTTCTGCGCAATCGTCAGGTCGTCCGCCAGGTTGAACTCCTGGTGGATCAGCACGATGCCCTGGGCCTCGGCCGCGCGCGAGCCGCCGCCGGGGGCGCGCACTGCGCCGTCGACCACCACCTCGCCGGTGGTCGGGCTCTCGTACCCGGCCAGTATCTTCATCAGCGTGGACTTGCCCGCGCCGTTCTCGCCCAAGAGGCCATAGACCCGGCCCGGCTGCAGCGCAAAGCCCACGCCGTGCAGCACGCGCACGGGCCCGAACTCCTTGGTCACGTTGCGGAACTCGACGGCGACGCTCATCGTGCGGCCCCTCCCGAACGGGCAGACGACTGGGCCATGCTCTCCTGCATGGCCAGCACACCGGCGCCCACCACGCCGGCATCGTCGGCCAGGGGGGCGTACTGGATCTCCAGGTGGCGCGTGGAAAGGGCCAGCGAGCGGTGGTACACGCTCTGGCGCACCGAGGCCAGGAACAGCGGCCCCATGTCCGCCACCCGGCCCGCGATGAACACGTGCGAGGGGTTGAAGAAGTTGACGATGGAGGCCAGCATCTGCCCCACCAGATTGCCCGCGCGCTGGATGATGGCGTTGGCTGCCACGTCGCCCGCGCGGCTGGCCTGGGCCACGTCCTCGGTGGTCAGGGTGCCGGTGGCCTGCAGGCGCTCAGCCAGCAACGCGCTCTCGCCCGCCTGGGCTGCGGCCAGCGCCATGCGCGCCATGGCGGGCGCGGCGGCCATGGCCTCCACGCAGCCCTGGTTGCCGCAGTGGCAGCGTGGGCCGGCCTGGTCCACGCAGATGTGGCCCACGTCGCCGGCCGAGCCATTGGCGCCCCGGTACACCTGGCCGTGGCAGACGATGCCGCAGCCGATGCCCGTGCCGATCTTGATCACCAGAAAGTTGGGCAGGTTCCGCTGCAGCCGCCAGAGCTCGCCCAGCGCCATCAGGTTCACGTCGTTGTCCACGAACACCGGGGCGGCGAAGGCTTCGCGCAGGTAGTCGCGGATGGAAAAGCCGTCCCAGTCAGGCATCAGCGGGGGGTTGACCAGTTGGCCGCTTTCAAAATCCACTGGCCCCGGCACGCCCATGCCGATGGCGATGACCTGCGAGGCCGGCAGCCCGCAGCGCGCCATCAGTTCGCGCATCAGGCCGCGCAGCCGCGCCAGGATCACGCCCGGGCCCTGGCGCACGTCGATGGGTTCGCGGTGCCGTGCCAGCACGGTCATGTCGGGGCGCATGATGGCCACCTGCATGCTGGTGGCGCCCAGGTCGGCGCCGATCACCACGCCCAGGGTCTCGCTCAGGCGCAGGGTCTCGGCACGGCGGCCTCCGGAGGACTCCTGCAGGCCCACCTCGTCGAGCAGGCCCTCGTCCAGCAAGGCCGCCACCCGCGCGTTGGCCTTGCTCTTGGAGTAGGCCAGCCGCTGCGCCAGTGCATGCCGCGACGCGCCCGCCGACCAGAAAATGGTTTGCAGAACGTCCAGGTCTTCGGTGCCGCAGTTGTGCCAGCGTGCCAAGGCTTGTCTCCTATTCTTGTCATGGGATCCCAGGGGCCGTAGTGGGCCTTGCCTGGGTCACCAGCGCCTCAAATGGACGCGTTGGGCAAATACTATGCGGCCCACTTCGGCCACACAAGACTTAACTTAGACCTAATTTTGTCCAAAGCCCCATGCGAGTGCCGCATTCATGGCGCTGTCACAAGGACTGGGTCCACTCGGCAACAAACCGAACACCACCACCAACAGAGGGTCTTCCATGAAACTGCGATTGATTGCCGGGGCCACCGCCGTCCTGGCCGCCACCTTGGTCGCCTGCGGCAGCGATGGCAGCGAGCCGCCGTTCACCGTCAAGCTGATCGGCTTCAACGACTACCACGGCAACCTGGAATCCCCCGGCACCTTCGGTGCCAGTGCCGCCGTTCCGGCGGCCGAGCGCCCGCCGGTGGGCGGCGCCGAGTTCATGGCGGCCCATGTCGCGAAGCTCAAGGCCCAGAACCCCAACAACGTGGTGGTGGGTGCGGGCGACTCGATCGGCGCCTCGCCGCTGATCTCCGCGCTGTTCCAGGACGAGCCCGCAGTGGAAACGCTCAACCGCATCGGGCTGGAGTTCAACTCGGTGGGCAACCACGAGTTCGACAAGGGCTCGGCCGAGCTGCTGCGCCTGCAGAACGGCGGCTGCAAGACCGGCGAGCCCAACAGCTGCAAGGGCGCGGTGGCCGGCACGCCGGTGCCGTTCGAAGGCGCCAGGTTCAAGTGGCTGTCGGCCAACGTCATTGCCACCGCCACCGGCAAGCCCCTGCTGCCGGCCTATGGCATCAAGGAATTCAAGGGCGTCAAGGTGGCCTTCATCGGCATGACCTTCAAGGCCACGCCGACCGTGGTGACGCCCACGGGCGTGGCCGGCCTGGAGTTCCGCGATGAGATCCAGACGGTGAACAGCCTGATCCCCGAGCTCAAGGGCCAGGGCATCGAAGCCATCGTCGTGCTGGTGCACGAGGGCGGCTTCCAGTCGGGCACCGTTTCGGACATCAACGGCTGCGAGGGCGCGCTCGCCGGCTCGGGCATCGCCACCCTGGTCAAGGGCCTGGACAACGCGGTGGACGCGGTGATCAGTGGCCACACCCACGCCGCCTATAACTGCAAGCTGCCCAACGCCACGGGCCGCACCATCCCTGTGACCAGCTCCAGCTCGTTCGGCCGCGTGCTGACCGACATGGACCTGACCATCGACCCGTCCACGCGCGACATCACGGCCATCGCCACCACCAACCGCCTCGTGGTGCGCAACGACCCCACCGTGCCTGCCGATGCGACCGTGGCCAGGATCATTGCCGGCTACAACACCCTGGTCTCGCCCATCGCCAACACGGTGATCGGCTCCATCGCCGCCGAGCTGCCCAACAGCCGCTCCGATGGCGCCTGCAACATGCCGGCCGGCGACCTGGTCGCCGACGCCATGCTGGCGGCCACGCAGGGCCCCACCTTCGGCTCGGCGGTCATCGCCCTGATGAACGGCGGCGGCGTGCGCAACCCCGGCTTCACCTTTGCGAGCAGCACGGTGGGCGAAGGTGCCGGCAACGTCACCTACGGCGAGGCCTTTACCACGCAGCCGTTCGGCAACAGCCTGGTGACCATGTCGCTGACGGCGCAGGACCTCAAGGACGTGCTGGAAGAGCAGTTCGCGGGGTGCAAGGGCCAGTCGACCACGGCCACGCGTGTGATGCTGCCGTCCAACGGCTTCAAGTACACCTGGGACGGCGCCAAGGCCTGCGGCGCGCGCGTCAGCAATGTCACGCTGCGCAACGGGGCCTCGACGGAGACCATCGTCGACGCTGCGGGCGCGGTGGCCAACCCGACCAAGACCTACCGTGTCACCATGAACAACTTCATGGCCGATGGCGGCGACGGCTACTCCACCTTCCTCAAGGGCACCAACCGCCTGGGCGGCGCGCAGGACATCGATGCGCTCGTGGCCTACCTGTCGGGCTTCAAGGCGCCCAAGGCACCGTACACGCTGGGCAGCAACCCCAACGATGCGGGCAGCGTGCGCATCAACCGCACTGGCACTGGCTCCAACGCCGCATGTCCGACCGGCGCCGTCACTTCCTGAGCGGTCTGCTGGCGCTGGCAGCGGCCGGCCCGCTGGCGGCCTCGCCGGCCACCGAGGAGAAGCTCAAGGCGATCATGCAAGCGGCAGCCACCCGCCCGCCCGACGCCGAGCGCCTGCGCGAGCGCGAAACCCTGCTGCGCGAAGCCGAGACCGCGCTGGCGGCCGGCGATGCGCAAACGGCCGAGCAGGGCTTCGACCGCGCCGCGATGATCCTGCACTCGGCCGACACCGAGATGGGCCTGGTGCGCAGCTACATGCAGTCGGGCCAGTACCGGCGCGCGCTGGCGTTTGGCGCGCACACGGCAGGTGCGCACCTGGACGTGGTCGGCGGCGCGGCGCTGTATGCCTGGCTGCTCCACGCGGGCGGGCAGGACGCTATCGCCCGCAAGCTGCTGGCCGATGCGCAGGCGCGTGCACCATCGCAGCCTCTGGTGGCCGGTGTGGCCCGTGAGCTCGCTTCGGGCGCGCCGCATGCGAGCGGCGACATGCTGCTGGCGCCCGCGCGGCTGGCCCCGTACAGCCACCCCAACAACCTGGCGGCACTGCCGCGCGCCGCGCGCATGGTCGCAGCAGGCACCCTGGTGGATGAAGGCCGCATGGCGCTGGTGCCCGCGCGGGCCGTCGCCGGCAGCCGGCGCCTGTGGGTTCGCAACGGGCTGGGGCAGTTAGTGCCGGCCTCCGCCATGCCGGTGCGCGGCGAGAGTGGCGTCGCTCTGCTGCGCCTGGGCAGCCCGCTACCCGCACCATCCATGGGCACCGTGCCCGCCGATGTGTTCCCGGGTGCCGTGGCCTTCGCCGTGGCGTATGCGCAGACCAACGATGCGGGCGCCGCCTGGCCCCTGCTGCGCACGGGCTTCGTCGGTGCCGCCACGGGTGCGCAGGGAGATCGTGAGCTCGATCTGTCCATGCACCGGGGCCTGGCGCCGGGCGGGCCTGTCTTCGACCAGGCCGGCCGGCTCGCGGGCATTGCGCTGCCTGAATATGCCGGTGGTGCCGGTGGTGCCAGGCTGGTGGCCGCGCCCCGTTTGCGCGCGGCATTCGCGGGGCGGGTGGCGCTGCCTGCGTCCTCGGAGGCTGGCCGCCTGGGGCCCGACGCGGTGTACGAAGCGGCGCTGCGCAGCACCTTGCAGGTGATCGCCGCCCGCTGAGGCGCGGGCAGGCTGCAATGCCTGCGCTTGTGCAGGCGCGTCTTCTGCTTTATGGCGGAACCCTGGCGCTGGGCACTGATGGGTGCATGGCTAAATGCTGCTTGAGTCGGTGGCAGTCCACTGAAAACGAACCGACTCTCGCAGCCACCGAAAATGCACCTCGAGGCCCAGATAGTCGCGATCACTTGTGTTGAACGCGGTCTGCCGCTCAAGGCAGCGCACGAAGAAGCTCAAGCACACCTCCCTTTGTCTGCCAACCTTGGCAAACCAGGGTTCGTCCTGAACCCAATAGCGCTCGGCAGACAGGTAGCACTCGCCGGTCAACCTTTCCAGACCAGGGAATGCACTGCCAGGCGGCAGCCCGCTGAAGTACTGCGCCACCAGGCGCCACACCTCGGCCTCGATGACGGCTCGCAAACCCTGGAGGGCCTCGTAGTCAACGTCCTCGAAGCGATCACACCGCTCCCTGTCCACAGGCCCCGCCCATGGTGGACGGGGCACGACCACAACGCGGGGCCACGGCTGGGCGCCAAGCTCAGGCGGCCGCATGCAGGACATAGCAAACCCATGGCTCCTGGTTCTTGGTCTTGAACACGGCAATGCCTTGCAGATGGTGCAGTGCCAGGGCGCACAGCTCGTCCATATCGCTGGGGGTGGCGCGCAGTTGCGGGGTATCGAACACCTGGTAGCCGGTCTGGGTTGCCAGCTCCCTGACCTGAGCGGCCCTGTTTCTTGACAGCACAGGGAACACATCGTTGGCCCATGCCCAGGCCAGGCTTTCCAATGCGGGGAGGTAGGTGACGATGGGTGTCGCCTGGTACACGCATGTCCGGCCACCATCGCCGGTGAGTGTCAGGGTCGCTGCTTCTTTATCGATGTTCCATGCAGAAAAGCCGGCAATGGCCTGGCTGAAGGCCTCCTGCCTGGCCCGGTACCCGTCCATGGCAATGCTCAGCAAGTCTGCAAACCTGGCGTCTGTGGTGTCCTGGTGGTGGCGATGGAGATGCATGGGAGTTCGGCCGATAGTATCCGGGTATCGTGGTGCCGCAGGCTGGACAGTACGCAATCAGCCATCCAACCCAGGCACTATTCCACGATCAGTACATTCCAGAAATTGTCCTGCACGTTTGCCCTGCCACCCCGCCAATTGACCGTATGCCATATCCCGCAGTTCCCCGCTTCATCACCGCCAGGGCCCGGTGGCTGGTCTGGCTGTGCACCCTGGGCGCGCTGGCGGCGCCGATAGCGCGCTTTCTGCCAGCCGACCAGGTGCCCTCGCTGCAATGGCTGGTGGAGCTTCCGGCCCACTGGCAGTGGCTTTACCTGGTGGTGGGCGCGACCTCGCTGGTGCTGCTCATGCTCTCGGGGCGCAGCGGCATGGGCAAGGGGTGGCTGGCCCTGCCGGCCCTGGCAGCCCTGGTTCTGGGCGGCATCTTCCTGTGGCAGCCGGCCACGCTGCCGCGCGGTGCCGAACCGGCCGACCCCGGCGCGGTACTGACAGTGGGCACTGCCAACCTCAATGCGGCAACCACCGACTTCGGCCCGCTCACCGACTGGCTGGCCTTGGCCGATGCGCCCGATGTGGTGTTTCTGCAGGAGTTCACCGAGCTGGCCCAGCAGGCGCTCACCGGCAACCCCGCCGTGGCCGCGCGCTACCCCCACCGCCTCGCAGTTCCCCAGCCCGACCCGTTTGGCCTGGCCGTGCTGTCGCGCCATCCCTTGTCGGGCCTGCAGACGCTGCAGCCACAGGACCTGCGCGACACCCTGCGCCTGCGCGCCACCGTGGCATGGAATGGCAAGGCCGTGTACCTGAGCGCGCTGCACCCCATGCCGCCGCTGGACCAAGGCTTCGCCCAGGCCCGCGACCGGGCCCTGGTGCAGGAGGCGCAGCACCTCACAGCGCAACCGGGCGGCCTGGCACTGATGTCGGGGGACCTGAACATCACCCCCTGGGCGCGGGGACTGTTCGCGGTGGACGGCAGCATGCGCCGCGCCAATGGCATGGCACCCAGCTGGCCTAATGCCTTCGGCTGGCTGTCGGTGCTGCCGCTGGACCATGTGCTGGCATCGAGCGGCTGGCAGGTGGTGGGCGGGGGCATCGGGCCGGACTTGGGGTCGGACCATCGGCCCGTGGTCGTGCGGCTGACCGTCGCGCCTTAAGCGGCCTTCTGCGGTGCAGGCGCCTTGGGCCTGGCCTTCTTCTGCGCGGCCCGCGAATCATTGAAATCCGCCGCCGCGCGGCACCCTGCGCAAGGCCATGTCCGACAGGTCGCATGCATTCCCTCCTACACCTTTCAGCGGGCAATGCAATAGCCTGTCATGAACCAAGCACCAAGCCCGCGCGACAGCATCCATGCCGTGCGCAGCGCTTGCCAGAACGGAGCACCACTGATGAACGCACCCAAGGACCTGTTCCTCCAGCCCACCCGCTCTTTCCAAGACTTCCTGCGCACCCGCGAGCGGATCTCCAACGACTACATCAACGGCCACCCCGAGCCGCTGGCGGACATCGCCACGCAGCACGACCCCGCCACCTTCTTCCCGCCCAGCGGCACCACGGTGCAGGGAGCGGCAGAGGTATCAGCCAGCCAGCGCCAGGGCGCGCAGAGCTTTCGCGATGGCAGCACGGGGCAGTTCGAGATCATGCAGAGCGCCAGCAGCGGTACCCTCGCGTTCTGGACCGGCGTGCAGCATGCCGAGGTGGTGATGGAGGGCAAGGACGAGCGCGTGTCGATGCAGTTGCGCACGACCGAGGTGTTTCGCCTGGAGGATGGCCAGTGGAAGCTGATCCACCGCCATGCGGACATGCGCAAGGCGGGCGACGGCATCAAGGTCTGAACGCGCCATGGCGCGTTCTGGCTTCGCACCGGAGCCTGTCGCAGTCGTCTTGCCAGGACGGCGCCCACGTCCATCGCCAAGTCCTTGACACTGCACGAAGGTTGCATCCACTACCCCAGGCCTCGGAATCCGCCCCCCTATAATCGTCTCAATCAGTGAAACAGGACGGTCATGGAATACACGGTCAATGCGGTGCAGGAGGCGCTCGGGGTTCTGATGGTGGTAGCCCACAACCCGGGGCTAGGCGTGACGGAGATAGCCAAGCGCTCGGGCAACACCAAGGCTAGAACCTTCCGCTTTTTGGTCACACTGGAAGAAGCGTCTTTCGTGCAGCGTGACCGCGACTCGACGGCCTACAGCCTGGGCTACAAGGCGCTGGTGCTGGGCCTGGCCGCGCAAGAGCAAGTAAGCCTGACGCGGCTGGCCGACAAATACCTCGAAGCGCTGCAGGACCGGTTTAACGAGCATTCGGCCGTGTTGGTGCGTGACGAACTCGAATCCGTGTCGGTTGCGCAAAAACTCAGCACGCACGAGGTGCGGGTGCAGGGCGCGGTCGGGCGCCGGCGTCCACTGCATGCGGGCGCATCGGGCAAAGTGCTGCTGGCTTTTGCATCGCCCGAAGTGCAGGCTGCCGTGCTGGAGGGCGAGTTGAGCAAGTTCACCCCCCAGACCATCACCAGCAAGACCAAGCTCAAGCAGGAGCTCAAGCGGATCGCAGAGCAGGGCTATGCCACCTCGATAGCGGAGATGGCGGCCGACGTGGTGGCGGTCGCCGCGCCTGTGTTCGACTCCACAGGCTCGGTGCAGGCAGCCATCGGCATATCACTGCCCTCCAACCGCGCGCCGGACGACCTGGCGAAGATGATCCAGGCTGTGAGCAAGAGCGCAGCCGACCTGTCGTTCGAGCTGGGCTGGCGCAACCACGGCTGACCGGCTGCGGGGTCTTCGGGCGATACCCCGCCTTTTTCACGCTTTTCACCACTGATGCGCTGCCGTTGACACAGCTGCGCCAGGCGGCCTTGCCCGCCTGAAAAGCCGCGGCCGCCGCTCGCAGGCCCCGGCCTCTGACCGTTCCCGTAAGACCAGCCCTCGCTGCCTGGTCGACATTGCACGTCCACCCCCTGCTCGCCTGCTGGCAAAGCCCCTTGCAGGCCCCGCCCGACAGCGGCTGCGCAGCGATTTCGCACGCCCATACCAACGCCCGAGCGCTTTACGCGCAATTTTTCATGTGATAGCATTTGTATTACTGAACAAAACACAGTATCAACAAACAAAACATGCAAGCAGCAATCGAACAGCCGCAGAAGCGGCAAATCACCCCATGCCACGGGGTGGAACACAACGTGATGATCACCATGCGCGATGGCGTGCGGCTGGCCACGGACATCTACTTTCCCGCAGCGGCCGGCCAGCGTCTGCCCGGCCGCTTTCCGGTGGTTCTGGAGCGCACGCCCTACGGCAAGAGCGTGCCCAGCCGCTCCGAGCGCACGCACGCCGACGCCACTCCCCTCACCCGCGCCGAGGTAGCGGGGTACTTCGTTGCCCATGGCTATGTGGTGGTCTACCAGGACTGCCGGGGTCGCTACGGCTCCGAAGGCGATTTCGTCAAGTACTTGAGCGATGCCAAGGACGGCTACGACACCTGCGCATGGATCCTGGAACAGGACTGGGCGGACGGCGCCATAGGCACCAAGGGCCTGTCGTACGCAGCGCACACGCAGATGGCGGCGGCCAGCCTGGGCGCGCCCGGCCTGCGCGCGATGGTGGTGGACTCGGGCGGCTTCTCCAACGGCTTTCAGAGCGGCATCCGCCAGGGCGGTGCCTACGAGCTCAAGCAGGCCGCCTGGGCAGTGATGTTCGCGGCCGAGCATTCGCGCCGCAAGCACGCCGATGACAGCGACGGCCTGCACCTCACGCCGCAGGACCTGGACCGCTGGTTCAAGCGCATGCCCTGGCGCCGCGGCGATTCGCCGTTGACGGGGGCACCCGATTACGAGGACTTTCTCTTCGACCAGTGGGAGCGCGGCAACTTCGACAGCTACTGGAAGCAGCCAGGCATCTACGCAGAGGGTTACTACGACCGGCTGTGGCACATCCCGGCGCTGCATATTTCCTCCTGGTACGACGTGTACCCTCGCACCGCTGTCGAGAACTTCAAGGGAACAAAGGGGCATGGCGCGCCCCAGCAATTGGTGCTGGGCCCATGGACGCATGGCAACCGCTGGGAGACCTTTGCAGGCGACGTGGACTTCGGCCCTGCGGCGCGGCTGGACGCCAGCCTGGCGCCCAGCTTCCTGGAGCTTCGCCTGCAGTGGTTCGACCGCTGGCTCAAGGGTATGCAAACGGGCCACGGCGCCAAAGCCACTGCCCGCTCGCCAGTGAGCCTGTTCGTAATGGGCGGCGGCAGCGGCCGCAAGAATGCCCAGGGCCGGCTGGACCATGGCGGCCATTGGCGCGTCGAGCAGGACTGGCCCATCCTCGGCGCGCGGGACACGCGCTTGTACTTGCATGCCGATGGCAGCCTGCAAAGCGGGCCAGCCCCACAGACCCAGGGCGCGCACGAATACGTCTTCGACCCGCAAGACCCCGTCCCCACCCTGGGCGGCAGCGTGGTATCGCGCCCGCCGGCCATCTTTGCGGGCGGGTTCAACCAGGTGGAGCGCGCGGACTTTTTCGGTTGCCGCATGCCCGGCCGCCCACTTGCCCGGCGGCAGGATGTGCTGGTATTCGAGACGCCGCAGCTCAGCCACGACGTGGAGGTGACCGGCGCCATCGAGGTGGTGTTGCACGTCTCCAGCAACTGCCCGGACACGGACTTCACCGCGAAGTTGGTGGACGTGTACCCCCCCAGCGACGATTACGCCGAGGGCTATGCGCTGAACCTCACGGACGGCATCCTGCGCGCGCGCTACCGTGATTCTTGGGAGCACCCGGCCCTGATGGAGCCGGGCCAGGTCTATGCGCTGCGCATAGAACTCTTCCCCACCAGCAACCTGTTCCAGCGCGGGCACCGCATCCGGCTCGACATCTCGAGCAGCAATTTCCCCAAGTTCGACGTAAACCCCAACACGGGCGAGCCCGAGGCGCAGGCCACCCATTCGCGCGTGGCGATCAACCGCATCCATATGGGCGGCGTGCACGCGTCACACCTGCAGCTGCCCATGGCGCCCCGTGCCGCCAAGCCCTGAGCCGCTGATGCACCCCTACAGATTTTCCATCCCCGCCACCCCTGCCCATTTCTTGAAACAATGGAGAACACCATGAAGCGATTCGCCAGCCTGCTCACTGCCGCCGCATTGAGCCTCACGTCCCTAGCGGCCCACGCGGCCTGGCCCGATCATTCGGTGCGCTTCATCGTGCCGTTTCCGGCGGGCGGTCCATCCGACGCTGCCATGCGCGTCGTGGCCAAGCGCCTTGGTGAGCTGTGGGGCCAACCCGCAGTGGTGGAAAACCGGCCCGGCGCGCCAGGCATCGTGGTGGCGGCCTCGGCGCCGGCCGACGGCTACACCTTCGTGCTGGGCGCGGGCTCGCACATGGTGACGGCGCCCCTCATGAACCCCAAGCTCGCCTACAAGCCGCAGCGTGACTTCGTGCCCGTGAGCCTGTTGCTCACCAACACACCGGTGCTCACCGTGCACCCTTCGCTCAAGGTCAAGACGCTCAAGGACCTCATCAGTTACGCCAAGGCGCATCCCGGCGAGCTCAACTACAGCTCTGCAGGCAACGGCAGCCCCAGCCACCTGATGATGGAGATGTTCAACGACATCACGGGCACCAAGATGACGCACATCCCCTACCGAGGCGGAGCCCCCTCGGTGCAAGAGCTGCTGGCCGGGCACGTACAGTTGGGCATCAATGCCACACCCACAGTGCTGCAGTACGTGAATACGAACAAGCTCACGCCCCTGGCCGTGGCCAGTGCCAGGCGGGATGCGTCCATGCCCAATGTTCCCACCATGACGGAGGACGGCGTACCCAACTTCGACTACCAGATCTGGTACGGCATCTTCGCACCAGCCAACACTCCGGCGGCCATCGTGGCCAAGCTCAGTACCGACATGCAGAAGCTTCTGGCCGAGCCTGCCATCGTGCAGCAGATGCGCGCCCAGGGCGCCGATGCCAAGGGCTCAACGCCCCAGGCCTTCAGCCGCATGGTGCAGGCGGACACCGCCGCCTGGGGCAAGCTGATCCAGGAAAAGAAGCTGAGTCTCGACGAATAGGCGCCACCGGCAGGCGACCAGTTCAGGACTGCGGCACGGGTGCAACGGCCTTCGCCCGCAAGGGGCGCCTGCACAGACCTTCACGTCATTCGAAGGATATGAGAAATGGCCTGCGTGCAGCAACGGCTTTGCTGCACACCATGCGAAGAATCTGTTGAAAGACAGGGGCGAACTCCCACCCCTGCCCCACGCCGCTCTGGTGGGGCTTGACGACCTCGGCGTGTTGGACCAAGTGCTAACCACTTGGTCCTTTTTTTTGGCCCGTGATTTCGCCATGCACCTTCATGGTGAGCGCGCACCGCCATGGCGCATGCGATGGACCACATTGCACGCAGCATCGACAGACAACACCAAAGATCAACAGACAAAACAAACACTTGACGGAGCGTTATCTCGGTTTCAAAATTGTCTCACCCATCGCAACATTGTATCAACCAATAAAACACCATGAATTGAGACATGGCGGTAGGGGGCTTGCAGCCGATGGGCCGCAGGTCGTCATCCACCCATACCGGAAAGACTCCATGAAGAAACACACCATCGCCTTTGCCGCCACCCTGGCCGCAGCGGGCCCGGCCCTCGCCCAAACGTCGGGCGTACAGATCTATGGCATTGCAGACGTGGGTGTGGCCTATGTCGGCACCGTGCAGGCCCCTACTACTGCGGCACCGAAAAACACCGGCAGCGGCTGGCTGCAAGACTCGGGGCTGCTGCAAGCCTCACGCCTGGGGTTTCGGGGCACGGAGGACCTGGGAGGCGGCCTGCGGGCGCAGTTCGGGCTGGAGGGCGGGCTGGCCATTGACAGTGGCTCATTCAGCCAAGGCGGCCTGCCCTTTGGCCGGCGCTCCACAGTGGGCCTGGCTGGCTGGATCGGTGATCTGCAGATCGGCCGCCGCAAGGACTTCACCGACGAGATCGCGGAACCGTTCTCCAGCATCACGCCGTTCGGCACCTTCATCACGCGCGTGCACTCCAACAACATGGACCGTATCGGGGGTAACCGGGCCAACAACATGGTGTACTACAGCACCCCGCGCTGGAACGGCTTTCGCGCCAACGTGACTTACGGATTGGGCGAGACGGCGGACAGCACTGCCACGGGCCAATCGTTCGGCGCGGGCGCCATTTACAACACCGAGGGTTTCGGTGCCGGCGTGGGCTACTGGCAGTCAAAACTGGGCGTGGTGACCGCCACGGCCAACAGCAGCAGCGACCAGGGAGCCGCCACGGGCGCGGGCTGCAACACCGTGGGCATGGGCCAGCCGGGCGAGGTCTGTATGCGCACGTGGATCGTGGGCGCACGCTACAAGACCGGCGGCCTGCACCTGCATGGCAGCTTCTCGCGCGTGAACCAGCCGCTGGTGCGCACAGGCGCGGGCGCTGGGCCCAACTTCGCAGCCAACTTCACGCGCCCTACCGGCACCCAGCCCTTCACTGCTGGCGGACCCAACAACCCGTCGAGCAATATTGCGGACCTGGGCGTGGAGTACGCCATGGGCGTGTGGCTGCTCAAGGGCAGCTTCATCCAGTCACGCTACAACTTCATCGGCGCCGCCAGCAAGGGTAAGCTCACGCAGTACACGGCCGGCGCAGAATACCGCCTGTCAAAGCGCACCACGCTGTACGCCACCGTGGCCCACCTGAAGGCCGATGCCATGTACAGCCCCGGCATCATCGGCCCTGCGCCCGGGGCCGGCAACGCCACCACGGCCCTAGGCACCGGCATCCGCCACACGTTCTGAGAGCGACGGCCGTCAGGCGGGGCGGGCCACAGCCCTGCCCGGCCGCCGTATCGTCCACAGCGCAGCCGCCATCAGCACCACGCCGCCCAACTGCACCGGGCTCAGCGTGCGCCCGTACACCGCCCAGTCGACCAGCACCGCGGTGAGCGGGTAGACGAACTGCAGCACCGCGATCTTGCCCAGAGCCAGCCGCGCCATGCCGGCGAACAGGATCACATAGGCCAGCCCCGTGTGCAGCACGCCCAGGCCCGTGAGCCACGCCCATGCGGCCGCCGTGTGCGGCCAGCCGAAGGCTAACGGAGCCCACGCCAGCACCACGGAGCCCACCAGGCACTGCCAAAGCGCCAGGGCAAAGGGGCTGATGGGCGCGGGCGCGCGGCTGGCCAACAGCGTGACGGCGGCATAGCAGAACGAGCCGCCCAGGCACATCAGCACCCCGGCAAGGTAGGCCCCGCCATCGGCCGTGCCGGCGGGTATGCCATCGAGCAGCCCGGTGGTGAGCACCAGCCCGGCCAATGCCGCGAGCGTGGCCATCCATTGGACTGGAGAGACGGCCTCGCGCAGAAACAGCGCACCGAACACGATGACCCAGATGGGCTGCACATGGAAGATGACCGTGGCCACCGCGATGGAGGTGCGCGGGATGGCCGCAAAGAACAGCGCCCAGTTGAGCACCATGAACACCCCGGTGGCGCAGGCCACCCAGCGGCTCCTGGCCTGGTGGCGCAGCAGCAGCTCGCGCCCCCGGCCCGTGGCCAGGCACCAAGCCACCAGGGCCAGCGCGCCGAACACGCAGCGGAACCACACCGTCACCAGCGGGTGCTGGCCGGCCTCTTCGACGAAGACTCCGATGGTGCCCAGCAGCACGCCGCCGGCGATCATGAGCCACTGGCCGGTGCGCTCGCGGGCAATGCCTGCGGGGTCCGAGCCCCTGGCGAGGATGGCCGGTGATGCGGGAAGTGCGGAGACCTTGTAGTTCATGGCGCCAATGGTCGTGGCTTTGCCCACCGAGGTAAAGCGCATAGTTCGCGGCACAGCCATTCGATAATCGAATACATTGCACGCATGACTCATCCCGACCTGCAGATCGACTGGCTGCGCGCCTTCGTCGCCGTGGTGGACGCTGGCTCGCTCTCGGGTGCGGCGCCGCTGGTGCACCGTTCGCAGTCGGCCGTCAGCATGCAGATCAAGAAGCTCGAAGCGGCGCTGGGCCGCCCGGTGCTGCTGCGCGGCCCGCGCCACCTGGAACTGACGCCCGTGGGCGAGGAACTGCTGTCGTACGCGCGCCGCATGCTGGAGCTGCAGGCCGAAACGCAGACCGCCCTGTTCGGCCCGCAGCTGGCGGGCCGGGTGCGCCTGGGCGTGCCGGACGACTATGCATCGACCTACCTCACCCCCGTGCTGCGCAGCTTTTCGCACCGCTACCAGGGGGTGGAGATCGAGCTGACCTGCGAGCAATCGACCTCGCTGATCCCGCGCGTGGTGCGCGGCGAGCTGGACCTGGCCCTGGTGTCGCGCGACAAGCCGCAGCGTGGGCGCTTTTTGTTCCAGGAGCCCCTGGTCTGGGTGGGCGCCGCCCAGTTCGAGGCCTGGCGGCGCGACCCGCTGCCGATTGCGGTCTACGAATCGGCCAGCCTGGCGCGCATCGCCACCATGAAGGCCCTGGCCGCGCGGCGCCGCGCCTACCGCATCGTCTACCACAGCTCCAGCCTGGCGGGCCAGCTGGCCGCCGTGGAAAGCGGCCTGGCCGTGGCCGTGCTCACGCGCTGCAGCGTGCCGCCCAACCTGCAGATATTGCAGAACCTGCCGGCCGAGTTCGACCTGCCCGCCCTCGATTCGATGGACGTGTCGGTGCTGCGCAGCAAGGAGTCGCAGCGCTCACCGGCGGTGGATGCGATGTATGAGCAGATGGTGCGGACGTTGGCCCAGTGAGCCAAGTGGGTGACAGCACAGACGCCCCATCACGGCGACAATGAAAGTCGAAACCGTTATTCCACCGGGAGACACCCATGACCACCGCCATTCCATCCACCGCTCTGCAACTGCGCTCGCTGGTGCAGCCTGATGCCACCTTGCAGATCAGCCTCGAACCCACCCCCGTGCCCACCCCGGGGCCCGACGAGGTGCTGGTGCAGGTCCAGGCGACGCCGATCAACCCATCGGACATCGGCCTGCTGTTCGGGCCGGCCGACCTGTCCACCGTGCAGGTGTCCGGCAGCGCCGACCGGCCGGTGGTGACCGCGCGCATCCCGGACCGCGCCATGCCCGCCATGGCCGCACGCCTGGCCCAGAGCATGCCCGTGGGCAACGAGGGCGCGGGCCTGGTGGTGGCGGCAGGTTCCTCTCCCGCCGCCCAGGCCCTGCTTGGCCGCACGGTGGCTTTGATCGGTGGGGCCATGTATGCGCAGTACCGGGCCATGCCCGCCGCGCAGTGCCTGCCGCTGCCGGCCGGCACCACCGCGGCCGAGGGTGCGTCGTGCTTCGTCAACCCGCTCACAGCGCTGGGCATGGTGGAGACCATGAAGCGCGAGGGCCACACCGCGCTGGTGCATACCGCCGCCGCCAGCAACCTGGGCCAGATGCTCAACAAGGTCTGCCAGAAGGACGGCATCGGCCTGGTCAATATCGTGCGCAAGCCCGAACAGGCGGCGCTGCTGCGCGAGATCGGTGCCCAGTACGTGTGCGACAGCAGTGCGCCCGGTTTCATGGCCGAGCTGACCGATGCCCTGGCCGCGACGGGTGCCACCATCGCGTTCGACGCCACAGGCGGCGGCACGCTGGCTGGGCAGATTTTGCAGTGCATGGAAGCCGCCATCAACCGCAAGGCCACCGAGTACAGCCGCTATGGCTCGGCCGTGCACAAGCAGGTCTACCTGTACGGCCACCTGGACACCCGCCCCACCGAGATCCAGCGCAGCTTCGGCATGGCCTGGGGCGTGGGCGGCTGGCTGCTGTTCCCGTTCTTGCAGAAGATCGGCAACGAGGCGGCACAGGCGCTGCGCCAGCGCGTGGCGGCCGAGCTCAAGACCACGTTCGCCAGCCACTATGCGCGCACGGTATCGCTGGCAGAGGCGCTGAGCGCCGATGCCATTGCCTTCTACGGGCCGCGCAACACCGGTGCCAAGGTGCTGATCGATCCGTCGAAGTAGACGGTGAGCGCCAACGGCGCTGAAATCAGGCGGCAGCCAGTACCAGCTCCAGCAAGCGCTCATGCGGCCCGAGCAACGCGTCGCCGCCGATCAGCCTGAGCGCCCCGCCCTCCCCCGTGACCACCAGTTGCGGCACACCGCGTGCGCCCACGGCGCGCAGGGTGGCCTGTGACTTGGCCACGCGTTCGGCCATGGCACGGTGCAGTGCGGCATCGGGCGCCAGGGTCTGCGCGGCTGCGTCGGCCAGGCCCAGCGTGGTCAACACGTCGGCCAGCACCTGCACATCGGCCGTGTCGCGGCCGTCGATATAGCGGGCGCGCTGCAGGGCGTGCAGGGCATCCAGCTCGCGGTCTGGCGTGGTCTGCGCCACGGCGGTGAGTGCCAGGGTGGCGGGGCCGGAATCAAAGCGGCCCGAAGGCGCGCCTAGTATCTTGTCGCGGTAGGCCTCGCTGAACGGCTGGCCGGTGAGCTTTTCGATGCGCTGGTCGTTGGACCAGGCATAGGCGGCAAATTCCGCATCCATGGGCCGGGCACCAGCGCCCGCGAACAGGCCCGATGGCGCCAGGGTGACATGCACGCCGGGGGTCCCCTGCAGGCGGCCCAGGGCAGGCGCAGCGGCGTAGCACCAGCCGCACAGGGGGTCAAACAAATACGTCACTGCCGTTGTCATGGTCTTGGTTCTTTTTCAGTAGGTTGGGAGAGCGCCGCTTCGAAAAGCGCCAGCTCTTCTTCCAGGGTGCCGCGGCTGCGGAAGTGCCGGTTGGCGCGGTCGTACCAGTTCTCGGCGTCTTCCAGATCACCCTCCTGCAGGTGCAGGATGCCATGGAGCCAGGCCGCCAGCAGGGAGCCATCGTGCTGCACCAGATCGTGCGCTTCGTTCCAGCGCCCGGCGCGCAGATGCAGCAAAACGGGTTGAAGTGGGTGCGTTGGCATGATCTGGTGGTCCATCACTTTGGGGGATTGGTAAACCTGTTGCTTACCACTTCATGTCGCCCTTGTTCACTTTTGCACCGATATCCAACGACAAGCCCATGGGCGCGGCGGGGTACGCCTTCTTCATGGCGTCGATCAGCTCGGCGCTGGTCTTGGTCGCTGCGGCATTTTTCTCGAAGGCCTGCAGGTAGCCCTTGGTGTAGGTCACATTGGCAGCGGTCAGTGCGGTGCCGGCGCCCATGTGGCCGGGCACGACCACGGCGGGCTGCAGGGCGGCCATCTCGTCGAGCTGGGCCACCCAGGCACTGCGTTCGGCCACGGTCTGGGTGTCGGCGGTCCATACATGGGTGTTGGTGCCGAACACGCCGATGTTGCCCACCACAGCCTTCACCGAGGGGATCCAGGCATAGGGGCGGTGCGCCAGCAGGCCGGTGGTGCCACGGATTTCGACCACCTGGCCGTCGACCGTGAGGGTGTTGCCGGTGATGGCCTTGGGCAGCACGGGCGTGCGCGGTGCGTTGGCACCCATCTTGGGGCCCCAGAAGGCAAGCTTGCCAGCGAGCTTGGCGCTGATCTTTTCCAGTACGGCGGGGGTGGTCACCACCTCAGCCTGGGGAAAGAACTCCTTGAGCGTTTCCACGCCGAAGTAGTAATCCGGGTCGGCCTGGCTCACGTAGATGGTCTTGAGCGCTTTGCCGCTGTCGAGCACGTTGGCGGCAATGCGCAGCGCGTCGGCACGGGTGAACCCGGCGTCGATGACCATGGCCTCCTTCTCGCCGTAGACCAGGGTGGAGTTGACATTGAAGCTGTTGCCGTCGGCGTTGTAGACCTTGATCTGCAGCGGCTCGGCAGCCTGTGCGGCGGTGAAGGCGATGGCCAGGGTGGCAGCGATAACGGTGGTGCTGAACATGCGGGAATCTCCAGAAGTGGATGGTGTTGCTCGGTACAGGCTGCAGTTTATTTGCGCCAATCGATCTAATAAACCGCTTAAACTGCGCATATTTGTTGCACCAATAGATCAAATATGGACCGCCTGACCGCTATGCGCGTGTTTGTGGAAGTCGCCACCAGCGGCAGCTTCAGTGCCACGGCCGACCGGCTCGACATGTCGCGCGCCATGGTCACGCGCTATGTGGGCGAGATGGAGCAGTGGCTGCAGGCCCGCCTGCTGCAGCGCACCACCCGCAGCGTGACGCTGACCGATGCGGGCGAGGCCTGCCTGCGCCGCTGCCAGCAGATGCTGGCGCTGGCGCAGGACATCGAGGAAGAGACCACCGCCACGGGTGAAGGCGAGCTGCGCGGCCAGTTGCGGCTGACCTGCAGCGTGTCGTTCGCCTATGCGCAGCTGGGCGAGGCGATCACCGACTTTCTGGCGCTGCACCCGCTGCTCAAGATCGACCTGGATGCGAGCGAAGGCGCGCTCAACTTGGTGGAGCGGCGCATCGACCTGGCCATCCGCATCAGCAGCGGGCCCGACCCGATGCTGATCGCCCGGCCGCTGGCGCGCTGCGATTCGGTGCTGGTGGCATCGCCCGCGTACCTGGCGCGCCATGGCGTGCCCGCCCTGCCGGTCGACCTGGAACGCCACCGCTGCCTGAGCTATGCCAACTTCGGCAAGAGCGTGTGGGAGCTGGCCCGGGGCGGCGAGACAGAGCGCGTGGCCGTGTCCAGCCATTTCAGCGCCAACGAGGCCACCACCCTGCTGCGCGCCGCACTGGCCGGCGGCGGCATTGCGCTGCAGCCCACCTACCTGGCCAACCCGCACATCGCCAGCGGCGAACTGCAGGCTCTGCTGCCCGGCTGGGAACTGCCGGTGATGGCCATCAATGCGCTGTACACCTCGCGCCGGCACCAGTCGCCTGCGGTGCGGGCGTTGCTGAATTTTCTCGTCGAGCGCTTCAAGGGAGCCCCCTGGTCGCTCTGAAATACAAAGGCCCGGGCACCAGCCCTGGCCTTTGCATCAAAGGGCCAACCTACCGTCAGGGCAGGATCACCGTAGCCCTGGCCCGGTCGATCTGGGCCTGTGCGTCCCGCGGCAGCAACAGGCGCTGGGCCACCAGAGCATTGGCCGCCTCGGTCACCGCGGCCACATAGCCGGCCTGGTTGCCGTACAGCTCCTCCAGCGACACCCGGCCATCACCGGCCGCCAAGCGCGCGGCCCGCGTGGTGTGGAACGGGATGTAGCCGCCCGTGAGGTTGGCCAGGTCGGTGATGCCGGGCGTGGCCACATAGTTGAACTCGAAGCTCGTGCCCAGCGGCGCGCGCGCCTCCACGCTCTGGATGCCGGCGCGGGTCAGGCCCGTGCGCGCATCCACCTGGGGCACCAGGATGGCGTAGTCGCGGTTCAGGTTGCGCGGGGGCAGCACGCTGGCGATGCCGGCCTCGTCCTGCGGCACATACTGCGGGCCGAAGTCGAACAGCGGGAAGTTGTTGTGCCAGCCCAGGTAGTTGAAGTCGGGGATGGCCGTCTGCGCGCCGTTCACCGCCCAGGTCAGCCCCTTCATGGCCGGGAAGGCCACCTGCGCGGGCCGCACCAGCGTGCCATCGGCCACCTTGGGCACCTGGCTGGCGGGTGGCGTGGTGCCGCGCACCACCCAGTCCTCCAGCCCCAGGAACAGCGCGCGGAAGGTGTCGTTGAACTGCACCACCGTGCCCGTGGGGTATGGCGCGCGGCTCGGCGCATAGCTGATGCTGGCCGTGCCGCCGGCCCCGCCGTGCTGGGTGCTGGCGTAGTAGTAGATGCGCGCGTTGTCGGGCTGGGTCAGGTCCTTGAGCCCATTGGCGTCCGTTAGCACCGGCGAGCCCTGCAGCTGCCAGAACTCCGTGCCCGACAGGCCCAAAAAGAACTTGGGGCAGGTGCTGGTGGCGGCACAGCGCTTCATCACCCCGCCCTGGCGGCCGCTGATGTCGTCCACGTAGTCCTTGTCCAGCCCGCGCGGCGCCGTTTGGCCGAAGGCGGTGTGGTCGGTGCGCAGCCCGCCGCCGCCGCCGGGCACGGCGAAGCGGGTGTTGATGTTGGTCTGGCGTGCGGCCACGTGGGCGTACATGCCGTCGAACACCTTGCTGCCATCGAGCGCCTGGTTGAAGCCCAGGTGCAAGAAGGTCTTCATCGCGTTGCCCGACTGCGAGGTGCCCTGCCCCAGCGTGTGCGTGATGCGCCCAGCCACCGGGTTGGCCGTGCCGCTGGCGTCGGCCCCCTTGCTGCGGAAGAAGCTCACCGTATCGCGCAGCGCGGCCAGGCCCACGCCCATGACCTTGGGGTCCTTGGCGACGTAGACCAGCTCGTACAGGTAGGCCGGGTCGAACCCGCCCTTGAGGCAGACGCTGGTGGGGCTGGGCGTGCCAGGGAAGGCTTTGGCGCCCGTGGCGTCGCAGGTGGCGAACTTCCAGTCCGCAGCGGAGATGGTCACGTATGGATCGGTCTCGTTGGCGCGCCGCGTGAGCGAATAGCCGGGCTGGGTGTTGTCCAGGCTGGCGGGCTCGTAGGGGATCATAGTGCCATTGAAAACGCCGCCGGGCAGCGTCATCGCAGGACTGGCCGCCGTGGGCACCAACTCGGCGCGGTACGGGCCGGTGATGCTGGTGCCGTCCTTGTTCTTCGCCACGGGCACGGTGGCCGTGAGGCGCGCCGCCGCGCTCTTGGGCACGTCGCCCTGCCAGGCGGAGTACAGCATCACGTAGCCGCGCTCCAGGTACACGGCATCGCTGGGCGTGGCCGTGGGGTTGAGCATGGTGAGGATGTTGCCGCGGTTGGGCGCGTCGTAGCGCAAGACCCCGCTGGCCTTGGCCATATCCTTGGGCTTCAACATCACAAATTCGGTCTTGTATTCGGCCATGCCGCGGGCATTGACAGGCGCCAGCGCCAGGTCCTGGATGACCGCGTTCTTGGGATCGGCAGGGTCCACCTCGCCCGAGAGCGTGCCCGTGAGGCGCTCGTAGGCGCCCACCGTGCCGTAGGTGCCCGGAAAGTCCTCGCGGGCGGTGATCTCGAGCTTCATGGCCGGGGCCTTGCCGGTCAGGCCGTCGTCGTTGCTGCTGCCGCCGCATGCGGTGACGGCTGCTGCGGCCGCAGCCGTGAGAGCGATGGCGCCCCAGGTGGGAAGAGGATGTTTTCTCATGTTGCTTGTCTCCTGTGTGGTTGCTCTTGTGGTCTCTTGCTTGCGGGAAAAACGGACATGCAGCGGCTTCGCACCTCGCTCACGGGGAGTCGGGTGTTCGGGCATGGCTGCGCCCATACCGGCGGCGCAGGCGCGCGGCCGATTGGCGTCTCTTTCAGGGGTGGGCTGTGCGCGTCCTCAAAAACGCGGCACAGGGCTGCGTGCCGGCTGGGCACGCAGGTGGGCGGTTTACTCGGCTTCGATACCGGCAGCCTTGATGACCTTGCCCCACTTCACCGTTTCGGCGGCCTGAAACTTGGCCAGCTCGTCGGGCGTGGTCGTCCAGGCTTCGGAGCCCGCCATGTCGAAGAAGGCCTTGGCGGCCGCGCTCTTCGTGGCCGCGCCCATCAGTTCATTGAGGCGCGCCACCACGGCAGGCGGCGTGCCCGCAGGGGCGTAGGCGGCGAACCAGTAGCCCATGTCATAGCCCTTGACGCCAGCCTCGTCGATGGTGGGCACATCGGGCAGCTGCGAGCTGCGCTTTTGCGTGGAGTAGCCCAGCGCGCGCAGCTTGCCGGCCTTGACCTGGGGCACGCCGGTGGAGGTGTCGGTGATCATCAGGTCGATCTGCCCGCCCAGCAGATCGGTGATGGCCAAGGGGTTGCTCTTGTAGGGCACGTGCAGTATGTCCACGCCGGCCAGCTGCTTGAGCATTTCACCAGCCATGCGGCTCGACGAGCTGCCGCTGCCGAAACTGAGCTTGCCCGGCGCCTTTTTGGCCGCGGCCACGACGTCGCCCACGTTCTTGTAGGGCGATGCGGCATTGACCACCATCACCTGCCCACCCTTGCCCAGGCCGCTGATGGGCGCGAAGTCCTTCACCGGGTCGTACGAGAGCTTCTTGTACAGGTGCTCGTTGGCTGCGTGCGTGGTGTTGGTGGTGATGAGAAGGGTGTAACCGTCCGCAGGCGCCTTGGCCACCGCCTGTGCGGCGATCATGCCGCTGGCGCCGGCCTTGTTGTCGATGACCACGGGCTGCTTGGTGTCGTTGGTGATGGACTGGCCGATGGCGCGCGCCAGCTGGTCGGTGGCGCTGCCGGCGGCAAACGGCACGACGAAGGTGATGGCCTTGGCCGGGTAGGCCTGGGCCATGGCCGTGCCGGCAAAGCCCAGCGATGCGGCCATGGCCATGGCGGCGGCAAGGGTGCGTCGGCGGGATGGGGAATGCATGGTGTTGAAAGCGCTCATGTTGTCTCCTGGTGTTGTTGGTGATGGTGAAGGAACGAAATCGGGGTCAGCCCGGGCCCGCAAGATGCCCGGCCAGTGCCTGCGGCACCTGCACCGGCAGGTCGAGCAGCAGGTAGCTCAGCGCCTTGCCGTGGCTGTCGAGGTTCAGGGCGTCGTTGACGCCACCGTCCAGCACGTCGTCGAGCACGAAGTTCATGGCCTGCAGCTGCGGCAGCACGTAGCGCACCACGCGGCCCGGCTCGCGGTGCGCAAAATGGTGCGCCACGGCGGCCTCGGTCACCTGGGCCATGAGCACATCCCACAGTGCAGGGTGCCAGGCGATGACGCTGATGTTGGAGCGGTTGCCCTTGTCCCCGGTGCGGCTGTGCGCCAGGCGGTACAGCGGAACAGTGATGGTGTCGGTCATGCGGCCGCCCTTTCTTCTTGCACGATGGCATCGAACATGCGGTAGCCCGTGGGCACGGCCTCGCGCGGCACCAGGCACGACACGGTGCCCAGGCGCGGCCGCATCGCCGTGCGTACTCCGCCGCCACCTGCGGGCCCGCAGGTATAGAGCGCCGTCACCTCGCGCAGCAGGCGCTGGGCGCTGGCATGGTCGCGGTGCTGCAGGGCTACGCGCAGGCGCACGTCGCGGGCACCGCCGTCGCCGGTGGCATCCAGCCAGCGGCCGGCATCGTCGCCCAGCACGCTGGTCACGCCGATCAGGTCGATACGCAGCGGGCCCAGGCCGGCCAGGCGCTCGCGCAGCACCTCGCCCGCCAGGCGGGCACGGGCCTCGGCCCGGGCACCGGCGTAGGAAATCTCGCCCTCGGCGAACCAGCCCGATTCGAAGCACACGTTGACCTTGAGCGTGGCCGGCCGGGCATGGCCGCGTACCCCTTCGAGCCGCACGGCATCGGGCCCCACGGCGGTGACGGTGGCCTCGGTGATGTCGGCCACCACGTCGGGGGTCAGGTAGGCGGCGGGGTCGTGCAACTCGTACAGCAGTTGCTCCTTGACCGTGCGCTCGTCGATGCGCCCGCCGGTACCCGGGGGCTTGGTGATGGTGCAATGCCCGTCGGCATCGATCTCGGCAATCGGGTAGCCCAGGCGGGCCATGCCGGGCACGTCCTTGTAGCCCGGGTCGGCGAAATAGCCGCCGGTGACCTGGGCGCCGCATTCGAGCAGGTGGCCGGCCATGGTGGCGCGGGCCATGCGATCCCAGTCGTCGGGTGCCCAGCCGTAGTGCGCCAGGGCCGGGCCCAGCACCAGGGAGGGGTCGGCCACGCGGCCGCAGACCACTACATCAGCGCCCTCGCGCAGCGCGCCGGCAATGGCCTGCGCGCCGATGTAGGCGTTGGCGCTGGCGATGGTTTCGGTGGGCATCGCATTGCCCAGGGCACCCTGCAGCAGGGCGCGGTGCGCGGGGTCGCTCAGGTCGTCGCCCTGCACCACCGCCACGCGCGGGCGGCGCAGGCCCAGCTCGGCCGCCAGTTGCACGATGCGCCGGGCCGCGCCCTCGGGGTTGGCGGCGCCGAAGTTGCTCACGATGCGCACGCCATGCGCCAGGCAGTCGCCCAGCACGGGGCGCAGCATGTCGACCAGCAGGGGTTCGTAGCCGGCATCGGGGTCGCTGCGGCGGGCCAGTTGGGCCAGGGCCAGGGTGCGCTCGGCCAAGGTCTCGAAGATCAGCACAGCCGGCTTGCCGCTGGCGATCAGGGCCTGCACCACGGGCGCGGCGGCGTCCGTGCGGTCGCCCGAGAAGCCGGCGGCGCAGCCGACCAGCAGTGTTGCGTTGTTCGCCATAAGGTGTCTTTGTCTCCTGTGCCGCACTGTAGGCACCGGGTGTTATTCTGTGAAATAGATTGTTGGTATCAATCCATCCGTTTTTCAGATTAATTTATCGGCAATGAGCAGCCACCACCTCTCCACCCGCCAGCTCGACGCCTTCCTGGCGCTGGCCGAGCAGCGCAACTTCACGCGCGCCGCGGCCCAGTGCCATCTGTCGCAGCCGGCGTTCAGCGCCCTCATCCGTGCGCTGGAAGAGGACCTGGGCCTGCGCCTGTTCGACCGCAGCACGCGGCATGTCGACCTGACGGGCGAGGGACAGAATTTTCTGGAGTCGGCCCGGCGCATCCGCGCCGAGATCACCACCGCCCTGGCCGCCATGCGCGACGCGGCCACCCTGCAGCGCGGGCGCGTGGCCGTGGCGCTGCTGCCGTCGCTGGCTGCGGGCTGGCTGCCGGGCGTGCTGGCGGCCTACCGCAACAGTTACCCGGGCATCGAGATCGACATTGCCGACGTGCTCTCGGAGCCCTGCATCGAGCGCGTGGCCAGCGGCAAGGCCGACTTTGCGCTGGCCGCCATCCGCGCCGACACACCCGAGCTGCAGGCCGAGCCCTTTTGCAGCGACGACTTCCACCTGGTGTGCCGGGCCGACCACCCGCTGGCCCACCGCAAGAAGCCCATTGCCCCCGCCGACCTGGCCACCTGGCCCTTCATCCACCTGGCGCGCAACAGCAGCGTGCGCCAGTACCTGGAGGCCGCCTTCCACCCCGAGGCCATGCACACGCTGATGGAGGTGGAACAACTGGCCACCGTGATGGGCATGGTGCGCGCGGGCCTGGGGATCAGCGTGGTGCCGGCGCTCACGCTGTTCCACTTCGACCAGCCGGGCCTGGTCACGCGGCCGCTGGCCCTGCCCGGCCTGCTGCGCCAGATCTACCTGGTGCGTCGGCGCGACCGCAGCCTGTCGGTGGCGGCGCAGGCGCTGTACACGCTGGTGATGTCGCAGCGACCGGGCCAGGGGTAGCCCCCTATCGGTCTGTCATTGCCAAGTCGTGCACGTTTTTGGTAGTGGCATAGGCGAATGCCTACAAAATCTCTGGACAGGTGTCTTTATCATCGTGCGAAAAATGCGGTGCCGCACCGCCTTCCCCGGGCACGGCCCGATCACAGAACCAGGCACCCATGTCCTCCGGCATACCCACTACCCAAGCTTCCCTCCTGTCCGCCGGCGGCGAAATGGCCGGATTGATTGCGCGCTTCGATTGGGCCGCTACCGAACTGGGGCCGCTCGAACACTGGCCCGCTCACCTCATGCTGGCACTGGCCAACATGCTGCGCTGCCCCATGCCGATTGCCACGCTGTGGGGCGAATCGGGCGTGCTGATCTACAACGACCCCTACTCCAGGTTTTCGGGCGCACGCCACCCGGGCCTCTTGGGCATGAAGATCCGCGAGGCCTGGCCCGAGGCGGCCGACCTCAACGACCGGGTGCTCAAGGTCTGCCTGGCCGGCGGCACGCTCACGTATGAAGACCAGGAGCTGAGCCTGAACCGCGACGGCGTGCACAAGCCGTTGTGGGTGGACCTGAACTACTCCCCCCTGGTAGACGACGCAGGCACCCCGGTGGGCGCCATGGCCTTGGTGGTGGAAACCACCGACAAGGTGCTGGCCGACCGGCGCCTGCTGATGGAGCGCGAGCGCTTTGCCACCCTGTTCGAGCAGTCGCCCAGCTTCATGGTGCTGCTGCAGGGGCCCAGCCACCGCATCGAGCTGGCCAACCCCAAATACCTGGAACTGGTGGGCGACCGCACCCTGCTGGGCCGCACGGTGGCCGACGCTCTGCCCGAGGCAGCAGAGCAGGGGTATGTGGCCATGCTCGATGGCGTGTACACCAGCGGCAAGGCGGCAACGGCCTTTGGTGCCCGTTTCGACATCCAGCAGCATGCGGGCGAGCCAGTGAGCGAGCGCTATCTGGATTTCGTGTACCAGCCGATACGCGATACCTCCGGCGCGGTGACCGGCATCTTCGTGGATGGCCTGGACGTGACAGAGCGCGTGGCCGCTGAGGCCAAGCGCGACGCCTTGATCGAGTTCACCAGCCAGCTGCGCGGGCTGGACAACGTGGACGATATCAGCCTGGCCGCAGCCCGCATCCTGGGCCAGACCCTCAAAGTGAGCCGCGCGGGCTATGGCCGCGTGGACCACGATACCGACATCCTGCAGGTGCAGTGCGACTGGACGGCGCCCGGGGTGCTGACGCTGCAGGGAGAGCTCTGCCTGCGGGACTTCGGCACCTTCATCGATTCGCTCAAGAACGACGAGTTCGTCAGGGTGACCGATGCGCGCAGCGACCCCCGTACCGCGGTGGCCGCCACTGCGCTGGAGTCGCGCAGTGCCCGTGCTTTCATGAACATCCCCGTGGTGGAGCACGAACGCCTGGTGGCCGTGCTCTTCGTGAACCAGGACAACGTGCGCCAGTGGACCCACGAAGAGTGCGAGTTCATGCGCGAAATTGCGGGCCGCACCCGCACTGCCACCGAGCGCGTGCGCTCCGAAAGCGAGCTGCGCGGCAACGAAGCCCAGTTGCGCGAGATGAACGAGTCGCTGGAGCGCAAGGTGACCGAGCGCACCAACGAGCTGATGGAGGTGGAGGCCAAGTTCCGCCAGTCGCAGAAGATGGAAGCCATCGGCCAGCTCACCGGCGGCATCGCGCACGACTTCAACAACCTGCTGGCGGGCATGAGCGCCAGCCTGCAGGTGCTGGAAAAGCGCCTCGCCGCCAGGAACTTCGACAACACCGAGCGCTACATCGGCATGGCGCAAAGCGCGGTGCGCCGGGCGGCATCGCTGACCCAGCGACTGCTGGCCTTCTCACGCCGCCAGACGCTGGACCCGCGCCCCACCGACGTGAACCGCCTGGTGGGGGGCATCGAGGAGATGGTGCGCCGCACGGTGGGCCCCTCGGTCGAGGTGGAGGTGGTGGGCGCGGGCGGCCTGTGGCTCACGCAGGTGGACCCATCCCAGCTTGAAAACGCCGTGCTCAACCTGTGCATCAACGCGCGCGATGCCATGGCCCCCAACGGTGGGCGCCTGACCATCGAAACGGCCAACAAATGGCTGGACGACCGCGCCGCAGCCGAGCGCGAGCTGCCGCCGGGCCAGTACATCTCGCTGTGCGTGACCGATACCGGCGTGGGCATGGCGCCCGAGGTGATCGCACGTGCCTTCGACCCCTTCTTCACCACCAAGCCCATGGGCCAGGGCACGGGGCTGGGGTTGTCGATGGTGTACGGCTTCGTGCGCCAGTCGGGCGGCCAGGTGCGCATCTACTCGGTGCCCGGCGAAGGCACTACCATGTGCCTGTACCTGCCGCGCTACATGGGCGATGCCGACCAGGAGAATCCGCACATCCAGCCCACCTTCGACCACCGGGCCGATGGCGAGGTGGTGCTGGTGATCGAGGACGAGGCCACCATCCGCGGCCTGATCGCAGAAGAGCTCGAGGACCTGGGCTACAACGTGATCTCGGTGGGCGACGGCCCTGCCGGCCTGCACGTGCTGCAGTCCGAGCGCCGCATCGACCTGCTGCTGACCGACGTGGGCCTGCCCGGCGGCCTGAACGGCCGCCAGGTGGCCGACGCCGGCCGCGTATCGCGCCCCGACCTCAAGGTGCTGTTCATCACCGGCTACGCCGAGAACGCGGCCGTGGGCAACGGCCTGCTGGCGTTTGGCATGGAGGTGATCACCAAGCCGTTTGACGTGGCGGCGCTGGCCGCCAAGGTACAGGAGATGATTGAGCGGTAGGGGCCGTTGGCGCGGCTACCATGCCCCCTCACAGAATCAATCTGGCAGCACTTCGAAGACGATGAACTGATTGGCCTGCGTGTCGGCGGTGAAATTGTTGTCCGCCGCAAGCACGAGGGTGCGGTGGCCATTGGGCAGGGTCTTGCCCCAGGTGATGGCTTCGATGTTGTCGAGCTTGACGCCCTGGTAGGTGATGGGCATCTCGAGCAGCAGCTTGCGTGTCATGGGCGTGTAGGCGGCCGAGCCCGCCAGGCTGGCCATGCTGGTCACGTTGGTCGTGGCATCGGTGATCTCGGTCAGCACCAGGCGGATGGTGTTGCCGATGCCCGATGCAAAGGCGCGTTCGATCGCGATGAACTTCTTGTTGCCGATGGCCAGAAAGTCCGACAAGCCGTTGTCCGGTCCGAACGGCGCTCCGGCCGGCGCATCCACCGGGATCTTCGGCAACTGGTACGCATACTGCGCCTTGGCCGCGCCGGTGGTCGGGTCCAGGGCCGTCACGCGCACCACGCTGCCGGCCTGCACGGTGGTGAGCGGGCCGTCCTGGATCAGCGCATCCTCATTGGCCACGAACACCGTTCCATCAGGCGCCACCGTCAGCGCCTCGAAGAGCTTGTTGCTGCGCGCGCCAGTGGTGGTGTTGTCCACATAGTTGTAGATCGCCGGCATCTTGAACTCGCGCACGAACTTGCCGGCCGTCGTCATCTCGCGCACGAAGGGCTGGAACAGGGTTGCCGCCGTGGTACCCCAGTTGCCCTCGGACGACCAGTACAGGTTGCCATTGGGCGCCAGGCGGATCGCCTCGGGGTCCACCGTGCGGGCCGATGCGGGAAACGAGGAGCCATCCTCGCGCTGCATATACGTCTGGCGGTTGACCTTGACCGTCACCGGGCCGGTGGCGGCGTAGTCGATGCTGAGGTTGTAAAAGCGCGGCGTGCCGCGCTCGCCACCGCGGTCGTCCGAGATGGCCCAGTAGCTGCCATCGGTGGCCTGGTCCAGCCCCGAGATGCCGCCGAACTCGACGCCCTCGAACAGCGTGCCGGTGGGCAGGGACGCGGTGCCGATCAGCCTGAGGGATGCAACGCGGGATTCGCCGTTGTCGTCGTCGCTGCCGCCGCAGGCGGCCAGGGTGGCTGCCGTCAGCGCGGCCAACGCGAACGCGGCAGCCGTGCGGCGCCAGGCGGAGGTGGTGGTGTGAGCGAAACTCATGTTGTGCGTCTTTCTGGGGGATTGAGGAAAGCAGCACGGGAGGTTGGGGGGCGAATGCGTCAGGTGCGTGACACTCCAAGTCATTGGAGACACATGTTGCTGCGGGGAAACACAGCACATCCAGTACAGGAGCAGCGCGTTGCATCAAAATCAGGTGGTTCCCGCAGTCAACCTTGGATATCGACCGCCGCCATGTTTCAATCGCTGTTGCACCAACACCGCCATGCGGATGAAGATCAGTGCAAGCTGGCGCTGGATTGAGCCCTTTCGACATCTCGGCTAAAGAACAGGTAGTTTGCATGACTGAACGGCTATCCCTGGTGCTCTGGAGCTGGTACGCAGAAGACGAGTACAAGAACATCCTCGCACTTTGCGAGCTGTGCCAAGCACTCGAATTCCTGGCTTCCAGTGCACCAGAACAGGCGAACAGCATCCCCAATTGCCAGGCATGCGAGACTTGGTATTCCATGGTCTTGCCGGTCAAAGACTACCTTGAAAGTTGCCCCCAGGCCGTTGGTCCGGACTTCAGGCATGCTTTGGCGCGCACGTGGGAAAGCTGCAATGCCATGGATGCAGGCGCCTTGGAATGTGGTGATCCGGAAATTTTCAACCACTCCGATTGGGAGCCGGTCAGGAACGACGCCCGTGCGGCGCTCGCGGTGATCGACTGGCCAAGTTTTCGGGCCGATGCGGACAAACTGGTACTTGAGTGCAGGACGGCGCTGTTTTCAATCGGGCGTCGAGAGCGAGGGGGTCCCAGTGCCCAGCCTTGAGAACAGTTCCGGGTACTCCACCACCGCGCCGCTCTCGCACACCTCCAGCACTCCGCTGTACCCCACCGTAGGCGCGTCGTACTGGTAGCGCAGGGCATCCAGCCGCCGGTAGACCTGGGGCAATTCCTGAAGCCGCAACTCCGGAAACGACAGCCAGGCCGCAGGCGCCTTCGCCTCCTGCCCCACCTGCAAGGCCATGCGGCGGATCGCGATCATGTTGGTGGCAGGGCTGAAATTGAGGTCCATGTCCGGGCATGCGCTGACGCTGACGCCGGTATCCGCATCGGGCCCAGCGCCCTGCCCCACCCGCCAACGGCCATCGGCGCCGGGGTGAAAGCGCAAGTCCACTACGCGCCCACCGCAATGGCCGGACACATGGGCGGCCTGCGTCACCCAGCCTGTATCGACGCTGACCGCATAGCCCAGGTCGCACGCCAGCCCTTCTTCATGGAACACCGCCATGCCGCGCAGGTCCCAACCGCCATCGGCCCGCGGGTAGACGCGGCAGACATCGCTGCCAGTCCCGCCGCCAATGCGGCGCCAGAAGAAGGTGTGTTGCGGTGCGGCGGTCATCGCGACGGTCTGCGGCACAGGGATTCCTCCTGCTATTGAATGCCGGGCGCCGCCACGTTACTGCCTACTGCAGCAGCAAACCCATCTGCATGGCATCATGGTAGATGCCATCGACGCACACGGCCTCGGGCTCGGTGCCCCAGACGGTGAAGCCCAGGGATTCGTACAACGCACCAGCAGCCAGATTGGGCAGGTACATGGTGAGGTGGATGCGGCGCACACCGGCCTGGCGAGCATGATCGACGGCCTGCGCCACCACCAGGCGCCCCAGGCCCTGGCGGCGATGGTCGGGTGCCACGAAGGTGCCCCACAACACAAGCTTGTGGCGCGACGATGCGAAGGGTCCTGACGGGGCTAGCGCAGCGGTGGCGGCGAGAGTTGCGCCGACGAAGGCGCCAAAAACCACGTTCGTCGGGGCACCCAGTTGGTCGCGAAAACCCTGAAGGGGCCGAGCCAGTTCCTCCTGCATGCCAAGGCCCAAGGGCACGGGATTGTCTGCAGCGACCAGGCGGCGCAGCGCGCTGAAGGTCTCGGCATCCTCGGCAGTGAGCCGGCGCAGGATGAATCCATCGCCCGAAGCCATCACGCAGCCACCTGCACCTCTTTGGGCATGAACACGCTGTGCACGTCCGGCGCATAGTCGCCAAACGGCCCGCTCTCCTCATAGCCCATGCGGGCATACAAACCCAGCGCCTCGGGCTGCAGGGGTCCCGTCTCCAACGCAAAACGCGTGCAGCCGCGTGCGATGGCTGCAGTTTCGACCAAGGCCAGCAGTGCCCGGGCCAGGCCCTGGCCGCGTGCCTCGGGGCGCACGTACATGCGCTTGACCTCGCCGCAATCGGCGCCCAGCACCATGGCGCCGCAGCCCAGGGCCACGCCCTGCTCCGAGCGCGCCACGGCGAACAGCACGTGGGGCTGGTCGAGCGCGTTCAGGTCGATGCCGTGGTGGCTCTCGGGTGGGTACAAGGGCTTCTGGAAGGCGTCGAGGTCGTCGATGAGCTGCACCACGTCGGGCTGGCGGGGGGATTCCAATCGGATTTGCATGCCCGCTATCGTACGGGAATCGTAAGGAATCGCACCCCACCGCTGCCTTCAGTTCGGCCGATGCACCCACCAGTAGATGAGCCCCGACGCACAGGCCAGCCAGACCAGCACGATGGCCACCGCCGCAGCCCGGCTCCGGGGCCGCTCCAGCACGCTGGCTGCCTTGTCACGGGCGTCCTGCAGCACCGCAGGCGGCAGCATGCGGATGACGAGCAGCAGGCCCAGAGGGACGATGAGCAGGTCGTCCAGGTAGCCGAGCACGGGGATGAAGTCGGGGATCAGGTCGATGGGACTGAGCGCGTACGCGGCCACTGCAACGGCCAGGCAGCGCGCGGGCCATGGCGTGCGTGCATCGCGGGCAGCGAAGTAGACGGCGACGACGTCGCGCTTTGTGCGGCGTGCCCAGTCTTTGGCGGTGGTCAGGAGGGACATGGCATGCGCAGTATCCCGCAGGCGTCCTACTCTTTTCGCAGCGATACGGCCAACCAAAGCTGCGCCCTGCCCTATCCCTGCGTCTTGAGGTAGTGCGCGCACATACGGCCCACCACATCGGCAACCGCCTCGAATGGGGGCAGCGCGTTGGCTGAGATGGGCAGCACCACCTCCTCCCTGCTGAGAAAATTATTGCCCTCCTGTTGCCGATACTTGACGAGCAGGTTGGTCCAGAACACGTCCGGCTCCACCTCCACCACGCCGCTGCGGCTGAGCCAAGATTTCGTCTTTGACAGCCGGATGGCGGTGAACTGGTTGTCGTACTCGGCGTACAGGGCCTGCATCGGTATGCGGGGGTCGGCAACGGTGGCCAAATGCTCGAAGATGCCGTGCATGAAAGGCAGGAACCATTGGGAATCCGGGTTGGGCGGTGCGAACGCAGGGCCGTTGAATACTGCACGCGCGCGATCCCACGATGCGCGTTGGGCTGCACCATCGGGGTTGGTGTTCACCTTGGGAGGCTTCTTCGCGGGCACTGCGGTACTCAAAGCGGCCACGCGGGCTTCGTATTCGGTGCCCTTAAACAGGCGTGCATCGGCCGCCAACAACTTGCCTTGCGCGGCCAGCGCCTCGGCCAGGACGGCTGCCACATCCAGGTTGCCAGCGCTCACGGCCAGGCGCAGCGGGGTGCGCCCGCGGGCGTTGGCGGCCGCAGGGTCGAGGCCCCAGACCAGCAATTGGCGGGTGGTGGCTACGGGGTCGCCGTGGCGCATCCAGGCCACCGAGATGCCTGCGCGGCTCAGGTCCAGGCCGCCGACGTCGCCGGCGATGTACATCAATGCGTTGGAGCCTGCGGGATTGGTGGCCAGCACGTTGGCGCCCCGGCCCTTCAGAAACTGCAGCAGCGGCACGCTGCCCATGTAGGCAGCCATAAGCAGCGGGTTGTACATCTCGCGGTGGTCCATGGCCTCGATGTCGGCGCCTGCCGCGAGCAGCATGTCGATGGCCTGGTACACGGCGTCGGCATGCCCAGCCTCGGCATCCTCGCGAAAGGGGATGCTGAAAATCTCGCCGCGCATGTCCCCCAACCCGAGAACAATGCACAGCGCGGGATCCTTGGTCTTGCGGGGATCACCTCCTGCCGCCAGCACCAGGCCCAGCCGCTCCAAAGAGCGCTCGCTGGGACCGCTCCACAATTGCTCGCAGCACACGGCCAGGGGCGTGGAATTGCGGTTCTTGCGCTTGTTGGGATCCGCACCGTGCTCCAGCAGCAGGCGCAACAAGTCCATTTGTGCATCCACGCGCTGGGTGGCTGTGGCCTCGTCAGGACCATCGCTGCGCGCCCAATGGGGGTTGCAGGCCCACTGCGATGCGGGGTACTGGGACACGCTGATACGGTCAGGGTGAACGCCGGAGCGGACCAAGCGCTCTATCTCGGCAACGATGGGCTCGAATCCCATGTCGTGTTCAAGTGTGACGGAAGAAGATGTGGCCATGGAAAAAGGAACCTCAGAAGAAAAGATGCAACACGCTCGTCAGGCCTTGGCCATCACCGCCAGCTCCTGGTGCAGCAACAGCTCCACCTCGCTGGGCTCGAACTGCGCGGACATGAGCGGTATGGCAAAGCTGTAGGCGGCCCCCACGCGGCGCAGCACCCAGGCCAGTTGCAGGCGCGCGAGCGACTGGCGCAGGGCCTGGGCGTCGGCCTGCACACCATGGCCTTGCAGCAGCCCCGCCAGGGCCACCAGGCTGGTTTCTGCCTGCTGGGCGACGTGGTAGACCACCACGCGGTCGAGCCGGCAGGCGTCGTCGTCGGGCGAGAGGCGGCCCCAGCCGGCCAGGGCGTCCTGCACGGGCTGGGAGGCCAGGGCCTGGTTCAGGTGGCGCGCCTCGATCACGCGCTCGCCGGGCTGCAGGGCCTCCAGGCATTCCTGGCACACGATGGCGACCAGATTGGCGCGCAGGCCGCTGGCGTCCACCAGGCGCTCCACCAGCGCATCGCCGCCAAAACCCAGGCGCAGGCGGCGCAGCGGCTCGGTGGCCAGGGCCTTGCAGGCGGGGCGCTCCAGCCCGCCGATGGCCAGCACCTCGCCAAAATTGCGCAGGGGGCTCTGGTAATCGAGCACGGCCGTGGCATACAGGTCCCAAAAGCCGGCCAGCATGAACCAGCAGCGCCCCTCTTCGCTGAGCGAGCGCAGGGTGGACAGCTGGTGGTAGCCGTTGTTCGACTCGTCGCGAAAGAACAGGTCAGCCTCGTCAATCAGCAGGTACAGCCGCTTGCCGACGTACTGGGCCTGCAGGTGGTCCACGATGGCTTCGAGCGGCGTGTCGGCCGGCAGGCCGAATTGCAGCGCCATGCGCGGCGCCAGCCGGTGGTCGCGCAGCGACACGTAGTGGCACACGATCTGCGGGTGGCCCTGCAGGCGCCGCTGCACGGCCTTGAGCAGGCTGCTCTTGCCCAGTTGGCGCCCGCCCACCACCAGGTAGTTGGCCGGTTCGCGGTTGACCACCCGGGCCAGCAATTGCTCGCGCCCGAAAAAGGAGCCCTCGCGCGTGACGCCGCCGCGCGTCTGGTAGGGCGAGATGCGCGTCACGCGCAACTGGGCCGAGAGCAGGCGCAGCAGCACCTGCAGGGGCTGGGCCGACAGCAGCCATTCGGTCTGGCTGGCGCTGTCCACCATCACGTGCAGGTTGGCACCATCGTCGGTGTGCGCGCGCAGCAGGGGCCAGGGGGTCTCGGTGCCGTGCTCGCACAGGATGAGCAGCACATCGGTACCGGTCTGCGCGGCACGCAGCTGGCGCAGCACGGTGGCTTCGTCAAGCCCCGGCGCGGGGATGTAGAGCAGGCAACGGTCCAGCGAGACCGGCAGGTCGGGCGGAAACTGCCACTCGAACACCGCGCCGGGCAGCGCCCAGTCTCGGGCCGGCTGGCTGCGGGCGGACACGCGCTCGGCCAGCACCGTGGACTGGTCGGCCGGGTCGTCGTGTGCGAACTGCACGGCGCTCTGCCAGTCCCGGGTGCGGACCACGGCGGCCTCGAGCGTGGCGCGCAGCCGGCCCACGGTGCGCAGCAACTGGTCGATGCGCGGCAGGCGCGAGACAGGGGTGCGCAGCAGCTTCTCGGGGCGCAGTTGCGCGGGGCCGATCAGCGGGTGGCGCAGCACCCACACCACCGCGCCGACCACGAAGATCAGCGCACACCACTTGATCAGGCTGCGCAGCCAGCCAAAAGGCTCGGCCGCTTCCACCGCGGCGATGCGGGCCTGGCGGATGGCATCGGGGTCCATGTCGTCGCCCTTGCCGTCCTGGTTGTCCTGGCTTTCGGGGCCGGCTGCGCAGCTGATGGGCAGCATGCCCGGGGGCATGGGCGGCTTGCCGGGCCGGCAGGTCCAGTGGTACATGTCGGGCGTCATGTGCAACAGCACCTGCGTGCCGGACAGATTGCCGAGCGCGGGGTCGCTGATCACGTCGGCCTGCAGGCGCAGCGGCCCGGGCGAGGTGACGCGCAGCTTGGGAAAGGGTATCTGCGGCGCGTACTTCTGGATGTCCTCGGGCCAATGGCCCAGCTCCTGGCTGGCCTGCACCAGGGCCACGCGCCACTGCACCAGCTCGCCCCACACGGGGCCAATGCTCTCGGCCGTGCGCACCGATCCGCGGGTGGCCGGGTTCAGGTGCGGCGTGAGCAGCGCGCTACCGATGAACAGCGTTGCGCCTGCGACCATCAAGGCCCTGATCACGGGCCACGTCATCCAGGACCTCAACTGCTCGAGCATGCGGCCTCCAGCACCATCAGGCCCGCATGGCGCACCGTGTCGCAGCGCCAGTGCAGGCGCGCCGCATCGCCGGTGCCGCGCACGTGGATGAGGTTGCCCCAGAACAGGCGGCGCAGGTCGTCGTCCTGCAGGTAGGGGCGGGCACGGCCCAGGTCGTCGGCCTGCAGCAGGCTGCGCAGGCGCTCGCGCGGGGCGCCCTCCTGCGCCAGCGGCAGAAAGGTCTGCCACAGGCGCGGGCTGCCGGCCAGCTGCGTGCGCAGTGCGGCAGATGAAGCCTGGGTCTCGTTGATACCCTGCTCCACCAGCCACTGCAGCCCCTCTTCGAACAGCGCGGGATGGCCGCCGCTGGCGTCCAGCAGGTGGGCCAGCACGGGCGTCGGCCAGTCGTGGCCGGGCCAGCGCTGGCGCGCCAGCAGGGCCAGGTCGGCCAGCGTGGGCTCGGGCCAGTGGTTGACCTGGGCGATGTTGAGCAGCGACATGTCGCCGCTGCGGTACTTGAGGTCGGCCAGCGCCTCGCCGCCGCACAGCAGCAGGTGCAGGCGGCCGCTGTGCATTTCGCTCAGGCTGCGCAGGATGCCGGCCAGCGTTTCGCGCAGCGCGGGCGTGCCCTGCTCGAAGCGGCTGACCAGACAGAACAGGCGCTCACCGGCCACAAGGCGCCGCTCCAGCGCAGATTCGAATTCGTAGTCCGACTGCACCTCGCCCAGCCCGCACTGGCGGCCGATGGCGGCAAAGTACTCGGTGGGCGCGGTGCTCACGCTGTAGGGCGGCTGGATGTGCAGCACCGAGGTGGCACCATACTGATGGCGCGCGCGCTGCAGCAGCGCGGGCCGGAACGGCGGCTGCCCCCAGTGCGCGGGCGACAGCAGCATGGAGATGGGGTACGGCATGGCCTGTGCGAGCTGGCCGAACAGCCGGGCCTGGAAAGCGCCAAAGGGCTGTTCGCTCTCGGCACCTGTGGCGGCGCCCACGGCCGCGGCAGGTGCCTCCACCTCGGCCTGCAGCGGGAACTCGGGTGCGAAGCCGGCGGCACTCAGCAGGCGGTTGGCCTCGGCCTCGGTCAGGCGCAGGTAGCGGGTGCACGCCACCACCTTTTCGCGCGAACGGGCGTTGGGCGCCGACATGCCGTTGCGCCAGTTGTTCACCGCCTCGCGGCTCAGGCCGATCTCGGTGGCCACCCCCGAGGCACTCGCACGGATGCGGCGCATGTAGAGGGACAAAAGCTCCGGGAACGAATCGTGGGCCATGGATGGTGGGCGGCAAGCCGGCAAGGGGGTTTGAGCAGGGCAACAAAAAGAGGCCGAGGCCTCCAGCAGGTATTGTCTCCTGCGCCAGGGGTGCTGGCGGCCAAAAAACGATGGCATCGGACGCACACCGCGCCCCACAGCGGCCTGGTGGGCACAGGCGACCATCCGATGCCCCCTCACACCAGCCTTTGCACCATGGGCCAGGCCTTGTGGCAAGCCAGCCCGCATGCAGCCAGCACCGGGCTGTACAGCACGGCAACGCCCACGATGGTCATCAGCCAGCCAGGCTCCTCGTCTTCGCTGTCCTCCCCGGCCTGGCTTTTTTCTCCCTCCCTCCCGGCCTTTGCGGCCTTGTCCTTGTCCGAATCGGCGTCGCCCGTGACCTCCTGCACCATCACCCCGGCCACCGCCAGCAGCGCAACGCCCAGCACTCCCAGGTAGGCGTACTGCAGCGCCAGGCGTTCCAGCGGATAGAAATAGCCGGCCAGCAGCACGCCCGGCAGCACAAAGAACAGGCGCATCAGCCAGCGGTACCAGTCATAGCCCTCGCCCTTTTCCAGCGCGCCCAGCACCAGCCGGTAGGCCAAGGCCCCCAGCACAAAGATCACCCCACCCCACCATTCGATCTGCGTCAGCATGTGTGTTCTCCCTGGTCAAGAGCCAACGGCGGCGGCTTCGCCATCGGTATCGCCATCACCATCGCCGCCATCGCCTTTCAGCTCGCTGTGCGTGCGCGTCGCGTAGTACAGCGGCAGCGCAATGGCCAGCACCAGGCCCAGCCCGAGCCACAGCCACAGGCCCTTGAACAGCAGCACGGTGACCACGGTGAACACCGCTGCGTGCAGCAAGCCCTTGAGGGCCGAGCCCAGCACCACCACGCCGATCACGCCGTCCATGGTGTTCTTGACGCCGTTCTTGCCCATGGCCTTGGCGATCTCGACAAAGGCCTCGGCGGCCTCCTGCGCCTCCTTGCGCTTTTTCGCCTCGTCCTTGGCCAGGCGGGCGACGGAGAGGGGCTTGGCCGGGTCGTGCGCGTCGGCTGCAGCGCGTTCGCCGGGCTCGTCGCCATCGTCCGGGTCGTGCGCGGGCTCGACGATGGCCTGCAGGTGCGGGTACAGCGCCAGGAAGTACTGGCGCGGCACCCACTGGCCCTTGTCGAAGTACATGCGCTGGGTTTCACCCACCTGGTCGTAGAACACGTCGAGCACGGCAGCCTGCAGGCCGTGGCCGAACAGTGCGACCAGGGGTGACAGGGGCAGCGGGTCGCTGGTGCCGGTGTCGAAGTTCAGCTGCAGGTAACCGGGCGCGGCCGTCACCTGCTGGTTGAACCACTCGGCATCCCAAAGGTCTGCCAGCGCCACGCCCAGCTTTGCGGCCCAACGCGTGGCCTCTGCAGTGTTGCCCTCGGCGATGTACTGGTACACCAGTTGGGCGTACTTGAGCCGTATCGAATCTTCGAAGAACAGGTGCAGGGTATGGGCGTTTTGGGACATGGTGGAGTCGGTGTGGCGACCGGGATTGGCTGCGAAGTGGTTGGATTGTTGCCGCCGAGCGTGTGCTGCGCCCTCTCCACCTTGTCCATTTGCACACCCGCAGCGCTTGACAGGGTGTCAACCGAACCATGGCGGATGGGTCTTTTGGCACGCGCACCACACCGGGGCCCCGCAAGTCGCCAAGGTTACAAAGAGGTGGGTCGCGTCGTGCATACTGGCCCGGCCTACCGGGCCCCTCGCAGCACGCCTGTGCCGCCACGGCCTGCCCCGCAAGGCTGCCATTCCCAACGCATTGCCACCAGCCATCCAGCGCCCGCCGGGCGCGGGGCTGGCGCCGCGTTGGCCGACACAAGAATGAACCGAGGAAGAGAAAACACCATGCTTGCCAAACCCCTGGATGCGCGCCTGTGCGCGACGCTGCTGTCAGGCGCCACCTTGCTGCTGGGCCCCGTGGCCGCGCAGACCACGGCCACCCCACCGGCCAAGGCCAGCGCTGCGCGGCAGACCGCCGGACCCGCCGCCCCGCTGTTTGGCGGCACGCGCGAAAAGCTGGTCGTGGCCATGCCCAAGACCTACGCCAAGAGCGAGACCATGCTCATCTGGGGTGACTACTTCAACCACCTGGCACGCTGCGGCAACCTGGACCTGCAGAATCTGCAGGGCGAATCGCTGGAACGCAGCGTGAACATCGACACGCTGGGCGAGAAGGAGCTGATCGACGGCATCGTCGCCGGCAGGGTGCAGCTCGCCCAGGTCAACCCCGGCCTGGTTCCGCAGCTGGTGGCGGCGGGCCAACCCGCCCCCTTTGGCGTTCCGGGCAACAAGGCCAGCGGGCAGCGCAATTCGTACAAGCTGATCCTGATCTCGCGGGTGGACAGCCCCTTCACCAAGCCGCAGGACCTGGTGGGCAAGAAGATCGCGCACACCACGCCCACCTCCAACTCGGGCAACCTGGCGCCACGCGCCCTGTTCCCTGCGCTGGGCCTGGTACCCGACCAGAACTACGAGGTGGTCTTCTCCAATGGCCACGAGCGCTCGGTGACCGGCGTGATGCACGGCTTTTACCCGGCCGCCGCCGTGGCCAGCGACCTGTACCAACGCATGGTGGTCAAGGGCGACGTGAAGGGGTCGAGCATTCGCACCCTGTGGGAAAGCCCGCCCTTCATGACCGAGACCTGGACCCTGGGCAAGGACGTCTCGCCCGAGGTTCAGGCGCGCGTGACCAAGTGCTCGTACAGCTACAGCTTCTCGCCCAAGCTGCGCCAACTGCTGCCCGGCAACGACACCTTCCTGGCCATCAACTTCGAGCGCGATTTTGCGACGGTGATGGAGGTCTACAACAAGACCCAGAAGGCCCAGGCGGGCAAGGCGGCCACGGCGGCCAAGCCCTGAAGAGCCACCGATCTGCCGGCCAACTGGTGGGTCATGCTCGGAGGCTGCGCGGCCGTGGCACAGTCTGGGCTCGCTTGCCGGCGGGTACGCTGGCAACCCACGCCTGTAAAGGCGTTGCGATACCTCGCTTTCACCACGACGAAAGGCCCCGCTCTTGACCACTCTTGCTGCAATGATCGCCCGGTTCCTGCTGCGCCACCTGCTGTCGTTCGTGCTGATCTGCGCGGTGCTGCTGCTGGGCCGATGGGGTTGGGCCGAGTGGCAGGCATACCAGTCATCACGGGCCGAGATAGGGCAACTGGCGGGGGCAGACCAGCGCATCGCGCGCGATGCAAGCGCCCTTGCCGCCGCCAGCCAGGAGCGCGTGGCCAGCCTATCGTCCGCATCGCTGAGCGCCCTGAGCGAGCGCATCGACGCAGTGGACCAGGAGACCCGGCGCAAGCAGCTTGAGCGACAGAAGGCCAGTGAGCTCGGCCCTCTGCTCAAAGGCCAGCCCATCCTGGAGCACCAGCTGGCTGGCATGCGGCTGGATGCCGAGATCTACCTGCTTGACGCGGAGCGCAAGTACCTGCAGGAACTGCGGCTGCGCTTGCAGGCCACCCAGTCTGCGCAGTCGCGCCGGGCAGAGCTGGAGCGGCTGCGCCTCATCCACCAGGGTGTGTACACGCAGTGGCAGGCCGCCAAAAGGGAGCGGGAGGCGCTGGAGCAGACCTATCCCGTGGCATGCCGGCTGGGCATCGGATCGGCCGAGTACCGCCAGTGCGGGCAATTGAGGGCGCTGCAGGACCAGTTGCTGGCAGACAACCGCCGCGCCGACGGCGACTACCAGCGCCAGCTGGCGCTGGTGCAGGAGATACAGCCGCTGCCAGCCCTGCAGGCGTTCGCGCCGAACCGCAGCGAGATCGACACTTTGCTTGCACCACTGCGCGAACGGCAGGCGGCGCTGCAGGAGCTGCGTGCCGGCAACTGGTTTGGCAGGCTGTCGGCCCCGCTGCTGGAGATCATGCCAACGGCGCTGCTGATACTGCTGGGTGCCATGCTCACGCCGCTGGCCATCAAGGCGCTGTTCTACTTCGTGCTCGCGCCGCTGGCCGCACGGCGCCCGCCCGTGCGCTTGCTGCCGGACAGCCTGGGCGAGCTGGCGCTGGAGTCAGGCCACGCAGCGGTGTCGCGAGAGGTGGTGGTGGACGCCGACCACGAGCTGCTGGTGCACCCCGACTTTCTGCAGAGCGCATCCACCGCAGGCCACAGCGATACCTGCTGGCTGCTGAACCCACATTACCCGCTGACCAGCCTGGCGTCGGGCATGGTGGCGCTCACCCGCATCCGCACCCCCGCGCCCGCCACCTACGTGGTGTCGGCCACGCAGGACGCCCACAGTGAAATTGGCGTGCTGCTGCTGCCCGCAGGCGCGGCCCTGGTGATGCAGCCGCACAACCTGGTGGGCGTGCTGCAGCAGCGCGGCATGCCGGTGCGCATCACCTCGCATTGGCGGCTTGGCAGCCTGCATGCCTGGCTCACGCTGCAGTTGCGCTACCTGGCGTTCCATGGCCCCGCGCAGTTGATCGTACAGGGCTGCCGGGGCGTGCGGGTGGAACCGGCCGATGCGGGTCGCGCCATCAGCCAGGCGGCGACCATCGGCTTCAATGCCAACCTGGGCTATTCCACGCGCCGGTGCGAGACCTTCATCGCCTACCTGCACGGCAAGCAGGCTTTGCTCAACGACTCCTTCAGCGGCGAACGCGGCTTCTATGTGTACGAGGAACTGCCCCACCCGCGCAAGCACCAGGGCGGCCCGGCGCGGTGGCTGGAGGGCCTGGCGGATTCCGTACTCAAAGTGTTCGGGATCTGACCCTACGGCCCCCCCGTGCAAGCCGGCCCAGGGGTGAAAAATCTTCAGTCCCCCTGAGGCGGCACGCGCTGCTCGATGAGCGCATAGGTTTCGGGCGTGAGGATGGACTTGGGCACGGGCAAGCACACGGCGTTGTCCACGAACAGGAACACGAGCGTATCGCTCTCCTGCCGGCGTTTGAAGCCGGCCCACTGCCAAAGGCTGTGGGCCGCATCCGATCGCTGCTCAATGCAGTCGGCCCGTATGTCGAGGGACTGGGGCGCAAGGCAATAGCCGTCGTCCTCGAACATGGCATTCTGGAGCGAACGGGTGCCGCTGCCGACCAGCGCCCAGAAGGCCAATGCACCGACCACGATGCCCACAGCCCCCACCGCCAGATGGCTGCCCATGTCAGGCAACGACTCCAGCCAGCGGAACACGAACACCAGCGGCACGACGGAGGCACCCCACAGCACCAGGGGCAACCACCATCGTCCCGACCCGTCTGCGGCTTTTTCACTGCGCTGATCACTGCTGCCAGCACCACGCCGCAGTTGGGCCTTGGCATTGGCCAGGATGCGTTTTTGCATATCGACATAGTCGCTGCGCGTAAGGGAAAAGGATTGCATGGGTACGGCTTGGGGCAATGTGTCACCCCACTATAGAGGTCAACCCATCCCCTGCCCTGCTACGGCGGCCGCAACCGGCACAATCTCACGGTTGCCGGCAGAGTTTGCGTTGTGCGCTCACGCCCCCAGCCGGTCCCGCGTCAACCGCGCCACATCCTTCACCCAGGGCTGCGCCGCCCAGTGCCGCACGGCAAAGGCGTTGATCTGATCCTGGTAAGTGAGCGACGCGCCGATCACGTCCAGCCCATCGAGGAACATGCGCCGGTGCCGCTCGGAGATGGTGAACGGTGCGCTGTGGCCCGCCGTGCGCACCTGGCGCTGCTCCACATCGATCTCCATGGCCAGCGGTGCTGTGGTGGTGCGGGCCTCCTGCATGAAAGCCTGGGCATCAGGCTCGCTCACCATGGCCAGCAGCAGGCGGTTGTTCATGGCGTTGGAGTAGAAGATCTCGCCGAAGCTCGATGCCACCACGGCCTTGAAGCCGTACTGCTGCATGCCCCACACGGCGTGCTCTCGGCTCGATCCGCAGCCGTAGTTGCTGGCGGCCAGCAGCACGTCGGTGCCGGCAAACGCCGGCTGGTTGAGCACGAAGTCGGGCCGCGGCTGGCCCGCGCCATCAAAGCGCAGGTCGTACAGCAGGCCGGGCGCCAGGCCCGCCTTGTCGATGCCGCGCAGGAACTGCTTGGGCATGATCTGGTCGGTATCGAGGTTGGCGATGTCGAGCAGGGCCACCTGGCCGCGCACAGTAGTGTTGTTGTCGGCGGTCATGCAGTCACCTCCAGAGTCCTGACGTCCGTGATGCAGCCAGTGATCGCGGCGGCGGCGGCCATGGCCGGGCTCATCAGGTGGGTGATGGCGCCGCGGCCCTGGCGGCCCTCGAAATTGCGATTGGTGGTGGATGCGCAGCGCTGGCCGGGGGCCAGCACGTCGTCGTTCATCGCCAGGCACATGGAGCAGCCGGGCTGGCGCCACTCGAAGCCAGCGGCCACCAGGCGCTCGGCAATGCCCTCGGCCTCGGCCTGGGCCTTCACGGCGCCCGAGCCGGGCACGACCATGGCGCGCACGCCGCTGGCCACTTGGCGGCTACCGACGATGCGGTCCACCTCGCGCAGGTCTTCGATGCGCGCGTTGGTGCACGAGCCGATGAACACATGCTGCACCGGCACGCCCGCCAGCGGCTGGCCACCGGTGAGCGCGGTGTAGCGCAGGGCCTGCTCGGCGCTGCTGCGCTGCACGGCGTCGGTGATGTCCTCGGGCCGGGGCACGGTGGCGTTGATTGCCATGGCCTGGTCAGGGCTGGTGCCCCAGGTGACGAAGGGGGCCACGGCGCTGGCGTCGAACACATGCTCGACGGCAAACGCAGCACCGTCGTCGCTACGCAGCGTGGCCCAGTGGGCCAGGGCCTGCGCGCGCATGTCACCGGCGATGTCGGGGGCCTTGGCCAGCACGTAGTCGATGGCGGTGGCATCGGGGGCGATCAGCGCGCCGCGCGCACCCGCCTCCACTGCCATATTGCACAGCGTGAAGCGTGCTTCCACCGACAGCGCGCTGATGGCGCTGCCGCAGAACTCCACCACATAGCCGCGCGCACCCTGCGCGCCAATGCGGCTGATGACCATGAGGATCAGGTCCTTGGCGGTGGTGCCCGTGGGCAGCGTGCCATCCACGCGGATCCGCATGTCCTTGGCCAGTCGGTAGACCAGGGTCTGGGTGGCCAGCACATGCTCCACCTCCGACGTGCCGATGCCGAAGCCCAAAGCACCCAGCGCGCCGTAGGTGGTGGTGTGGCTGTCGCCGCAGATGATGACCATGCCCGGGCGCACCATGCCGTGCTCGGGCGCGATCACATGCTCGATGCCCTGCAGCGGGTCGTTGGTGTCGAACAGCGGGATGCCGTGGCGGTCGCAGTTGGCCTTGAGGTTCCTGGCCTGCAGGGCCGAAGGCGGGTCCTGGATGGTGCGCCAGCGCACCGGGTGCGTGGGGATGATGTGGCTCACCACCGCCACGTTCTGCCCCGGCACGGGCACGCCGCGCCCGGCCTCATGCAGGCCGGCGAAGGCCTGGGGGCTGGTGTATTCGTTCATCAGGTGCAGGTCGCAGAAGAGCAGCACGTTCTGTTCGTCCAGAACGGCCACGGTGTGCGATGCCACCAGCTTCTGGTAGAGCGTTGTGGGGATGGTCATGGTCATCGGGGGGAGATATCGTTTTTATTGGCCGGCCAGCAGGAAGGGCAACGCCGCGTCGAGCAGCGCATCGGGCGCCTCCTCGGCGATGTAGTGCCCGCAGGGCAGCGCATGGCCGCGCACGTCGGTCGCTACGCGCTGCCATTCGGCCAGGGGCTTGAAACACTGGTGCACCACGCCCTGCTCGCCCCACAGGGCCAACAGAGGCATTGCCAACTGGCGACCCGCGTCGCGGTCGGCCCGGTCATGCACCAGGTCGATGCCGGCGGCGGCGCGGTAGTCTTCGCAGATGCCATGGGCCGTGCCGGGAAGTGCCAGGCAGCGCACGTACTCGGCCAGGGCCCGTGGGTCGAACGGGGCCAGGCCCGCGCTGCGCCGGCCCATCACGTCGCGCACATAAGCAGCGGGGTCGGCCTCGATCAGGCGCTCGGGCAGCGGCGCGGGCTGGATCAAAAAGAACCAGTGCCAGTAGGCGCGGGCAAAGGCGTTGTTGGCCTGCTCGTACATGGCCAGCGTGGGGGCAATGTCCAGCAGCACCATGCGCTGCACGGCCGCCGGGTGGTCTGCCGCCAGGCGGTGCGCCACGCGCGCGCCGCGGTCGTGGGCCAGCACGGTGAAGCGCGGGTGGCCCAGGTGCTGCATCACCGCCAGCATGTCGGCGGCCATGGTGCGCTTGCTGTAGAGGGCATGCTCGGCATCGCCAGCAGGTTTCGCCGAATCGCCGTACCCGCGCAAATCCGCCAGCACCAGCGTGAAGTGCTGCGCCAGCACTGGCGCCACCTTGTGCCAGATGGCCGAGGTCTGCGGGTGCCCGTGCAGCAGCAATAGGGCCGGGCCGCTGCCGCCCACCAGCGCGTGGATGTGCTGCCCGTCGGGCGTGGGCACGCGGTAGGGGGTGAAGCCGGGGAAAAGCGGGGTGGTCGTGGTCATGGGTGTCCGTTGGAACTGCGGCGGGGTCTATTCGGCAGTGATACCCCGCTCCTTGATCAATTTGGCCCACTGCGGCATTTCCTTTTCAAGCCGGGCGCGGGCCTGCTCGGGGGTCGAAGGCGTGGGGTCGAAGCCATCCTTGGCCATGCGCTCCTTGAGCGCCGGGGTGTTGAGCGCCTGGTTCAGCGTGGTGTTGAGCCGGTCGATGACGGGCTTGGGCGTGCCGGCCGGTGCGAACACGATGAACCAGGTCTCGAAAGCGTAGCCGGGCAGGCCCGCCTCGGCAATGGTGGGCACATCAGGCATCAGCGCCGAGCGCTTGGTGCCCGTGACGCCCAGTGCCCGCAGCTTGCCGGCCTGCACGTGCGGCTGCGCCGCCGACAGCACCGGAAAGCTCAGCGCCACCTGGCCCGACATGGTGTCGATCATGGCCGGGCCGCCGCCGCGATACGGGATGTGCACGATGGGCGTGCCCGCCACGGCCTTGAACAGCTCGGCCGACATGTGGAAGGTGCTGCCCGCCCCGGCCGAGCCGTAAGAGTATTGCCCCGGCTTGGCCTTGAGCAGCGCCACCAGCTCCTTGATGTTCTTCGCCGGTAGCGCATTGTTGACCACCAGCACATGCTGCGAGCTGGCCACCATGCCGATGGGCGCCAGGTCCTTCAGGGTGTCGTAGGGCATCTTGGCCGTGAGCGCCGGGTTGATGGCCAGCGAAACGGTCTGCAGGCCGATGGTGTAGCCGTCCGGAGCGGCCTTGGCCACCATGTCCACACCGATGTTGCCACCGGCACCGCCCTTGTTCTCGATGAACAGCGAGCCGCCCAGGGCCTTGCCCCACTCGTCCGTCACCAGCCGCGCGGCGATGTCGGCACTGCCGCCAGGGGCATAGGGCACCACGAGCTTGATGGCCTTGTTGGGGTAGCTTGCCGCCTGGGCCAGGGCCGCAGCGGGCGACAGCAGTGCCACCGTGGCGGCAGCGGTTGCCGCCAAAGCCAGCCGGCGGCCTGGAAAACGGGACGGGAAATCAGTCATGGGTTTGTCTCCTGCAGGTGGTTATTTGTTGTGGTTGGATCTTATGAGTGATGTGCAAAGCCATAAATACAGTCAAAATCATTTCATTCATAAATTAAAAGCACGAATAGAGCATCCATGGACGGCTTTTCGGACCTGCGCTTCTTTGCCCTGCTCATGAAGGAGGGCAGCCTGGCCGCTGCCGCACAGCAGATGGGCATCACCCCGCCCGCGGTCAGCCGGCGCCTGGCCCAGCTGGAGCACCGGCTGGGCGTGCGCCTGCTGCACCGCACCACCCGGCGCATCAACCTCACGCCCGAGGGCGAGACCTACCTGCTCGACGGCGCCCGCATCCTCGGCGACCTGGAGGCGCTGGAGCGCACGGTGGCCGGCGCCCGCAGCTCACCGCGCGGCCTCATCAAGCTGGCCGCCACGCTGGGCTTTGGCCGCGTGCACATCGCCCCTGCCCTGTCGGCCTTTGCCCGCGCCTACCCCGAGGTGGAGGTGCAACTGCACCTGACCGACCGCCCCGTGAACCTGGTGGAACAGGGCTTCGACGCCGCCGTGCGCTTTGGCGACCTGCCCGACTCGCGCCTCACGGCCCGCCGCCTCATGGCCAACCAGCGCATGCTGTGCGCCTCACCCGCCTACCTGGCCCAGGCCGGCGAGCCCACGCAGCCGGCCGACCTGCTGGCCCACCACTGCATCGTGATCCGCGAGAGCGACGAAACCTACGGCACCTGGCACCTGCACCAGGGCGAGCGGCAGGAGACCGTGAAGGTGCGCGGCATGCTCAGCACCAACGATGGCGCCGCCGCCACCACCTGGGCGCTGGACGGGCACGGCGTGCTCATGCGATCCCACTGGGACGTAGCGCCCTACCTCGCCTCAGGCCGCCTGCGGCTGGTGCTGCCGGGCTGGGCACTGCCCGCTGCGGACGTGACGCTGGTGTACCCGACCAAGAGCGACCTGTCTGCCAAGACGCGGGCGCTGGCGGATTTTCTGGGGGAGTGGTTTGGCGGGCGGCGGGTAGGCTGAACCCTCCATGCAGAATGCACGCATGGAGATCCGCCCCATCGAACGATCCGAGCTCCCGCAGTTGCTGGAACTCTATGCCCATCTGCATGCCGACGACGAGCCACTGCCCGACAGCGGTGCACTGGAGGATATCTGGAAGGAATTGCTGGGCAGCAACCGCTACCGGTACCTGGGCGCCTATCTTGACGGCCAGTTGATCTCCAGTTGCACCATCACCATCGTGCCCAACCTCACGCGCGGTGGACGCCCCTATGGGTTGATCGAAAACGTGGTGACCCATGCCGATCACCGCGGACACGGGTACGCCAAAGCGGTGCTGCACGATGCCCTGTTCTTCGCCTGGGCGCAGGGCTGCTACAAGGTGATGCTGATGACAGGGCGCAAGGACGAGGCGACGCTGCGGTTTTATGAATCCGCAGGCTTTGACCGGCATGGCAAACAGGCCTTCATTGCCAGGCCCTGAGCCGCATCGGGTTCATGCAACGCCTGCAAACGCATCCTCGATGAAGCGCTGAAGCTCTTTTTCTTCCAGCAGTTCGATCGAAAAATGGCCAAAGCGCCTGGGCAGCCACAGGATGCGCGCGCCGCTGGGTGACTGCAGATCGCCACGCGCCAGGGGCTTGCCATGCTCGTCTTCCGGCTGCACACCGGCGGCCACCAACTCATCGTAGGCCGCCCCGATGTCCGGGGTGGCGTAGCAGTGGCGGTAGATCGTGCCCTCGCCCTGGGTGTCCATCAGCGCCTTCAGGTTGCCGGCAATGGGCTGCACGAGCATGAAGCGCTCGGTGCCAAACATCACCACGGCATAGCGCACATGCAGGCCACCGCGCTCCCACACTTGGGTCTTGGAGACCCGGGCGCTGAAGACACGGGCATAGTAGGCGCAGGCCTCCTCCAGGTTGCTGACCAGAACATCGACGTGGCTGAATTTCAGATCCATGGCTTGCCATCACTCCTCATTTTTCCAAGGGTGCAGAGCTTCGCACAGGCCAGGATCTTCAGCTTTCTCAAGCCCTGCCGATAACAACCGGAACCGCATCAACAAACCAAGAACCAGAAAATGAGTGCAGTCAGTCTTTCCTCTCCGGCAACAGCCCTGGGCACACAGAGTGCCAGCATCAAAGCCTCCACCGCATCGAGCACGGTCCCTGCAACAGCCTCCAGTGGAGGGGGCGCAGCGGTCGCCACGGCCACGAGATTCACTGCATCTGTCCCACCGGCGATTGCACCATCGGCCACCGGCGACACCCGCTTTCTCCACGTCACGCAGTACCCCGCGTCCCTCGAAGCAGTGGACGTGACCTACGAGGCACTGGCGAACCTGCAGACCCGCAACGGGCAGATGCAGGTGTGGGAGCAGGCACCCACCACGGCGGTGGACCAGATCATCGGCCGCAACGCCAGTGCCACCACAGAGAAGGCCCGGTTTGCCGGGCTGGGCTCGGCCCTGCTGGAGCAGGTGGCCAGCACGGGCGCCAGCTACCGGCAGACCATCGTGAATGTGGGCGCAACCTACTCGCCGGGCAAGATCCAGGGCAAGGCCACCGATGCGCTGTGGGCCATCCAGTCCCGGCCCAGCGCCAGTGCCGACCTCACCATCAAGACCCAGTCCGGCGCCACGGTGCGCATCTCCATCATCGACCAAAAGAACCCTAGCGCCACGGGGTCGGGCATCGCCGTGCAGATTGAGGTCGATGGCGACCTGACACCCCAGGAGAAGGAGGCGCTGCAGTCCCTGTCCAAGGGATTCGACCAGGCACTTGAAGGCTTGACGGGGGAGACCCCCACGCTGGACCTTCAGGGGCTGATGAAGTTCGACAGCAAGCTCCTGACCAAGGTGGAGCTCAAGACCGAGCTCTATGGCCTGAACGACAAGGGCGACCGTGCCATGGTGCTGAGCACGCGATTCACGGCCAATGCCGACAGCCGCGAGATCGAGATCAAGACCTTGAAGGGCACGGCGAGCGTGAAGACCGACCTGCGCCAGAGCGCCATCTGGGGCAGCGCCGAGCAGAAGGCCCAAGCCGTGCAGCAGTACCTGGGCCGGGTGGACAAGGCCGCAGAGCGCGGCAACGGCAATCAGGAACTGGTGGACTTGTTCAAGTCCTCCTTCTCGGCGCTGCACGGCGGCTACGGGGCCACGGAAAAGGCCGGCAGCCTGGACAGGGTGACGCCGGCCGACATCACCAGTGACGCCCATGCCTTCAGCGACGAGGACCACAGCCTGCTCACGGGCCTGGCGGACTTCAAGGCCACCATCCTGACCAACCGCCGCGCCAGCAACCCGCGCCACACCAACGAGATCGACATCTTCGACTACAAGCTCGAACAGTCCACCCGGATCTCGGGCGGCTCGGCTGCCAACCGCGCCATCACGCAGGCGCAGACGTCCGACCTGACTGCCGCCTTCCACCGCTCGCTGCGCACCAAGCGCGAACCCGACCTCGGTTCGGACACCTCCACCCAGAACTACTACTACACCCAGGTCGAGGACCACAGCAGCACCCTGGTGGAACTGGCCTACGAGAAGGACAAGCCCGTGCGTGCCTTGATCAGCCATACCGCCTCGCAGTCGCTGCACACCATCATGGTGGAGAACAACAAGGTCGTGGACACCATCGACGAACCCCTGCAGCAGCAATCGAAGCAGAAGGACCTGCTGCCTCTGCTGGAGCAGCTCAGGCGTCAGGAAGATGCGGGCCAGTTGACGCAGGAGGCAAAGGACAGGACGCTGCGGGAGTGGAATGGGATGGTGCTGGAGGGATTGAACGCGGCGTAGCTCCCCGGGGCTTACGCCGGTACCGCCAGCTCATACCGAGCCAACGCCCAGTTACCCTTGGGCACCTCGCTGTGCAGCACGAACCCGAAGCGCTCATAGATCGTGCGCAACGCCTTGCGGTCCGCCACGCAGTCCAGCCGCAGATGCGAAAGCTGCAATGCCCGCGCCCGCTCGCGCGCAAAGTCGAGCAGTGCGGTGGACACGCCCTGCCCCGCCCAGGTCCGGCGCACCGCAAGCTTGTGCAGATAGACCGAGGTGCCGGGCGCGATTTCGGGCCAGCAGTGGGGGTCTTCCAGGTCCAGGCGCATCACGCCCGCCACCTCGGAGCGGCTCCTATCGGGCCGGGCAAGCCAGTAGGCGCCGGCGCTGACCTCGCGCGACACGCGCTCAGGGCCGAATTCGGTGGCAGACCACAGGGGCCGGCCGGCGTTCTGCAGCCAATGCGCAGCCTCCTGCAGGGTGGAGATGACGGCCTGCAGATCTGAGGCGCTGGCTTGTTCGATGTGCAATGGCATCAGGCTCGGCGGTGACTGGGATGGGCCGCCATCTTAGAGCGGCTAACAAAACTCTTCTGGCGTCGTTGCTGCGTCTTGTCGTACTGCTCGTACT
>NZ_LMIH01000045.1:96369-109280 GCF_001428645.1 Acidovorax sp. Root217
CCAGCGCACGCCACAGGTGCGCCGCCCTCGCTCAGGCTGCCCCACCCCGTTGCTGCTCCAGCAGCTTTGCCACGATGCGCCGCGCCCGGTTGCCGCCCACGTCCACGTGGATGTCGGTCCAGGTGGCACGCTCGCCGAACTGCAGCATGTTGCGGTACTGGGCCTCGATGATCGCGCGGTCTTCGTCGAAGGTGAAGGCGGTCTGCTCGATCACGGCCTCGATGTTGTCGGGCATGTCGGGGTGCTTGGTGCTCGACATGCTCCAGAAGTAGTGGCAGGTGTCGTCGGTCTCGGGGGTGATGCCGTGAAAGCCGCGCATGTGAAAGCCGCCGCGCCCGGGGTCGTCGATGGCGTCGGTGCCGGGCTCCACGGCACCGGTCCAGATGCGCAGGTGGCTCACGTCGAACTCGATTTCCTGCCAGCGGTCGCACTGCTCGCCAAAGGGCCAGGCGGCCTTGTAGGTGGGCGGCGGCGTGGAGCCGGGCATGAGGCGCACGACCTTGACGCCGTCGCCTTCAGAAGTGACCTTCATCTCGGCGTTCATGTGCAGGCGCGCGTTGCCGCCGATGGTCTTGAGGTGCACATAGCCCAGGTGGCTAAGGTCCAGCAGGTTGTCGTGGATGAGCTGCCAGGGCGCCTGGTAGTGGTAGTTGCCGCTGCCGAATTTATAGCGAGGGTCGTCGTGGTAGGGGTAGTCGGGCGGGGTTCTGGTGGGCTCGGCGCCCTCGGCCTTGGGCATCCAGATCCAGACGATCTGGTTCTTCTCGACCACGTGGTAGGCCCGGACCCTGGCCTTGGACGGAATGCGCTCCTGGCCCGGAATCTCGATGCACTGGCCGCTGGGCGCGTACAGCATGCCGTGGTAGCCGCAGCGCACGCCGGTGCCCTCCACGGTGCCGCACGACAGGGGCAGAGAGCGGTGGCAGCAGCGGTCTTCCAGCGCGGCCACCTGCCCGGCCCCGGTGCGGAACAGCACCACCTTCTGGCCCAGGAAGGTGCGAGCAAGGGGCTTGTCCGCGAGCTCGGAGGAGAAGCCGGCCACGTACCACTGGTCGAGCGGAAAGCGGCCGGGGTCCGGGGCTGCGGCGCTGGTGGAGGGCTTCGTCTTGATCTCGCTCAACGGGATGCAGGCGGTGGGGGTGTTCATGGGATGTCTCCTCTTGTCGTCAGGGATGGTGGGTGGTGGTGCTCAGAGTTCCAGCACCAGCAGCGGCGTGAGCGCCCTGGAGCAGCACGGCGTGAACTGGTCGTTGGCGGCGCGCTCCGCCTCGGTCAGAAAGGTGTCGCGGTGGTCGGGCACGCCTTCGAGCACTCGGGTCAGGCAGGTGCCACACACGCCGGATTCGCAGGAGTACGGCACGTCGATTCCTTCGGCCACGAGCACCTCGATCACGCTCTTGCCCGCAGGGATCTGGAATGTCTGGCCGGAGTTGGCCAGGCGCACGCCGAAGCTGCCGTCCGATGCGAGCGCGGTGGCGGTGCCGGCAAAGAACTCGCGGTGCAGCTGCGCCTCGGGCCAGCCATGGCGGCGGGCGGTATCGAGCACATGGTTCATGAAGCCGGCAGGGCCACACACGTAGAGATGGGTGCCGGCCTCGGGGTGGGCCAGCACTGCATCCGCATCAAAGCGCTGGGCCTCGGGGCCATCGTCGGCATGCACCTGCACCTGGGCGGCGAACGGGGCCTGCGCCATGTCATGCACAAAGGCCATGCGGGCAGCGGCCCGGCCGCAATAATGCAAATCGAAGCTCTCGCCCGCGCTGTGCAGCGCCTGCGCCATGGCCCAGAGGGGGGTGATGCCAATGCCGCCGGCCAGCAGCAGGCTGCGGCGCGCGCCAGGCACCAGCCCGAAATGGTTGCGCGGCGCGCTGATGGTGAGCGCCTGGCCCACCTGCACCTGCTCGTGCATGCCCGCCGACCCGCCGCGCGAAGCCGCTTCGCGCAGCACGGCAATGCGGTAGTGGTCAACGGTGGCCGGGTGGTTGCACAGCGAATACTGGCGCACCAGGCCAGGAGCCACATGCACGTCGATATGGGCGCCGGCCGTGAAGGCTGGCAGGGCCAGCCCCTCGGGGTGCGCCAGCTCGAAGCTGCAGATGCCTTCGGCTTCTGCGCGCCGGCTGCGGACGATGACTTGCATTGCGTTCATGGTGGGTGTGGCGTGGTCGCCGGGTTGTCTCAGTCGCCGGCCTTGCGCTGACCGGCGGGCTTGGGAAAGTGTCTCTTCGCATAGTCCTGCGTGGCGGCATCCACTGCGGGCAGGTTCTCGTGCAGGCGGCGCAGCATGCTCAGCAGCAGGTCCACTTCACCCTGGTCCAGCACGGACAGGAAGGCGCGCTCGCGCTCCAGCGCCATGCCCATGATCTGGCCGTGCAGCGCCCGGCCCTCGGGTGTGAGCACGGCGATGCGCAGGCGGCCATCGGTCTTGTCCAGCTCGGTGGTGATGAGCCCGCGCTCCTGCATGCCCTTGAAACAGCGGCTCACCGAGCCCTTGTCCATGCCGATCACCTTGGACACCTGCTGGGCCGATATGGAACCCTCGATGGCCAGCAGCACCAGGCAGCGCCAGGTCTCGATGCCCACGTCGAAGATGTCCAGGTAGTGCTGCGAGGCCCCGCGCGAGAGCTTGTTGGCAATCCAGGTCAGGTAGGCCGGTACGTAGCGCTCCAGGTCCACCACGCTCTGCGCGTCGGGGAGCTGCACGTCGGAAGGCTTGCTGGCTTTCTTTTTGGTCATAGTCGATTCAATACGGAGTAAGAGGGTTTTCAGTGGACGGCCATGCCCACCCAACGCTCTAGCGTAGCTTCGTCTTCCAGCAGTTCTGCGGCGCCGGCTTCATGGACCACCGTGCCATGGTCCAGCACCACGGCGCGCTGGGCGTAGCGCAGGGCTTCGTCCACCTGCTGCTCCACGATGATGGTGGCGATGCCGGTCTGCTGCGCCATGTGGGCGAACGCACGCAGCAGCTCCTGGCGGATCAGCGGGGCCAGGCCCTCCAGCGGTTCGTCCAGCAGCAGCAGGGTGGGCCGGCCCAGCAGCGCGCGGGCCACCGACAGCATCTGCTGCTCGCCGCCCGACAGCTGGGTGCCGCCATTGCGCCGGCGTTCGGCCAGGCGCGGGAACAGGGCGTAGGCCTCGTCGAGCGCGCTGCGCGGGCGGCGCTTGAGGCCGGCCAGCAGGTTCTCCTCCACCGTCAGCGAGGGGAAGATGTCGCGCGTCTGCGGCACATAGCCCAGGCCCCGCTCGGCACGCTGGTGCGGCAGCAGCGCGGCAATGTCCTGTCCCATGAAAGTGAGGCTGCCGCTGCGCAGGGGCACCAGGCCCATCACGGCGCGCAGCGCGGTGGTCTTGCCCACGCCGTTGCGGCCGATCATGGCCAGGCGCTCGCCGGCGTGGACGTCGAAGGACAGGCCGTCCAGCACGGTGGTGGGGCCGTAGCCGGCCACCACGTTCTGCAGACTCAGCACAGGTGAGGAGTTCATGGTTCTCAAGCTCCCAGGTAGGCGGCGCGCACGCGCGGGTCGCGGCGGATCTCGTCGGGGCTGCCATCGGCCAGCACGGCGCCTTCGGCCAGCACCACGATGCGGTTGGCAAAGCGGAACACCAGGTCCATGTCGTGCTCGATGATGAGCACGGCCAGGTCGCCGGGCAATGCGGCCAGTGCGGCCAGCAGCCGTGCGCCATCGCCCTTGGGCACGCCGGCCATGGGCTCGTCGAGCAGCAGCACCTTGGGCCGCAAGGCCAGGGCCAGCGCCATCTCGATAAGGCGCTGCTCGCCATAAGCCAGGTCTTGCGTGGCTGTGGCGGCATGGGCCTGCAGCCCGAAGCGGGCCAGGATGTCCTGGGCCTCGGCCTGCAGCGCGGGGTAGCCGTCGATGCTGCGCCACAGGCGGCCCGTGAGGCCCTCGCGCTCGAACAGCGCCAGCTCGATCTGCCGCTGCACCGCAAAGTGCGGCGCCAGCGTGGTGATCTGGAAGGTGCGGGCCAGCCCGGCGCGCACGCGCTGGGCCTGGCTGGTGCGCGTGACGTCGGCACCGCGCAGCCAGATCCGGCCGGCACTGGGTTCCAGCACGCCGCTGATCTGGTTGACCAGCGTGGTCTTGCCCGCGCCGTTGGGGCCGATCAGCGCCAGCCGGTCGCCCGCGCGCAGCTGAAAGGAGACATTGCGCGTGACATGCAGCCCGCCGAAGCGCTTGTCCAGCGCCTGCACATCCAGCAGGGTGTCGGGGATCGCATGGCCGCTCATCGCACACCTCCCGCGCGCTGGCGCAGCCAGGCCCAGGCCTTTGCGGGCGGCACCAGCACCACCAGCATCAGCAGGCCGCCCACCACGAAGAGCCAGTGGTAGGGGTTGATGGACGCGGCCGTGTGGTGCAGCAGCGTGAACACCGTGGCCCCCACCAGCGCACCGGTGAGCTGCCCTGCCCCACCCAGGATGAGCATGACCAGCGCCTCGGCCGAGAGCGCGAACGAGAGGCTGTCGGTGCCCACCACCGCATTGGTCTGGGCCGACAAGGCGCCTGCAGCACCCGCCAGAGCACCTGCCACCGTATACAGCAGCCACAGCCGGCGGAACACAGGCGTGCCCAGCGCGGCCATGCGGGCGCGGTTTTCATGGATGCCGCGCACCGCTAGGCCAAACGGCGACTGCACGATGCGCTGAGCGGCATAGAACAGCAGCACCAGCACCACGAGCGAGTACACGGCAGCCACCTTGCCCTCCAGGTCAAACGCAAAGCGGCCCAGCAGCGGCGCCATGGCAAAGCCCGATAGGCCGTCGTCGCCACCCGTCCAATTGCGCGCCTTCTGCACCAGGCTCAGCACGATCTGCGAGACCGCCACCGTCAGCATGAGAAAGGTGAAGCCCTGGTAGCGCAGCAGAAAGGCGCCCGAGACCAGCGCCGTGAGAGCGCCTGCCGCCATGCCCACGCCCAGGCCCAGCAACGGGTCGGCATGGCCATGCAGCGCAAAGATGCCGGCCGCGTAGGCGCCCAGGCCGAACAAGGCCGCATGCCCCAGCGTGGCCAGGCCCGCCACGCCCACCACCAGGTCGAGCGAGAGCACGAACAGGCCGGTGATGAAAATGCGCGTGATGAGCCCCAGTTGGTCGGGGAACACGGCGCAGGCCACCAGGCCCGCGACCAGCAGCAACAGGGGTGCGCGCCAGGCAGGCGCACAGCGCGGTGCCGCCTGGGCAGGCTGCACGGGCGTGGCCACGGCGGCGGCTTGCACAGGGTGGGTCATGGTGGGATTGCTCATCGCTTCAGGAGACCATGGGGGCGCCAGGCCAGCAGTGCGGCCATGGCGACAAAGAAGAACAGGCTGCCCCATTCGGACGCCAGGTAGCGGCTGGCAGTCTCGATGGTGCCCAGCAGCACGGCGGCAGCCAGCGAACCGGCAATGCTGCCCATGCCGCCCACGGCCACCACCACGAGCACCAGCACCAGGTACTTGAGGGCGTAGTACGGCTCCAGCGGCATGAGCTCGGCACCCAGGATGCCGCCGAAGCCGGCCAGCGCGGCGCCGGCCGCAAAGCTGGCGCACTGCACGGTGCGGATCGGTATGCCCAGGGTGGACGCGGTGCCGCTGTGGTCCACTGCGGCACGCAGCCACACGCCAAAGCGGGTGCGCGTCACCGTCCACGCGGCAGCCGCTGCCACGGCCAGCCCGGCACCGATCACCAGCAGGCGCTGCGCCGGCAGCGTGCGAAAGCCCAGGTCCACCGAGCCGGCCAGCAGCGGGGGCAGCGTGATCAGTTGCACCTGCGGGCCGGCAATGGCGTTGGTGGCGGCGATCAGCACAAAGCTCAGTCCGATGGTGAAAAGCACCTGGTCCAGCTCCTTACGGCGGTACAGGTGGCGCAGCACCAGCGCTTCGAGCACGGCACCCAGCAGCGCGGTGGCGGCAATCGCCAGGGGCACGGCCAGCCAGAAGCTCCACTGTGCCTCGCGGGTGAGCCAGGCCGCGCAATACCCACCCACCATGGCAAAGGCGCCATGGCTGAGGTTGACGAAACGCATCAGGCCGAGCGTGACCGACAGGCCGACGGCAATGACGAACAGCACCATGCCGTAGGCCAGCCCGTCGATCAGGATGTTGAAAAAGGTGTTCACGGTGGCAGCGACTTCAGTGCAGACCTGGGGGTGCGTGGCTTACTTGTCGAGCCCGTAGTCGCCGTGCGGGCCGAAGCTCTGCACCTCTTTGTTGACCAACTGGCCACCCACGCGCTCCACCTTGCGCAGGTAGACGTTCTGGGTGATGTGCCGGGTCTTGGCATCAATGCGCACCGGGCCGCGCGGGCTCTCCCACTGCAGGGTGCGGGCGGTGGCCAGGGCCTTCGCGCCGTCCTTCTTGCCGCCGGTGGCCTCGATCATCTTGTGGATCACGTACATGCCGTCCCACGCGCCCACCGAGGCGTAGTTGGCCACGGCAGCGGGGTCGCGCTTCTTGAGGGCGTCGACGAATTTCTTGTTCTCGGGCGAGTCATGGGCACCGGAGTAGTGGAACGCCGTGGTCAGGCCCAGGGCCGAGTCGCCGAACTTCTGCAGATCGAACTCATCGGTCTCGGCCGTGCCCAGGAACTGCACGCCGGCCTTGGCCAAGCCGTTCTCGTTGTAGGCCTTGACGAAGCCCAGGTTGGGCGGGCCGCCGGGCAGGAAGGTGTACACCGCCTGCGCGCCACTGGCCTTGATGCGTTGCACGAAGGGGCCGAAGTCGGTGGTGGCGATGGGCATGCGGATGCTCTCGACCACCGTGCCGCCCTGCTTGGCAAACTCGGCCTTGAATGCCGTCTCGGCGTCGATGCCGGGGCCGTAGTCGGTCACGGCCGTCACCACCTTCTTCATGTCCTGCTTGGCGGCCCACTGGGCGATGGGCACTGTGACCTGCCACAGCGTGTAGCTGGTGCGGATGAAGTACTCGGACTTCTCGGTGATGGCCGAGGTGGCGGCGTTGAAGATGACGGTGGGCGTCTGGGACTGCTGGATCAGCGGCGCCACGGCCAGCGCGTTGGGCGTGAAGACGAAGCCACCCAGGTAGTCCACCTTGTCCTTGACGATGAGCTCCTGCACCAGGGTCTTGGTCTGGCCGGGGTTGGGGCCACCGGTGTCGCGGTAGATGAACTCGATCTCCTTGCCCGCGAGCTTGCCGCCCTGGCTGGCCACATAGGCCTCGGCCGCCGCCTTGAACAGTGCGCCGTAGTGTGCGAACGGCCCCGAGAACGGCCCCACCACCCCCACCTTGACGGCAGTGCTTTGCGCCTGCGCCTGCACGGGGGCAAGGGCCAGGCCGGATGCGGCAAGCAGCGCGCAGGCAAGGGTGCGACGGGTCGGGTTCATGGGGAGTCTCCTGGGTTGGACGCCTGCGTGGCAATGCGCTCGCAAGTCGTGTTGATATGCGTCAAATTATGGTTGGTTTACCAACCAGTTGCAATACCAACTTGTTAGGGGTTTTCCCGGAACGGACGTGCATTGGCAGGGCCAGGGGTGCCAGCGCTTGCGACGGAGAGTGCGTCAAAGACTCCTGCTAAGATTTGCGCATCGGGAATCCAGCCTCCCGAATCCTCACGGATAGATGGTGTCCCATCCAAGCGCTGATCACTCTTTGCCGGAGTCATCCGTGGACACCTCTATGGGCAACGCCCTTCCCCTTTCCGTTCTTCCCCAAGACCTCGCCGCCCGCATCGGCACGCCCCGTGCCCCGCTCATCCTGGATGTGCGCCGGCGGCCCCGCTTTGCCGAGAGCACGCACCTGCTGGCCAGCGCGCGGCACTGCACACCCGAAGACATCGCCGCCCTGGCCGCCAACGCCCCGCCCTGTGAGGCCGTCGTGTACTGCGTGTACGGCCATGCCGTGAGCCAGGAGGCTGCGGCCGTGCTGCGGCAGGCGGGCTGGAATGCCCGCTTCCTGGCGGGAGGGTTCGAGGGGGGCGAGCCCGGCGTCGACACGCCCGAGGACCTGGCCCGCTGGCGCGCCGTGCGGCCCCTGGCGCTGCGCAAGCGGCCCGACCTGGGCGTGGATGGCACGGCCCCATCGCGCTGGATCACCCGCGCACGGCCCCAGATCGACCGCATTGCCTGCCCCTGGCTGGTGCGCCGCTTCATCGACCCGCGCGCGGAGTTCCTCTACGTGGAAGCGGCGCAGGTGCTGCCCGAGGCGCAGCGGCTCCATGCCGTGGCCTACGACATTCCCGGTGCGCCCATCACGCACGAGGGCGCGCTGTGCAGCTTCGATGCGCTGCTGGCCGCGTTGGGACTGCAGGCCGACCCGGCCCTGGCTGCGCTGGCCCGCATCGTGCGCGGTGCCGATACCGACCAGCTGCAACTGGCGCCGCAGGCCGCAGGGCTTCTGGCCTTGTCGCTGGGGCTTTCGCAGCTGCACGCCAGCGACGACCTGGGCATGCTTGCGGCGGCCATGCCCGTGTACGACGCGCTCTACGCCTGGTGCCGCCAGGGGGTGACAGGGCCGCAGGAAAGCCACCGCTGGGCGCCCGAAGGCGTGCCAGCATGACCGATGTGAATGAAATGACCGACACGAGCAACCTGGCCACGATGGCCGACAAGGGCGGCGCCGCCGCCGCCGATGCACGCCCCGCCGACGTGGGTTTCGCCCAGGCCCTGTGGTTCTGGCTCAAGCTCGGCTGCATCAGCTTTGGCGGGCCGGCAGGGCAGATCGCGATCATGCACACCGAGCTGGTGGAGCGGCGCCGCTGGATCAGCGAGAAGCGCTTTCTGCATGCGCTCAACTACTGCATGGTGCTGCCCGGCCCCGAGGCGCAGCAACTGGCCACCTACATCGGCTGGCTGATGCACCGCACGCGCGGCGCTCTGGTGGCGGGTGGGCTGTTCGTGCTGCCCTCGCTGGTGCTGCTGATACTGCTGTCCTGGGTGTACATCGCCTATGGGCACCTGCCCGTGGTGGAGGGCATCTTCTACGGCATCAAGCCGGCGGTGACGGCGCTGGTACTGCATGCAGCCCACCGCATCGGCACGCGCGCGCTCAAGAACCGTTGGCTCTGGGGCATGGCGGCGGCAGCCTTCGTGGCCATCATGGCGTTCAGCGTGCCCTTCCCGGCCATCGTGCTCGCGGCCGCGCTCGCCGGGCATGTGGCCGGGCAGCGCTGGCCGCAGCTGTTCACGGCCGGAGGCCACGGCAGCGCCCAGCGGGGCTATGGGCCCGCGCTGATCGACGACGACACACCCACGCCGGCCCATGCCCTCTTCAGCCGCAAGCGCCTGGCGCAGGTGTTGGCCGTGGGCGGCGGCCTGTGGCTGGCGGCCATGGGGGTGCTGGTGGCGCTGGTGGGCTGGGAGGGCACGCTCACGCAGATGGGCTGGTTCTTCACCAAGGCGGCGCTGCTGACCTTTGGCGGAGCCTATGCCGTGCTGCCCTATGTCTACCAGGGTGCGGTGGAGCACTACCACTGGCTCGACGCCAGGCAGATGATCGACGGCCTGGCGCTGGGCGAGACCACGCCCGGCCCGCTGATCATGGTGGTGGCCTTCGTGGGCTTTCTCGGCGGTTGGCTGCACAACGTGCTCGGGCCCGACGCGGCCTTCTGGTCCGGCGCGCTGGCGGCATCGGTGGTGACCTTCTTCACTTTTTTGCCATCGTTCGTGTTCATACTGGCCGGCGGGCCGCTGATAGAGACCACGCACAACCAGTTGCGCTTCACGGCGCCGCTCACGGCCATCACCGCCGCCGTGGTGGGCGTGATCCTGAACCTGGCCCTGTTCTTCGCCTGGCACGTGTGGTGGCCGCAGGGCTTTGCCGGTGGGGTGGACATCGCGTCCGTCGCCATCACCGTGCTGGCCGGTATGGCGCTGTTCCGCTTCAAGCTGGGGGTGCTGCCGCTGCTGGCCGGCTGTGCGCTGGCGGGCCTGGCCCTGCGCATGCTGGGCGGCTAGTCCTTCAGAAGTTCCTGCACCAGTGTGCGCACGATGGGCATGGCCGGGGCTTCGGCGCGGCCGGCCAGCGTGACCAGGCCGAACAGCGCGGTGGTGATCTCCCCGGGCACCATGGGCAGCTCCACCAGGTCGGGCGCGGCAGCGCGCACGGCCAGCAGGATGGCGTCGCTCTTGCGCACCACCTCGACCAGGCTGGGTATCTCTTCGCAGCGCAGGGTCACGCAGGCGGCGGGGTGCGCCTCGGGGCCGTAGGTTTCCATGAGCCGGCGCGCCACCTCATCGCTGAGCGGGGTGGAGGCGATGGGGTAGTCCTTGAGCATCTCGAAGCGCACGCCGCCGCGCTTGCGCAGCAGCGGGTGGCCGCGCCGCACCATGAAGGAGCCGCGGATCTCGCAGACCAGCTCGGTGCGCAGGTCGGTGGCGGGCTGCAGCGAGCGGGCGTCGATCACCAGGGCGTCGAGCTGGCGGTCGCGCAGGGCCTGCACCAGCCGGTCGGTGCTGCCGCGCGAGATTTCCAGCGTGAGCTGCGGGTGGCGCGTAGCCACCTGCATGAGCAGCGGCGTCATCAGCAAGGCGCCGGGGCCCGAGCCCAGGCCGATGCGGATGGCGCCGCCCTCGCCCTGCTGCATGCGCTGGCCCAGGGCATGCAGCTCGGCGGCATCGTCCACCAGGCGCTGGGCGCGCTGCAGCACCTGGCGGCCAAAGGGCGTGAGTTCGCTGCGCCGGCCGATGCGGTCGAACAGCGGCAGGCCGAGCTCGTCCTCGATGGCGCGGATGCTGCGGCTGAGCGCGGGCTGCGTGAGGTGCATGGCCTCGGCCGACTTGCTGAACGAGCCGGTCTGCGCCAGCGAAATGAAGTGCCGAAGCTGCACCAAAGTCATGCCGGTTGCCCCCTTCTGGTGCAAGAAAATTGAATAACTTCAACTCATGCTAACCCACTTTGCAATGCATTGGACGCGCAGATAGCCCAATCCTAAGATGGCCCGACTGACCTGCCACAGCCCCCGACAAGAGAAGCGTGGCGGAACCAGGGGTGTCGAAGAAATGGAGACCATGGGATGCCATGGCCGCTTACCAATCTGTCTGCAAGGGATCGATCAATGAACACAACGATTGCGATGAAACGCCTGCTCGCCACACTGGCCGGGCTCACGGGCCTGGTGCTCGGCGCCAGCCCCCTGGCCGCGCTGGCCCAGGCACCCAATGCCTACCCCGCCAAGCCGGTAAGCCTGATGGTGCCTTACCCTGCGGGCGGCCCGTCCGACGCGATGGCCCGCATCCTCAACACCCCCATGACCCGCGAGCTGGGCCAGCAGGTGATCGTGGAGAACCTGGGCGGCGCAGCCGGCGCCATGGCCGCGCAGAAGGTGCTGGCCGCGCCGGCCGACGGGTACTACATCTTCCAGGGTTCGCCCAACGAGGCTATCCTGGCGCCGCTGGCCAATGCCGCAGTGAAGCTGCGCACGGAGGACTTCCGCCTGGTGCACCCGGTGTCCGACGCGGCCATGGTCTTCGTGACGCGCAAGGACCTGGGCGTGAACAGCGTGGACGAGCTGATCGCTCTGGCACGCACGCCGGGCAAGGACCCGCTGAGCTACGGCAGCGTGGGCATCGGCTCGCTGTACCACCTGATCCTGGAGAAGGTGCAGCAGACCACGCACACCACCATGCAGCACATCCCCTACAAGGGCAATGCGCCCTTGCTGCAGGACCTGGGCGGCGGGCAGCTCGACTTTGCGGTGCTGGTCTACAGCTCGGCCATGGGCGCCATGGCCGACCAGGGGCGGCTGAAGATCATTGCCCAACTGGGCGCGCAGCGCTCGGAGATGCTCAAGAACATTCCCACGGTGAGCGAGGGCAAGGCCCTGCCCAACTTTTCGTACAAGATCTGGACCGGCTTCATGGTGCCCAAGAAGACGCCCGAGCCCGTGGTGCAGCGCCTGCACCAGGCCATCGGCCGCGCGCTCAAGGACCCGACCGTGCACACCCAGCTGGCAGCGCAGTCCATGGTGGCATCGCCCGCGATGACGCTGGCCGAATCCACCGCCTTCTTCGAGAGCGAAACGGCCCGCTACCGCCAGATCGCCCGCTCCATCAACCTGCAGCCGCAATGACGATGACGACAATGAACAGCAGCTTGTTCGACACCCTGCAGGAGCGCGCCCGCGAGTTCATCGCCCTGCGCCGCGACATCCACCGCCACCCGGAGCTGGCCTTCGAGGAGCAGCGCACGGCCGAACTGGTGGCGGAGCGGCTGGAGCGCTGGGGCTATGCGGTGGAGCGCGGCATCGGCGGCACCGGGGTGGTGGGCAGGCTGGTGCGCGGCCAGGGCCCGCGCCTGGGCCTGCGCGCCGACATGGACGCCCTGCCCATCACCGAGGCCACGGGCGTCGCCTGGAGCAGCGCCCACCCGGGCGTGATGCACGCCTGCGGGCACGACGGCCACACCGCCATGCTGATGGCGGCGGCCTGGTACCTCGCGGAGCACGGCCAGTTCAGCGGCACGCTGAACCTGATCTTCCAGCCCGCCGAAGAAGGCGGCGGCGGCGCGCTGCGCATGATGGCCGACGGTTTGTTCGAGCGCTACCCCTGCGATGCCGTGTTTGCCATGCACAACATGCCCGGCGTGGAACAGGGCCACCTGCTGCTGCGCGAGGGACCGGCCATGGCGTCGAGCGACTACGCCACCATCACCCTGGAGGGCGTGGGCGGCCACGGCGCCATGCCGCACGTGGCCATCGACCCGGTGGTGGCTGCGGCCAGCCTGGTGATGGGGCTGCAGACCATCGTCTCGCGCAATGTCGACCCGCAGCAGATGGCCGTGGTGACGGTGGGCGCGCTGCACGCCGGCCAGGCCAACAACGTGATCCCCGCCAGCGCCGTGCTGGAGATCAGCGTACGCGCCATGGACAGCGGCGTGCGTGCGCTGCTGGAGCAGCGCATCCGCGCGCTGATGGACGCCACCGCCACGGGCTACGGCGTGGTGGCCCGCCTCGACTGGCGGCC
>NZ_LMIH01000045.1:109310-135115 GCF_001428645.1 Acidovorax sp. Root217
GTGAACACCCCGGCGGAGACCGAACTGGCGCGCGAGGTGGCCCTGGACCTGTTGGGCCCCGAGCGCGTGACGCTGCAGGCCGCGGCCCTGCCCGCCAGCGAGGACTTTGCCTTCATGCTGGAGAAGGTGCCCGGCTCCTACCTGCAGATCGGCAACGGCAATGCCCCCGGCGGCTGCATGGTGCACCACCCGGGGTACGATTTCCATGACGGCAACATCGTGGTGGGCGGCGCGTTCTGGGTACGGCTGGCCGAGGCCTTTTTGCCGCCGCAGTGAACCGAGGGTGCACCACATTTCGCCCATTGAACCAACCGCCAGGGAGCCCGACCGCATGTCCGCAGATTCGACCTTCGACGCCCAAGCATCGCCCAGCCGCGTACTCTCCATCGGCTCCGAGCGCATCTCGGTGCACGACAGCGGCGGCAGCGGCCCGGCCGTGGTGCTGGTGCATGGCAACTCCTCCTCGTCGCGCGTGTGGGAGCCCCTGCTCACCGGCGAGCTGGGCAGGAAGTACCGCCTGATCGCGCCGGACCTGCCGGGCCACGGCCAGTCCGCCGATGCCGAGCAAATGGTGCGCAGCACGGTCTACAGCATTCCCGGCTATGCCGATGTGGTCCGCGCCGTGGCCGGCCAGATGGGGGTGGAGAACGCCGTGTTCGTGGGCTGGAGCCTGGGCGGGCATGCCGTGCTCGAAGCGGCGGCATCCCTGCCGCAGGCGGCGGGCTTCATGGTCTTCGGCACGCCGCCCCTGCCGTTTCCGCCCACGGCGGATTTCGGCGGTGCCTTCCTCAAGCTCGGCCTGGGCTTCGTCAAGGACTGGTCCGAGGACGACGCCCGCGTCTGGGTGGCCGACTACATGGCGCCCGGCGTGGCTGCAGCCGATTTCATGCTGCAGGACGCCCGCCGCACGGACGGCCACGCCCGCGCATCCCTGGCGGCAGGCATAGGCACCGTGGGCTATGCGGATGAGCTCAACATCATCGCCACCATCGGCCGGCCCCTGGCCATCGTGCAGGGCGCGCACGAGCAGATCGTGAACGCGGCCTACCTTGACGGGTTGGCCCCCACCATCCCTACCCTGTGGCGCGGCAAGGTGCAGGTGGTGGAAGGCGCCGGCCACGCCGTGCAATGGGAGAACCCGGCGCAGTTCGGCGCGCTGCTCGACGCCTTCGTGGCGGATTGCCAGCGGGGTTGAGTGCCGCCCCTAGGGAGCGCCTACCCTGCCGCCCCCAGCATGCCCGTGCGCGGGTGGCAGTTGAAGTATTCGAAATACTGCTCTGCCGCCGTCGCCACCGTGACCTCGTGGTAGAGCTTGAGCTGCGCCGCCGGGCCCATGGTGCCCAGGTACTTCATGGCCGCGCCAAAGATGGCCACGTGCGTGGGGTGCGATTCGGCCCAGCGCTCAAGGGCCGCCAGGCTGCGCCACCAGCCCATGCCGAAGCTCTTGTCCATGGGCTTGCCCGCCGCGTCCACCACGCTCATGTAGCGGTTGGCATAGCAGTCCACCTGGCGGCCCTGGTGCTGCAGAAAATCCATGCCGGTGCGCAGCACGGGCTCCACTTCTTCCGTGTACATGCGCCGCTCGTCGCCCTGGGTGCCGGTCCAGTCCTGGCCGGAGCGGATGAGGCACAGGTTCTCGTGCGGCAGCACGCGCTGGTGCAGGCCCTCGGTGACCACCTTCGGCGCCCCGGCCGGCGACATGCCGTCGGTCTGCGACAGGGCCAGGCGGTCGCGCATGCCGCCCCAGTAGGCATGCTCCTGGATGGGCTCGCCCAGGCCGGCGGATACACCGGCCACGCCCTCGATCCCATCACTGGAAAACAGCGTCTCGAAGCGGTCCGCTGCGGGCTGCAGCACCTCGGTGAACAGGCCCAGCCCGGGCTCGTTGAACGCGCCGGATGCCCAGCGCTCGCCGTGCTCGGCAAACCAGGCCGCATAGGCGGCCGGGTTGTCCCAGTAGCCGATGGTGATGGTGTTGAGGTAGCCCGCCTGGTCGACGCACTGCGCGCGGTCCCAGTGGCCCGGGCCGTTGGCTGCGGCAAAGGCCTTGGTGATGCAGTGCAGCGCCCGGGCGGCCAATGCCGGCGCCGGTGCGTCGGCCCGGTGCTGGATGCCGAAGTAACCCATGACCACGCGCGTGACTTCCGCTCGGTAGCGCGCGACCGTTGCGGGGTATGGCGGCACGTAGTCGTCGGGCACCCTGCGGTGGCGCAGGCGCGGGCATTGCAGGTGGGTGGGGATGGCGGATTCCATGGCGCGGCTCCGGTGCGCAATGCTCAGGACTCGGCCAGCACCGGTGCGGGCTCGGCGCTGGCTTCGTTGGCCGCCGCTGCCGCCATGCCGGCGGGTACCTGCGAGACCACACGGTCGCCCGGCGTCTGGTTGAGCAGCAGCCGCGTGACGTCGGGCCGGGCGTAGTGGCCGGCAGGATCGGCGGCGGTCTTGGCCAGGGAGATCGTGCCCAGGTCGATATCGGCAATCACCAAGCCTTCTTCCTTCTCGCCCAGCGGTGTACCCAGCAATGCGCCGTCAGGGCCGTAGATGCGCGCAAAACCGCCGCCTTCGAGCAGCAACTGGCGCTGCAGGTCGTCGGTGCAGAGCATGGCGTGCATCTCCTTCGACACGGTGGCACACGGCGCGACCACGAAGCAGCCGCCTTCGACCGCGTAGATCTGGCTTGCGGCATTGTTGACCTCGGCCCCCAGGGCGTTGGCCGCACCCCGGTACAAAGAGAAGCTGGGCCAGGCGCCGATGTGGATCTGCTCGTTCTGCGCGTACATGGCGTACTTGCTCAGGGGCTGCAGGTGCTCCCAGCAGGCGAGCATGCCGACATTGCCGATGGCGGTCGGCATGACCGCCAGGTCGCTGCCGTCGCCCTCACCGAACACGGTGCGCTCCACGTGGGTAGGCTTGAGCTTGCGCCGCGTCTTGACCACGCGGCCCTGATCGTCGAACAGGGCCTGGGCGATGTAGAGGCTGCCGCCGGCACGTTCGCTGTAACCGGTGGACATCCAGATACCGATGTCGCGTGCGGCCTGCGCCAGGCGCTGGAACTCGGCCGAGCCGACCACCAGCGAGTTGTCGTTGTAGCGCTGCACATACTGCATGCCCATGGCGGGCGAGTTGAGCCAGATCCACCAGGGGTAGCCGGGGATCCACGTTTCGGGGAAGGCCACGAGTTGCGCGCCCTGCCTGGCCGCCTCCTTCATCAGCGCAATGGTCTTGTCGATGGTGGCGTCGACGTCGAGGAACACGGGCGCGGCCTGGACGGCGGCTACGCGCAGCTTGGGGTGGAGGGTGGCGGGCATGGATGGGTCCTGTCGATCAAGTTGAAGGGGGGCTGGGGCCGTGCGCGGGCAATGCCTGCTGCGGTTCCCGAATGCTCGGGCCGAAGCAGCGCGCCGTCTTGCCTGTGGGTCTCGCGGCTCTTGCCGCAAAGCCACGCGGACGGCGACTTGACTGAAAGTCTCCCAAGGCTTGATCCAGGCTCGCCACCTGGGGTTAACCGGCATAGGCCTTGCTTGAAGAATGGGCGCGCCCGGAGGATGATGGGTGCTTCCGCTCCCTTCCTCCGCATGCCCGCTTGAGACCCCGCCATGAGCCAACTCTTGAGTACCGACCCCATCGCCCCGCGCGACCGGCTGGCCTACTGGACCGACATGATCTGCACCACCTATGTGCAGCTCGAATGCGATGCGCCGCGTGGCGACCGCTTTGGCGGCTCCATCCAGAGCCACCACCTGCCGGGGCTGGACCTGTCGGTGGTGCGCTCCTGCGCGCAGCGCGTGGTGCGCACGCCGAGCTTCATCTCACGCGCCACGGACGACTGCTTCATCGTGAGCCTGCAGACCAAAGGGCACGGTGTCATCTCGCAGGACGGGCGCGACGCCGCCGTCGCCCCCGGCGACTTTGCGCTGTACGACAGCACGCGGCCCTACACCCTGCAGTTCAGCGAGGACTTCGAGGAGATCGTGCTCAAGCTGCGCGGCGAGCAGTTGCGCGCGCTGGTGGCGGGCACCGAGCAACTGACGGCCACCACCGTCTCGGGCCGCAGCGGGGCCGGGCACCTGATGGCCAGCATGGTTACCGCCTTGCGCGGCGAGGTGGACACCCTGCCCGCCGCCTCGGCCGCTGCCGTGGCCAGCGGCGTCATCAGCGTGCTGGTGGCCGGCCTGCAGTCGCTGCCCGCCTGCAGCCGGGCCGAGCCCTCGACCATGGGTGCCTACCATGTGGCGCGCATCAAGCGGCACATCGATGGCCGGCTGCGCGACCCGGCGCTGACCATCGAATCCGTGGCCACCGACCTGGGCATGTCCAGCGGCCACCTGCACCGCCTGTTCAAGGCCGAGCCGCAGTCACCATCGCACTACCTCTGGGGCCAGCGCCTGGATGGCGCGAGCCGCGAGCTGCTGGATGCACGCCGCACGAAGACCTCGGTGGCGGAGATCGCGTTCGGCTGGGGCTTCAACGACGCGGCGCATTTCAGCCGGGCGTTCAAGGAGCGTTTTGGGCAGGCGCCGCGGGAGTGGCGGGCACAGGGGGCAAAGAGCAAGTAGCTACGGAGCCATTGAATCCACAGAAGACGAACTGACAATAATCAAGTACTGACAGGACCTGTGACCCATTTGATGCGCTCTGCCCTTTTGATGCTTACCTTACTGTTCGGCCATTCGATCGCTTGGGCTGAAGCTGAAGGACCACCAGCTTGTTTTCTTGGCCTGTGGAAATCCCATGAAGCACTGACGCTGGAAGACATGCGCAAGCATCCCGACGTTTCCGACAAGGCCAAGGCGCTTTTCGAAAACAACTTCTTTGGAAAGCTGGTCGTCATCTTCGGCCCTCGAAACCACGGATCCTATTTCGAGGACGAAACGGATGCACAACCCTTGCAGTTCAATGCCTATCGCATCAAGAGCCGGGGTCCGGATTGGATGGTCCTGACCAGGCAGCTGCTGGGTGAAGATGTTGACACGAAACTGGGCTGTGAAGGTGAGCGCTACTACGCAATCATCACCCGATGGGAGTTCAAGGAGTACTTCGTTCGGGTGCCGTAGCGGCCTGTCAAGGCTACCGCGCCACCAGATGCAACGGCCCGAAAGGCATGTGGTGCATCAGCTCGCGCAGCAACAGCAAGGTGGTGGCGAACTCCACGCTCTCGGGCAGGCCCTCGCTGGCAGCGGGCCGGCCTTCGGACACGACGGCCAGGCGCTGGAACAGGCGCTCCATGGCCTCCAGCGTGAGCAGCATGGCGGGTGCACGCGGCACGCCGGCCAGCTCAGCCAGGGCCACCAGATGCGGGTCGGTGGACCACCAGGCCCTACCCCGCGCATTGCCCTGCGCAGCGTACTGCCGGTGGGCCAGGTAGACCTCGTCTTCGACGCTGGCGATGGCGTTTTCCAGCTCCAACGGGGTCGGTATGTCGCGGCGGAAGAATGCGCGAGCGGTCTTGTGCGTGCCCAGGGCCAGGGTGATCGCGGCACCATGCGGGGCAGCGCCGGCGGGGTCCACTGGCACGATCAGCGTGCGCTCCGGCCCCAAGTACAGCAGCGTGAGAGGCCGCCCCGGCACGAAGTGGGCCTGCAGCAGTTGCAGGTCGCAAGCCGTGCCGAGGGCTGTGGCGCCATCGGTGGCAGGAAGCGGGTAGCGAGCGAACATGGCGTGGTCCATCATCCTTGGCGCGGACCGCCCTCACCGCTGCCGCCATAGCTGCTGCCGGGCCCGCCAGACTGCTGGATGCCCGGCTGGTCGGCCTGTTGCTGGGCCCGCGCGAGGGCGGGCACGTAGTGCATGCGGTGGTGCATTTCCACCGTGAGGCTTTCGATGCGCTCGCTGAGCTTCTTGGTCATCTCGGTCAGGCGGGTGTTCTGCTCCAGCAACTCGATCAACTGGGCGGTGTTCTGGGTGGCAATCGCCTGGCGCTGCTCGGTGGCCCGGGCCAGGTCTTCACGGTGCTGGGCATCGGCATCGGCAAGCGCCTTGTCGCGCTCGGCCTGGCGTGTCTGCGCCAGCAGGATCAGGGGGGCGGCATAGGCCGCCTGCAGGCTGAATGCCAGATTGAGCAAGATGAAGGGGTAGGCATCGAATTTGGCCACGCCCGTCATGTTGGCGATGATCCAGACTGCAACGAATGCGGTCTGCGCAGCCAGAAATTTGGGGGTACCGAACACGCGTGCAAAGGCTTCGGCCTTGCGCGCGAAGCCGTCGTTGCCGAAGGCCGGGGACAGATGCTCATGCTTGCGCAGAAACCGCAGGTGATCGACCACGGGAGGCGAATCCTTGGCGGGAGCGGTGGACGCTGTACCGGGGACGGTGGATGTTGTCGTCATGCGAAGGACCTCATGCAAGCGGGGGAACAGAACTGGGCGCGCCATACGGCACAGGGTTGGTGCCACTCTACCCTGCAGTGCCCTGCCCCCTGGGAGCCTTCAAGTTCTGTGCCAGCAGGCGCGGGGATTGCGCGGGCAGTACGGCCGCCCCACTCCTGCCGTCAAACCGTGACTTTTGTGGCAATAACGAAGGCGGACTTCCAGCCCACCCGACTGCAACGGCGCCGCCCCATGGTGTGATGCGCGGCGGTGTCCAGGGGGCGCTGCGCAGCATGGCCGCGCAGCCCCCTTCCCGCCGACAGGGGATGCCAGCGCGCGCCTACACGCGGCGGCCAGTGCCCTCACTACATTGACCACACCGCCGCAGAACAGGCAGCGCCCGCCCCAATGGCCGGCCCATGCCAAGGACTGCGACGAACCCCTCAGCCAGGGACAACACCATGCCTGACACGATTGAACTGCGAGCCATGCGAGACACGCCAGAACAACATCCACAGCACACCGCTGCCCGCCCCGGTGCAGCGCGCTCCGTGGGCCGCCGCTTTCTGCCCAACACCATTGGCGTGCTGGCACTGGGCGCGGTGCTGTTCTTCACGGCCTGCTCCACGCACCCACCGGCCGGTATTGAGCCGGTGGCAGGCTTCGACGCGCAGCGCTATGCAGGCCAGTGGTACGAGGTGGCCCGGCTGGACCATTCGTTCGAGCGCGGCCTGCAGCAGACCACGGCGAACTACCTCCCCAACCCGGACGGCACCATCCAGGTGATCAACCGCGGTTTCGACCCCGGCCGGGATCGCTGGAAAGAGGCCGAGGGCAAGGCCCGCTTTGCCGGCGAGACCGACAAGGGCGCCCTCAAGGTCTCGTTCTTCGGCCCCTTCTATGGCGGCTACAACGTAGTGGCGCTGGACCCGGACTACCAGTGGTCCATGGTGGTCGGCTCCAACCGGGGTTACTTCTGGATCCTGTCGCGCACCAAGACACTGCCGCCCGGCGTGCGCGAGCAATTGCTGGCCAAGGCCCAGGCACTCGGGGTGCAGGTGGACAAGGTGCTGTGGGTAGCGCAGGATGGCCCGGCTCCGGCAGCCCAATCGAAGAGTTGAGAGACCCCACACCGCACTAAAGTTTTGCGCCCACCCTGCCGATAAGGGAGGCATGCAAGTCTCCTCCTCATCATCGGCCGGCAAGGTGTCTTCGTCCAGCAGCGGCGGCGGCAGCGAGATCGGCAAGCTGCAAAAGCAGCTGCAGTCCCTGACCGAAGAACTCAAGAACGTGGCCACCTCCGACATGGACGCCAAGGCCAAGAAGGAGAAGGTCAAGCTGCTGCAGGCCCAGATCCAGATGGTGCAGGCGCAGATCGCTGCCATCCAGCGCGCGCGGCAGCAGGAACAGCAGGCCGCACAGGCCCAGAAGGCCGAGGTGGCAGCCCAGGCCGCACGCGAGCAGCGCGCCAAAACCGAAACCCAGGCCTCCACCAGCCTGGGCAGCCAGCTCGATACCTACGCGTGATCCCTCAGGGTCGACCAGCAGGAATGCCGAACTTGCGCAAGCGGTAGGCCAGCGTGGCGCGGCTGATGCCCAGCAGGCGGGCGGCAGAGGCCACATTGCCGGCGGCGCTGTGCAGTGCCTGGCGCAGCAGTTGGGCCTCGGCCTGGTGCAGCGGGGCCACCCCGGGCATGGCCGCTGCAGCGGCCTGGGTTGCCGGGGGGCTGCCCCCCGCCCAGGGCATGTGCAGGGTTGCGGTGCTGTCGGCACCCAATTGCAGGGACATCACGCCGGTGCCAGGCTGCTCGCCACTGCTAAACAGGTGGTGGGGCGCGATGGGTTCACCATCGTTGACGAGGATCACACTGCGCTCGATGAGGTTCTGCAACTCGCGGATGTTGCCCGGGAAAGGGTAGTTGAACATGGCCTTCACCGCTGCCTGGCTGAAGCCCGGACCCTGGCGCTGGTGCTTGCGCTGGTAGTGCGCCAGAAAGTGGCTCATCAGCAGCGGGATGTCATCGCGCCGGTCGCGCAGCGGCGGCAGGTGGATGGGAAAGACGTTGAGCCGGTAGTACAGGTCTTCGCGGAAAGTGCCCTCGCGCACGGCTTGGCGCAGATCCACATTGGTGGCGGCCACCACGCGCACGTCCACCGTGATGGTGCGCGTGCCGCCCACCCGCTCGATCTCGCCTTCCTGCAGGGCCCGCAGCAGCTTGCCCTGCGCCACCAGGCTGAGGGTGGCGATCTCGTCCAAGAACAGGGTGCCGCCGTGGGCGCGCTCGAACCGCCCGGGCCGCGATGCCCCCGCGCCGGTATAGGCGCCGCGCTCCACACCAAACAGTTCGGACTCGACCAGTGTCTCGGGGATCGCAGCGCAGTTCAGCGCCACCAGGGGGTGGGACTGGCGCGGGCTGATGCGGTGCAGCATGCTGGCAAACATCTCCTTGCCCACGCCGGACTCGCCGGTAAACAGCACGGTGGCAGCCGTGGGCGCCACGCGCTGCAGCATGTGGCACGCGGCATTGAAGGCCGATGAGGCGCCCACCATGGTGGCGCCATCGGCGGCGGGAGCCCCCGCCGCGGCCACCGAACCCGGCGAAGCCCCCAGGGTGCCCTTGCGCGATGGCGCCCGGGCCGCAGCGGGCGGGGTGCCCACGAAGTCCTGCGCGTTCAGGTAGAACAGGTCCTGCCCGGGGTCATCCCAGCGCTCGGCCGACTTGCCGATGACGCGGCAGTGCGACGAGCCCGACGAGCGGCACTCCACCTCGCGGAACACGATCATGCGGCCAAACAGCGTGCTCACATAGCCCGTGGCATAGCCCACCTGCATCCAGCAGGCCGGAGACCCCCCCACGCCGTAGGCGGCGATGTGCTCGTCGTCCTCGCTGGAGTTGTGCCAGATGAACTCACCCTCGTAGTCACCGGTCTCGGCGTCGTAGCGCACGTGGACCACCTCCACCTGGACCACCCCTTCCAGCGCATGCAGGCGGGTGCCGGCGATGGCGGCGGCCGGGGGATCGGCGTCGGGCCACTGCTGGCGCACCATGCGCGCATCGCGCGCGCCACCGACGTAGCCGGCGCGGGTGAGCAGGCCGCGCGCCTTGTCCAGGCCAATGCTGTCGATCAGCTCGCGCCTGAGCGAGCCCAGGGCCTCGGAGTGCAACAGGATCATGCGCTGGTCCTGCAGCCAGATGCGGCCGTCTCCCGGCGAGAAGAACAGGCATTCGCTGATGTCCGCCACCGTGGGGTGGGCGTGCTGGCTCACGCCCACGGTGTCAAACCCGCCCAGCGCGCCCGGCAGCGCAGGCCCCGGCAATCCCTCGGCATTGCCGGTGGCGGTGCTGCGGTTCAGGTCGGCCAGGGAGACACGGCGTCTGGGCATGGTGGTTACCAGGAAGTGATCGAAAAGTGATCATTTGAGCAATTGCCATTGCCCAAACTGATTATTGATAGTAACTATTTTTGCGCAAAAAGTCGCCCACTCCGGGCGCTTGGTGGCCTAGGGAAAGTCCGTAGCCTCGCCTCTCAAAAAGCAGGTGTCAGAGGCTGTTTTCGGCCGCCTTGCCCAGAGGGCTGGTACGCCCGTTGCAACTCCCTGTGCAGTTGCCGCCACAGTGCGCGCCGATTCTTTCAACCAAGGAGCAATGCAATGGGTGTTTCAGAAAAACCAGGCCTGCTGGACAACCGCCTGTGGGCGGGCAAGGCCTTCGACGGGGCATGGGCCACGGCGCTCAAGGAGGTGCGCGACGTGGTGGAGCCGGCCACGCGCCAGGTGCTCGGACGCGTGGGCATTGCCGATGCGCAGGACATGCAGGCAGCCATCGGCCTGGCGCACCGGGCGCAGCCGGCCTGGGCAGCGCTGGGCCCGCGCGAGCGCGCCGCCATCTTCCACCGGGCGGCCGCCGTGTTCCAGCAGCACTTTGACGAACTGGCGCTGGCCATTGCCCGCGAAACCGGAGGCATCCTGGCCAAGGGCCAGCACGAGGTGCGCGAGGCCATCACCCTGTGCCAGTTGGCCGCCAGCCTGCCCATGCAGGCCCAGGGCCAGGTGCTGCCCAGCACCCCGGGCCGCCTGTCGATTGCACGGCGCGTGCCGCATGGCGTGGTGGGTGTGATCTCGCCCTTCAACTTTCCGCTCATCCTGGGCTTGCGCTCGGTGGCCCCGGCCCTGGCGCTGGGCAATGCCGTGGTGCTCAAGCCGGACACGCGCACCCCCGTGAGCGGTGGCTTCATCATGGCCCGGGTGTTCGAAGAGGCCGGGCTGCCCGCCGGCCTGCTGCAGGTGCTGCCGGGCGACGCGGCTGCGGGCGAGGCGCTGGTGGTGGACGAGCGCGTGCCCATGATCGCCTTCACCGGCTCGCCCGCCGTGGGCCGCCGCATCGGCGCGCTGGCGGGGCAGCACCTCAAGAAGGTGTCGCTGGAGCTGGGCGGGGCCAACAACCTCATCATCCTGGAAGACGCAGACCCCGATGCTGCCGCCAGCGCAGCAGCCTTCGGCGCGTGGTTCCACCAGGGCCAGATCTGCATGGCCGCCAACCGCATCCTGGTGCACGAGTCGATTGCCGACGCCATCCTGCAGCGCCTGGTGGGCAAGGCCAGGCACCTGCCCGTGGGCGACGGCGCCAGCGGCCAGGTGGCCCTGGGGCCGATGATCGATGCGAAGCAGCTCGAACGCTTTGACCGGGTGATCCACGACAGCATCCAGCAGGGCGCCAGGCTCGAAGCGGGTGGCACCTACCATGGGCTGTGCTACCAGCCCACGGTGCTCTCGGGCGTCAGGCCCGGCATCCGTTCGTTCGACGAAGAGCCGTTTGGCCCGGTGGCCAACCTCGTCACCTTCCGCACGGACGATGAGGCCGTGGCCCTGGCCAACACCAGCCAGGGGGGCCTGTCGGCCGCTGTCATCAGCCCCAGCGTGGGCCGCGCCATGGCCATCGGCCAGCGCCTGCGCGCGGGCATGGTCCACATCAACGACCAGACCGTGAACGACGACTGCACCAACCCCTTCGGCGGCCCCGGCCTGGGCGGCAACGGCGGCAGCGTGGGCGGGCCGGCCGACATGGATGAGTACACGCAGTGGCAGTGGATCACCATCAAGGACGCACCGCCGCCCTTCCCTTTCTGACCGACAGAACGGCAACGGCTTCCCCCAAAAAACATCCACAGGAGACAAATTCATGGCATTGCACAACAAGACCATCGTCGTCACGGGCTGCTGCTCGGGCATTGGCGCCGACTTCGCCAAGCTGGCGCGCCAGCAGGGCGCCCGCGTGGTCGGCATGGACCGCAACGCACCCACGCTCACCCTGGACGGCTTCATCCAGGTGGACCTAGGCGACCCCGCGGCCATCGACATCGCCGTGGCGCAACTGCCCGCACAGGTGGACGCGTTGGCCAACATTGCCGGCGTGCCCGGCACAGCGGCCGCCGAACTGGTAGGCCGGGTGAACTACCTGGGGCTGCGCCATCTCACGCAGCGCGTGCTTGAGCGCATGCCCGAGGGGGGCTCCATCGTCCACATCGCCTCCATCCTGGGCGCCCAGTGGCCCGAGCGGCTGGAGCAACACCGCACCCTGGGCGCCACCACCAGTTTCGAAGCGGGCGCTCAGTGGCTCGCCAGCCACCCGGTGCCTCAGGAGACCTGCTACCAGTATTTCAAGGAGGCGCTGATCGTCTGGAGCGCCACCCAGTCGCAGAAGATCTTCATGGAGCGCGGCGTGCGCATGAACTGCGTGGCCCCGGGCCCGGTGTTCACCCCCATCCTGGGCGACTTCGTGCAGATGCTGGGCCAGGAGCGCGTGGAGAAAGACGCGCACCGCATGAAGCGCCCGGCCTTCAGCGACGAGGTGGCGCCCGTGATCGCCTTCCTGTGCAGCGACGCGGCGCGCTGGGTCAGTGGCATCAACCTGCCTGTGGATGGCGGGCTGGCCTCGACCTATCTCTGAGCGAGGGGATTGCCCATGTCCGCACAACAACTTGAGGCCATCCTGCAGATGGCCGCGCAGAACCCGCCACCAGCACAGGCCAGCCCCGCGCAGCTGCGCGCCTGGTTTGACGCCAGCAACTCGCAGATGCCCCTGGCCCAGGGGCTGGCCATAGAAAGCCTGCGCATCCCAGATGCAGCCGGCGGCAGCATGGCGGCAGAGCTGCTGGGCACGCCGCAGTCCGACCCGCGCAAGCTCATCATCTACTACCACGCAGGCGGCTTCGTGTTTGGCTCGCTGGCCTCGCACCGGGCGCTGTGCTCGTACCTCGCGCAGTTCAGCGGGTCGCAGGTGCTCAACGTGGACTACCGGCTGGCGCCCGAACACCCGGCACCCGCAGCGCACGACGATGCCCTGGCGGTCTACCAGTGGGCACTGGCCAACGGCTACGCCGCGTCGGCCATTGCGCTGGCGGGCGACTCTGCGGGCGGCAACCTGGCCTTGTCCACCGCGGTGCGCGCCCGCAACCAGGGGCTGGCCTTGCCGGCGGCCATCGTGGCGCTGTCACCGGCCCTTGATGTGGCATCCGAGGGCGAATCGCACCGCACGGTGGATGACCCGTTCATCACCCGCGAGCTCATGGGTTTCTTCAACGCCATGTATGTGCCCGGTGGCGATGTGCGCTCACCCACCGTCACGCCGTTCTACAGCGCCGAACTGCAGGGCCTGCCCCCCGTGCAACTGCAGGTGGGCAGCCGGGAGAGGCTGCGTGACGACGCGGTGACCATGGCCGCGCGCCTGAAGGCGGCGGGCGGGGCGGTCGAATGCAGCCTGTGGGACGGCATGGTGCACTGCTGGCAGCTGTTCGCTCCCGTGCTCGATGAAGCCCTGGCGTCGCTGGAGCAGGCCGGGCGCTTCATGGCCGCTCGCCAGCGCACCACCCCTGCCTGACGCAGCCACGGCCTCCGGCAACCCGCCACATCACCCAAAGCCCAACGGCGCACGCCGTGGCGTGAGCCTGCGTGCATGAAGAACAACACGAATGAACCAGGAGACAACATGAAAACGAGAAATATCCGTCTGGCGCTGGCGGCACTGGCCTGCTCCTCGTCCACGGCCGCCTTCGCCACCGAAGGCGGTGGCTCCACCTACCCGCTGGGCACCGAGAACTTCATGGCCGGTGCTGCCCCGCCGCCCGGGCTGTATGTGCTGGAGTACCTGAATTACTACACCACCAGCCGCGTGAACGATGGCCAGGGCAATGCCCTGCCCATCCCCGGCTTCAAGGTGCGCGCGGCGGCAGCGGCCACGCGCCTGATCTGGATCACACTGCAGCAGGCGCTGGGCGGCCAGGTGACCGCGCACGCCATCCTGCCGCTGGTGGACCTGTCGGTGCGGGCCGGCGGCGCAAGCGACTCGCGCACCGGCCTGGGCGACGTGACGGTGGGCGCTGGGGTGGCCTGGCACCACTCGGCCCAATTGCACAGCGTGCTGGGCCTGGACGCCGTGCTGCCCACCGGGGCCTACGACCGCACGCGCCAAGCCAACATTGGCCGCAACTACCTGTCGGTGCAGCCCCTGGGTGTGCTGACCTTCACGGACCCCGCCGGTTTCAACGGCGATGTGAAGGCCACGCTCAACTTCAACCGCACCAACAGCGACACCGACTACCGCTCGGGCCGCGAGCTCATCGTGGACTACGCCGCAGGCTGGGGCCTGGGCAATGGCTGGGTGCTGGGCGTGGGCGGCTACCTGTACCGGCAATGGAGCGATGACAAGGTGGGCGGCGTGGCCCTGGCGGGCTCGCGTGGCCGCAGCCAGTCGATCGGGCCTTCCGTGCGCTACGCCGACGGCAAGGGCTGGCTCATCACCGCCAAGCTCGAGAGAGAGTTCGGTGTGCGCAACCGCGCCCAGGGCTCGCAGTTCTGGCTCAAGACCACCGTGCCTTTCTGAACCCCACGACCACTCTCTGAGAAATCACCATGAAAAATACACTTCCATCCTTCCCCGTGGCCGCCGAGACGGCCACGCCCCGCAAACTCTCGCGCCGTGACTTGATCACTGCGGCGGGTGCCGGCAGCCTGACGCTGGGCTCCGGCCCGCTGTGGGCCCAGGCGGCCGCTGCGGCGCCCGTGCTCAAGGTGGGCTTCATCAGCCCCCGCACCGGGCCGCTGGGCGCACTGGGCGAGACCGACAGCTTCATCCTGGCGCAGGTGCGCAAGACCCTGGCCGCAGGCCTGACCATCGGCGGTGTGAAATACGCGGTGGAGATCCTGGACCGCGACACCCAGTCGGACCCGGCTCGCGCGAGCCAGTTGGCCAAGGGCCTGATCAACAACGACAAGATCGACCTCATGCTCACCACCACCACGCCCGAGACGGTGAACCCGGTGTCGGATGCGTGCGAGGCGGCGGGCGTGCCCTGCCTGTCCACCGTGATGCCGTGGGAGGCCTGGTACTTCGGCCGGGGCGCCAAGCCCGGCGCGCCTTCGCCCTTCAAGTGGACCTACCACTTCTCGTTCGGCGGTGGCGGGTTCGCCAAGTCCTACCTTTCGCAGTTCTCCCTGGTGCCCACCAACCGGAAGATCGGCGTGCTCTACCCCAACGACGCCGACGGCAACGCCATCCGCGCCACGCTGGCGCCCGAGCTCAGCAAGGCCGGCTTCACTGTGGTGGACGCAGGGCCCTATGAAAACGGCACCACCGACTTCTCTGCGCAGATAGCGCGCTTCAAGGCCGAGCGCTGCGAGGTCTTCAACACCTTCCCCATTCCGCCGGACTTCGCCACCTTCTGGCGGCAGGCGGCCCAGCAGGGCTACACGCGCATGGTGAAGATCGCGCAGATCGCCAAGACCGGCCTCGTGCCCTCGCAGGTGGAGGCCCTGGGCCCGCTGGCGGTGAACCTGGGCGCGGGGTGCTTCTGGCACAAGACCTTTCCCTATGCATCGCCGCTCACCGGGCTCACCGGGGTGCAACTGGCCGATGCCTACGAGGCTGCCACGGGCAAGCAGTGGACGCAGATGCTGGGCTCCACGATGTCGCTGTTCGATGCGGGCAGCGAGGCCTTGAAGGCCAGCACCAACCCGCGCGACAAGGCAGCGCTGGCGCGTGCCATCAGCACGCTCAGGGCCACCACCATGCAGGGGCCGGTGGACTTTGCCAAAGGGCCCGTGCCCAACGTGTCGGTGACGCCGGTGGTGGGTGCGCAGTGGGTCAAACCTGCGCAGGGCAGCAAGTTCAAGCTGGACATCAGCATCACCGAGAACGCCAACGACCGCAGCATTCCGGTCGCGGCGGCCCTGAAGTCCTACAGCTGAGCGGCCATGGCACATCTACAACCACGAGGCCTGCCTGCGGGCGGCCCGTTGCTGCTGAATGCCCAGGGCATAGGGATGCGCTTTGGCGCGCTAAAGGTGCTGGACCGGCTGGACTTTTCCGTGGGCGCCGATGAGGCCGTGGGCATCGTCGGGCCCAACGGTGCGGGCAAGACCACGCTGCTGAACGTGCTGGCCGGGGCGCATGCGCCCAGCCAGGGAACCGTCTGGTTCAAGGGGGTGGACGTGGGCGCCTGGGGCGCGGCAGACCGCTGCCGCGCAGGCATTGCGCGCACCCACCAGGTGCCGCGACCGTTCCTGGGCATGACGGTGTTCGAGAACGTCCTGGCCGCCGCCACGCACGGCGCCGGCCTGAACGCCCGCGATGCGGGCGACCGGGCCATGGAGGCCCTGCACCTGTGCGGCATGGGGGCACTGGCCAACCGCCGCGCGGAAACCCTGGGCCTGCTGGGCCGCAAGCGGCTGGAGCTGGTGCGCGCGCTGGCCACACAGCCCACCGTGCTGCTGCTCGACGAGATCGGCGGCGGCCTGACCGATGCCGAGGCGAGCGAACTGGTGGACCTGGTGCGCGCCATCCGCAGCCACCGCATCGCCATCGTCTGGATAGAGCACCTCGTGCATGTGCTGCTGCAGGTGGCCACGCGCCTGGTGTGCATGGAGGGCGGCCGGGTCATCGCCAGTGGCGATCCGCAGGCCGTGCTGGCCGACGCCACGGTGGTCGAGGCCTATCTGGGCGGGGTGGCGGCATGAGCGCCCTTCTGGACATCGGTTCTGTGGACGCCCACCACGGGCAACTGCCTGCCGTGCGCAGCGTGTCGCTGCAGGTGCACCCGGGCGACATCCTGGCCCTGGTCGGCGCCAACGGCGCGGGCAAGACCACATTGCTGCGCACCGTGGCCGGCGCACACCGCGCCAGCAGCGGCACGCTGCGGTGGGACGGCGAGGACATCACCTGCCTACCCGCCCACCAGCGCGTGGCCCGGGGGCTGGCCCTGGTGCCCGAAGGGCGGCGCCTGTTTGCCGGCATGACGGTGCGCGAGAACCTGCTGGTGGCGCGGGCGGCCGGCCGGCGCGGGCCCTGGACGCTGGACACGGTGCTCGGTGCATTCCCCCAGCTGCAGCCCAAGCTGCATGCGCGGGCGGGCGAGCTGTCGGGCGGGCAGCAGCAGGCCGTGGCCATTGGCCGCGCGCTGATGACCAACCCGCGCCTGCTGCTGCTCGACGAAATATCACTAGGCCTGTCGCCCCTGGCCGTGCAAGGTGTGTACGACGCGCTGCGCGGCGTGGTGGGACAGGGTACCCCCCTGGTGCTGGTGGAGCAGGACCTGCAGCGTGTGCAGGCCGTTGCCACCCGCATCGTCTGCATGCTTGAAGGCCGCGTGGTGGCCGATGCGCCTGCGGCCGAACTCTCGCGTGCGCAGATCACCGCGCATTACTTCGGTGCGCAGCGGCCTGAGAGCGCGCGCACCGTTCACCACGCAGGTAGCCCAGGCGAGGCGTCTGCCGACAACCTCTACAAGGTGGCCGCATGAACCTGCTCAACCAGATCATCCAGGGCCTCTTGCTGGGGGGCTATTACGCCCTGCTGGCCTGCGGGCTGTCATTCATGTTCGGGGTCATGCGCATCATCAACCTGGCCCATGGCAGCTTGGCCGTGGTGGCCGCCTACCTGCTGTGGCTGCTGGCCGAGCCCATGGGCTGGCACCCGCTGCTGGCCCTGCTGGCGGTGCTGCCCGCCATGGCGCTGCTGGGCTGGGTGTTGCACCGGCTGGTGCTGGAGCGCAGCGCACGCCTGGGGGCACTGGTGCCCCTGCTCGCCACCTTCGGCCTGGCCAGTGTGATCGACAACCTGCTGTTCCAGCACTTCGGCGCCGACACCCGTTCGCTGGCCACCGCCATCGGCACGCTGGCCTACGACAGCTGGGAGCTGCCCGGCGGCATCTACGTGGGGCAACTGCCCGCCATGGTGCTGGTGTTTGCGGTGACCCTGCTGGGCGGACTGCACGCGATGCTGGCGCACACGGCGCTGGGGCGGCAGATCCGCGCGGCCTCGGAAGACGCCGACACCGCACGCCTGGTGGGCGTGCACACCGGGGCCGTGTTTGCAGCGGCCTCGGCCATCACCATGGTCACCGTTACCCTGGCCGGGGCATCGCTGGCCATGCGGGCCACGTTCGACCCGTTCTCGGGGCCACAGCAGCTCATCTTTGCGTTCGAGGCCGTGATCATCGGCGGCGCGGGCTCGCTGTGGGGCACGCTGCTGGGCGGCGTGGTGCTGGGCGTGGCGCAGAACCTGGGGGCGCAGGTGCATCCCCAGGGCTTTTTGATCGCCGGGCATGCCACCTTCCTCGCCATCCTGCTGGCCCGGCTCTGCGCGAGCGGCGCACTGCGCAGCTTCTTTTCCACCCGCCGTCAGCCCACACCATGAGCCTCCCTATGAGTTCCCCTTCTCCTGCACCCGTGGGCCAGCCCGCCTGGACCATTCAGCGCTGGACGCGTACATCCGCTGTCTGCGCCGGGGCCGCCGTGCCGCTGCTGGCCGTGCTCTTTCTGGGTCCGCTGTGGCTGCAGGCGGGCACGGTGGACCGGCTCACCACGCTGTTCATCTACGTCATCCTGGCGGTGATGTGGAACGCCCTGGCGGGCTATGCCGGGCTGGTGTCGATTGGCCACCAGGCATTCTTCGGGCTCGGTGCCTACGCCATGGTCCGGCTGGCCGATGCAGGCCTGGGCCCGTACCCCGCGCTGTTGCTGGGTGCCGTGCTGGTGGCGCTGGTGGCGGTGCCGCTGGCGGCCTTCATGCTGCGCCTGCAGGGCGGTGAGTTCGCCATCGGCATGTGGGTGGTGGCCGCGCTCGCGCACCTGTGCGTGAACCTGGACAGCCTGGTGCAGGGCGAAACCGGTACCTCCATGATTGCGCTGCAGCAGTACGCTGCGGGCGAGCGGCGTGCCTATACCTACTGGGCGGCGCTGGCGGCCATGGCGGGGCTGTGCGGGGCCGTGTTCCTGCTCTTGCGCAGCAAGGTGGGCACGGCGGCGCAGGCCATCCGCGACAACGAGACGGCGGCCATCTCCATCGGCGTGCGCGTGGTGGCCGTCAAGCGCCTGGTGTTCGTGCTGTCGGCGTTCGGCTGCGCGCTGGCCGGGGGGCTGTGGCTGGCCACGTCGATCAGCTTTCAGCCCAAAACGTACTTCAGCGTGCAATGGACGGCCTACATGATCTTCATGGTGCTGGTGGGCGGCATCGGCACCATGGAAGGCCCCATCCTGGGCGCGCTGCTGTTCTTTGCGGTGGAGACCTGGTGGGGCGGCCAGGGCGTGGCCTACCTCATCGGGCTGGGGGCCGTCGCCATGTTGTTTGCGCTGTTCCTGCCCAAGGGAATATGGGGTGCGGTGCAACAGCGCTGGGACCTGCACCTGCTGTCGGCCGGCTACCGCGTGCGCGCACGCGAACCTCATACGGATTTGCATTCAATCGGATAGCTAGGCGGTAAGCCGCAGACAGTGCCATAGCACGGCAAGGCGACCCAACGACGCTAGCCGGTTGAAGGCAAATCCGTATCAGTCCAGCCCGGCAGAGGCCACCAACCGCTGCGTGTAGGGGTGCTGCGGTGCATCCAGCACCTGGCCCACGGGGCCGCTTTCGAGCACGTTGCCGTCCTTCATCACCAGCACCTCGTGCGCCATGGCGCGTATCACCTGCACGTCGTGTGTGATGAGCAGGTAGCTCAGCCCCTTTTCCTTTTGCAGGCGCTGCAGCAGCTTGAGCACCTGCTGCTGGATGGTCACATCGAGCGCACTGGTGGGCTCGTCGAGCACCAGCAGCTGCGGCTGCACGATGAGGGCGCGCGCAATGGCCAAGCGCTGGCGCTGCCCGCCCGAGAATTCATGCGGGTAGCGGGCCAGCAGGCCAGGGAACTGCGCCTCGGCCAGGCCTACCTCGGCCAGGGCCGCCTCCACGCGGGTGCGCCGCTCGGCCACGCTGAGCGTGGGCTCGTGCACGCGCATGCCTTCGCCCACGATCTCCTCCACCGTGAGGCGTGGCGACAGCGATGAGAACGGGTCCTGGAACACCACCTGCACCTTGCGGCGCAGTTGCTGGTTGGCCGGCGAGTTGCGCATGGCCGGCGCCTGCCAGCCCTGCCCCGCCACCTGCAGCGATCCGCCAAACGGCAGCAGCCCCAGAATGGCCTGGGCCAGGGTGGACTTGCCCGAGCCCGATTCACCCACTACCCCGAGCGTGCGGCCGGGTGGCAGCGCCAGGCTGGCGCCCTGCACGGCCACGAACTCGCCCTTCTTGAACCAGCCACGCAAGCCAGGCAGTGGCGTGGGGTAGACCACACGCAGGTCGCTGGCCTGCAGCACGGGCGGGGTGCCGGGTGCAGGTGCGATTTCGGTCACGTCGCGCTGGGGCTGGCTTTGCATCAGCTTGCGGGTGTAGGCATGCTGGGGCGCACCGAACACCTCGGCCACTGCGCCCTGCTCCACCAGCACGCCCTGCTCCATCACGGCCACGCGGTCAGCAAAGCGGCGCACCAGGTTCAGGTCATGGGTGATGAGCAGCACGGCCATGCCGGTCTGGCGCTGCAGGTCGGACAACAGGTCAAGGATCTGGCCGCGCAGGGTCACGTCGAGCGCAGTGGTGGGTTCGTCGGCCAGCAGCAGTTGCGGCTCGCTGGCCAGGGCCATGGCGATCATGGCGCGCTGGCGCTGCCCGCCCGAGAGCTGGTGCGGGAAAGAATTGGCCCGGCGCGCAGGCTCCGGGATGCCGGTCTTGGCCAGCAGCTCGATGGCGGCCTGGGCACACTGCGCGCCCGTGAGGCCCTTCTTGAGCTGCAGGATCTCGGCGATCTGCTGGCCTATGGTCATCAGCGGGTTCAGCGCCGTCATGGGCTCCTGGAAGACCATGGCGATCTCGCCGCCGCGCACGCCGCGCATCTCACGCTCGCTCAGCGCCAGCAGGTCGCGCCCGCGCAGCAGCGCCTGGCCGCTGACCCGGGCATCGCCCGCCAGGCGCAGCAGGCTCAGCGCGGTGATGGTCTTGCCCGAGCCCGATTCGCCCACCAGGGCGAGCTTTTCGCCGGGGGCGATGGTGAAGCTGGCGCCGCTCACCACTTCCTTGGTGCCGAAGTGCACATGGAGATCGCGCACATCGAGCAAAGGGCCCGAAGGTGCCATGCCTGGACTGGATGCGGCGCTCACTTGTCGGCCTTTCGCGGGTCCAGGGCGTCGCGCAGCGCATCGCCCATGAAGGTCAGCAGCAGCAGGGTGATCACCAGCACGGCAAAGGTGCTCAGCGATATCCACCAGGCATCGATGTTGTTCTTGCCCTGGCTCAGCAGCTCGCCCAAGCTGGGCGTGCCGGGTGGAACACCCAGGCCCAGGAAGTCGAGGGCGGTGAGCGACAGAATGGCGGCGCTCATGCGAAACGGCAGAAAAGTGACCACAGGGGTCAGGCTGTTGGGCAGGATGTGGCGCCAGATGATCTGTGCGTTGCTGACACCCAGGGCGCGCGCGGCCTTCACGTAGTCGAGCTGTCGGTTGCGCAAGAACTCGGCGCGCACATAGTCCGACAGGCCCATCCAGCCAAACAGGGAGAGCAGGATGAGCAGCAGCGAGATGCTGGGCGAAAACAGCGCACTGAAGATGATGAGCAGGTACAGCTCCGGCATGGAGCCCCAGATCTCGATGAAGCGCTGGAACGCCAGGTCCGTCTTGCCGCCGAAGAAGCCCTGGATCGCGCCGGTGATGATGCCCAGCACGGTGCCGATGAAGGTCAGTGCCAGGCCGAACAGCACGCTGACGCGAAAGCCGTAGAGCAACTGGGCCACCATGTCCCGGCCGCGGTCATCGGTGCCCATCCAGTTGTCCCGCGTGGGGGCCGATGGATTGGGCTCCTTGGCGAAGTAATTGAGGGTGGTGGGCCCGTAGGGGATAAGGGTGTAGAGCGCCCAGTTGCTGCCGGCGCTCAAGCGCTGCTGAATGAAGGGGTCCAGGTAGTCCGTGGGGGTCTCGAAATCACCACCGAAGGTCTTTTCGGGGTAGGTCTGGAGCATGGGGAAGTAGGTCTGCCCTTCGTAGCGCACGATCAGGGGCCGGTCGTTGCTGACCAGCTCGGCCGCCAGGCTGATGACCACCAGCACGCAGAAGATCACCAGGCTCCACAAGCCCAGGCGGTTGCGTTTGAAGCGCAGCCAGGCCCGGCGCGAGGGAGAAAGGGACACGGGGGCCGTTGAGGCGGCTGGCGGGGCAACCGGCATGGCGGCTGCGGTGCTGCTGGAGGGACTTGCAGAGGGCAGGTTCATGCGGTCAGTCAAACTTCACGCGGGGATCAACCCACACATAGCACAGGTCGCTGATGAGCTTGGTGACCAGGCCGATCAGGGTGAAGAGGTACAGCGTGCCCAGCACCACGGGGTAGTCGCGGCGGATCACGCTCTCGTAGCCGAGCAGGCCCAGGCCGTCGAGCGAGAACAGCGTCTCGATCAACAGCGAGCCGGCGAAAAAGGCTCCGATGAAGGCGGCAGGGAAGCCGGTGATGATGGGAATCAGCGCGTTGCGGAACACGTGTTTCCACAGCACCTGCCGCTCCGACAGGCCCTTGGCCCGCGCCGTCAGCACGTACTGCTTGCGAATCTCTTCGAGAAAGGCGTTCTTGGTGAGCATGGCCGTCACCGCAAAGCTGCCGGCCACCATGGCCGTGACCGGCAGGGTGATGTGCCACAGGTAGTCGACGATGCGCGCGCCCCAGGTCATCTGGTCCCAGTTGGACGACACCAGTCCACGCAGCGGGAACCATTGCAGCTGCCCGCCAAAAATCACCAGCAGCGCCACCCCGAGCACGAAGCCCGGTATGGCATAGCCCACCAGGATGAGCAGCGTGGTCACCAGGTCGAAGCGCGAGCCCGCGCGCACCGCCTTGGCCACGCCCAGCGGTACGGCAACCAGGTAGCTGATGAAAAAGGTCCAAAGCCCCAGGCTGATGGAGACAGGCAGCTTTTCCTTCACGAGCTCCCACACGTTCTTGTTCTGGAAGAAGCTCTTGCCCAGGTCGAAGCGCGCAAACTGGCCCAGCATGATGAAGAAGCGCTCGTGCGCGGGCTTGTCGAAACCATAGAGCGCCTTGATCTGCTCCACCCGCTTGGGATCCACACCCTGGTCACCTCGGTAGACCATGCCGCCGCCTTCCGCACCGCGCCCCTTGCCTGCTGCGGCGCGCGCCTCGGCCATGTACTGCTCCACCGGGCCGCCAGGCACAAACTGGATCACCGCAAAGGTCAAAAGCAATACGCCCAACAGGGTGGGCAGCATGAGCAGCAGGCGTTTGGCGATGTAGGCAAGCATGGCGTGTGGCTGGGCTCCAGGGGTCAGGGCTGCATCGAGGGCTGGGCCGTCATGGCTTGATGATGCTCCACCAGGAGAACATCAGCCACTCTTCTGCCTTGGCATAGGGGGGCATGGGCTCCTTGTAGGCCAGGCGCCGCTGGTTGTAGACCACGCGGTGCGACGACAGGGTCCACTGCGGGATCAGGTAGTGGCTGTGCATGATCAAGCGGTCCAGCGCGCGGCAGGCGGGCAGCAGCTCGGCCTTGGTGTCGGCGCGCGTGAGTCTGGTGACGATGGCGTCGACGGCCGGGCTCTTCACCCCCGTGTAGTTGCCAGCGCCCTCGACATCGGCGCGCTTGCTGCCGAAGTACTCCTGCATCTCCTGGCCCGGGTTGTAGGTGCCCTGAAACGCCAGGCTGATCATGTCGAAGTCGAACTTGTCCAGGCGCTGCTGGTACAGGGCATAGTCCACCGTGGCAAAGCGCAGGGTGACGCCCAGCTTTTCCAGATTGCGTATCCAGGGGGTCACGGTGCGGGCACCGCCCTCCTTGCTGTCCAGGAACTCGATCACCATGGGGTCGCCCTTGGCGTTGCGCAGGGCCCCGTCGCGGTAGGTCCAGCCCGCATCGGCCAGCAGCTGGCGGGCTCGGCGCAGGTTCTCGCGCAGCGAATGGCCTTCGCCCTCGGTCACCGGCGGCTGGTACATAGGGCCGAACACAGCCTCAGGCACCTTGCCACGCCAGGGCTCCAGCAGCTTGAGCTCCTCGGGGCCGGGGGTGCCGGTGGCCTGGCAGTCGGTGTTGCCGAACAGGTCGGTCACGCGCGGGTAGCCGCCGTAGAACATCTGGCGGTTCATCCACTCGTAGTCGATGGCCAGGCCCAGCGCCTCGCGCACACGCGGGTCGCTCAGCATGGGCCGGCGGGTGTTCAGCACATAGCTCTGAAAGCCTGCAGGCAGGCGGTGCTTCATGTCCTTCTTGACCAGCACACCCTGCTTGAACAGCTTGCCGTTGATGCGGCGCGCCCAGTCGCCCGCCGAGTACACGGTCATGAAGTCGAACTCGCCGGCCTTCACGGCCTCCAACCGGGCGGTGTTGTCCTTGTAGATCTTGACGGTAATGTTGTCGAAGTTGAACGCGCCCTTGTTCACGTTCAGGTTGCGGCCCCAATAATTGGGGTCGCGCGCATAGGTGATATCGCGCCCGAAGGCCACCGGGCCGATGCGGTACGGGCCGCTGCCGATGGGCGTGTCGGTCACGACCTCATCGAAGCGCTTGGCCTTGCCATCGGCCTGGCGGCCCCAGGCGCGGCTGAAGATGGGCAGGCTGCCCACCGTGAGCGGCAGTTCGCGGTTGGGCAGCTTGAAGCGAAAGCGCACCGTGCGCTTGTCGACCACGTCCACGCCGGCCACTTCCTGCAGCGAGGTGGCGTAGCCAGGCGAGGCCTGGGGGCTGATCAGCGTCTCATAGGTGTGCTTGACGTCGGCCGCCTCCACGGGGCTGCCATCGTGAAAGCGTGCCTCGGCCCGCAGGCGGAACGTTGCGCTGAGCCGGTCGGGCGCCACGTCCACGTCCTCGGCCAGCAGGCCGTAGCCCGAAGCGGTCTCGTCCATGGAGCCGGTGAGCAGTGTCTCGAACAGCAGGTCCGACAGGTAGGCCGGCGGCGACCCCTTCATGGTGAAGGGGTTGTACTTGTCGAAGGTGGAGTAGCGCAGGTTGCTCACCATGCGCAGCTCGCCCCCCTTTGGTGCATCGGGATTCACATAGTCGAAGTGGGCAAAGCCGGCTGGGTACTTGAGGTCACCCCACAGCGCATAGCCGTGCGCGGCCCAGGCCGGTGCCGTGCAACAACCCATCAGCAAAAAAGTGAGCCAAAACCGCATGCGACAATTCTGCACTACGTTCGGCCGGCCCTGCAGCGGATGGCGCATATCCATACGCGGTGATTACCCCCGGCCCTGCATCGCCACTTATTTCCCCCAATTCCACAGGAGAACAAACCATGGGTTTTCTGACCGGCAAGAAGCTGCTCATCACGGGCGTGCTGTCCAACCGCTCCATCGCCTACGGTATCGCCCGGGCCTGCCACGCGCAGGGTGCCGAACTTGCCTTCAGCTATGTGGGCGAGCGCTTCAAGGACCGCATCACCGACTTCGCGGCCGAGTTTGACTCCAAGCTCATTTTCGACTGCGACGTGGGCAGCGATGAGCAGATCGACCGCATGTTCGCCGACCTGGCCCAGGTGTGGCCGAAGTTCGACGGCTTCGTGCACAGCATCGGGTTTGCTCCGCGCGAAGCCATCGCCGGCGACTTCCTGGAAGGCCTGTCGCGCGAGTCGTTCCGCATCGCGCACGACATCAGCGCCTACAGCTTCCCGGCCATGGCCAAGGCGGCGCTGCCCTACCTCAACGAAAAATCGTCGCTGATCACGCTGAGCTACCTGGGCGCGCTGCGCACCATCCCCAACTACAACACCATGGGCCTGGCCAAGGCCAGCCTGGAAGCCAGCGTGCGCTATTTGGCCGAGGCGCTGGGGCCCAAGGGCATGCGTGTGAACGGCATCAGCGCCGGGCCGATCAAGACGCTGGCTGCCAGCGGGATCAAGGACTTTGGCAAGCTGCTGTCGATGGTGGCGGACTCTTCTCCATTGCGCCGCAATGTGACCATTGAGGACGTGGGGAATGTGGCGGCGTTTTTGCTGTCGGATCTGGCCGGGGGGATGACGGCTGAGATCACGTATGTGGATGGTGGGTTCAGCCAGACGGCTGGGGTTAGCCGGGATACGGTGGGCTGATCTGTTTTTTTGAGCTTTGCGGCTTTGTGGCTGTGGATGCTTCTGTTTTCTTTTGAAGGGCGGAGGCCGGGGTGTGCGCCCGGCGGCGCACCTACCTTCTTTTGCGTCGCCAAAAGAAG
>NZ_LMIH01000045.1:135184-135259 GCF_001428645.1 Acidovorax sp. Root217
CGTTGGGCGAGTGGGGCAGCCTGCGATGCTCGGGCCTGGGGTGTGCCGCAGAACTCGCTGCGTTCTTCGAACTCC
>NZ_LMIH01000045.1:135366-135662 GCF_001428645.1 Acidovorax sp. Root217
GGGTGACCGTGCCCCAACCGTCGGCAGCGCGCAGCGCGTAACCGACCCCAGGCGCAGCTGCGAAGCAGCAGCCGTCCGTGACCCCGCCCCCACCCCTGCTGGCTGCGCCGAGAAGCGCAGGAGCTGGGGTGGGTGCATGTGCCGCAGGACACATGCACTTCGTCATCTAGCTCGTCGCTGCTGTCTGAGCGGAGTTCGAAGAACGCAGCGAGTTCAGCGACGCCCACCCCAGATCCGAGCATCGCAGGTTGCCCCCGTTCGCCCGACAGGGCGTACGGGGGACGCAGACTGGGGGT
>NZ_LMIH01000045.1:135725-202605 GCF_001428645.1 Acidovorax sp. Root217
CAATCAAGGCAAAGAGCAACCACAGCCGACAAATCAACGATGGCTCAGCCGACGCACAGCCCAATCCCCGAGACTCTGCACCGCCTGCACAAAGAAAATCAACACCAGCACAACAGCCAACATGATCTCCGGCAGAAACCGCTGGTACCCATAACGAATCCCCAGATCCCCCAACCCACCCCCACCAATCGCACCGGCCATGGCCGAGTACCCGGTAAGGCTCACGAAGGTAATGGTCAGCCCAGCAACGATGCCAGGCAGAGCCTCCGGCAGCAACACCTTCCAGACGATCTGGCTGGTGGTAGCCCCCATGGCCTGGGCCGCTTCGACCAGCCCATGGTCCACCTCGCGCAACGCAGCCTCCACCAGGCGCGCGACGAAGGGCGCAGCGGCAATGGTCAAAGGCACCACGGCCGCCGCCGTGCCGATGGACGAGCCCGTGATGAAGCGCGTGAACGGGATGATGGCCACCAGCAAGATGATGAAGGGTGTGGAGCGCACGGCATTCACCAGCCAGCCCACGAGCTTGTTCACGGGGCTGTTCTCCAGCACGCCGCCCTGGTCGGTGAGGCGCAGGAACACGCCCAGCGGCACACCCAGCAGGCCGCCGACAAGGCCGGAGATGCCCACCATGATGAGCGTCTCCCACAGCGACGAGGCGAAGAGCTCCAGCATGGCGGGAGTGAAATGGTCAAACATGGCTTCTTGCCTCTTCAGGTTTCAATGGTGACTTCTTCGACGGCCACGCCGCCCGCGCGCAGGTGCTCGACCGCGCCGCGCAAGCGCGCGGGCTCGCCGCTGGCGTAGACGGCCAACGAACCGAAGGTCTCGTCCTGGATCTCGTCGACCTGGCCGTGCAGGATGCTCATGTCCACGCCGAACTCGCGGATCAGCTGCGACAGGATGGGCTGGTAGGCGCTGTCACCCGAGTACGACAGGCGCAGCAGCCGGCCGGTATGGCCGGGCGCGGTGGTGGCCAGCTGGCCGGTGAGCTTGCGCACATGGTCGAGCACGCTGGCGGGCAGCTCCTGCGGCAATATTTCGTCGATCAGGCTCTTGGTGATGGCCTGCTGGGGGCGCGTGAACACCTCCAGCACGCGGCCCTGCTCCACGATGCGGCCGGCCTCGATCACGGCCACGCGGTCGGCCACCTGCTTGATGACCTGCATCTGGTGGGTGATGAGCACCACCGTGAGGCCCAGCTCGCGGTTCACCTGGCGCAGCAGGTCGAGGATGGAGCGCGTGGTCTCGGGGTCGAGCGCCGAGGTGGCCTCGTCCGAGAGCAGCACCTTGGGGCGGCTGGCCAGCGCGCGCGCAATGCCCACGCGCTGCTTTTGCCCGCCACTGATCTGTGCCGGGTAGCGGTTGGCCAGGGCCGACAGGCCCACCAGCTCCAGCAGCGGGTTCACCCGCTCGCGGATGGCGGCCTTGTCCATGCCCGCCAGCTCCAGCGGCAACGCGGCGTTGTCGAACACCGTGCGCGAGGACAGCAGGTTGAAATGCTGGAACACCATGCCGATGTCGCGCCGCGCTTCGCGCAGCTGCGCGTCATTGAGCTTGGTGAGGTCGCGGCCATTGACGATGACCTCGCCCTCTGTGGGGCGGTTGAGCAGGTTGATCACGCGCACCAGCGAGCTCTTGCCGGCACCGCTCTTGCCGATGATGCCGAAGACCTCGCCCGAATGGATGTGCAGGTCGATGCCCTTGAGGGCTTCCACCGGGCCTTGTGGGCCCGGGTAAATCTGGGTGATACCCCGTAAGTCGATCATGAAACGCAAAGGGCCGCCGTACGCCTGTGGCGCCGGTTCGGCCCTGGATGAAAAGGATAAGGGAATGTACTATTGCAACATAAAGAAACCAACTATCAAAAAATTGGGTAATAAGACAGTTTGGTTATTTAGATGTCGAAATCAGACGGCGGCAGTCTGCGGAACCCGCCCCTTGACCTTGCGCGAGACCAGCACACCCAGCACTACCACGCATACGGCGGCGATCGAGAACACTTGCGCGATCCACCCCCGGTCCACACTGGCCGCAACTGCCAGTACCCCCAGCGACTGGCCCAGGAACAGCAGGCATGCGAACAAGGTGACTGCCGTGCCCCGCGCCTCGGGCGCCATCTGCGTGGCCTGCACCTGCAAGGTGTTGTGCAGCATGTAGAAGCCCAGGCCGGCAGAGAAGCAGCCCAGCACCGCCAGCGGTACCAGCGGCGCCCAGGCCAGCAGCAGCAGCCCCCCGCCGATCATCGTTGCGCCCAGCAGTGCCAGGCCTTTCTCACCCAGCATGGCCAGCCAGCGGCGCGCCATGAGGCTGTAGACCAGCCCGCCCACGCCGTACAGCACCATCACCCCGCCCGCCGCCGACGGGGACAGGCCAAAGCCATCGACCATGCGCGCTGGCACGAAGGCCATGGTGCCAAAGCCCAGGGCCCCCTCCACCGCCACGATGGCCAGCACCCAGCGCACCCGGGGCATGCGCAGAAGGCGCCCGGTGGTGGCCAGGTAGGCTGGCAGCGAGAAGGCAGCCGGTTCGGCCGGATGGTCACCCGCCGCTGCAGCACCCGCCACCGTGGCACGCATCTGGCGCAGCAGCAGGGTGGCAGCCGTGAGGAACAGCACAGACAGCACGGCAAACGCCCAGCGCCAGCCCAGGGCCTCCACCGCGAAGCCGCCGAACCACTGGCCGGCCATCATCCCCGACACGGTGGCCACCATGAGCCGGGCCAGCGTCTCCTGGCGCTGCTCGTAGGCCACGCTGTCCCCGATCCAGGCCATGGACAGCGGGATGATGCCAGCCGCCGCCGCACCCATGAACGCGCGCGACACCACCAGCACCGGCAGGGTCGGCGCCAGGGCCGTGACGGCACTGAATACGGCGCAGGCGAAGGTGGCGCCGATGATCACGCGCACCTTGCCGAAGCGGTCACCGAGCGGGCCGTAGAAGAGCTGCAGCACGCCGTAGGCCACCGCGAACGCGGCGATCACTGCCGATGCATCGCCGGTGGTGACATGGAACTCCTGGGACAGGGTGACCAGCATCGGATCGCACACGCGCATGGATGCCATGCTGGAGAAGGCCGCCACGCTGATCAGGCGCAGCATCGTCGAGGAAGAATGCATAGGCGCCGATTGTGCGGCGCAGCGCGCCAGGCTGCTGGCGGCGGGTCAAATGCCCTGGGGCGCGGGGTCCCTGCCGTCAGGCCTTGGCATTGAACCGCGTATCGAAGGTGCCCCGCACGTCCAGCCGCTGCTTGAGGAGCCCTGCCGCCAGGTAGAAATCCGCCGTGCGCTGCTGGTCGGCCAGCACCTGTGCGTCGATGTCCTGCCAGCGCGTGGCGCGGCGCTCGAACTGCAGTTGCGCGGCGTCGGCGGGAATGCCGATGATGCGCGCCAGCGATTGGCCAAAGGGCTTGGCGTTCTGGTAGGACCAGACCTGGGCGCGCACCACGCGCTCCTTGAAGTCCTGCAGCACCGCGGTCTTTTCGGCCAGGGCCACCTCCGTTGCGGCCAGGTAGCTCAGCCCGGTCCACAGCCCGCGCCCGTTGACCAGCACACGCGCGTGACCGCTGGTCTCGGCCAGCGCGGTGTAGGGCTCCCAGGTGGCCCAGGCATCGACGGAACCCTGCGTCAGCGCGAGCTTTGCGTCCGGCGGTGGAATGAAGCGCAGTTGCACGTCATCGGCCTTGAGGCCCGCCGACTCCAGCACCTTGAGCGTGACGAAATGGCCGATGGAGCCGCGGTTGGTCGCAATGCTCTTGCCCTTGAGGTCGGCTGCGGTCTTGAGCGGCGAATTGGGGGCCACCAGCACCGCCGTGCCATAGGCATCGGAGCGGCTCGCAGCAAAGGCCTTCACACGGCTGCCGGCGGCCAGGGTGAACAGCAGCGGCGCATCGCCGATGGGGCCGAAATCCACGGCATTGGCGTTGAGCGCCTCGGCCAGCGGCGCAGCTGCAGGGAACTCGCTCCACTTGATGTCGTAGGGCAGGTTCTTGAGCTCGCCTGCAGCGTCGAGCAGGGCCTGCAGCCCGCCCTTCTGGTCGCCCGCGCGCAACAGCACGCGGGACTGTGCGTGGGTGAGCACCGGCGACAGAAAGGAACTGGCGGCGACGGAGGCGGTGAGCAGGTGGTTGAATTGGCGGCGCAGCATGGTGGCGTTGGACAAGAAGTGATCGGGTTGGACAGGCTTCATTGCAGCACCCGCCGCGCGCCAGGCCAACGAAGCCTTGCGTCCATGGATATGCGGTTTTCGCATGCAGCGGACATCGGTCCGGGGTCGGCACCCCGGACCGCATTGCCCCGTCAGCCCAGGGCCGCCTTGCCCGCCGCCACGTGCACGCTGTCATCCTGCGGCGTGTGGATGCGCCCGCACAGCACGTCGCGCAAATGGCGCTCCAGCGGGTTGCGCCGGGCCAGGCCGTGGTTGCTGGTGAGCGACAGGGCCACCTCCACCGCATGCACGGCGTTGTGGGTCACGGTGGACTTGATCAGGCCGCTGTCCACCGACGAGACCGGCACACCGGCATCCATGTCGGCCGCCAGGCCGCGCAGCAGGCGCTCATTGGTGAGCAGCAGCCCTTCCAGCGTGCCCACGGCCTCCTGCACGCGCGGCAGGCTGGCCAGCGGCGCGCCCAGGCTGGCGGGGCTGCGCGTGCGCAGGAAGTCGAGCAGCCATTCGCGCGCAGCCCGTGCCACACCGGTGTAGAGCCCGCCCAGCAGGACCACCATCTCGGCCTGCACGGCGGAGTCACCCCGCGCCCAGTCCTGCGGCAGGCGCAGTTCCAGCGCATGGCTGGCGGGCACCGGCACGCTGTCGAAATGCACATCGTGGCTGCCGCTGGCGCGCAGGCCCAGGTGGTCCCAGGTGGGGTCGATGCGGATGCCGGGCGCCCCTGCCCGCACCAGGAAGGCGCCGGTGCGCGGCGCCTCCTCGTCGGTGCGGGCCCACACCACATACCAGCGCAGGATGGGTGCGCCGGTCGAATAGATCTTGTGGCCGGTGATGCGCCAGCCCGCGCCCGCACCCTCACCCGCGCGGCGTGCCACCGTGGCCGGCAGGCCGCCGCGCGCGGGCGAGCCCAGCTCGGGCTCCACACGCAGGGCATTGATCAGCGACACCTCGCGCACCGACTCCTGCACCAGTTGGCGCGCCAGCGCCTCGGGCCAGGGCGAACCGGCCCGGCCCATGGCGCGCTGCTGCATGTACTGCATGGTGAGCACGAGCGCGGTGGCCGGGCAGCCCTGGGCCACGGCACCGACCACCTCGCCCAGTTGGGCCAGGGATGCGCCCTGCCCGCCCAGATGGCGCGCCCCGGCCAGCGACAGCAGACCGGCCTGCTGCAGTTCGGTGAAATTGCGGTGCGGAAAGCTGCCTTCGCGGTCATGCACGGCAGCGCGCGCGCCGAACTCCACGGCCAGCGTGCGGGCCAGTTGGCCTGCCGTGAGGGGCGCGTTCACTGAAGCACCTCGGGGTGCTCGCGCACCACGATGTCGAACAGGCTCTTGAAGGTGAAGTGCGCCCCGCCCGGCCCGCCGATCTGCGCATGCGTGTGGCGCGCCACTTCGGGCCGGATGGGCCGGGGCACGCCCGCGGCCTCGGCCAGCAGTTGGGTGTGGCAGGCGTTCTCGAGCGCGATGTACCACCAGGCAGCCGCTTCCACCGAAGGGCCGGCCGTCAGAATACCGTGGTTCTGCAGGATCACGGCTTTCTGGTTGCCCAGGGCCTGGCCGATGCGAAAGCCCTCGTCCGTCTCAAGCACCACGCCCGTGAAGTCATCGAACAGCGCATGGTCCTCGTAGAAGATGCACGAGTCCTGCGTCAGCGGGTCGAGCCGGCGGCCCAGCGCTGACCAGGCCTTGCCGTAGGTCGAATGCGTGTGCGCAGCGGCCACGATGTCGGGCCGCGTCTCGTGCAGCGCCGCGTGGATGGCGAACGCCGCCCGGTTCAGCGGACCGTTGCCGACCACAATCTCGCCCTGAGAGTTCACGAGCAACAGGTCCGACACCTTGATCTGCGAGAAATGCAGGCCCAGCGGGTTGACCCAGAAATGGTCCGCCCACTCCGGGTCGCGCGCCGTGATGTGGCCCGCTAGACCATGGTCGAAGCCATGCTGGGCGAACAGGCGAAAGGCCACGGCCAGGTTCTCCTGCCGGTGGCGGCGCTCGGCCTCCAGCGTGGGGCGCGCTGGCGGTGGATCGAACCAGTCCTTGCGCTGGGGGGCGAGGTTCCGGGCGTGGAGGTTCAGCGGAGGCAACAGCGTGGCTGAGGAGGACATCGGGAGGCCTTGTGTCTGGGGAATGTGCTGCCCACCATAAAGGCCGCCCCCGGCACCGCCAACGAAGAAAAGCGCGTGTGCACATTCGGTTTTGGCATGAGGCGGGGCGCATGCTGCGGACCGCTGATTTGCGCATATCGATGCTACGCAATGGTCGTTGGAGCGGGAAAGCGGTTGCTGGAACCTTGGCATTCCCGCAGAACGACGAAAGGACTTTCTCCATGCCATTGCCAACCACCTCCGGCACCCACCGCCGCACCCTGCTGCGCGCCGGCCTGGGTGCGGCCACCCTGGCCACTCTAGGCGCACCCGCCGTGGCGGCAGGTGCCACCGACCTCTCCAAGGTCACCCTGCGCATCGGCACCTACAAGGGCCTGTGGCGCCCCCTCATCGCGGCCAGCGGCCAGGGCCAGACGCCCTACCGCATCGAGTGGCGCGAGCTCAACAACGGCGTGCTGCACATCGAGGCCATCAACGGCGACGCGCTGGACCTGGGCTCGGGCAGCGAGATACCGGCCCTGTTCGCGGCGCGGCAGAAGGCGCAGGTGCGCTTCATCGCCGTCACGCGCGAGGATCTGAACAACCAGGTCACCCTGGCGCGCAAGGACGCGCCCATAACGCGCATCGCCGACCTCAGGGGCAAGCGCGTGGGCTATGTGCGCGCGACCACCTCGCACTATTTTCTGAGCCGGCAGCTGGCCGAAGCGGGCCTGTCGTTTGCCGACATCACGCCTGTGAGCCTCACACCGGCCGACGGCCTGTCGGCCTTTGACCGGGGCGACCTCGATGCCTGGGCCATCTATGGCTACAACGGCCAGCTGGCGCGCCTGCGCTACGGCGCGCGCGTGCTCAAGACCGGGGATGGCTACCTCTCGGGCAATTTCCCGATCTATGCCAACCCCAGGTCTGTGCAGGACCCGCTCAAACACGCCGCCATCAGCGACTACCTGCAGCGCCTGCGCCGCGCCTACCTCTGGGCCAATGGCAACTACCTGGCCTATGCCCGCGCGCAGTCGGAAGAAACCCGCGTGCCGGTGGGCGACCTGATCGAGCTGTGGAACAACCGCAGCACCGACTACGACCTGCGCGCCGTGGACGACGGTGTGGTCAAGGGCCACCAGGCCGTGGCCGATACCTTTCTGAAGCTGGGCGTGCTCGATGGCCCGGCCCAGGTGGCCCCGCCGTGGGACCGCAGCTTCAGCGGGGCATTTGGGGCAAGAGGCGCTGTGCAGCCACCCGCCTGAGCCAAAAGCACTGCAGCGCGCACTCGCAAGAAGTGCGCGCCGCATCTGCCTGCAAGGCGCGGTGCTCAGGCCACCTTCAGCGCCACATGTGCTGCGGTCTGCCGGTCCCGCTCGGCCACCTTGGCGCGCACCAGGGGCAGCAGTTCACGGCCATAGTCGATGGCATCCACCAGCGGATCGAAGCCGCGTATCAGGAAGGTGGTGATACCCAGGTCGTAGTATTTCAGCAAGGCGTCGGCCACCTGCTCGGGCGTGCCCACAAGCGAAGTGGAATTGGAGCGCCCGCCGATCTCGCGCGCAATCGCGGTCCACAGGCGCTCGTCCACCCGGTCGCCCTTGGCGGCGTCGGCCAGCAGGCGCTGCGCGCCCTCGCTCTGCTGGGGGCCATTACCGCGCGAGTAGCCCTGCTGCACGCGCAGGCGGCGCGTGTCTTCGAGGATCTGCTCGGCGCGCGCCCAGGCCTCGTCCTCGGTTTTTCCCAGGATCGGGCGAAAGGAGATGCTGAACTGCACCTCACGCCCGTGCAGTGTGGCCTCGGCGCGCACGCGGCGCACCAGGTCGCTGGCCTGGGCCAGTGACTCGCCCCACAGGGCATACACGTCGGCATGCCTACCGGCCACCTGCAACGCGGGCGCCGAGGCACCGCCAAAGAAGATGGGTACATAGGGCTGCTGCAACGGCTTGACCTCGGACCAGACGCCCCTGGCGCGGTAGTGGGCGCCCTCGTGGTCGAAGGGCTTGTCGGCGGTCCACACGCGGCGCAGCAGCGCGAGGTACTCGTCGGTGCGGGCGTAGCGCTGGTCGTGGTCCAGGAAGTCGCCATCGCGCTGCTGGTCCTCGTCCGAGCCGCCGCTGATGTAGTGCACCGCCAGGCGCCCGCCGGTGTAGTGGTCCAGCGTGGCCAGCTGGCGCGCCGCCAGCGTGGGCGCGACGAAGCCCGGGCGGTGGGCCAGCAAAAAGCCGATCTTTTCGGTGACCGAGGCGGCATAGGCAACGGTGAGCAGCGTGTCGGGGCTGGACGAGCTGGCCGGCACCAGGATGCGGTCGAAACCTGCGTGTTCGTGCGCCTGGGCGAACACGCGCACATAAGCAGCATCCACGGCCGGGCCCTTGCGGGCGATGGTTTCAGAGACTTCGTGCGGCTGGATCATGCCGATGAACTGGACGGGCATAGCGGGCTCCTGGTGAGGCAAGTAAATGAACCGGTCCATGATGGAACGCCCACCGCTGTCAGCCAACGAAGAAAACCGCGTTTGCAAATTCACTGCGCACATACCGCCTGCGGCCACTGCTGCGGTGTGCGGTCACTACTGCCCCCCCCGGCCCCACCCCATGCGCAGGACTTGCGCATGTTGACGGCGGCGCCGTTCGCCATGAACGCGCTGGAGGGTTGAGCGCAGCCCTGGCAAAATGCCGGAAATAACACGACGAGAGAGGGATTTTCATGCATTGCAACCAAGGGATGGCCGTGCCTGCCGTACCCGCCCCGGAGGGTTTCAGATGAACCGCAAGACCCAGGCCGGAATCGCCGGCATGGCCGTCGGCGGGCTCTGGCTGCTGGCCAACCTGCGCCACGTCCAGGCGCGGGGCTTCGTGGCCATCGGCATGCCGCTCGTCATCCTGGTGCTGGGCGGCATCTACTTCGCGCTGGGACGCAAGGAGTAAGCAGACATGGGCATTCGACACACCTTGGCGGGCATCGCCCTGCTGGCACTCGCCGGCAGCACCCTGGCGCAGGAGGGCACCGGCTGGCTGGCCGGCACCTGGCAACTGGCCGAAGACCGCAAGAAGCCCGGCTTCACCGACGACTTCATGGACTTCGACGCCCAGGGCACGGTGGTGCTGCGCGACAGCCAGAAGGTCTATGCCCACTGCCGCTACCAACCGGGTGCCGGCGTGCTGTTGCTCACCTGCATCGCGGGCGGCAAGGAACGGCCGATGACCATGCGCGTGGCACCGGACAAGGCGTCGCTGACCAATTCGGTGGGCGACGTGTACCGCAAGAGCCGCAAGTAGGGGCGCGCCAGTCCGCCCCCATCCGATTCAGTGCGGAAAGCCACCGCGCGTGAGCCGCACCGGTTCTGCGTCCATGCGGCGGATCAGCGCCTCCAGCCCGTCGCCCGGTGCGACGGCGGCGACCGCCACCGGTACATCGGGGGGCGCCCCGGGCACGGTGGTCGAGCGGCAGACCAGGTCGTCCTCGGACCAGGCCGCCTTGCCTGGCTGGCCGCGGGCACGCAGCCAGCCGGCGCGGTCCACGATCAACTGGTAGCCCGGCAGTTCGGCGGCCGGGATGCCCAGGACCAGCGCCAGAGCCTGGTCTAGAGCATGCAGGTCTGCCTGCGGCCGGCATTCGGAATCGCCCCCTGCAGGCAGAACGCCGGCGACCAGGGTGACCAGGCGCGGGTCGTCGGCCACGGGCTGCACGCCGGGCCCCGCCACGGCCACGCGCACGCGCTGCCCCACCAGCTCGCGGCTGTGTCGCGCGCCACCCTGGCGGCATTGCACGGCCATGGCCGGCAGGCGCACCGGGCGGTCCCAGGTGCCCGATTCGCGCAGCATCTGCCCGGCGGCATGGGCCTGCAGGTAGTCGAGCACCTCCCAGATCTGCGCGTCGCTCAATGCGCCGCCCACGCCGGGCATGGTGGGCACGCCCGCGCGGTTGTGCATGCCCTCGCGCACGCGCCAGAACAACTCGCCGTCGAGCCGCTTCCACAGCAGTGCGCCGTTCAGGTTGGGCGGCCACTGCACGAGCTGCGGCGCGTCGGGCCCCTCTCCGCGGCCGTCGGTGCCATGGCAGCGCACGCAGTGCTGCTGGTAGGTGGCTTGGCCACGCACGATGCCTGCCGCAGCAAAGCCGGTGGGCGACTGGTGCAGGCTGGTCGCCACGGCCGGCGCCAGCAGCAGGTGCGCCTGGGGCCAGGGGGCGAACACCAGCAAGGCAATGGCCAGCGCCCAGAGGGGAAGACGCGCACGTCGCCAGGGCAGCGATACCAACAAGACGACTAAGGCGGCGCCCGCACACACCAGCGACAGCAGAACGCGCCGCGCATGGCCGGCATCCACCACCAGCATCTCGGCCGCAATGCGCTGCCCCCAAGGCCAGGCGGGCTGGCCGTGCACTTCAGGAGCCAGGCCCAACGCGTGCAACAGGGCACGCAGCCCTTGCTGCGCGGCCTGCAGGCCTTCGAGCAGGCCGTTCAACAGTTCCGGCGACAACAGCCCGGCCTACCAGCTCGCATCCAGCCCCAGCAGGGCCAGAGCCTCATGGCGCAGCGCGGCCAGGCGCGGGTCGCCGCGGTGGCGTGGGTAAGGCAAATCGTTCACCAGCACCTGCTGGATACGCGCCGGCCGGTCGGCGAACACCACCACGCGCTGCGCCATGAAGAGCGCCTCTTCCACGTCGTGCGTGACCAGCAGGGCCGAGAAGCCGGTGCGCTGCCACAGGTCCACCAGCTCGGTCTGCATGGACAGGCGCGTGAGCGAGTCGAGCTTGCCCAGCGGTTCGTCGAGCACCAGCAGGCTCGGGTCGTTGACCAGGGCCCGCGCCAGCGCCACGCGCTGCGCCATGCCGCCCGACAGCTGGTGCGGAAAGGCCTTGGCAAAGTCCTGCAGCCCCACCAGGCTGAGGGCCTGGTCCACCCGGTGGCGCTGCTGGCGCAGGATGCCGCGCGCCTGCAGGCCCAGGGCCACGTTGTCCCAGACCGTGCGCCAGGGGAACAGCGTCGGGTCCTGGAAGACCACGATGCGCGAGGGATCGGGCTCGGTGATGGGGGTGCCGTCCTGTAGCAACTCCCCCGTGGTCGCGGGCTCGAGCCCCGCCACCAGGCGGAGCAAGGTGCTCTTGCCACAACCGCTGGGCCCGAGCAGCGCCACGAACTCGCCGGGGGCAATGGAAAGGTCGAGCTCGTCGATGACGTGCAGCGGGCCTGCGGGCAGGTCGAACCAGTGGCTCACATTGCGCACGTCGATGCGCGCACCAGTGACCCGGGCTGCGGCGCCCGCCTCGGCGGCAATCGCTGTACTCACCATTTCACCACCCCCTTCTGCCACGACAGCACCCGGTCGCGCAGTACGAACAGCAAGGTGATCACGCCCGAGAACAGCAGCGCCATCACGATCAGTGCGGCATACATGTTGGGGTACGCCGCCCAGCCCTGGGCCCAGGTCAGGTACCAGCCCAGGCCGGCCTTCACGCCCAGCATCTCGGCCACCACCAGGGTGGAGAACGCCGCGCCCAGGCCCATGAACAGGCCCACGAAGACCTGCGGCAGCGCGGCCGGTATGGCCACGCGCAGCACCAGGAACCAGGGCGATGCGCCCATGGTGCGTGCCACGTCGTAGTAATTTTTGTGCACGCCCGCCACGCCCGACCAGGTGAGGATGGCCACCGGAAAGGCCGTGCCCAATGCGATCAGGAAGATCGCCGTGGACCAGCTCGACGGGAAGAAATAGAAGCTCACCGGCAGCAGCGCCGTGGTGGGCACCGGCCCCAGGATGCGCAGCACCGGGTGGATCCAGTAGCTGGCCTGTCGCGACCAGCCGATCAGCACGCCGGTGACGAAGCCCGCCGCCGCGCCGATGGCGATGCCCAGGGCCAGTAGGCGGATGGATGCGCCGGCGCTTTCTAGCAGGCGCGCCCAGTCGGTCACATACACCTCCACCAGGCTTTGCGGCGGGGCAAAGAACGGGGGCGGCAGGGTACCCAGCTTGGCGGTGAACATCTCCCACACCGTGAGGCCGACGGCAATGGCCACCAGCCAGGGGCCCGCGCGGCGCGCGCGCGCACCCACGGCGCCGAAAGCCACCGGGGTCAGGGCCAGCGCCACCAGTGCCACGGCCACTACGCCGGCTCCCAGGGCAAATTCCTGGGTGAACTCCCATTCGCTGAAGCCCGCGGGCTTGTTGGGCCACAGATAGGTGAGCAGGCCCAGGGCCGCCCAGGCGAAGGCAGCCACCAGCCCAGCCCACCAGATGGAGGGAACAGGCTGGGCCGCGCCGAAGGTGGCGGGCGCAGCCACTTTGGTGGCGGGCGCCGTGGCACGGGGCGCCCGGGGCGCATCGGCCACGGATGCGGGTGCAGGCAGAATATGGTCGGCAACGGTGCTCATGGCGGGATCAGGCCAGAACGTCGGCGTGCACATGTGCGGCAAAGCGCGCGGGGTCGGTGGAGGGCTTGAGCACCCCCACCAGCTTGAAATCGCGCGCGTAGAACTCGATCTCCTGGCGCAGGGCCGTGCCCACCGGGTGGCTGCGGTGCGTGAGCGTGCCCAGCACGGCACGCAGGTCTTCCTGCGGCACCTTGGAGTAGGGGCTGAAGATGCGTGCCGTCTCATTGGGGTTGTCGGCCACGAAGTCCGACGCCTCGATGATGGCGCGCGTGAGGGCCGCCGCCGTGCCCTTGTCGCTGCGCACCATGGCGCCGCTCACGCCCAGCACGCAGCAGGTCTTGGCAGCGTACTCGCCCGAGAGGTTGGAGGCCAGATCCACCAGGCCCTTGGTGCGCCTTTGGATCAACAGGAGGTTGGGGTCGCCATCGGCAATGGCCTGGGCCTCGCCCTTTTCCACGGCCAGGCCCAGCATGTCGCCGGGGAACTGGCGCCAGGTGACGTCCTTCTCGGGGTTCAGACCCACCTTGGACAGCAGCACCGAGAAAAAATTCTTGCCCGGGCTGTTGAGGTCCGACACGGCAATCGTCTTGCCCTTGAGCTTTTGCAGGCTGGTCACGCCGGCTGCCTCGTAGCCCACCAGGCGCGAGCAGCCGCCGTGCGAGCTGCCCACCAGCTTCACGTCGAAACCCGACTCCAGCGGCTTGATCCAGCGGTGCACCATGCCCAGGCCGGCATCGGCCTTGGAGGTGGCGATGGTTTCGAGCAACTGGTCGGTGGAGCCCGCGAAGTTGACCAGCTCGACCTTGAGGCCGTGCTTTTCAAAGATGCCGCGCTCGATCGCCACCGGGGCGGCCGACAGACAGATGGCGTTGGCGTTCCACGCCAGCTTGACTTCGCGCAAATTGCTGGCCGCCAGAACCTGGCTGCCCACCACGCCCGAGGCGCCCACCACCGTGGCAGCACCTGTTGCACGCAGCAACTGCCGGCGCGACCAGCGCGCTTCTCCCCCACCCAGAACCTGGCCCTTGTTGTTCATGCCCTGCACCTCATGTGTAATAAAGACAACGGTGGCAAGCACCGCACCAGCCGCATTGCAACTGCTGGACACCACAATGAGAACGAAGAAAAACGGAGATGGATATGCAAAAGATTCCGCACACCCCCACGCCCAACGCTGGTGCAATGCAGGGCATGAATGCCCTCGCCTCCACAGCCAAAGAACCAACCGCGCCCACCGCCGCCCCGACGTCGCCCGACACCGCCCGCCTGCGCGGCTTCGTTCAGCAACTGGCCGCACTGGTGGAAAGCGCCCCGCCCGAGCCCGAACTGCTCAAACGCGGCGGCGCCCTGCTGGGTGCGCTCGTGGCCCATGACGACTGGCTGCCCGCCGCCTATGCGCAACCCAGCCCCGAGCGCTACCAACAGTTCCTGCTGCATGCCGATGCCCTGGGCCGCTTCTCGGTGGTGAGCTTCGTCTGGGGACCGGGCCAGGCCACGCCCATCCACGACCACACGGTGTGGGGCCTGATCGGCATGCTGCGCGGTGCCGAGGATTCGCAGGCCTTTGCCCGTATCGCAGACGGACGCTGGGCCGCCGATGGCGCGCCGCACCGCCTGCAGCCCGGCCAGGTGGAGGCCGTGTCCCCCAGCATCGGCGACGTGCACCGCGTGAGCAACGCGGTGGAGGGCCAGACCTCCATCAGCATCCACGTCTACGGTGCCAACATCGGTGCCGTGCAGCGCAGCGTGTACCTCGAAGACGGCACGCGCAAACCCTTCATCTCGGGCTACAGCAACAGCACCCTGCCCAACATCTGGGACCTGTCCCGCAACCCTGCCCCCTCGGCCTGACCCGATTTTCAAAGACCCGTACGATCCCGCAATGACCGCACCCGCCATTCCCCAGACTTCCGCTCTCCAGGTCCGCCAGGCCCTGCTCGCCCGCGAGGAAATCGCCCTCCTCGACGTGCGCGAGGAAGACCCCTATGCCCAGGGCCACCCGCTGTTCGCCGCCAACCTGCCGGCCGGCAAGATCGAGCTCGATGCCTGGACGCGCATCCCCCGCCGCGACACCTTCATCGTGGTCTACGACGATGGCGAGGGCCTGGCTGAGCCGGCGGCGCGCACGCTGCAGCAGCTGGGCTACACCCAGGTGACCTTGCTCGCACGCGGCCTGCAGGGCTGGCGCGATGCCGGGGGCGAGCTGTTCATCGACGTGAACGTGCCCAGCAAGTCCTTTGGCGAGCTGGTGGAGGCCGAGCGCCACACCCCCTCCCTCGCTGCCGAGGAGGTGCAGGCCCTGATCGACGCCAAGGCCGACGTGGTGGTGCTCGATGCACGCCGCTACGACGAATACCACACCATGAACATCCCCACCGGAGTAAGCGTGCCCGGCGCCGAACTGGTGCTGCGCGCCCAGGCGCTGGCGCCCAACCCTGCCACGCAGATCATCGTGAACTGCGCCGGGCGCACGCGCAGCATCATCGGCACGCAGTCGCTGGTCAACGCTGGCATTCCCAACCCCGTGGCCGCCCTGCGCAACGGCACCATCGGCTGGCTGCTGGCCGGGCAGACGCTGGAGCGCGGCGCCAGCCGCCGCTTCGATCCCGCCGTGCACACAAACCGCAGCCAGGCGCCGCAGCAGGCACGCAGCGTGGCCGACCGCGCCCGCGTGCAGCGTGCCCAGGGCGGCGTCCTGGCCCGCTTTGCGGCCGAGGCCGGCCGCACCACCTACCTGCTGGACGTGCGCACGCCCGAGGAGTTCGCCGCCGGCCACCTGCCGGGCTTTCGCAACACACCGGGTGGCCAACTGGTGCAGGAGACCGACCACACGGCCGCCGTGCGCGGTGCCCGCCTGGTGCTGGTGGACGACGATGGCGTGCGCGCCAACATGAGCGCATCGTGGCTGGCCCAGATGGGCTGGGAGGTGTGGGTGCTCGACAGCGCACAACCCGCAGACTTCAGCGAAACCGGCGCCGTGGCCAACTCCGTGCCAGAGCCGAAGGGCCCCATCGCCTGGACCACGCCAGAGCAACTGGCCGCATGGCTGCAGCAGGAGCCGGCCGGACACACCGCCGTGCTTGACCTCACCAGCAGCGCCAACTACACCCAGCGCCACATCCCGGGTGCCTGGTTCGCGCTGCGCTCGCAGCTGGCGCACGCCGTGGCCTCCATCCCGCAGGCGCGCCGCTACGTGCTCACCTGCGGCAGCAGCCTGCTGGCCCGCTATGCGGCGCAGGACCTGGCGCGCCTGACCGGGGCCGAAGTGCAGGTGCTGGACGGCGGCACCCAGGCCTGGATCGACCAGGGCCTGCCGCTGGAGCATGGCGAAACGCGCCTGGCATCGCCACGTACCGACCGCTACCGCCGCCCCTATGAGGGCACGGAAAGCCCGCGCGAGGCCATGCAGGCCTACCTGGACTGGGAGTTCGGGCTGGTCGAGCAGTTGGGCCGCGACGGGACACACGGCTTTCGGGTCATTTGAAGCGGTACCGCAGGTGCGGCCGACAGGGCCGACCCGCACATGCGTGGAGCCCCGGGTGCCGGGGGCGATTCTTGCGCGCCATGGGCGCCTGGAATGCGCCCCCGTCCACACCTGCGGGGCGCCGGGCTGCATGGCCAAGCTGTCAACAATTGTCAAAGCGGGGCTATTGCCCCCACAACAGCGTGTAAACAGGCCCACCTTGCAGGGCATCCCGGCATAGTCGCTGCGTCTGCTCCTGACACTGCATCCGAGGAGCGAGCCAGCGAGACCCCTTCATGACGCCCTGTTTTCGCGCGGGGCTGCCCTGCGCAGCGTTCGCCCTGTTTGTTGTCCTGTCCAGCCTGTGGCTGCCATTGCCCTCCCATGCCAGCCTGGTGTGCCAGCCATCAGGCGCGCGGCCGGTGCTGCAACTGCAACGCCCAACCCAGCCAGCCCTGGCCTGCGACCTCCAGGCGCTGGAGAGGCTGCCGGCCCGTGACATCGTCACCACCTTGCCGCAGGCACTGGGGATTGCCGGCAAGTCCCAGTGGCGCGGCGTGTCCCTGCGCCAGCTGGTGGAACGGATGGGCGGTAACGAGCGCCACCAGATCGAGCTGACCGCCCTGAACGACTACGCCGTGCGCATCCCATGGAGCGACCTGTTGCAGTACGACCCGGTACTGGCCTACCGCCGCAATCACCAGCCGATCGGCGTGCGCGACAAGGGCCCCCTGATCCTGATCTATCCCTTTGACCAACACCCCCAGTTGCAAAAGCAGGACTACGTCAACCGCACCATCTGGCAGGTCAATGTCCTCTCCGTCCGATAAGCCCCTGTCGCCTGCGGCGCAAGCCGCCCGCCTGCCGCGCCACCAGCGTGGAACCTATTGGCTGCTGGCCCTGGTGCTGGCCATGGTGGTGGCGACATCCGTCGCCTTGTGGTGGACGCTGCGGCAGGCGCAATCGCTGGCGCAGCCGTTTCAGAAAAGCGATCTGTGGTACGTGTCGAGCGTGCACAGCGAACTGGGGCGGGTCGCCCTGCTGGCGCGCAAGGTGAAAGCGCTGGAGGCGCCCGAGGAGGAGCTGCGCGAGCGCCTGGAGGTTCTCTACAGCACCCTGGACATGGCCGGCGCAAGCCAGCGCATCGGCGCGCGGTTGCGGCAGGATCTGGCGCAGCCAGCACTCGATCTGGAGGAACTGGGCCGGCATGTAAAGCGCTGGTCCAGCCGCATGGCCTCGGCACCACCCGAACGTGCGGGCCTGAGCGACGACATCATCGCGCACACCGATGCCCTGCTGCAGAGCACCCGCAAGGCCGTGGTGGCGGTACACCTGTTTTCCTCGCAGGACACGGACCGGGTTCGCCAGGAACTGCACGACCATTTCATGCTGCTCAGCGCCGTGCTCGGGGGCCTGCTGATAGGCACGGCCCTCTTGATCCGCAAGCTGCTGCAAGAAGCCCGGTCGGCCCAGGCCCTGTCCCAGCAGCTGGCGCAGGCCAACCGCCAGCTGGAGATGCGCGTGGCCAGTCGCACGCGCGAGATCGATGAGAACCGCGCGTTGCTGGGCTTCATCCTCGACTCCAGCCCCAGCGATGTCGTTCTCGTAGACGTCGAAAGCGGCTTCGTGCACTTCATCAACAACCAGATGGTGGAACGCCTGGGGCTCCAGTGGCCACCCATGAAGCTGTTCCTGCCCGAGTTGCTGCACGACCCTGCCACCAGCCGGCAATTGATGGATGCGCTGGAGAAGTATGGCCAGGTGGATGGCATGGAAGCGCTCATCGGCACCAGGAATCCACGCTGGAGCTCGCTGTCGGCACGCCTCATCGAGGTCGATGGCAGGCTGGCCCATCTGCTGTGGGGCTTCGACATCAGCACGCACAAGCAACTGGAATCGCAGTTGCGTGAACTGGCCACGCGCGATTCACTGACCGGCCTGCTCAACCGACGGGCCTTTCTGGAGCGCGGCACCGCACTGCTCGACCACTGCCGCCGCCATGCCAAGCCGTGCACGGTGCTGATGATCGACATCGACCACTTCAAACGCATCAACGACCGGTATGGACACCAGACCGGCGACGACTCGCTGCGTGCCTGCGCCACCTCGATTGCGGGCGCGCTGCGCGAGGCCGATATCCTGGGGCGGTTGGGGGGCGAGGAATTTGCGGCCCTGCTGCCCCACTCGTCCACCGAAAGTGCACACCTGGTGGCCGAGCGCATCCGCGACGCCATCTCGCAACTGCAGATCCTCTCCATCGCCAGCGAGCCGTTGAGGATCACCGTGTCCATCGGCATGGCCGAGATGGCGCACCGGGATGCCGGGATAGAGACCATCCTGGCATGGGCCGACCAGGCGCTGTACCGCGCCAAGGCCACGGGCCGCAACAAGGTGCTGGCCTACGAACGATCCATCCCGTCTCCCGATACAACCGAGATCCTGCCATGAGCCTGCGACTTTTGATTGTTGACGACAGCCGCATGTCCCGGCTCATCCTGCAAGGATTCGTCTTGCAGGCCCACCCCGCATGGACCATCCTGCACGCCAGCAGCGGCGAGGAAGCCCTGAAAATGTGTGAAGAACACCCTGTGGACCTGGTGTCCATGGACTTCAACATGCACGGGATGACCGGCCTGGAGGCGGCCTTGGCATTGCGCCAGACCCGGCCCCACCTGCCCATCGCCATCCTCACCGCCAACGTCCAGTCTGCGATGCAGGAACGCATCGACGAGGCCGGCCTGGTATTCATTGCAAAACCCATCACAGCCGATGCAGCGAGGAAGCTCGCAGCACTGGCAGGAGCATGACATGACTGCCAAGCTTGATGCGGAACAAATAGACGCGCTCAGCGAGATCTTCAACATCGGTGTCGGCAAGGCGGCCGCTGCCATGGGCGATCTCATGCACGACGAGGTGCTGCTGTCAGTACCGCACGTGAGCATTTTCACGGTGAGCGAGGCGGCCCAGCAACTGGGCACCGCCGGCAGCACCATGTATGGGGTGCGCCAGCCCTTCCGGGGCGTGTTCAACGGCGACGCGCTGCTGATCTTTCCGGGCGACAAGAGCCTGGAGATCGTCCGCATCGTCGCGGGCCAGAGCCTGCCCGGCGAGGACCTGAGCGCCATCGAGCAGGATGCCATGACCGAGCTGGGCAACGTGATGCTCAGCGCCTGCCTCGCCACCCTGGCCGACCTGCTGGGCAACGAGTTCGAGCTGAGCCCGCCCCGTGTCGATGTCGGTGACAGCCGCACCATTCTGGGCACGCGCATCCAGAACCACCTGGTGGTGTTCCTGCACATCCGCTTCGAGCTGCTCAGCAGCCAGATCGAAGGCTTCGTGGTGTTCGTGCTCAACACCACGTCCTTGCTGGCGCTGCGCGCAGCGGTGGACAGGCTTCTGGGTCGCCAGGCAGAGGTGGACTGATCCGACGGAAATCGCCTGTTGCTAGCCAACGGCCAGCCGGCCGTAGCGCCACTGCACGTTCAGCGCAAACGACTCCCCCTGCTCCAGCACGCGCAGCCCTGGCTGCCCCGCCAGGTGAAAGGCATCGATGGGCTGGGTGATGGGCTCGAAGCAGAAGGCCGGGCCCTGCGGTGGGCGGTAGATGAGGCAAAAGTGCTGCCCGGCGCCGCCATCGGCACCGGAATCGGGCATGCGGGCGGTCAACCGCAGGCCGTGCTCGGGCCAGTCGATCTGCGCCGTGCCACCCCAACCGGTGTAGCCGTTGTCGATCAGGGTGCCATGGGCCGAGACGCCGGCATTCAGGTCCCAGCCTTCAGGGAACTGCCGGGTGTGTTCGGTCGGCAACGGGTCGTTGCCGCACAGCCAGACGGCCTGCACCGGTGCGCTGATGCGCGTGCCCGGCGTGCGCGGAAACCAGGGATGCACGCCAATGCCGTAGGGCAGCGGCTCGGCGCCGAGGTGGCGCACCAGCACATGCTGGTCCAGCCCGCCCTCCACCAGGCGAAAGGTCTGCACCGATTCGTAGTCGTAGGGGTTGCCCCCGAAGCGCTCCGAGCGCAGTTGCATCTGCAGCGTGTCCGGCGCGGGCTGCGACAGCACCCATGGCTGCAGCCAGCCATCGCCATGGATGGGATACGGCTCGCCTGCCCGGTTGGGCTGCATGGGATGGAACTGCCCGGCGTGCGTGAAGCCGCCGCCGCTGATGCGGTTGGACCAGGGCACCATGGCAAACGAGGCCAGCTGGTACAGGTCGGGGGTGGCACCATCCCAGCGGCGCCAGAGGTCGAGCCGGCCACCGGCTTGCTCCGGGGCGTCGATCTGCCAGGCGGCCACGCTGCCGCCCAGGGAGGGGACCAGCCCCAGGTGCTGGCCCGCATGGCTCAGCCAGGTGATGGGATGGGTGGTTTCGCTCATGTGCAAGCTCTCGTGAAAAGGGTCAACCGCCGAACAGATGGGCGGGCACGCCGGGGCTGTCGATCTCGATGGCAAACACGCTGCCGGCCAGCGGCTCGGTAGCAAGTTGCGCCGGCGTGAGACCCACCCGCGCGGTGGTGATGAACAGCGTGCGAAGGTCCGCCCCGCCAAAGGCGCAGGTGGTGACCTGGCTGGCGGGCAGCACCACGCGGCCCAGTTCCTCGGCCGTTTCGGGGTCGTGGCAGCTCACGCAGTGGCCGCCCCAGTGGGCGATCCAGATCCGGCCCAGGGCGTCGGTGGTCATGCCGTCGGGCAGGCCGTCCTCGGCACTGAAGCGTTTCCACATCTGCTTGTTGGACACGGTGCCTGCCACCGCATCGAAGTCGTAGCGCCAGGTGATGGAACTCAGCGTGTCGTTGAAGTACAGGCGCTGTCGGCCCTCCGCCATGGCCCAGGTGGGCCCGTTGGTCACCACGAAGCCCTCGTCGTGGCGCGTGCAGCGGCCGTCGGGGTCGTAGCGGTAGAGCGCACCGGTGGGCAGCTTGCAGTCAAAGTCCATGCTGCCGCCCCAGAAGCGGCCCTCGGCATCGCACTTGCCGTCGTTGAAGCGGTTGCCCGGCAGCTCGGCTGCGGGCTGGTGCAGGCAATGCGGGGCGCTGTCGGTGGCGGGGTCGAACAGCGCGAAGCCGCGCCGCAGGGTGATGATCAGACCGGGCGCGTCCCGGCGCTCGGCCAGGGCCGATATCTCTTCGTCGAAGCTCCACTGCGTCTGCAGGCCCGTGGCCGGGTCCAGCCGGTACAGGCGGCAGCCCAGGATGTCGAGCCAATACACCACCTGCTCCCGCACGGACCATACAAGCCCCTCCCCCAGCTGCGCATCGGATTCGACCACGCAGCGCAGGGGCAACGTGACGGTGGGGACGGGAAATCGCGACGCAGCGGACGCTGCCATGGGACTCTGGTTGCTCAAAGCTTGTCTCCTGTTTGTTGTTTACCTGCCTGCCTCTTGACGCCGGGCATCTTATCAACGTCAATTGATGCATGGAATGATTATTTTTGGAATTTTTTGATATACAAATTGCAATGACAACTGGTATCCATATCCCCTCCCAGCCCGCTGCGCTCGCCCACTTTCCGAGCTTGCAAGGCCGCTCGGTCTTCATCACCGGCGGCGGCAGTGGTATCGGCGCTGCCATCGTCGCCGCGTTCGCCGAACAGGGTGCGCGCGTGGCCTTCGTGGACGTAGCGCGCGAAGCCAGCGAAGCGCTGGCCCAACAACTCGTGGACGCAGGCCACGAGCGCCCGTGGTGGCAGGTGTGCGACGTGCGCGACATCGCCGCGCTGCAGGCGGCCGTGGCCGAGGCGGCAGGCGCACTCGGTGATTTCTCGGTGCTGGTCAACAACGTCGCCAGCGATGACCGCCACACGCTGGAGTCGGTCACGCCCGACTACTACGACGAGCGCATGGCCATCAACGAGCGCCCGGCCTTCTTCGCCATCCAGGCCGTGGTGCCCGGCATGCGCCGCCTGGGCGCGGGCTCGGTGGTCAACCTGGGCTCCACGGGCTGGCAGGGCAAGGGCGCAGGCTACCCCTGCTATGCCATTGCCAAGTCGTCGGTGAACGGGCTCACGCGTGGCCTGGCGCGCACGCTCGGCCAGGACCGCATCCGCATCAACACCGTCTCGCCCGGCTGGGTGATGACCGAGCGCCAGATCAAGCTGTGGCTCGACGCCGAGGGCGAGCAGGAGATCGCGCGCAACCAGTGCCTGCCCGACAAGCTGCGCCCGCATGACATCGCGCGCATGGTGCTGTTTCTGGCGTCCGATGACGGTGCGATGTGCACGGCGCAAGAGTTCAAGGTGGACGCCGGCTGGGTGTAATTCGGACCATCCCCCTGAGTCGCTTCGCGCCTTCACCCCTTCTCTCGAATGGCTGCGCCATTCGGGAAGGGGGACACCGCCAGCGCGGCGGGGCGGCCCTTGCGCGGCTGTCCTGGCCTAGGCTGCGACAGTACCGACCAGCCTTGGAATGAATGAGGTTCATTCAGAGGGCAGTACCTAGTCTCCGTTTTCGAGCCGACGCCCGTACTGCACCAGGCTGGTCTGCTTGAGCGCCTTCATCATCACCTTGGCGGCCGGCGACAGCAGGCGGTCGGTGCGGGTAATGATGCCGAAGGCATCCATGTGGCAGGGCATGGCCAGCGGCAGCACCGCCACCATGCCGTGCGATGCGTAGTAGTGCGCCACGTCGGCGCCGACCACGGCGATCATGTCGCTCTGCTGCAGCATGCGCGTCATGAACAGCAGGGCCGCCGTCTCCACCACGTTGACCGGCGGGGCCAGCCCCTCTTGCTGGAACATCAGGTCGAACCGGTGGCGCAGCACGCTGCCTGCGGGCGGCACGATCCAGCCGGCGGCCAGCACGTCACGCAGGGTCAGCCCGGCCATGCCCGACAGCGGATGGCCCGGTCGGGTCACAGCGCAGACCAGTTCCTCGCTCAGCGGCTCGTAGCGCAGGTTGGCCTTGTCGTGCTCTTCGAACAGGCGGCCCACGAGGATATCGAGCTTGCCCTGCTCCAGCCGGTCCATCAGCACCGGGCTGGTCTCGATGTCGAGCGAGATGCGCAGGCTCGGGTGCTCCTGCTTGACCAGGGCCACGGCGGCGGGCAGCAGGCTCAGGCCCGGCGAGGTGATGGCCCCGATGCCCACCTGGCCGAAATGCCCGGTCTTGAGGGCCGCCAGCTCCACATGCGCCTGGTTCAGGCTGGCCAGCGCCATGCGCGCGTGGCGGATCATGGTCTCGCCATACCAGGTGGGGCGCATGCCGCGGGGCAGGCGCTCGAACAGCGAGACCTCCAGCACGTCCTCCAGGTCCTTGAGCAGCTTGGACGCGGCCGGCTGCGTCATGCTGAGCACCTGGGCCGCGCGGTGGATGTTGCCCTCTTCGGCCAGGGCCACCAGCAAGAGCAGCTGGCGCGTCTTCAGGCGTGCGCGAATGAACCAGTGGTTGTAGGTGCTCATGGGGTTTTCCAGAATGCGTAGACGTATATCTATTTTGTCAAAAAAACTATTAGATTGATATCTAAATCGATCTTAGACTTTGCCGCACACCAGCACCAAGGTTCTTTCCAAGGTCCCCATGAAACTCGGCGATACGCAGCAAAACCCCCGGCACCTGATCAATGGGCGCTGGGAGATCGGCACCACCACCGGGGTGAGCACCAACCCGTCGGACACCCGTGAGGTGGTGGCCGAGTACGCCCGGGCCGACCGCAACCAGACCGAGCGCGCCATCCGCGCCGCCGCCGACGCCCTGCCCCACTGGAGCCAGAGCAGCCCCCAGCGGCGCGCCGACGTGCTCGACCACATTGGCAGCGAGCTGTTGGCGCGCAAGGACCAGCTCGGAACCCTGCTGGCCCGCGAGGAGGGCAAGACCCTGCCCGAGGCCGTGGCCGAGGTGGCCCGCGCCGGCCAGATCTTCAAGTTCTTTGCCGGCGAGGCGCTGCGCATTCCGGGTGAGCTCATGGCCTCGGTGCGCCAGGGCGTGCAGGTGGACGTGACCCGCGAACCCGTGGGCGTGGTCGGCATCATCGCGCCCTGGAACTTTCCGTTTGCGATCCCGGCCTGGAAGATCGCCCCCGCCCTGGCCTATGGCAACACGGTGGTGTTCAAGCCGGCCGAGCTGGTGGCGACCTGCGGCTGGGCGCTGGCCGAGATCATCAGCCGCTGCGGCCTGCCGGCCGGCGTGTTCAACCTGCTCATGGGCAGCGGCCGCGAGGTGGGCCAGACCCTGGTGGACCACCCACTGGTGAATGCGATCAGCTTTACGGGATCGGTCGATACCGGAGAACGCATCCTCCAATCCGCCACGGCGCGCCGTGCCAAGGTGCAGCTGGAGATGGGCGGCAAGAACCCCCTGGTGGTACTGGCCGACGCCGACATGGAACAGGCCATCGACTGCGCGCTGCAGGGCTCGTACTTCTCCACCGGCCAGCGCTGCACGGCATCGAGCCGGCTGATCGTCGAAGCCAGCGTGCACGATGCCTTCGTGGACCGGCTGCGCCAGCGGCTCGTGGCCCTAAAGGTGGGCCATGCGCTGGAGCGCGGCACCGAGATGGGCCCGGTCGCCGATGCCAGCCAATTGGAGCAGAACCTCTCTTATGTGGAGATCGCCCGGAGCGAGGGCGCCCAGCATGTCTGGGGCGGCGAGCGGCTCGAGCGCGCCACGCCCGGGCACTACATGGCCCCGGCGCTGTTCCTGGCCAAGCCCGAGCACCGCATTGCGCGTGAGGAGATCTTCGGCCCGGTAGCCTGCGTGCTGCGCGCCGATGACTACGAGCATGCGCTGGCACTGGCCAATGACACGCCCTACGGCCTGTGCGCGGGCATCTGCACCACCTCGCTCAAGCACGCCATGCATTTCAAGCGCAACGCCGTGGTCGGCATGACCATGGTCAACCTGCCCACGGCGGGGGTGGACTTCCATGTGCCCTTTGGCGGGCGCAAGGATTCCAGCCACGGCCCGCGCGAGCAGGGCCGCTATGCCGCCGAGTTCTACACCACCGTCAAGACCGGCTACATGCTGGCCTGAAGCGTTGGTTCTTTCCCCCGCAGTCGCATCGCATTTCACAACAGCGTCAACAACAGACAGGAGACAAATGATGAAACTGAACCGCCGGACCCTCGTATCCGCCCTTGCCTGCGCCCCCGTGGCCGGGCTGCTCCCGGGCGCCGCCTGGGCCCAGAAACCCATCGTGCTGGGCTTCAGCCAGGTGGGTGCCGAGAGCGAGTGGCGCACCGCCAATACCGAGTCGATCAAGTCCGCCGCCAAGGAGGCCGGCATCGAGCTCAAGTTCTCCGACGCGCAGCAGAAGCAGGAGAACCAGATCAAGGCCATCCGCTCCTTCATCGCGCAGAAGGTGGACGTGATCGCCTTCTCGCCGGTGGTCGAGTCGGGCTGGGAGAACGTGCTGCGCGAGGCCAAGGCCGCCAAGATCCCCGTGGTGCTGACCGACCGCTCGGTCAACGTCAAGGACCAGTCGCTGTACGTGACCTTCATGGGCTCGGACTTCGTGGAAGAAGGCCGCAAGGCCGGCCGCTGGCTGGTGGACAAGATGAAGGACCAGAAGGGCGACGTCAACATCGTCGAACTGCAGGGTACCGTGGGCTCGGCCCCGGCCATCGACCGCAAGAAGGGCTTCGAGGAAATCGTCAAGGCCGACCCCAAGTTCAAGATCCTGCGCTCGCAGACCGGCGACTTCACGCGCGCCAAGGGCAAGGAGGTGATGGAAGCCTTCCTCAAGGCCGAGGGCAAGAAGATCAACGTGCTCTACGCGCACAACGACGACATGGCCATCGGCGCCATCCAGGCCATCGAAGAGGCCGGCATGAAGCCCGCCAAGGACATCACCATCATCTCCATCGATGCGGTCAAGGGCGCCTTCGAGGCCATGATCGCCGGCAAGCTCAATGTGAGCGTGGAATGCAGCCCCCTGCTGGGCCCGCAGCTGATGACCGCCGTCAAGGACATCAAGGCCGGCAAGGCGGTGCAAAAGCGCATCGTGACCGAGGAAGGCATCTTCCCGATGGAAGTGGCCGCCGCGGAGTTCCCGAAACGCAAGTATTGATGCCGCTGCTGCCGGTGTAGAGCCGGCAGCACGGCAGGAGGCCGGCCCCGCGCGCCACAGGAGGTGTACGAGGGCCGGGCAGAAAACCAGAAAAACAGGAGACAAATTGATGAAACGCACCATTTTCAAGACCGTACTGGCCACCGTGGCCCTGGCCGCCATGGGGGCCGCACCGCTGGCACTGGCCCAGGACAAGGGCAGCATCGGCATCTCCATGCCCACCAAGTCCTCGGCCCGCTGGATCGCCGACGGTGACAACATGGTCAAGGTGCTCAAGGAGCGCGGCTACAAGACCGACCTGCAGTACGCGGACGACGACATCCCCAACCAGCTCGCGCAGATCGAGAACATGATCACCAAGGGCGCCAAGGTGCTGGTGATCGCCTCCATCGACGGCACCACCCTCTCGCGCGTGCTGCAGAGCGCGGCCGACAAGGGCGTGAAGGTCATCGCCTATGACCGCCTGATCAAGGGCTCGAAGAACGTGGACTACTACGCCACCTTCGACAACTTCCAGGTCGGCGTTCTGCAGGCCAGCTCCATCGTCGACAAGCTGGGCTTGAAGCAGGGCAAGGGCCCGTTCAACATCGAACTCTTCGGTGGCTCGCCCGACGACAACAACGCCTTCTTCTTCTACGACGGCGCCATGAGCGTGCTCAAGCCCTACATCGACAGCGGCAAGCTGGTGGTGCGCAGCAAGCAGCTGGGCATGAACAAGGTGGGCACGCTGCGCTGGGACGGCTCGGTGGCCCAGGCCCGCATGGACAACCTGCTCTCGGCCTACTACGGCAAGGACAAGGTGCACGCCGTGCTCTCGCCCTACGACGGCCTGTCCATCGGCATCCTGTCGTCCCTGAAGGGCGTGGGCTACTGCACGGCGCAGCAGCCCTGCCCGGTGGTGAGCGGGCAGGATGCCGAAATCCCCTCGGTCAAGTCCATTCTCAAGGGTGAGCAGTTCTCTACCGTGTTCAAGGATACGCGCGAACTGGCCAAGGTGGCCGCCAACATGGTGGACGCCACGCTCTCGGGCAAGCAGCCCGAGATCAACGACACCAAGACCTACAACAACGGCGAGAAGGTGGTTCCGTCGTACCTGCTCAAGCCGGTGTCGGTCGATGCGTCCAACTGGAACGCGGTGCTGGTGGGCAGCGGCTACTACAAGGAATCTCAAGTCAAGTAACCCAGGCCTGGGCCAGGGGAGGCAGCGCATCTCCCCTGGTACCAGGGCCACGTGAGACAACAGAGGAAGCCCGCAGCGCTTCCTGCACGAGCCCAGTCCATGATTCTTGAAATGCGGAACATCCGCAAAACCTTCCCCGGCGTGGTCGCACTCAACCAGGTGAACCTGAACGTGCGCGCCGGCGAGATCCACGCCATCGTCGGCGAGAACGGCGCGGGCAAGTCCACGCTGATGAAGGTGCTCTCGGGCGTCTACCCGCACGGCAGCTACAGCGGCGAGATCGTCTTCGAAGGCCAGGAGCGCCAGTTCGGCGGCATCCGCGACAGCGAGCACCTGGGTGTGATCATCATCCACCAGGAACTGGCGCTGGTGCCGCTGCTGTCCATTGCCGAAAACATCTTCCTGGGCAACGAGACGGCGCGCCATGGCGTGATCGACTGGATGGCCGCGCACAGCAAGGCCCAGGCCCTGCTGAAAAAGGTGGGGCTCAAGGAGTCGCCCGAGACCCTGGTCACCCACCTGGGCGTGGGCAAGCAGCAGCTGGTGGAGATTGCCAAGGCGCTGTCGCGCCAGGTGCGCCTGTTGATCCTGGACGAACCCACGGCCAGCCTCAACGAGAACGACAGCCAGGCGCTGCTGGACCTGCTGCTGGAGCTCAAGAAGCAGGGCATCACCTGCATTTTGATCTCGCACAAGCTCAACGAAATATCGCGCGTGGCCGATGCCATCACCGTGCTGCGCGACGGCAGCACGGTCGAGTCGCTCGACTGCCGCACCGGCCTGGTCAGCGAGGACCGCGTGATCAAGGCCATGGTGGGCCGCGAGATGGCCGACCGCTACCCGCCGCGCCAGCCCGACATCGGCCCCACCGTGTTCGAGGTGCGCAACTGGCACGCCCACCACCCGCAGCACGCCGAGCGCGAGGTCATCAAGGGCGTCGACCTCTCTGTGCGCCGCGGCGAGATCGTCGGCATCGCCGGCCTCATGGGCGCGGGCCGCACCGAACTGGCGATGAGCATCTTCGGCAAATCCTGGGGCCAGCGCATCAGCGGCCAGGTGCTGCTGAACGGCCGGGAGATCGACGTCGGCACGGTGGAGAAGGCCGTGCACCATGGCCTGGCCTACGTCACCGAGGACCGCAAGGGCAACGGCCTGGTGCTCAATGAAGACATCCAGTTCAACGTCTCGCTGGCCAACCTGGGCGGCATCTCCACCGCCACGGTGATGGACCATGGGCGCGAGCACCAGATCGCGCAGGACTACCGGCGCAAGTTGCGCATCCGCTGCTCGGGCGTGGACCAGAAGACCGTGAACCTCTCGGGCGGCAACCAGCAGAAGGTGGTGCTGGGCAAGTGGCTCTTCACCAACCCCGAGGTGCTGATCCTCGACGAGCCCACGCGCGGCATCGACGTGGGTGCCAAGTACGAAATCTACACCCTGATCGCCCAGATGGCGGCCGAAGGCAAGTGCGTGATCGTGATCTCGTCGGAGATGCCCGAGCTGCTGGGCATCACGGACCGCATCTACGTGATGAACGAGGGCCGATTCGTCGCCGAAATGCCGACCGCAGAAGCCTCGCAAGAAAAGATCATGCGCGCGATCGTGAAAGCCAGTTGAGATGACCCCAATGACCCCCTCCCCCACTGCCACCCTCGCCAATCCTGCCGAGGCTGCCGCCCGCAACGACAAGCCGCTGCTGGAACACATCAAGCACAACTTCCGTGAATACGGCATGCTAATCACGCTGGTGGCCATCATGGGCTTCTTCCAGTACATGACCGACGGCACGCTGATGCAGCCGCTCAACCTGACCAACCTGCTGCTGCAGAACAGCTACATCGTGATCATGGCGCTGGGCATGCTGCTGGTGATCGTGGCCGGGCACATCGACCTGTCGGTGGGCTCGGTCTGCGGCTTCATCGGCGCGCTGGCGGCGGTGCTGATGGTGGAGTACCACTGGCACTTTCTGCCCGCATCGCTGGTGTGCCTGCTGTGCGGCGGCATCATCGGAGGGCTGCAGGGCTGGTTCGTGGCCTTCTCGCGCATTCCGTCCTTCATTGTCACGCTGGCGGGCATGCTGGTGTTCAAGGGCCTGGCGCTGGCGCTGCTGGCCGGGCAGTCGGTGGGGCCGTTCCCTGCAGAGTTCCAACTGCTCAGCTCGGGCTTCATCCCGGACCTGTTCAGCGTGGAGGGGCTCAAGCTCACCTCGCTGCTGCTGGGCGTGGCCGTGGCGGTTGCACTGGCGGTGGCTGGCGTGCGGGCGCGGGCCAACCGGGTGCGGCACGGCGTACAGGCCGAGCCGCTGGCGTTCTTCGTGGCGCGCACGGCGGTGTTCGCGGCGCTGCTTGTCTATTTTGCCTACCTGCTCGCATCGTACAAGGGCCTGCCCAATGTGCTGGTGGTCATGGCGCTGCTGATCGTGCTGTTCGACTTCGTCACCAGCCGCACCACCATCGGCCGGCGCATCTACGCCATGGGCGGCAACGAGAAGGCCGCCAAGCTCTCGGGCATCAAGACCGAGCGGCTGTCTTTCTACGCCTTCATCAACATGGGCGTGCTGGCCGCCCTGGCCGGCTTGGTGTTCGCCGCGCGGCTGAACACGGCCACGCCCAAGGCGGGCCTGGGCTTCGAGCTCGACGTGATCGCCGCCTGCTTCATCGGCGGGGCCTCGGCCTCGGGTGGCGTGGGCAAGGTCATGGGCGCGGTGATCGGCGCCTTCGTGATGGGCGTGATGAACAACGGCATGTCCATCCTGGGCATCGGCATCGACTACCAGCAGGTCATCAAGGGTGTGGTGCTGCTCGCAGCCGTGCTCGTCGACGTCTACAACAAGAACAAGGCCTGAAAGCCCATGGACGTGTCCACCGGTCACCCCCTGGCTCCCGTGCTGGAACTCACGGGCATCCACAAGCATTTCTCGGGCATCCCCGTGCTGCGCGACGTGCAGCTCAACCTGTACCCGGGCGAAATCCACGCCCTCATGGGGCAGAACGGCGCGGGCAAGTCCACGCTGATCAAGGTGCTCACCGGCGTGCTCGAAGCCAGCGGCGGGCAGATGCGCCTGGCCGGCCAGGCCGTGTGGCCCGATTCGCCGCTGGCCGCGCAGCGCCTGGGCATCAGCACCGTGTACCAGGAGGTCAACCTCTGCCCCAACCTGTCGGTGGCCGAGAACATCTTTGCTGGCCGCTACCCGCGTTGCGGCATCGCCCAGGGCTTTCGCATCGACTGGGCCACGCTGCACCAGCGCGCGCGCGATCTGGTTGCGCGCATCGGACTGTCCATCGATGTCACGCGACTGCTCTCGGACTACCCGGTGGCCGTGCAGCAGCTGGTGGCCATTGCCCGGGCGCTGAGCATCGAGGCCAAGGTGCTGATCCTGGACGAACCCACCTCCAGCCTGGATGACGACGAGGTGCAAAAGCTCTTCGAGGTGCTGCGCCGGCTGCGCGGCGAGGGTCTGGCCATCGTCTTCGTGACCCATTTCCTGAACCAGGTGTATGCCGTTTCGGACCGCATCACGGTGCTGCGCAACGGTGCCTGGGTGGGTGAATGGGCCGTGGGTGACCTGGGCCCGCAGGCCCTGATTGCCGCCATGCTGGGGCGCGAGCTGGCAGCGCAGTGCACCGAGCCACCGGTGATCCCCGTGTTCGACGACGCGGCGCAGGCCCTGCTGGAGGCGCAAGGCCTGGGCCAGAGCGGGCAGTTGCAGCCCATCGACCTCAAGGTGCGAGCCGGCGAGGTGGTGGGCCTGGCGGGCCTGCTGGGATCGGGCCGCACGGAGCTGGCACGGCTGCTGTTCGGTCTGCAGGCGCCCGACAAGGGCGTGCTGCGCATCGATGGCCGTACCGTCACCTTTTCCAATCCCATGGATGCGATCCGCGCAGGCCTGGCCCTGTGCCCCGAGGAGCGCAAGACCGATGGCATCGTCGCCGAACTCTCGGTGCGCGAGAACATCGCCCTGGCGCTGCAGGCGCGCATGGGCATGGGCCGTTTTCTGTCGCGAGCCGAGCAGACCGCGATTGCGGAGCGCTATGTGCAGCTGCTGGGCATCAAGACCACCAGCGTGGACACGCCCATCGCCCTGCTCTCGGGCGGCAACCAGCAAAAGGCGATCCTCGCGCGCTGGATGGCCATCGAGCCGCGCCTGTTGATCCTGGACGAGCCCACGCGCGGTATCGACGTGGCGGCCAAGCAGGAAATCATGGAGCAGATCCTGTGCCTGGCCGATGCCGGCATGGCGGTGGTTTTCATCTCCTCCGAAATGAGCGAAGTGGTGCGCGTGGCGCACCGCATCGTGGTGCTGCGCGACCGCCGCAAGGTCGGCGAGCTGCCTGCAGGCAGCAGCGAAGAAGCCGTGTACGAACTGATTGCCGCCGAAAATGCCTGACGCACCCTCCCCCTCCTCTTCTCTGCTGGCCGCTGCGCTGCGCCACCGGCTCACCTGGCCGCTGGTCACGCTGGCCCTGCTGCTGGCCGTGAACACGGCCTTCAACGCGAGCTTTCTGCACATCGAGTGGCGCGATGGCCACTTCTACGGCAGCCTGGTCGACATCCTCAACCGTGCGGCACCCCTGGCGCTGGTGTCGCTGGGCATGACCATGGTGATCGCCACGCGCGGCATCGACATTTCGGTGGGCGCGGTGGTGGCCATCGCCGCCGCCGTGGGCGCCTGGATGATCGGCGGCTCGGTCTCGGGCGGCGAGAGCCGCTTTCCCCTGCCGCTGGCCATCCTGGGCGCCATCGGCGTGGCGGCGCTGTGCGGGCTGTGGAACGGCCTCCTGGTGGCCAAGGTGGGCATGCAGCCCATCATCACCACGCTGATCCTGATGGTGGCCGGCCGGGGCATTGCCCAGTTGATCACCGACGGGCAGATCATCACCATCTACTACGCGCCCTTCTTCTTCCTGGGCGGGGGCTACCTGCTGGGCCTGCCGTTTTCGCTGTTCGTGCTGGCCGCCGTGTTTGCCGGGCTGTATCTGGCCGTCACGCGCACGGCACTGGGCCTGTTCGTCCAGGCCGTGGGCATCAACCCCACGGCGGCGCGCGTGGCCGGCGTGCAGTCGCGCCGCCTGGTCGTGGCGGCCTACACCTTCTGCGGCGTGTGTGCGGGCATCGCCGGCCTGCTCATCAGCTCCAACGTGAAGAGTGCCGACGCCAACAATGCCGGCCAGATGCTGGAGCTCGACGCCATCCTGGCCGTGACGCTGGGCGGCACGGCACTGACCGGCGGGCGCTTCAGCCTGGTGGGCAGCGTGATCGGCGCGCTCATCATCCAGACGCTGACCTACGCCATCTACTCGCTGGGCGTGCCGCCCGAGATCAACCTGGTGGTCAAGGCCGTGGTGGTGTTCATCGTGATGCTGCTGCAGTCGCCCGACTTCCGCGCGCAGATCGGCGCCCTGGTGCGCCGGCCCGCAGCCGGGGGAGCCCTGTCATGAGCGGCGGACACAGCCCTGCCCTGGATGTGGCACCCGCCGCCGACGCGCCAACACAACGCCCTGTTTCTCACAGCATGCGCCTGAACCCCAAGTACCTGCCGCTGGCGGCCACCATCGCGCTGTTCGTGGCCATGGCCACGGCGGGCTCGGTGCTCTACACCGGTTTCTTCTCGGCCCAGGTGTTCCTCAACCTGCTGATCGACAACGCTTTCTTGATCATCGTCGCGGTGGGCATGACCTTCGTTATCCTCTCGGGCGGCATCGACCTGTCGGTGGGCTCCGTGGTGGCGCTGACCACCATGGTGCTCGCCAGCCTGGTGGAGCACCACCACTGGAGCCCCCTCGCGGCGATACCGCTGGTGCTGCTCATGGGCACGGTGTTCGGCGCTTTCATGGGCTTTCTGATCGAGCGCTTTCGGCTGCAGCCCTTCATCGTGACGCTGGCCGGCATGTTCCTCGCGCGCGGCCTGTGCTACCTGATCAGCATCGACTCGATCAGCATGTCCGACGAGGCCTATTCCGCGATGGCGCAGTGGCGCCTGGAACTGTGGGAGGGTGCCTCGCTCTCGCTGGGCGCGCTGATCGCCATGGCTGTGCTGCTGGCCGCCATCTTCGTCGCGCACTGCACGCCGTTCGGCCGCAACGTGTATGCCGTGGGCGGCAACGAGCATTCGGCCGTGCTCATGGGCCTGCCGGTGCGCGCCACGGTGATCGGCGTGTACACGCTTTCGGGCCTGTGCTCGGCGCTGGCCGGCGTGGTGTTCACCTTCTACATGCTGTCGGGCTACGGCCTGCACGCCACGGGCATGGAGCTCGATGCCATCGCCGCCGTGGTGATCGGCGGCACCCTGCTCACAGGCGGCGTGGGCTACGTGGCCGGCACGCTGTTCGGCGTGCTGATGCTCGGAATCATCCAGACCCTGATTTCCTTCGACGGCACGCTCAGCTCGTGGTGGACGCGCATCGTCGTCGGCGTGCTGCTCTTCGTCTTCTGCCTGCTGCAGCGCCTGCTGACGCACCGCAGCTCCAAGTGACCCCGCATCTCCCTCTCCCCCAAAAACAACCATGACCACCTCCCCGCGCAAGCTTCGCTCCGCCGAATGGTTCGGCACCGCCGACAAGAACGGCTTCATGTACCGCAGCTGGATGAAGAACCAGGGCATCCCGGACCATGAATTCGACGGCCGTCCCATCATCGGGATCTGCAACACCTGGTCCGAACTCACGCCCTGCAACGCCCACTTCCGCAAGATAGCCGAGCACGTCAAGCGCGGCATCTACGAGGCGGGGGGCTTCCCGGTCGAGTTCCCGGTGTTCTCCAACGGTGAATCCAACCTGCGCCCCACGGCCATGCTCACGCGCAACCTGGCCAGCATGGACGTGGAGGAAGCCATTCGCGGCAACCCCATCGACGCGGTGGTGCTGCTGGTCGGCTGCGACAAGACCACCCCTGCCCTGCTGATGGGGGCGGCCAGCTGCGACGTGCCGGCCATCGTGGTCACGGGCGGGCCCATGCTCAACGGCAAGCTCGATGGCAAGGACATCGGCTCGGGCACGGCCGTGTGGCGGCTGCACGAATCGCTGAAGGCCGGCGAAATCAACGAGCACCAGTTCTTCGCGGCGGAAGCCGGCATGTCGCGCTCGGCCGGCACCTGCAACACCATGGGCACAGCCTCCACTATGGCCTGCATGGCCGAGTCGCTGGGCACCTCGCTGCCGCACAACGCGGCCATACCGGCCGTGGACTCGCGCCGCTATGTGCTGGCGCACATGTCGGGCCGGCGCATCGTGGAGATGGCGCACGAGGGGCTCACGCTCTCGAAGATCCTCACGCGCGAGGCGTTCGAGAACGCCATCCGCACCAATGCGGCCATCGGCGGCTCGACCAACGCGGTGATCCACCTCAAGGCCATCGCTGGCCGCATCGGCGTGCAGCTGGACCTGGAGGACTGGACGCGCATCGGCCGCGGCACGCCCACGCTGGTGGACCTGCAGCCCTCGGGCCGCTTCCTGATGGAGGAGTTCTACTACGCGGGCGGCCTGCCTGCCGTGCTGCGCCGCCTGGGCGAGAACGGCCTGCTGCCCCACCCCGGCGCGCTCACCGTCAACGGCAAGAGCCTGTGGGACAACGTGCGCGAGGCACCGCAGTACAACGACGAGGTGATACGCCCGATAGACAACCCGCTGATTGCCGACGGCGGCATCTGCATCCTGCGCGGCAACCTGTCGCCGCGCGGCGCGGTGCTCAAGCCCTCGGCGGCATCGCCCGAACTGCTCAAGCACCGGGGGCGTGCCGTGGTGTTCGAGAACCTGGAGCACTACAAGGAGCGCATCGTCGATGAAGACCTGGACATCGACGCCAGCTGCGTGATGGTGATGAAGAACTGCGGCCCCAAGGGCTACCCCGGCATGGCCGAGGTGGGCAACATGGGCCTGCCCCCGAAGCTGTTGCGCCAGGGCGTGAAGGACATGGTGCGCATCTCCGACGCGCGCATGAGCGGCACGGCCTACGGCACGGTGGTGCTGCATGTGGCGCCCGAGGCGGCTGCGGGGGGCCCGCTCGCCGCCGTGCGCGACGGTGATTTCATCGAACTCGACTGCGAGCAGGGCCGCCTGCACCTCGATATCAGCGACGAAGAGCTGGACGCACGCCTGGCCGCGCTGGCCAATACCGACATGGGCGGGCGCGGCGGCTACCAGCGCCTGTATGTGGACCATGTTTTGCAGGCCGATGAGGGCTGCGACTTCGACTTCCTCGTCGGCTGCCGGGGTGCTGCCGTACCGCGCCACTCGCACTGAACATTGACCTGTAGACCCCATGCCTGCAACCTCTATCCCCACATCTCCCCGCTACCGCGGCATCTTCCCCGTGGTGCCCACCACCTTTCATAAGGACGGAACGCTGGACATCGAAAGCCAGAAGCGCTGCCTCGACTTCATGATCGACGCTGGCGTGGACGGCCTGTGCATCCTGGCCAACTTCTCCGAGCAATTCTCGCTGTCGGACGCCGAGCGCGAAACGCTCACCCGCCTGTCGCTGGAGCATGTGGCCGGCCGCGTGCCCGTGATCGTCACCACCACCCACTACGGCACCCACGTATGCGCCGAGCGCAGCCGCGCCGCGCAGGACATGGGCGCCGCCATGGTGATGGTGATGCCGCCCTACCACGGCGCCACCTTCCGCGTGCCCGAGGCGCAGATCTACGAGTTCTATGCCCGGGTGTCGGATGCCATCACCATTCCCATCATGGTGCAGGACGCGCCGGCCAGCGGCACCGTGCTCTCGGCCCCGTTCCTCGCGCGCATGGCGCAGGAGATCGAACACCTGGCCTACTTCAAGATCGAAGTGCCGGGCGCGGCCAGCAAGCTGCGCGAGCTGATCCGCCTGGGCGGCGCCGCCATCGAAGGCCCCTGGGATGGCGAGGAAGCCATCACCCTGCTGGCCGACCTCGACGCTGGCGCCACCGGTGCCATGACCGGCGGCGGCTTTCCCGATGGCATACGCCCCATCCTCGAGGCGCACCGCCAGGGCGATGCCGACCAGGCCTTCGCGCTCTACCAGCGCTGGCTGCCGCTCATCAACCACGAGAACCGCCAGGGCGGCATCCTCACCGCCAAGGCGCTGATGAAGGAAGGCGGCGTGATCGCCAGCGAGGCCGGCCGCCACCCCTTCCCCGCCATGCACCCCGAGGTGCGCCGGGGGCTGATCGACATCGCGCGCCGGCTCGACCCGCTGGTGCTGCGCTGGGCGCGGTAATGACGAGCAACACCGCCCTTTCCAACGGCGCGGCCGCCCTGATCGGCCTGGACTGGGGCACCAGTTCGCTGCGCGCCTTCCGCTTCGATGCGGCTGGCACCGTGCAGGAGATGCGCCAGCGCCCCTGGGGCATCATGAACCTGCCCGTCGCAGCCAATGGCCAGGCCCACGCGACCCAAGGCGCTGCTTTCGAGCATGCCTTCGACGATGTCTGTGGCGATTGGGTGCGGGCCCATCCCGGCATCCCAGTTCTGGCCTGCGGCATGGTCGGCAGCGCCCAGGGCTGGCGCGAAGCCCGCTACCTCGAATCGCCCGCCTCGCTGGACCACCTGGCGCGTGGGCTCACCGTGGTGGCACACAGCGCGGGCCCCCGCGTGCACATCGTCCCCGGCCTGCTCCAGCGCGGCGATCTGCCCAACGTGATGCGCGGCGAAGAGACGCAGGTGCTGGGCGTGATGGCGGCCTCGGCCCTGCCGGGCGATGCCCCGGTGCTGATCGGCCTGCCCGGCACGCACAGCAAATGGGTACTGGCGCGCCGCCGCTCCATCGAACAGTTCCACACCTTCATGACCGGTGAGGTGTTTGCGGCGCTGCGCGGACACACCATCCTCGGGCGCACCATGCAGCCTGCCGAGGCGCCCGACGACGCAGCGTTTGCGCGCGGCCTGCAAGTGGCGCGCTCGGCAGAGGCCTCGCTGGGCCTGCTCTCGCACATCTTCAGCACGCGCACGCTCGGGCTCACGGGCGCGCTGTCCGGCACGGCCCAGGCGGACTACCTCTCGGGCCTGCTGATCGGCCACGAAGTGGTCGCACTGGCGGCACAACAGGCGCCAGGCGCCGCGCACGCACACGTGGTGCTCTGCGGCGAGCCCGACCTGTGCCGGCGCTACGCCCTGGCCCTGGCCGCCTACGGCTTGCCGGCGCCCGAAATGGCCGACAACGCCACCGCGCGGGGGCTGTGGCAGATCGCCACCGCCGCCGCGCTGGTGACCCCTACCGACACACAAGCTGCACGATGCGCATGACTCCTTCCGACCTTCTTTCCGCCTCCATGCAGCGCTGCGGCCTGGTCGCCATCCTGCGCGGCGTATCGCCCGCCGAAGTGGTACCCATCGGCCAGGCGCTCTGCGAGGCCGGCTTTCGCATCATCGAGGTGCCGCTCAACTCGCCCGAGCCGCTGGCCAGCATCCGCGCGCTGCGCGACGCGCTACCGGCCGAGGTGCTGATCGGCGCCGGCACCGTCATCCGCCCCGAGGACTGCGCCGCCGTGGCCGCGGCCGGCGGGCAGATCGTGGTCATGCCGCACAGCGATGCGGCGGTGATCCGCGCCGCCAAGGCGGCCGGCATGGCCTGCGCACCGGGCGTGGCCACGCTGACCGAGGCCTATGCGGCGCTGGCAGCCGGGGCCGATGCCCTCAAGCTGTTCCCCGCCGAGGCGCTGGCTCCCGCCGTGCTCAAGGCCTGGCGTGCCGTGCTGCGCCCGCCGGTTGCGCTGCTGCCCGTGGGCGGCATCACGCCCGAGGGCATTGCGGCCTATGCCGCAGCCGGTGCCAGCGGCTTCGGCCTGGGCTCGGCCCTGTACAAGCCCGGCGACAGCGCGGCGGACGTGGCGCGCCAGGCGGCTGCGTTCATGCAGGCCTGGCGCCAGTCCTACGCCACCTCCTGACCGATCGACCCTATTCCCCTTTCCGACGAGCCGACTTCCATGAAGATCACCCGACTGACCACGTTCCTGGTGCCACCGCGCTGGTGCTTTCTGAAAATCGAGACCGACGAGGGCATCGTCGGCTGGGGCGAGCCCGTGCTCGAAGGCCGGGCCCACACCGTGGCGGCCGCCATCGAGGAACTGGGCGACTACCTCATCGGTAAAGACCCGCGCCACATCGAGGACCACTGGACGGTGCTCTACCGCGGCGGCTTCTACCGGGGCGGCGGCATCCACATGAGCGCACTGGCCGGCATCGACCAGGCACTGTGGGACATCAAGGGCAAGGCCCTGGGCGTGCCCGTGTCCGAACTGCTCGGCGGCTGCGTGCGCGACCGCATCAAGGTCTACAGCTGGATCGGCGGCGACCGGCCCGGCGAGACTGCGGCGGCAGCCAAGGCGGCCGTGGACCGAGGCTTCACGGCGGTGAAGATGAACGGCACCGAGGAACTGCAGTACGTGGACAGCTTCGACAAGGTGGAAAAGTGCCTGCAGAACGTGGCCGCCGTGCGCGAGGCCGTGGGCCCCAACGTGGGCATTGCCGTGGACTTCCACGGCCGCGTGCACAAGCCCATGGCCAAGGTGCTGTTCAAGGAGCTCGACCCGTACCGGCTGATGTTCATCGAGGAGCCCGTGCTCAGCGAGCACTACGAGGCCCTGAAGGAACTGGCGCACCTCTCGTCCACCCCCATCGCGCTGGGCGAACGGCTGTACTCGCGCTGGGATTTCAAGCGTGTGCTGTCCGAGGGCTATGTGGACATCATCCAGCCCGACCCCTCGCATTCGGGCGGCATCACCGAGACACGCAAGATCGCCAGCATGGCCGAGGCCTACGACGTGGCCCTGGCCCTGCACTGCCCGCTGGGGCCGATTGCGCTGGCCGCCAACCTGCAGCTCGACGGCGTCTGCTACAACGCCTTCATCCAGGAGCAGAGCCTGGGCATCCACTACAACGCCAGCAACGACCTGCTCGACTACGTGTCCAACGGCGAGGTGTTCGCGTACGAGGACGGCATGGTCGCCATCCCCCAGGGCCCGGGCCTGGGCATCGAGGTCAATGAAGCCTATGTGCGGGAACGTGCTGCAGAAGGCCACCGCTGGCGCAACCCGGTGTGGCGCCACAAGGATGGCAGTTTCGCGGAGTGGTGAGCTTCCCGGCGGTGTAACAACACCGTGAAGACGTGACGGCAGGGGCGAAAGGGAGGAAAATACTGTAATTACAATCAGTGTTTTGAAGAATCCCCGAGCCCCATGACGGCGCTGACCATCACCCGCTTCCACCGCACCCGCCTGATGCAGATCTGGCGCTCGGCCGGCTGGCCCTGCAAGGATGCGCTGGAGATCGACCTGCTGGCTGCGCAGTTGGTCGCCCTGCACACCTCGCCCGAGGGCTTCGAGACGCTGAAGCTCACCGAGGACGGCATCCGCACCCTGGCCGAGGCGCGCCAGCGCGGCGTGCGCGCCCTGAGCGCGCACGACCGGCTGGGCCAGAAGTTTGCCGCGCACCTGCTGGCCTCGGGCCGCATCGTCTGGCGCGAATTGTCGCTGCGCGCCGTGATCGAGGGTGCGGCCCCGGAAACTGCGCCGCTGACTCCGGCAACCAGCAACCCGCTGTGGAGCGAGGACACGCCTGCGAGCCTCAAGGCCGCCAACGTCTGGCGCATGGCACGGCCGGACCTGTTCTCGGTGCGCAACACCACGGTGCCGGCCTACCTGCAGCCCATGGTGCACGAGATCAAATACAGCCGCGCCGATCTGCTCTCGGACCTGCGCCACGACGCCAAGCGCCAGGCCTACCAGTGGCTGTGCGAGGAGTGCTACTACGTGTTCCCGGCTGGCGTGGCCGAGCCCGGCGAGATCCCTGAGCACTTCGGCATCTGGGTGCTGCACGGCGGGCTCGACGATGGCCGCTTCGAGCTACTGCGCCCCGCGCGCCATGCCAGTTGCGCCCTGCCTTTCGCGGTGTGGATGGCCCTGTGCAAGGCCACGCCGCTGCGCAGCGAAGACGAACTGGCGCAGGCCCACCTGGGTGAGCCGGCTGCAGACGACCTGCCTCCCTGTACCGAGGCCCCATGACCTATACCGTGGCGGTGCGCGAGCTGTGCGAGTTCACCGCCAAGCAGGGCAACCTGGACCTGCGCTTCACGCCCGCCCCCACGGCCCTGGAGGGCATGGCCGGCCATGCCGTAGCTGCCGCGCGCCGGGGCGACGGCTACCGCACCGAGGTGGCGCTGGCCGGCAGCTACAAGAGCCTGCGTGTGCGCGGCCGGGCCGACGGCTTCGACCCGGCGCATGCACGGCTCGACGAGGTCAAGACCTTCAAGGGCCGGCTCGACCGCCAGCCCGCATCGCACCGCGCCCTGCACTGGGCCCAGGCGCGCATCTACGGCTGGCTGCTGTGCGCGCAGGAGGGGCTTGAACACATCGACCTGGCGCTCGTGTACTTCGACATAGCCAGCCAGAAAGAGACGGTGTTCACCGAGCGCCGCAGCGCGACCGAGCTGCAGCAGCATTTCGAGGAGCAGTGCGAACGCTTTCTGGCCTGGGCCGAGGCGCAGGTGGCGCACCGCGCTGCGCGCGATGTAGCTCTCACCGCCCTGGCCTTCCCGTTCGGCGGCTTTCGCACCGGGCAGCGCCCGCTGGCCGAGGCGGTGTACAAGGCCGCGGGCGCCGGGCGCTGCCTGATGGCCCAGGCGCCCACGGGCATCGGCAAGACCATGGGCACGCTGTTCCCGCTGCTCAAGGCCGCGCCCACGCAGCGGCTGGACAAGGTGTTCTTCCTTGCGGCCAAGACCTCGGGCCGGCAGACGGCCCTGGACACCCTTGCGCGCCTGGCCGACAGCGCACCCGCCCTGCCGCTGCGCGTACTGGAGCTGGTGGCGCGCGACAAGGCCTGCGAGCACCCCGACAAGGCCTGCCACGGCGAGTCCTGCCCGCTGGCCCAGGGCTTCTACGACCGACTGCCGGCCGCACGCGCCGCCGCACTGCGGCCTGGCGCCGCGGGTGAACGCATCACCCTGCACCAGGCCGAGGTGCGCAGTGCCGCGCTGGCGCACCAGGTCTGCCCCTACTACCTGAGCCAGGAGCTGGCGCGCTGGGCCGACGTGGTGGTGGGCGACTACAACTACTACTTCGACATGGGCGGCCTGCTGCACGGCCTGGCCCAGGCCAATGGCTGGCGCACGGCGCTGCTGGTGGACGAGGCCCACAACCTCGTGGACCGGGGCCGCAAGATGTACACCGCCGAGCTGCGTCCCGACAGCCTGGCCCTGGCGCGCAAATCCACCAGCGCCACCCGCTACCCCGCCGTCAAGAAGGCGCTGGACAAGGTGCGCCGCGCCTGGGTGGCGCTGGACAAGCAGCAGGCTACCGCCTATGCGGTGCATGAGGCCTTTCCCGAAGACCTGCTCACCGCGCTGCAGCACTGCGGCAACACCCTCACCGACCACCTGGCCGAGCACCCGGCAGAGCCCGATGCCGCCCTGCAGGCCTTCTACTTCGATGCCCTGCACCTGGTGCGCATGGCCGGGCTGCTCGACGCGCACTCGCTGGTGGACATCACCCAGCCCACGGCCCCGGGCCTGCCCCAGGCCGCCCGGGCGCCCGGCAGCTCCACCCTGTGCATCCGCAACCTGGTGCCCGCACCCTTCCTCGGGCCGCGCTGGGAGGCCGCGCACACCAGCACGCTGTTTTCTGCCACGCTGCAGCCTGCGCGCTACTACACCGACCTGCTGGGTCTGCCCGAGGACCACCTGGCCATCGACGTGGAGTCGCCGTTCCAGGCCGCCCAACTGACGGTGCAGGTGGCGCGCCACATCTCCACCCGCTACCCCGACCGCAAGGCCTCGCTCGCGCCCATCGTGGCGCTGATGGCGCAGCAGTTCACCGAGCGGCCGGGCAACTACCTGGCCTTCTTCAGCAGCTACGAATACCTGCAGCAGGCAGCCACGATGCTGGCCGAGCGCCACCCCCACCTGCCGCACTGGAGCCAGTCGCGGCGCATGCTCGAATCGGAGCAAAAGCAGTTCCTTGCGCGCTTCACCGACACCAGCGAGGGCATCGGCTTCGCGGTGCTGGGCGGCGCGTTCGCCGAAGGCATCGACCTGCCGGGCCGGCGCCTGATCGGCGCCTTCCTGGCCACGCTGGGCCTGCCGCAGGTCAACCCCGTCAACGAGCAGGTCAAGGAGCGCATGCAGGCACTTTTTGGCGAGGGTTACGACTACACCTACCTCTACCCTGGCCTGCAGAAGGTGGTGCAGGCTGCGGGCCGCGTGATCCGCACGCCCAGCGACGAGGGCGTGGTGCACCTGATGGATGACCGGTTCGGCCGGCCCGAGGTGCGCGCGCTGCTGCCGACCTGGTGGGCGCACGCCACGCGCTGATCAACTCCTGGCCCAGCCTGCCACCTGTGTGGCCACCCACGCCGGGTCATCCAGCGGCAGGTCGTGCCCGGCCCAGGGGTGCAGCGCCAGCGGGCAAGCCCAGGCGCTGGCGATGGCCTGAGAGCACTGGCTGCTCACCAGGCCGTCCTGGGTGCTGGCCAGCAGCAGCATGCGGTCCACAGGGCATGTGCGCGGCGCCCGGTAGCGTGCAGCGGCCAACAGTTGCCGCAGGGCATTCGACGAAGACACGGGCCTTTGCGCGCGCGCGTCCACCCAGTCGGCCACCACGGCCGCACGCTCCTGCGCACGGTTGCTGGTGAGCCGCAGCACGGCGGACTCCGCTGCAAGCGGGGTGGGCGCCATCAGCACCTCGCGCAGCAGCGCGACATAGTTGCGCGGCCGCAAGCGCCGGTAGAAAGGGCTGAAGGTGCCGAAGCTGGTGTTGATGAGCACGCAGCCCTGCACCTCGGCCGGGGCGGTGCGCGCCCACTCGGTGGCCACCATGGCACCGAGCGACATGGCCAGCAGGTGGTGCGGCCCGGTGACGCCGCGCTGCGCCAGCTCTGCACGGCATTCGGCCACCATGGCCTCAACCGACAGCGGGCTGGGGCGTGCATGCCGCTGGCCATTGCCCGGCAAGTCCAGCATCAGCACCTCGGCGCCCGGCATCGCCTCCCTGAAGGCGTCCGCGAACCCGCCCCAGTGCACGGCCTCGCGTGTGAGGCCGCGCAGAAAGATCCAGCGGGTGGGCCCGTGCTGCATGCCGTCAGTACCAGAACGCCAGTGCATCGGCGCGGCGCTGCACGCGCGCCTCGGGCACGGGCACCCAGCGCTGGTGGCTGCCCGCCGCGCGCGAGAGAAAGTCGAGCAGCGGCATGTGCCGGCGCAGCACGCGCTGCAGGCGGTGGTTGATCAGCGGGTTGAAGATGCCCTTGCGCGAGAACAGCTGGCGCGGGTTTTTCTTGATCCAGCGCCACGAGCCCATCTCCAGCGTCAGCGGCAAAAAGGTGCGCGTGGGGTCGTTGCAGGCCTGCATGTACAGGTGGTCCCACAGGTCGCCGTGCGTGAGGTACTGCGCGCTCTGCGGTTCGATGATGTAGGGGTGGTAGGCATGCGCCTGCAGAAAGATCTCGTGCAGCGCATGCAGCTCCGGCAGGTGGGCAATGGGCTTCTTCGTGTGCGCGAACGGAAACCACAGCCGGTCGCTGATGCCAAAGCCCGAGTGGCAGTCCAGCGCGATGCTGAAGGGGCGCGAGAGCAGTTCGTCGTGCACCACCTCGCACAGGGCCCGGCTCTCGGCCTCCATGGGCGCACCCGGTTTGCCGCGGTACCAGGGCAGGCCCGCGCTCAGGCGCTGGCCGCCGATGAGGAAGGGCACCCGGTCCAGTGCGTCGACCGGGGCGTTGCGCATCAGGTCCACCCCATTGGGGTTGGCCCGGGTGGCGGCCCACATGCCGCCCGGGTTCACGATGGGCATGAACACCAGGCGCACCTGCTCTAGCTGCTGGTTCAGGGCCAGGTCCCAGGGCAGGCGCGTCACCACGTTCTGCAGGTAGGCAATCACCACCTCGGCGCCGATGCCTTCGAGCCCGTGAATGCCGCCGAAGAAGCCCATGGCCGGCGCGCTGCGGTCCGGGTTGCCCAGGCTGATGGCGTGGATGGGAAAGCGCTCGCCGGAGGGCATCTCCACGGTATGCACCACCCGGGCGTCCAGGCGGTCGCCGCCCTGGTCGATGATCTTTTGCAGCGCCGCAAGTTCGGGCAGAACGGTGTCTGGCACGGTGGTGGTTGTCTCTGGCAGCGAAAAACAGCCAGCATAGCGCCCGCAGCCCCCTGCGCCAGGGTCTTTGCGCAGGCCTGTTGCGATTGCCACACTGACGCAAAACCGTCACACGGCAACGCTATCTTGGGGGAGCTTCACACCACCCAGGAGGTCACCATGCTCTGGAAATTTCTCGGATTGCAGCGGTTGTTCGACGAGCTCTTGGACGAGAGCTGGTTCTCCTTCGACCTTCCTGACAACGACTGCTTCTTCCATGACGAACCGCTCCCGCTCTCCGCGCAGGATTGAACCGCTGCGCACCGTGGCGCTGTTCGGGATCATGGGCTGCGCGATGGCCTGGGGCCTGGTGGAGCTGTTCGCGCTGCAGCGCTCGCGCTACCACGCCTGGCGCGAACGGCACCACACAGCCCTGCCCCGTTGATATCGCGCTGACACAGGCCTCGCCATGCAGTGCCGCGACCAGACCCCCGGCGAAGAACTGGCCAACAGCGCCAGCCACGGCCTGGCACTGCTGGCGGCGGTCATCGCGGCCCCGTTTCTCATCGCCTCGGCACGGCCACAGGGCACCGCCAGCGTGGCCGGCGCCATCGTCTTCGCCGCCACCATGGTGCTGCTGTACCTGGCCTCCACCGTCTACCACGCCCTGCCCGAGGGGCGTTTCAAGCAGGCTGCGCTGAAGCTCGACCACGGCGCCATCTACCTGTTCATCGCGGGCAGCTACACACCCTTCGCCCTGAAGCAACCCGAGGGCGAGTGGAACCTGGCCCTGCTGGCCCTGGTCTGGGCCGTGGCCGCGCTGGGCCTGGTGCTCAAGGCATTCAACCGGCTGCGCTCTGCGTGGCTGTCCACCGGGATGTATGTGCTCATGGGCTGGCTGGCGCTGGTGGCCGCCCTGCCCCTCATCGGTCACCTCACGCAATGGAGCGCGCACTGGCTCATCGCGGGCGGCGTGGCCTATACCGTGGGCGTGGCGTTCTTCGTGCTCGACTCGCGCCTGCGCTACGCGCATGCCGTGTGGCATGGCTTCGTGGCGGCCGGCACGGGCTGCCATGCCGTGGCCATCATGGGCTATGGGGGTTAGGCCGCTACCGAATCCTCCTGCAACTCGGACGGTTCATCGGCGCCCTTCGCATGCCGGTTCACGGGCACCGGCAGCTGGAAATGGCTGCGCAGCGTTTCGCCCTCGTATTCCGTGCGCAGCAGCCCGCGCGCCTGCAGCACCGGCACGGCCAGTTCCACGAAGGCCTTGAGCGAGGTATTGGGCAGTGCCTCGAAGAAATTGAAGCCATCGGCCGCCCCGCCCTCGAACCAGCGCTGAATTTCATCGGCCACCTGCTCGGCCGTGCCCACGAAGGTGCGCCGCGGCCGGGCATGCCACAGCGCCACCTCGCGCAAAGTCAGGCCGTGCTCGCGCGCATGCTGCTTGATGCGGTCGCTGGTGCTCTGCTGGCTGTTGCGGCCCAGGTCACCCAGGTCGGGGAAGGGTTCGTCCAGCGGGTACTGCGAGAAGTCATGGTCGTTGAACGGCCGGGCCAGCGCTGCGATGGCGTTCTCGATGGGTACCAGCGCGGCCAACTCTTCGTAGCGGCGCTCGGCCTCCTCCTCGGTGCGGCCCACGATGGGGCGAAACCCCGGCAGCAGGAACACCTCGTCAGGGTTGCGCCCCTCGGCCCGCACACGGGCCTTCACGTCGCGGTAGTAGGCCTGCGCCTCCTCGAAGCTGTCGGCATGGAAGAAGATGGCATCGGCCCGCTGCGCCGCAAAGGCCTTGCCATCGGGCGAGGCGCCGGCCTGGAAGATCACGGGCTGGCCCTGGCGCGAGCGCGCGATGTTCAGCGGCCCCTCCACGGCGAAGAACTCGCCCTGGTGGTCCAGGCGGTGCAGCTTGGCCGGGTCGAAGAACCGGCCGGTGGCCTTGTCGCGCACCAGCGCATCGTCCTCCCAAGAGTCCCACAGGCCCTGCACCACGTCCAGGTGCTCACCGGCCAGGCGGTAGCGCACATCGTGCGCATAGTGCTCCTCGCGCCCGTAGTTGCGCGCGCTGCCGTCGAGCCATGAAGTGACCACATTCCAGCCCGCACGGCCGCCGCTGATGTGGTCGAGCGAGGCAAACTGCCGGGCCACCGTGAACGGCTCGCTGTAGCTGGCCGTCACGGTGGCCACCAAACCGATGTGCGAGGTGGCGGCCGCCAGCGCCGAGAGGATGGTCAGCGGCTCGAAGCGGTTGAGGTAGTGCGGGCTGGAGCGCGGCGTGATGTGCACGCTGTCGGCCACGAAGAGGAAGGTGAAGCGTGCCTGCTCTGCCAACTGCGCCTGCTGCGCGTAGAACCGGAAATTCACGCTGGCATCGGTCACCGCATTCTCATGCCGCCAGTCGCCCCAGCCAGCACCTACGCCATGCAGCACCAGGCCGAGTTGAAGGGTACGGGGCTTTGGCGTGCTGCTGGCGGTCATGCGGGAATCCTGTGGAGGCGAATCGAAGCCCGCAGCTTAGGTCTGGACGTTCCGGGGGCCAACGAAGAAAAACGGATATGGCTATGCCCTGCCCCACAAAGGCGAAAGCCCCGCATCGCGGGGCTTTCGAAGGGGCTTGATGCACGCCCCCAGGCAGGCATCACAGCTTGGCGATGGACACCTCGGTTGACTTCACCAGCGCGACCACGTCGGAGCCCACGACCAGCGCGAGGTCGTCGACCGAGCGCGTGGTGATGACGGAGGTGACGATGCCCCAGGGGGTTTCAACATCGACCTCGGAGACGACGTCGCCGCGGATGATCTCGCGCACTTTGCCCTTGAACTGGTTGCGCACGTTGATGGCTTGAATGGACATGGTGTTTCTCCTTGAAAGTCCGGGAACGGATGGATGGGTCAAAAAATCAGAGGGGGCGAAGGCGCTCACACCGCCCAGCGCAGGCCGTGCGCGGGCACACCGGGCCAGCGCGCGTCGGCGGCGCTGGGTTCGGCATCGGGCTTTTGCAGCACACGGTCGAGGATGCGTTTTTCGATGGCGGCAAACGCGGCATCGCCATGCGAGCGCGGGCGCGGCAGGTCGATCAGCTGGTCCAGCGCAATCTGCCCGTCTTCGATCAGGATCACGCGGTCGGCCAGGGCCACCGCCTCCTGCACGTCGTGCGTGACCAGCAGCGCGGTGAAGCCGCTGGCCTGCCACAGGCCTTCGATGAGGCGGTGCATCTCGATGCGGGTGAGCGCATCGAGCGCGCCCAGGGGTTCGTCGAGCAGCAAGAGGCGCGGGTTGTGCACCAGGGCACGCGCCAGGGCCACGCGCTGGCGCTGACCACCCGACAGGCGCGCCGGCCACTCGCCCAGCCGGTCGCCCAGGCCCACGCGGGCCAGCACGTCGGCTGCGGCGCCGCGGCGCTCGGTGGGCAGGCCCAGTGCCACGTTGTCGGCCACGCGCTTCCAGGGCAAGAGACGCGAGTCCTGGAACATGATGCGCGTGTCCTCGCTCAGGCCGTCCACGGCCTGGCCATCGAGGCGCATGGTGCCACCCGAGACAGATTCGAGGCCCGCCACCAGGCGCAGCAGCGTGCTCTTGCCGCAGCCGCTGCGGCCCACGATGGCCACGAACTGGCCGGGCTCGATCACCAGCTCGGTCTTCTTGAGCACCTCGCGGGCGCCGTAGCGCTTGTCCACGCCGCGCACTTCCAGGCGCACGCCATTGTTGGCGCTGCCGCGCGGTGTCGCATTGGTTTGTGCCATGGTGTCAGGCTCCCGGCTTGAAGAGGGCCACGTCCAGCGTGTTCACACGCCGGGGCAGCAGTTTCTCGGACAGGAAGGCATCGGCAATGCGCTGCTGCTCGGACAGGCCGGCAGGCAGCACGGCACGCACCTCGTAGCTGCGGCGGCTGTTGGCCTGCTCCACCGTGGCGGCATCCAGCCCCCACACGGGTGCCAGCAGCGCGGCAGCGTCCTTGGGGTTGCCCTTGACCCAGGCGCCGGCCTTCTGCAGCTCGGCGAACAGCACGCGCAGCACGTCGGCACGGGCCTGGGCATACGGCGTGGCGGCCAGGTAGTAGCGCTGGTACGAAGCAACATCGCGCCCGTCGGCCAGGATGCGCACATTCGACTGGCGCTGCACGGCGGCAAGGAACGGGTCCCACACCACCCAGGCGTCGATGGCACCGCGCTCGAAGGCGGCGCGGCCGTCGGCCGGCGTGAGGTAGGCGGGGTCGATGTCCTTGAACGACAGGCCGGCCTTCTCCAGCGCGGCGATCAGCAGGTAGTGGGCACCGGCGGCCTTGGCAAAGCCGATCTTCTTGCCCTTGAGGTCGGCCACGGTCTTGAGCGGCGAATCGGCGCGCACCACGATGGCCTGGGCCGAGGGGGACGGCGCCTCCTGCGCCACGAAGGTCAGGGCAGCACCAGCCGCCTGGGCGAACACCGGCACGGTATCGGCCACGTCGGCGCTGACATCGATGTTGCCCAGGTTCAGGGCTTCGAGCAGCGGCAGCCCGCTGGTGAACTCATGCCAGGTGACCTTGGTGCCCAGGGGGGCCAGCAGCTTTTCGAGCGTGCCCTGGGTCTTGAGCACCACGATCAGGGTGGACGACTTCTGGTAACCAATGCGCACGGTATCGGGCTTGGCGCCGCTTTGTGCGGACGCCAGGCCGCTGGCCGTGGCAGCCAGGGCGGCCAGCGCAGCGAGGGTGGTGCGCCGGGAGGTGGAGTGGGAGATTGAAGACATGGAAATCCTTGGAGCCCCTCTGGCGGGGCATGCATGCAATGGGGGTGTTCAGGCGCTCTGGTAGCCGGGGTGCCAGCGCAGCCAGTAGCCTTCAAGGCCCTTGGCGAACAGGTCGGCCAGCTTGCCCAGCAGTGCGTACAGCAGGATGCCCACGAGCACGATGTCGGTCTGCAGGAACTCGCGTGCGTTCATGGTCAGGTAGCCAATGCCCGACTGCGCCGAAATGGTCTCGGCCACGATCAGGATCACCCACATCAGGCCCAGCGAGAAGCGCAGGCCCACCAGGATGCTGGACAGCGCGCCGGGCAGGATGATCTGGCGGTACAGCTGCCAGCGCGACAGGCCGTAGGTGCGCCCCATCTCGATCAGGCCCGGATCCACGTTGCGGATGCCGTGAAAGGTGTTCAAGTAGATCGGGAAGAACACCGACACGCTGATCAGGAACAGCTTGGCCGACTCGTCGATGCCGAACCACAGGATCACCAGCGGGATCAGCGCCAGAGCCGGGATGTTGCGCACCATCTGGATGGTCGAATCGAGCAGGGTCTCGAACAGGCGCACCGATCCCGTGAGCAGCCCCAGTGCCAGCCCCAGGCCGCCACCGATGGCCAGGCCCGCCAGCGCCCGGCCGGCGCTGACCTTGACGTGCGTCCACAGCTCGCCCGAGGCGGTCAGCGTCCAAGCGGCCTTGATCACCTCCAGCGGCGCGGGCAGCACCCGGGTGGAGAGCCAGCCCAGCGACGAGGCGATCTGCCACACCACGATCAGCGTGACGGGTACGGCCCAGGGCAAGAGGCGCTGCAGCACGCCCTTGGCAAAGCGCAGCCATTGCGAGGGCACCAACGGCGCCAGGTGGGGCGCGTCGATGGAATCGGCCACAGGCGAGACCTGCAGCTCACGGAGGGATGATGAAGTCATGCGAACTCCTGTCGTTCGGTGTCGGGTTCCAGAAATTCCAGCTGGTTGCCCGCCGGGTCTTTCACGTAAAAGCGCAGGTAGCCGGGCAGCGCCCGGTTCTCCACCAGGGGCAGTTGGGCCTGCAGCAGGCGCCCGCGCAGTGCGGGCAGATCCTGCACCTCCAGCGCCAGGTGCGACACCGAGGGGGCGCCCTGCCAGTGGTCGGTGGGCACCAGGTCGATGCGCTGGGTACCGGCGGCAAAGTGCAGCGCGTTGCCTGCGGCCAGCCGCACCTCGGGCAGGCCGAGCAGGCTGCTGTAGAAGTTGCGGATGGGTTCTTCCGAACCGGCCGGAAAGGCCAGTTGCACGTGGTTGATGGAATGGATGGCCATGGGCGATCTCCTTGGGTGCCGTGCGCTCAGCTTTGCGAGGCGCGCGGTGGCAGCTCGTTGGCGACGGATTCGCCGAACGGGCCCAGCGGGTTGCCGCCGGATAGCTTCTCGCGCACGGACAGGGGCAGCAGCGGGAACACCAGCTCGGCAAAGCGGTAGGCCTCCTCCAGATGCGGGTAGCCCGAGAGCACGAAGGTGTCCAGGCCCAGGGCTGCGTATTCGGTAATGCGCGCAGCCACCGTCTCAGGGTCGCCCACCAGGGCCGTGCCGGCACCGCCGCGCACCAGGCCCACGCCGGCCCACAGGTTGGGGCTGATCTCCAGGTCGGCCCGGGCGCGCTTGGCGCCACCGGCATGCAGGCGCGCCATGCGCCGCTGCCCTTCGGAATCCATGCGCGCGAACACCGCCTGGGCCCGCACCACGGTCGCATCGTCCACGTGGCTGATGAGTTCCTCGGCCGCCGCCCAGGCCTGCTCATCGGTCTCGCGCACGATGACGTGCAGGCGGATGCCGAACTTCACCGTGCGGCCCTTTTTGGCCGCCCGTGCACGCACGTCGGCCACCTTCTTGGCCACCTCGGCCGGGGGTTCGCCCCAGGTCAGGTAGGTCTCGACCTGCTCGGCCGCCAGGTCGTGGGCCGCGTCGGACGAACCGCCGAAGTACACCGGCGGATGCGGGTTCTGCAGCGGCGGGAAAAGCAGCTTGGCGCCCTTCACCGTGAGGTGCTGGCCTTCGAAATCATAGGTCTCGCCGGTGTGGCTGCGGGCCATGATCTCGCGCCAGATGCGGATGAACTCGGCCGACTGCTCGTAGCGCGTGGCATGGTCCAGGAACACGCCATCGCCCTCCAGCTCGGCCTGGTCGCCCCCCGTCACCAGGTTGATCAAGAGGCGCCCGCCCGAGAGCCGGTCGAACGTGGCCGCCATGCGTGCAGCCAGCGCGGGCTGGTGCAGGCCGGGGCGCACCGCGACCAGGAACTTGAGCTTCTTGGTGACCGCGATCAGGCTCGAGGCGATCACCCAGGGGTCTTCGCACGAGCGGCCGGTGGGAATGAGCACGCCTTCGTAGCCCAGGCTGTCTGCCGCCACCGCCACCTGCTGCAGGTAGTCGTGGCTGAGCTGGCGCGCGCCCTTGGAAGTGCCCAGGTAGCGGCTGTCGCCGTGGGTGGGGATGAACCAGAAGATCTGCATGGGAAACCTCTTTGTTTGTTATGGCATCAGTAGGAGATGGCAAAGCCGAACCGGGGCGCACGCACACCCGCACAGCGCGGCCGCGTGGGCAGGCCCCAGGACGTGGCGGTCACGCACAGCACGCGGCGCAGTTGCTCGTGCAGGGGAAAGGGCATAGGGGTATGCATGGAAAGCTCCCGGGGAACGGTCAGGCGCCAAGGTCCACGGGGGCGGCGTGCAGCAGGTTGAGCTTTTTCGGGATCAACTTGAGTTCGAAGAAGGTGTCGGCAATCGACTGCTGCTCGGCGATGATTTCGCGCGTCACGGGGGCGGTGCCGAACTTGGCGCGACTCAGGTACAGGTCGGTGATGCTGCGGTCCAGGCCCAGCACCGTGGTCAGCTCTGCGGCGGCGGCGCCCTGGTTCTTCGAGGCCCAGGTGTCGATGGCATTGACCTCTTCGATGGCGATGCGCAGCACGTCGGCGTTGCGCGTGGCGTAATCGCGCGAGGTGAAGTAGTAGGCGCGGTTGTTGACCACGCCGGTAGCATCCACCAGCAGGCGCGCGTCCAGCGTCTTTTGCGCTGCGGCCAGGAAGGGGTCCCAGATGATCCAGGCGTCCACGGCGCCCTTCTCGAAGGCGGCACGCGCGTCTGCCGGGGCCAGGAAGATCGACTGCACGTCACCGTACTTCAGGCCGTTCTTCTCCAGCAGCTTGACCAGGAAATACTGCACGTTGGAGCCCTTGTTGTAGGCCACTCGCTTGCCCTTGAGGTCGGCCACGCTGCGGATCGGCGAGTCCTTGGGCACGATCACGGCCTCCAGTGCCGGGCGTGGCACGGTGGCTCCGGCGTACACCAGTGGCGCACCGGCGGCCTGGGCAAAGATCGGCGGCGCTTCGCCCACGTCGCCGAAGTCGATGGCGCCCACGTTGAGTGCCTCGAGCTGCACCGGGCCGGCGTTGAACTCGGTCCAGGTGACCTTCACGCCCAGCGGTGCCAGGCGTTTTTCCAGCGTGCCGCGGCCCTTGAGGATGGACAGCCAGCCCTTCTGGTGGCCCACGCGCAGTACGCGTGCCGGGGCCTGGGCAAGCACCGTGCCCCCAGTGGCGCCCAGGGCGGCAGCGGCCAGGCTGGAGAGGACCACCTGGCGGCGGCGGGAGGAGATGAGGGCTTGTGTCATGGCGATGAATCTTTCAGCAATGTCTGGTGGTGCGATGGTTCGACCGGCGGCAACGGGCATGCAGCGGCCTGGCCTGCCCGCATCGGCGGGTGCCGGCTCGACAACAAAATGGGGAGAAAAGAAGGGGATGTGGATGCCGCCGGAGCGTTGAAAAGCTCGGGCGACACCCACTGCGTCAGACGCTACATCGCACCTGCGAGAAGTGCACAGGCGCAAAGCGCCCGGCCTGCGCCGCCGGTGGGCGCAGGGTTTCGGTGATCAGCACGTTCACCGCTTCGTCCAGGCGGGCGGCAATGTCGGCATGCAGGTCGTAGGCGCCCTCGGGCGTCAGGGCGACCTGGGAGTCGGTGGCGTAGATGCCGGGCAGGATGTGCTTGGCGCCCAGCGACTGCAGCACGGGCCTGAGCGCATAGTCCAGCGCCAGCATGTGGTGCGGGCTGCCGCCCGTGGCCAGGGGCAGCACGATCTTGCCCTTGAGCGCGGTCTGCGGCAGCAGGTCCAGGAAGACCTTGAGCACGCCGCTATAGGCCGCCTTGTAGACCGGCGTAGCCACCACCAGCACCCGCGCCTGGGCCACCTGGTCGACGGCGCCGACCACCGTGGGGTGGGCGAAATCGGCCAGCAGCAGTGCCTGGGGCGACAGGTCGCGGATGTGGATGCGGTCCACCAGCGCGCCGCGCACCGACAGGCGTTGGGCCACGGCGTCCAGCAGGGCGGCTGAGCGCGAGCGTTCCGACGGGCTGCCGGCAATCAAGAGGGCTGACATGGAGAACTGTCCTTTGCGCGATGGGCGGGGTTCACTTGCGTGTATAGATCTGGTCGAAGCTTGCGTTGTCGGCGAAGTGGTCCTTGGCCGCCTTGTCCCAGCCACCGAAGGCGCCGTCGATGGTCACCAGGTTGAGCTTGGGGAACTGCTTGGCGTACTTGGCCTTGGCCTTGTCGGAAATGGCCGGGCGGTAGAAGTTCTTGCCGGCAATGTCCTGGCCTTCCTCGCTGTACAGGAACTTGAGGTATTCCTCGGCCACCACACGGGTGCCCTTCTTGTCCACGTTCTTGTCGACCACGGACACGGCGGGCTCGGCCAGGATGGACAGCGACGGCGCGATCACGTCGAACTTGGTGCCGAATTCCTTTTCGAGCAGGTAGGCCTCGTTCTCCCAGGCGATGAGCACGTCACCCTGGTTGCGCTGGGCGAAGGTGATGGTGGAGCCGCGGGCGCCGGTGTCCAGCACGGGCACGTTGCCGTAGAGCTTGGCCACGAAGTCCTTGGCCTGGGCGTCGCCGCCCAGCTTGCGCTTGGCGAATTCCCAGGCGGCCAGGTAGTTCCAGCGGGCGCCGCCCGAGGTCTTGGGGTTGGGCGTGATCACGCTGACGCCGGGCTTGATGAGGTCGTCCCAGTCCTTGATTCCCTTGGGATTGCCCTGGCGCACCACGAGCACAATGGTCGAGGTGTAGGGCGAGCTGTTGTGCGGCAGGCGCTTTTGCCAGTCCTTGGGGATCCAGCCGCCGTTGGTGTGCAGGGCGTCGGTGTCGCCAGCCAGGGCCAGGGTGGCCACGTCGGCGTCCAGGCCGTCGATGATGGAGCGCGCTTGCTTGCCCGAGCCGCCGTGCGATTGCTTGATCGTCACGTCCTGCCCGGTCTTGCCCTTCCAGTACTTGGCGAAGGCCTGGTTGAACTCCACGTACAGCTCGCGAGTGGGGTCGTAGGAGACGTTCAGCAGCGTCACCGATTGGGCAAACGACGGCAATGCCGTCAGGGCCAAGCTGCCCACCAGGGCAGCGGCAAAGGGAAACTTGATAAAGTCGCGGCGAAAGTTCATGGAGGAGCCTCTTCAATTAGGGATGTGAATGGGTGCTGGACACCGATGGATCGCATTCTGTGAGGCAGCCATCAAAACTGAAACAACTAAGATTTCAGTTCTTTATACCGAAACTATCTGAGCACTTCGCTCGCACAACGATTTACAAGGAAAATCCCCATGGCACGCACCGTTCAATGCATCAAGCTCGGCAAGGAAGCCGAAGGCCTGGATTTCCCCCCCTACCCGGGCGAGCTGGGCAAGCGCATCTGGGAAGGCGTGAGCAAGGAAGCGTGGGCCGGCTGGCTCAAGCACCAGACCATGCTGGTCAATGAAAACCGCCTGAACCTGGCCGATGCGCGCGCGCGCCAGTACCTGGCCCGCCAGATGGAGAACCATTTCTTCGGCGGCGGTGCCGACGCAGCAGCGGGCTACGTGCCCCCAACGCCTGAATAAGCGCTCAGCGCACGCCCTGCCCATGTCCGAGCCTGTCGACTGGCTGCCGGACGGCACCCCCTACAGCCCCCGCTTCGGCGACCGCTACCACAGTGAAAACGGCGGCCTCACGCAGGCCCGTCAGGTGTTTTTGCACGGCTGCGGCCTGCCGCAGGCGTGGGCTGGGCAAGCGCAATGGCGCATCCTGGAAACCGGGTTCGGCTTCGGCCTGAACTTCCTGGTGACCTGGGCTGCCTGGCGTGCCGATCCAAAGCGCTGCACGCTGCTGCACTTCGTCTCCACCGAGGCCTGGCCCGTGGGGGCCGATGACCTGCTGCGCGCCACCAGCGCCCACCCCGAACTCGCCCCACTGGCGCAGCAGTTGCACGCCCAGTGGTGGGGCCTGCTGCCGGGCGTTCACCGGCTCAGCTTCGACGCAGGGCGGGTGCTGCTCACGCTCTACGTGGGCGACACCCAGGCAATGCTGCGCCAGCAGGCGCTCACGGTCGATGCCGTCTACCTCGATGGCTTCAGCCCCCAGCGCAACCCGGAGATCTGGGACGCGCACACCCTCAAGGCCGTGGCGCGCTGCTGCCGGCGCGGCACGCGCCTGGCCACCTGGACCATTGCACGCGCCGTGCGCGATGCGCTGGCCCAGTGCGGCTTCGAGGTCACGCGCATGCCCGGTGTGCCGCCCAAGCGCGACAACCTGCACGCCACCTTCAACCCGCGCTGGGAGCCGCGCACTGCAGCGCCGGCACACCCGGAGCCTTATCCATTGCCGCCGGGCGACTGCATCGTGATCGGCGCTGGCGTGGCTGGCGCGGCCTGCGCGGCCAGCCTGGCGCGGCGCGGCTGGCGCGTGCAGGTGCTGGACCAGGCGGCGGCACCAGCGGCCGGCGCCTCGGGCCTGCCCGCCGGCGTGTTCGCACCCCATGTCTCGCCCGACGACAGCCTGCTGTCGCGCCTGTCGCGCAGCGGGGTGCGCGCCACCCTGACCCAGGCCCGCGCGCTACTGCGCGAGGGGCAGGACTTTGGCCAGAGTGGCGTGCTGGAGCGCCATGCCGCCGACAAGGCCCGCAACAAGGCCCTGCCCGCCACCTGGGCCCAGGGCCCCGGCACCGACTGGAGCCAACCGGCCAGTGAAGACACGCTGCGGCAGGCCCGCCTGCCGGCCGACACCCCCGCCAACTGGCACCCCCATGCGGGCTGGCTGCGCCCCGCACGCCTGGTGGCCGAACTGCTGGCCCAGCCGGGCATCACCTGGCAGGGCGACTGCCGCGTGGCGCGGCTGCAGCGCAAGGACGATACCCCCGGTGCCGCCTGGCAAGCGCTGGACGCCGCAGGCCAGGTGCTCGCCCAGGCCCCGGTGGTGGTGATTGCCGCTGGCGCCGACAGCCGCCCGCTGCTGGCCAGCCACTGGCCCCTGCAGGCCTTGCGTGGCCAGGTGTCCATCGGCACCTATGGGCCCGGCGCTGCGCCGCTGGCGCCCTTCCCGCTCAACGGCAACGGCAACCTGGTGCCCGACTTTCCGCTATCGGACGGGCCGGATGCGCCCCGTGCCTGGATCATGGGCTCGACCTTCGAGCGCGGCATGACCGCCCTGCCTCCGACGCCCGCCGAGCAACGGGAGGCGCACGCCGCCAACCACGGCAAGATGCAGGGGCTGCTGCCGTCTGCCGCCGAGCGCCTGCGGGCGGACTTTGCCGCCATGGCCGGCCCGCACGCGCCGGCCGAAGGTCTGCGCACCTGGGCCGCCGTGCGCTGCACCCTGCACGACCGCCTGCCCGTGGTGGGTCCGGTCGATGCCGTGGCCCTGCCGGGTGTGTGGACCTGCACGGCCATGGGTGCGCGCGGGCTGACCCTGTCCATCCTGTGCGGCGAACTGCTCGCGGCACGGCTGCAGGGCGAGCCTCTGCCGCTGGATGCGAAGCTGGCCAAGGCGCTGGGCGCCGAGCGGCTGGCCGGTGTGTAACCAGCATGCAACAAGGGTCTGGACCCTCTCGACCCATGGCAAACCCGCGTCAGCACTGGCGCATAAGCTTATCCGCATAAGGGCAGGACAAAACAATAGTTTGCATCCATAAGCCGTGCCTCTACATTCGCTGGCATGCACGATTTGGCGTTTGTTTTGGCGGGTTTTGCGGTCGGGTTCATTGTTGGCCTGACCGGTGTGGGCGGTGGCTCGCTGATGACGCCTGTGCTGATCTTTTTCTTCGGCATCAAGCCCCATTTGGCCATCGGCACCGACCTGCTGTTCGCCGCCTTCACCAAGATGGGCGGCACGGTGAGCATGGCACGCCAGCGCCTGGTGCCCTGGCGCGTGGTGGGCCAGTTATGCGCGGGCAGCATCCCCGCCGCCATCCTCGCGCTGTGGGCGCTCAAGGAACTGGGCCCGGCCAGCGCCCAGGCCCAGCGCATCATGACCACCACGCTGGGCTTTGCCCTGCTGCTCACGGCAGCGGCCACACTGTACAAGGTCGTCGCCTTTTCACGCCAGCGCCAGGCGGCCGACCAGGCCCTGCGCCTGGCCAACGCCGAGCAGGCCACCCGCCCGCGCCACTGGAGCCTGCCGGTGCTGCTGGGCGCGGTGATCGGCACGCTGGTGACCTTCACCTCGGTAGGTGCGGGCGCCATCGGCGTCACCGTGCTGCTGCTGGTGTACCCGCTGCTGCCGCTGCCGCGCGTCATCGGCGCCGACATCGCCTACGCCGTGCCCTTGACCCTGGTGGCAGGGCTGGGACATGCGTCGCTCGGCTCGGTGGACTGGACTTTGCTTGCACAATTGCTGGCTGGCTCGCTGCCGGGCATCTGGCTGGGTTCACGCCTGGTCACCCGCACGCCCGAGCGCCTGATCCGCTCCGCCCTGTCCGTCCTGCTGGCCTGGGCAGGCGCCAAATTGATAATGATCTGAGTACCCCACGATGTACCAATACACAGAATTCGACAAAACGTTCGTCCACCAGCGTTCACGCCAGTTCCGCGACCAGCTCGAGCGCTGGCAGGCCGGCAAGCTGCCGGAAGACGACTTCCGCCCCCTGCGCCTGCAGAACGGCTGGTACGTGCAGCGCTACGCGCCCATGCTGCGCGTGGCCGTACCCTACGGCGAGATCGCCAGCCGCCAGCTGCGCGTGCTGGCCACCATCGCGCGGGACTACGACGAACCTGAAGCGGCAGTCTTCAAGGCCGCCATGGACGGCCAGGGCCTGCTGGGCACGACCTTTTTGCCCAAGAACTGCGCCCACTTCACCACGCGCACCAACGTGCAGTTCAACTGGATCCCGCTGTCCAAGGCGGCCGACGTGATGGACCTCTTGGCCAGCGTGGACATGCATGGCATCCAGACCAGCGGCAACTGCATCCGCAACACCACCACCGATGCACTGGCCGGCGTGGCCGTGGACGAGCTGATCGACCCCCGTCCCTACGCCGAGATCCTGCGCCAGTGGACCACGCTGCACCCCGAATTCGCCTTTTTGCCGCGCAAGTTCAAGATCGCTATCAGCGGCGCGGCGGACGACCGCGCGGCCACCGGCTGGCACGACGTGGGCCTGCACATGGCCAGGAATGAAGCCGGCGAGATCGGCTTCAAGGTCTTCGTGGGTGGCGGCATGGGCCGCACCCCGGTGATCGGCACCGTGATCCGCGAGTTCCTGCCGTGGAACCAGATCATGAACTACATCGAGGCCATCGTGCGCGTGTACAACGAGCACGGCCGGCGCGACAACAAGTACAAGGCGCGCATCAAGATCCTGGTCAAGTCCGAAGGCCAGAAGTACATCGACGATGTGGAAGAAGAGTACCGCCAGATCATGGAGATCGACGGTGGCCCGCACACCGTGCCCCAGGCCGAGTTCGACCGCGTGGCCGCCTGCTTCGTGCCGCCCGTCCTGGCCGACATCCCCGATGCCGACCCCGCCGCCCTGGCCGCATCGCTGCAAGCGCAGGCCGCCGAGCACGTGGCCTTTGGCCGCTGGCTGCAGCGCAACGTGCACGCACACAAGAATGCACAGCTGCGCGCCGTGACGCTGTCCTTCAAGCGCCCTGGCCAGTCGCCGGGCGACGCCACCAGCGAACAGCTCACGGCCCTGGCCGACCTGGTGGACCAATACTCCGCAGGCGAAGCCCGCGTGACGCACGACCAGAATGTGCTGCTGCCCTGGGTGCATGCCAGCCGCCTGTTCGACCTGTGGCAGGAAGCCAAGGCCCTGGGCCTGGCCAGCGCCAACGTGCAACTGCTCACCGACATGATCGCCTGCCCCGGCGGTGACTTCTGCTCGCTGGCCAATGCGCGCTCGCTGCCCATTGCCGAAGCCATCACGCAGCGCTACCAGGACCTCGACGAGCTCGACGACATCGGCGAGATCGACCTGCACATCAGCGGCTGCATCAACAGCTGCGGCCACCACCACAGCGGCCATATCGGCATCCTGGGCGTCGACAAGGACGGCAAGGAGTGGTACCAGGTCACGCTGGGCGGCTCGGACGGCTCCGACCTGTCGGGCGCGGCCGTGGCCGGCAAGGTGATCGGCCCCTCGTTCTCGGCGGCCGAAGTGCCTGACGTGATCGAAGCCGTGCTCGGCACCTACCGCGACCTGCGCGAAAGCGGCGAGACCTTCCAGAGCACCGTGCGCCGCGCCGGCCTGGACCCGTTCAAGGAAGCCGCCAAGACGGCCCGCCACAAGGAAGAGGCCGTGGCTGCCGCCTGAGCCCCGCCCCAGAACAGAGATAGACACCCCATGAAGATACTTGCATCCCAAGACCACCAGGCCCCTGCCGAAGGCGACACGCGCAGCGTGGCGCTGGCCAACGATGCCGATGCCCTGGCGCTGGCGCTGGACGGCGTGGAGCGCGTGGACCTGCACTTCCCCAGCTTCACCGACGGCCGGGCCTTCAGCCAGGCCTTTCTGCTGCGCCGCCGCCGCGGTTTCAAGGGCGACATCCGCGCCACGGGCGACGTGCTGATCGACCAGCTGGTGCAGATGCAGCGCACAGGCTTTTCGTCGGCCGTGCTGCGCGAGGGCGTGGACGCAGCGGACGCGCAGCGCCAGTTCGAGATGTTCCCTGGCTTCTACCAGGGCGACGCGGTCAACCACCAGCCGATCTTTGCCGACAAGGCCGTCACCGCATAACACCATGAGCCAATTCGATCTCGCATCCGTAAACGCCGAACTCGGCCGCAACGCCGAGGGTCTCGTCGCCTGGGCCCTGGGCCTGGGCCAGCGCCCCATCGTCACCACCAACTTCCGCCCCTTCGAGGCCGTGATCCTGCACATGGTCAGCCGCGTGCAGCCCGATGTTCCGGTGGTCTGGATGGACAACGGCTACAACACCGAAGCCACCTACCGCTTTGCCGATGAAGTGACCAAACAGCTCGGCCTGAAGCTGCAGATCTACCTGCCGCGCCGCTCGCGTGCGCACCGCGAAGCCGTGGAGGGCGCAACGCCCGGGCTGGACGACCCGCGCCATGCCGCCTTCACCGAAGAAGTGAAGCTGGAGCCCTTTACCCGCGCCCTGCGCGAGACGGCCCCCAAGGTCTGGTTCACCGCGCTGCGCGCCACCGACACCGCCGTGCGTGCCCAGATGGACCCGGTGAGCATCAACCCCGACGGGCTGATCAAGGTCGCGCCGCTGCTGCACTGGTCGTCCAAGGAGCTGTACGAGTATTGCCAGAAGCACGGCCTGCCGAACAACTTCGACTACGTGGACCCCACCAAGGGCGAAGAGAACCGCGAATGCGGCCTCCATATAGCCCACTGACCCCACCGCTGACCCGACCATGAACGCCCGCACCGATGCCGCGCTGCTGCAGAACAAGAACATGAGCCACCACCTGAACAACTCGCACCTCGATGCCCTGGAAGAGGAAACCATCTTCATCCTGCGCGAGGTGGCTGCCGCCTTCGAGCGCCCCACCCTGCTGTTCTCGGGCGGCAAGGATTCGCTGGTGATGCTCAAGTGCGCTGAGAAGGCCTTCGGCGTGGGCCGCATCCCCTACCCGCTGCTCATGATCGACACGGGCCACAACTTCAAAGAAGTCACGGACTTCCGTGATTCGCGCGCCAAGGAACTGGGTGCCGAACTCATCGTGCGCAGCGTCGAGGACTCGATGGCGCGCGGCACGGTGCGCCTGGCCCACCCCGGTGAGAGCCGCAACGTGCACCAGTCGGTCACGCTGCTCGAAGCCATCGAGGAGTTCCGCTTCGACGCACTGATCGGCGGCGCCCGCCGCGACGAAGAAAAGGCCCGCGCCAAGGAGCGCATCTTCTCGCACCGCGACAGCTTCGGCCAATGGCAGCCCAAGGCCCAGCGCCCCGAGCTGTGGACGTTGTTCAACACCCGCCTGCAGCCCGGCGAGCACTTTCGCGTGTTCCCCATCAGCAACTGGACCGAGCTGGACGTGTGGCAGTACATCGACCGCGAGCAGATTGGCCTTCCCAGCATTTACTACACGCACAAGCGCGAGGTGGTGGACCGCCGGGGCCTGCTGATGCCTGTGACCGAGCTGACGCCACCGCGCGAAGGCGAGACGGTGCAGACACGCGACGTGCGTTTTCGCACGGTGGGCGACATCACCTGCACCGCGCCGGTGGAGAGCACGGCCGCCACCCCGGCAGAGATCGTGATCGAGACCCTGGCCGCCGACGTGAGCGAGCGCGGCGCGACCCGCATGGACGACAAGACGAGCGATGCCTCGATGGAAAAGCGCAAGAAGGACGGGTATTTCTGATGACCACCGCACACCAAGCCACCGCCCCTGCCGCAGCCAACGCTGGCAGCAACCATGCCTCGGCCCTCAAGTTCATCACCTGCGGCAGCGTCGACGACGGCAAGAGCACGCTGATCGGCCGCCTGCTGGTGGACAGCCGCGCCGTGCTGCAAGACCATCTGGCCGGCGTGCAGCGCGGCGGCGAGACCGACCTGGCCCTGCTCACCGACGGCCTTTCGGCCGAGCGCGAGCAAGGCATCACCATCGACGTGGCCTACCGCTACTTCGCCACCGAGTCGCGCAAGTTCATCATCGGCGATGCGCCCGGCCATGAGCAGTACACGCGCAACATGGTCACCGCCGCCAGCAGCGCCGACGCCGCCGTGGTGCTGGTCGATGCGACCAAGCTTGACTGGCAGAACGCAGCCCTGGCACTGCTGCCGCAGACGCGCCGCCACTCGCTGCTGGCCCACCTGCTGCGCGTGCACTCGCTGGTGTTCGCCGTGAACAAGCTCGATGCCGTGGCCAACCCCGAACTGGCCTTCGCCCACATCAGCGCCGCCCTGGCACAGTTCGCCGCAGATGCCGGCATTGCCGTGCGCGCCACGGTGCCGGTGTCGGCCTTGAAGGGCTGGAACGTGGTCGACGCCCATGCGGGCTGGTGCGGCTACAACGGCCCCACGCTGCTCGAAGTGCTCGAACAATTGCCCAACACCCCGGCCGATACCGGCCTGCCCCTGGCCTTTCCAGTGCAGTGGGTGGAGAAGTTCTCGTCCTCCGCCGACACATCGCAGGGCCGCCGCGTGTTCTGGGGCCGGGTGGCCGCGGGCGCCGTGGCACCTGGCACGGCCGTGCAGATCTTCCCGAGCGGCCAGAGCGCCACCGTGGCCCAGGTGCTCGACCATGCGCGCCGCCCCGTGGGCGTGGATGCGGGCCAGAGCGCCGGCATCATCCTCGACCGCGAAGTGGACGTGTCGCGCGGCGACTGGATCCTGGCCGCCCCCACGCCCGCTGCGGCGGCTGCCGAGGACGATTTCGACACCCCTGCCGCCGTGCCCGCCTGGCCCGCCAGCCGCGAGCTGCTGACCACCGTGGCCTGGATGGACGACGAGCCGCTGGTCGCCGGCCGCGTCTACTGGGCGCTGCATGGGCACCGCTGGGTCAAAGCCAAGGTCAAGCGCGTGGTGCACCGCCTGGACATCAACACCCTGGCCGAGGACGAAGCCACGCAACTCGACCCCAATGCCATCGGCCATGTGGAACTGCTGCTGCAGGAGCCCCTTCCCGCTGCCCCCTTTAGCCAGGCGCGCGTGCTCGGCTCGCTGATCCTGGTGGACACCGCGAGCCACAAAACTGCCGGCGCTGTGCTGGTCAACTGATCCGCATTCGCAATGAGCGCACATTTGTGCGCCCAAAACCCCTGCGTCACCCTCTCAGACCCAGGGGCCCAGCAACCCAAGGCCGGTGAAAGCTTCTAAAATAGAGGGTTTTCACCGACCCACACAACTCTCGTCATGACCCACGTCGTCTCCGAAAACTGCATCAAGTGCAAGTTCACCGATTGTGTGGACGTCTGCCCCGTGGACTGCTTCCGCGAAGGCCCCAACATGCTCGTCATCGACCCCGATGAGTGCATCGATTGCGCCGTGTGCATCCCCGAGTGCCCGGCCAATGCCATCTTTGCCGAAGAAGACCTGCCGGCCGACCAGATCGCTTTCATCAAGCTCAACGCCGACCTGGCCTTTGCCGACGGCTGGAAGAGCATCACCAAGCGCAAGCCCGCCCTGCCCGACGCCGACGATTGGAACGGCAAGCCCGGCAAGGTCAACGAGCTGGTCCGCTGAGCGGCATCGCTTCATTCGCCGGTGTCCACGCTCGCGCAATCGTCCCCTCCCATCGCCACGGATGCCGTGGTCATCGGTGCAGGCCCGGTGGGCCTGTTCCAGGTCTTCCAGCTCGGCCTGCAGGGCATCACCGCCCATGTGATCGACGCGCTGCCCCATGCCGGCGGCCAGTGCGTGGAGCTGTATGGCGACAAGCCCATCTATGACATCCCGGGCGTGCCCGTGTGCAGCGGGCGCGAGCTGGCGGCCTTGCTGCTGCAGCAGATCGCCCCGTTCCAGCCGCACTGGCACCTGGGTGCGCTGGTCGCGTCCGTGGCACTGCAGGACGATGGCCGCATCCTCATCGAAACCAGCCAGGGCCAGGCCCTGCTGGCGCGCAGCGTGTTCATCGCTGCCGGCGTGGGCGCCTTCGTGCCGCGCACGCTCAAGGTCGAGGGCATAGAGCCTTTTGTCGGCACGCAGGTGCACTACCAGCACCTGCCCGCCGGCACCGTGGTGGCGGGCCAGCGCGTGGTGGTGCACGGCGGCGACGAAGCCGCCGTGGCCCATGCGATCACCCTGGCAGGCCTTGCCGCAGATGAAGCCCCAGCCAGCATCCGCCTGCTGTACCGGCGCGATGCCTTTCAGGCGCCGCCCGATCAGTTGCAGCAATTGCAGGCCCTGCGCGATGCAGGGCGTATCGAGGTCATCGTCGGCCAGATCACCGGCGTGGTCGCCGAGGGCGGGCGCCTGACCGCCCTGCAGGTGGTGGACACCGAGGGCCACACCGCCAACGAACCGCTCGACTGCCTGATCGCCGCCCTGGGCATCTCCCCGCGACTGGGGCCGATTGCCGACTGGGGCATCGCCATCGAACGCAAGCAGCTGGTGGTGGACACGGCCAGCTTTCGCACCAGCGTGCCCGGCATCTACGCCGTGGGCGACATCAACACCTACCCGGGCAAGCGCAAGCTCATCCTGTGCGGTTTTCACGAAGCCACGCTGGCTGCCTTCGGCGCGGCCGAGGCCCTGAGCGGCGACAAGGTGGCCTTGCAGTACACGACCACGAGTCCGAGGCTCCACGCGCTGCTGGGCGTTGCCACACCGCAAGCGGCCTCCTGAATCCGCCTGGGCTGTGCTACCTTCGGCCCTTCACCACTGCCACAAGATTTCCGCATGATCCGATGCCTGCTGGTGGACGACGATCCCGCCATCCGCACCCTGCTGCTCGACTACCTGGGAACCTTCGGCTTCACCACCGAGGCTGTGGGCGATGGCCGGGGCATGCGCGCCGCGCTGGCGCGCCAGGGTTTCGACGTGGTGCTGCTCGACCTGATGCTGCCCGACGAAGACGGCCTGACCCTGTGCCAGTGGGTGCGCCGCGACCATGGCCAGTTGCCCGTGATCGTGCTCACGGCGCAGGGCGACCCCATGTCGCGCGTGCTGGGCCTCGAACTCGGGGCCGATGACTACCTGTCCAAGCCCTTCGAGCCGCGCGAGCTGGTGGCACGCATCAAGGCCGTGCTGCGCCGCGGCACCGCCGCCCCGCAGCAGGCCGATGCACCCCAGGTGCGCTTCGAGGGCTGGACCTTCGACCGCCTGCGGCGCGAACTGGTCTCGCCCGACGGCACCATGGTGGCGCTGTCGAGCGCCGAGTTCCGCCTGCTGGAGGCCTTCACGGCCCATGCCGGCAAGGTGCTCAGCCGCGACCGGCTGCTCGACCTCTCGCGCTCCCCCGGCGTGGTGGTGAGCGACCGCAGCATCGACCTGGCCGTATCGCGCCTGCGCGGCAAGCTCGGTGAAGGCCAGCGCGATCGCCCCCTGATACGCACCCTGCGCGGCGAGGGCTACCTGTTCGACGTGGAGGTGCAGCGGTGAAACCCGCAGCGCCGGGTGGGCGCTGGAATTGGCGTCGCCTGGACACCCTGTTCCTGCGCCTGTTCATCCTCATGTGGGTGGCGCTGGCCGGCAGCCACCTGGTGGCCTACCTGGTGGTCACCAACCTGCGCCACCAGCAGGACCTGGGCACTGCGCTCTCGCGCCTGCCGCCGCTGGCCTCGCTACCGCCTGGCAACCCCCTCACCGGCTCCGGCATGCCCGGAGGCCCGCCGCCGCCGCGGTCAGGACCGAATGCAGGCCCCGGCGGCAGCCCCTGGCCCGGCCCGCCGCCCATGGTTGGGGGCGAGCGCATGGCTGCGCCGTCCTTCCAGCCCCCCGGGGGCAGCGCGGGCAGCGGCGATGGCCGCACGCCCAACCCGTTCACCGCCCCGGGTCCGCAGCGCATGGGCGGCTCCATGCCCGGCAACGCGCTGTGGCTGGACTACGGCATCCGCTTCGTGCTGATCGGCCTGGCGGCCTTCCTGGGAGCGCGCTGGCTGTCGCGCCCCATGTTGCGGCTGTCCCATGCCGCCAGCGCCCTGTCGCAAGGCATCGACAAGGGCGGCAGGCCGCCCGTGCTCGATGAAACGCTGGGCACCGTGGAGGTGCGCAACGCCGCACAGGTGTTCAACCAGATGTCGCAGCGGCTCAAGGAGCAGTTCGACGCACGCGGCCTGCACATGGCCGCCGTATCGCATGACCTGCGCACCCCCCTGACCCGGCTACGCATGCGCGTGGCCCAGTGGCCCGAAGGCCCGGCGCAACAGGCCGCCATCAGCGACATCCGCGAGATGGACGAAATGATCGGCGACACCCTGGCCGTGCTGCGCGAGCAGCACGAGGGCAGCCAGGCCCGCTCCATTGACCTGGTGGCCCTGCTGCAGGCGCTGGTGGACGACCTGGCCGACCAGGGCCAGCCCGTGCAACTGCAGGCCCCGGTCGGCAGCGCACCCGTGCGCGTGCGCGCCCGCACCGCTGCACTGCGCCGCGTGATCGGCAACCTGGTGGGCAATGCCGTGCGCCATGGTGGCGGCGCCACGCTCAGCGTGCACGCCCTGCCCGAAGGCGCGGTGCTGCACATCGACGACTCGGGCCCCGGCATCCCCGAAGCGCAGTTGGGACAGGCGCTGGAGCCCTGGGTGCGGCTGTCGCAGGACCCGCTGCCGGCGCACGCGATGGCCGGCGACCTCCCGGGGAACACGGCGGGCTATGGCCTGGGCCTGGCCATCGCGCGCGACCTGGCGGAGCGCGATGGCTGCCGGCTGAGTCTGCACAACCGGCCCGAGGGGGGATTGCGTGCGCAGCTGGTGATGCCGCAGGCAGGCTGACTGCTTGCTGCTTGCTGCTTGTTGCCGCGAGAGGCCCGCAGCGCATCCACTTGTGCTGAAGCCTGTGTCCGGGTGTGAGGCCCTGTGCTGCCACTGTTTTTAGCGGTGTGCCTTGGTTGAGGACGGGAGCCGGGATGTGCGCCCGGCGGCGCACCCACCTTCTTTTGCGTCGCCAAGAGGGTGTAGAAGAAATAAATTATAATAGCGCTGCATTGACCAAGCAGGAG